>JAZRDM010000045.1:0-50289 GCA_045660265.1 Candidatus Scatosoma sp. | reverse complement strand
GGTGTTTTGCATCGCCTTTTTGTCCGCTTCCGCTTTCTCTTTGGCTGCTTTTTCTTCCGCAAGGCGTTTTTCTTCCGCAAGACGCGCCTTTTCCGCTTCAAAGCGTTTGAGCCATTCCGCCTTCGCTTGCTTTTTCGTCATGTGTTCTTCATAACGGATTTTCGCAATCGCTTTGCGTTTGTTCCATTCGGGATTATTCCACATTTGTTCGCTCATATCCGCAAGGTTGTTCATGACTTTCACGATAGAAAACAGCACGATAGCAATCAAAAGGAAGTTGATGATTGCCGAAATAAACGCGCCCCAATCGATATAGATAGAGTTTGCCAAATCCAACTCGCTTCCTATTACCGCACCGTTTGCGTCTAATACGTCCGTCATAGCAGGCGAAAGCATTGTGATAGCTCCCGTCAAACCGTCTTTCCCGATAATCAATGCCAAAATCCAGTTGATAAGCGGTTGTAAAATATTGTTCGTCAAGCCGTTGACAATACCCGTAAATGCACCGCCGACGATAACACCAACGGACATATCCAACACGTTACCGCGGGTGATAAACTTTTTAAACTCTTCAAAAAATTTTCCAATTGCACTCAATTTTTTCTCCATATAACTCCTCTTCTTATGCGAATTTCTTTTATCATTTTACAATATAACACTCCATTCGTCAATAATTTTTTTTATATTTTTCTAATTTTTCGCCCGATTTTGCTGGTATTTTTTGAAAAACCTATTGCTTTTTGTAAAATTTTCCTATATAATATATCTCTATTTTAAAGAGTAAATTTTTTACTCCGATTAACAAATAAAAAATACCATATATTATATATAAGAGGAAAATTATGAATAGAAACTATCGCTTATCCGTCGCATTAGACGTAGATGATTTATTGATGGACTGCACAGCCTACGCTATCGAGCTGGCAAATAAAAAATACAACTATACACCCCCGCTTTCTATTTACGAAGCAAGCGGTTGGGGAAAACTTGGCACGCGTGTAGACGTTATACACGAATTCTTCTCCCAGCCCGAATTTTATGAAACCATGCCCGTTATCGAAGGCGCAAAAGAGTTTGTGGATAAGCTTTCGCAAATGGCAGAAGTATACGTTTCTACGGCAGTACCGCCTGAATTTATGGGCATACGCGCCAAACGTATTAAGCAAGAATTCCCGCAAATCCCCACCGACCATATTTATATGGGCGCAAGCAAGGATAAAATCAGCACGGATATTTTATTCGACGATGCAATGCATAACGTCTTACATTCTAACGCGCAATACCCTATTTTGATGCGCAGGCCTTGGAACCAAGAAGCGACGGGTATGCTTGCCGTCAACACGTATGATGAATTTTTGAAAATTGTCGAAATTATCGCAAAAAGCTATTCAAAAGACGGAAAACCCGACCTTAGCAAGCCCAGTATTTTCGTGCTTGTCGGTGCGTCCGGGTGCGGTAAATCGAAAATCGCAAAACGTTTGTTAAAGGAATTTGATTGTTTCGAAAATCCTATCAGCTATACCACGGAAGACCCCACGGCTCTAGAAGAAAACGACTGGTATAATTACGTGCCTATCGAAACCTTCCGAGAAATGTGCGAAACGGGCGAGCTCTTTCAATCGACTATGTACGCAGGGCACGGGTACGGATCTTGTAAATCCGATTTAGAAGAAATTTTACAAAAGGGCAAGCACGTATTAACAACGATGGATATTTGCGGCGCAATGTCCTTAAAAACGCATTTTGACAACGTAACGACCATTTATATCAGCCGCGCAAAAAAAGCCTTGCTTACCGCAATTTTACGCAAAAACTGCTCGATTGAAGACAAGGTAAATCGCATTATGTCCACGGAATACGAAAAGAAAAACGCCGACCTTTGCGACTATATCGTCAAATTTGACACCTACGACGACGCCGTCGCGCAAATTAAAAATATTTTGGAATTGTAACATTACTATTCACACAAAACACCCCCTACCTAAAGGCTGGGGGTGTTTTTCTTTTATTCATTTACAATACAGAGCAAAACGCCCTTTTTTAAAGTAATTTCTACACTTTCGTCTATCGCAATGTTGGAGATTCCGCGACTGCTTCCATACGCTAATATCAAATTATCCGCGCCATATTTCAAGCCCGTCGTTTTTTGTATCTCCACCGCACTTCCCAACGGTAATAAGGAAATCGTTTCCCCTTTCATGCCCGTCAGCGTTACCCCTTTTTCAAAAGCAATTAGCCTGCTGTGGTTGGTATACATTGTACACGGTAACTCCGCCTTTGCAAAGCGGTACAACAAATGCAAATTCCCTAAAAAATGATCTTCCCTTTTCCCGTCGCCGCCGTAAATTTCCACGCGGTCTATCTTCCCTTCCGCATGCAAAACAAGCATTCTTTCTAAAGCGAGTTCGCCGTCCGTTTGGTCTTTTTCTTTGGGATATACAACGCTCGGTGCGGGATCAATCTCCCCTAAAACAGAATCCATATCCCCCACCGTTTCGTCAATTTTCATCTTACTCTTTGCCCAGTTATAGCCGCCGTCCGCACACACTACGTAGCTATCCGTCTGGTCAATATTTTTTAAAAACGGCTCGCCGTTTAATAAAATAATCCCTTTCATGCTTTTAAATTTGCAATTACTTTCGCCTTGTCCGCCGCCTTAAATACGGTGTTGCCTGCGACAATCACGTTTGCCCCTGCCGCCTTAATATCTGCAACGTTTTCTTCCGTTACGCCGCCGTCGATTTGAATATCAATCTCCTTCCCGCATTCGTCTACAATTTCTTTTACTTGACGCACCTTTTCAAGCACTTCGGGAATAAATTTTTGACCGCTAAACCCGGGGAAAACGCTCATCACAAGCACCATATCGCAAAGCGGAATAACGTCTTTTATCTTTTCTACAGGCGTATCGGGATTGATTACCGCACCGCATTTCACGCCCGTCGATTTGATAAGGCTCAATACTTCCGCCAAATTTTCTTTGCAAGCTTCATAATGTACGGTAATAATATCCGCACCTGCCTTCGCAAAGCGTTCTACGTATTTTTCGGGCTGTACAATCATCAAATGGCAATCTAAGGGCAAGCTTGTCGTTTTACGGATATCTTCCACCATTTTAATCCCAAACGTGATATTATTGACAAATACGCCGTCCATCACGTCGCAATGAATTATATCCGCGCCCGCTTTTTCCAACGCCGCAACTTCTTCGCCCATCTTTGAAAAATCCGCCGATAAAATAGACGGGGCAATTTTTACGCTTTTCATTTTCACTTGCTCTCCTTGTTTTCGTCCATATATTTTGCGCGCAGCTGACCGCACGCGCCGCCGATATCCGAGCCGATTTGCCTACGCAGCGTCGCCGACAAACCGCCCTTTTCTAACATACCTAAAAAACGATACGCCTGCTTATCGCTCGTCGATTTCAAACTACGCTCTTTCACTTCGTTTAAGCGGATTAAATTGACGTGGCAGGGCTTTCCTTTCAGCAATTCAATCAACGCCCGCGCGTGTTCTTCGTCGCAATTTTCGCCGTCAATCAGCGTATATTCGAAATAATACCGACGCCCTGTCTTTTTAAAATAATACTCGCATGCCTTTAAAATTTCAGAAATTTTATACGCCTTAGCAACGGGCATTGTACGCGCCCTTGCCTCGTCGTCCGTCGCATGCAAAGATACGGTTAAATTGATAGGCAACCCCTCTTCCGCCAGCTTGTACATTTTAGGCACAAGACCGCAAGTGGACAGCGAGATATTTCTCGCACTGATATTTAACCCGTCTGCCGCCGTTACGTTTTGCAAAAATTTTACTACTTCGTCATAGTTATCCAGCGGCTCACCGCTGCCCATCAACACGACGTTAGTAACCGCACGCGCTTCTTTTCCTTGCCCCGCCATTTCGTCTTTATGCAAAGCGTTGACAAGTAAAATTTGGGATAAAATTTCCCCTGCCGTTAAATTACGGATAAGCCCGTTTAACGTGGACGCGCAAAATTTACAGCCCATACGACACCCCACCTGCGTGGAAATACATTGCGTATAGCCGTATTTGTATTTCATCAATACCCCTTCGACAAGATGCCCGTCGGCAAACTCAAAAAGATATTTTTCCGTACCGTCTGCGGAAAGGAATTTTTCTTTAACGGTAACGGGCTGATTTTCGTATTCTTCCAGCAGCTTTTCTTTAAACGCTTTGGAAAGAGAAGAAATGTTTTCAATGCTTTTCCCTTGCGTCAATCCTTCATACAGCTGTTTTGCGCGGAACTTTTTCTCGCCAAGCGATAATACCAGCTCTTCTATTTGATTGTAATTTAAATCTTGTAAAATTTTTTTCATAAATTACTATTTAATCCTTTCGGATAAATTTACTGTCGTACAAGTTTCCTTCTCTCAATAAAATAATCATTTGTTCCGTCGTCAGTCTTTCTCCGTCCAATTTTCCGCCTGAACAATACCATCCGCTTTCTTCTTCAAACAAGCCACGTAAAACCCAGCCCCAAACGCCTTATCAGGTAAAAACTGTAAACCAAACTTTTTCTTGTCATGCGCCAACGGGCTGTTTATTTCTCCTACCGTATACTCAGGGTGTTCTTTTAAAAACTTCTCGATAATCCCGTCGTTTTCTCTCTCGAACAACGAACAGGTCGAATAATACAACGCCCCGCCCTTTTTCACGTATCTGCTTACGGTGGATAAAATGGCAAGCTGCGATTTATTCAATTCGTTAAAGCTCTCTTTCGTTCTAAACAGCTTAATATCGGGGTTTTCCGTTACCGTACCATACCCCGAACAAGGCGCGTCGCAAAGCACGCTATCGAATTTTTCTTCAAATTGCGCGTCGAATACCGCACTATCCTTTTGCATTTCGGTTACGTTTTCCACACCCATACGCTTTTTATAATCGGCAATGAGCGCTACGCGGTGCGGATGCAATTCAAAGGAAGTAACCTGCTTGCATTTTTCCGCCAGCAACACCGATTTCCCGCCCGGCGCGGCGCATGCGTCCAACAAGTTTTCACAAGGCGCAACGCAATTACAAATGGCAATACTTCCCACCGATTGAAAGGTATATTCTCCTTCGTCATAGCCGTCGTCGCGGACAAAACTCTCAAAAAGGTAATTATTCGCAAACGGCGTTTGCGTGTGCGGTTTTTCTAAATATTTTTCCGCATTTTTTACAAAACGTACCGACACACCGCCGCTTTTTGCCGTTGCAATCTCCGCCGCCCTTGCCCCGTACTCTTTTTTCAGCATTTGATAGGCGAATAAGGGATACGAATAGCGCACGCTATCCCCTGCATCCCCTTTAGGCAAAGCCGCGTCCACTTCCTCTTTATCAAAGCGACGCAAAAACGCGTTGACAAACCCGCTTACCCCCGATTTCCCCAGCTTTTTACAAAGGGTTACGGCGCAATCGGTTACCATATATTTTTGCTTCCCTAAAAACAAGAGCATATACAGCGAGATTTTTAAAATCGTCCGCACCGCCAATTTAGGCGCTTTAGGCGCGTAATGCTTGATGCAAAAATCTAAATATAAATCGTTTTCAAGTACCCCGTACACGATTTTTACCGTTCGAGCGCGGTACTGCTCTTCAATATACGTATCGGCAATGGCCTGTTTTAAAAAAGCACCGTCCGAATAAACCTTGGTTAAAATTTGAAAGGGATCGTAAACGGGATTGCTTAACATGAGAGCACCTGTCCTTTTTGCACCTTTCTGCCGTTGACAAAATCCCCGCCCTTCATGCGCTTACCGCCTGCGGCTTGCACTTCAAGCAATTTTACCGCGCCATCACCGCACTTTACAACAAATCCTTGTTTAAAGGTATCCGTCAATACTTCGCCGTTTTGCGCGCACTCGCTCCCTTGAGGAACTTCCTCCTTTTCCGCCAAATACACGTTAATTTTCACCCCGTCTGCCGCTGTATATGCAATAGGCGCAGGATTCATTCCGCGGATTAAATCAACGATTTCTTTCGCCGATTTATTAAAATCGATTTGCGCGTGTTCTTTGCCGATTTTCCGCACGACGTTCACGTCGTCTTCCCCTTGCGGCGTTAAAACGTATTCTCCGCTTTTAAGGGAGTTTAAGGCGTCTACAATCAGCTCTGCGCCTAAAACGGACAATCTATCCGAAAGCTCGCCGTATGTTTCCGTCGGTGTAATTTCCGTGGTTTTTACAGCTAAAATATCTCCGCAGTCTAACCCTAATTCCGTTTTCATAACGGATACGCCCGTTTGCGTTTCCCCTGCTAAAATACTGCTTTGAATGGGAGACGCGCCGCGATATTTGGGCAACAATCCCGCGTGAATATTCCACACGCCTTTCGGGAAAATATCTAAAATTTCCTGCGTTAAAATTTGACCGTACGCGCAGGTTACCATAAGCTCCGCGCCAAACGCTTTAATTTCTTCCACAGCAAATTTCGCCTTTTCGGGCTGAATGACAGGCACACCTAATTTCTCCGCCAATGTTTTTACGGGCGGCGGCGTTAAAATGCCCTTTCTGCCCTGCGGTTTGTCCGTCTGCGTGAGTACCCCCACCACGTCAAACCCATTTTCTATCAAGCTTTGTAAGGGCGCAAGCGCAAATTCAGGCGTCCCTGCAAACAAGATTTTCATAAACGCTTACTCCTTTTCTATTTGAATGGCTTTATCGATATATAAAACGCCGTCGAGATGATCTAATTCATGGCAAACAGCTTTTGCAAAAAAGCCTTTTGCTTGTAAGAGATGCTTTTCGCCGTTTCTATCGAAATAGGAAACTTTTACCTTTTGCGGACGAGAAACAATCCCGCTTTTTCCGCGCACAGAAAGACATCCTTCCCAGCCGCATTGTTCGCCTTTTTGTTGGATGATAACGGGGTTGATAAATTCAAAATACCCTTCTTCTACGTCCACGACTGCCACACGGCGTAAAATCCCCACTTGTGGAGCCGCAAGGCCTGCGCCTTGTTCGCTTTTTACGGTATCTTTCATATCATCTAAAAGCAGCCACAGCTTTTCATCAAAATTTTCTACAGGCGCGCATTTTTGTCTTAATACTTCGTCGCCTACTTGCACTACGTTACGAATTGCCATTGTTATTTTCTCCTTTTTTAACTCATATTTGAAGGATTTTCTTCCACGCTGACTAGCGTGTTTTTATCCCTTGCTTGTTGACAAATTTGGTAAATTTGCGGCAGGACGGACGTATCCGACAACCGCATCAGTACTTGATAACGAAATTTATTTTCTATACGCTTGATGGGCGCGTGCATCTTGTTGAAAAACAAGAATTTATCCATATTTTCCAAATACAGCTTTTCTAAATCGAAATACACCGTCTTTAACGTTTCAATCGCCTTTTTTTCGTCTTCGCCCGTTACAAGCACCCGCACAATTTTAGAAAAGGGCGGGAACATCATAGCTGCACGTAACGAGATTTCGTTTTTATAAAACCCCTCATAATCGTATGCAACCGCAAAACGTAACACTTCGTTTTCAGGATCGAACGTTTGCAAAACAACTTTACCGCTTTCTCCCGCTCTTCCGCTTCTGCCCGCCACCTGCGTAATCAGTTGGAAGGTACGCTCACCGCTGCGGTAATCGGAGAAATGCAAACTCATATCCGCGTCCAAAATCCCTACCAAAGTAACTGACGGGAAATCGTGGCCTTTGGCAATCATTTGGGTTCCGACCAAAATATCCGCTTGTTTTTCGCCAAATGCCTTTAAAATTTTATAATGCCCTTCTTTTCCGCGCGTCGTATCGTTATCCATACGCAAAATACGCGTTTGAGGGTATAATTTTTGTAAATCTGCTACAATTCTCTGCGTGCCCGTCCCCGCATACGTGAGTTTTCTGCTTCCGCAATCAGGACAAGCAGGCAATGTTTCGTAACGCGCACCGCAATAGTGGCACTTTAATCTGTCTTCGTCGCGGTGATAAGTCAACGATACGTCGCACGCTTCACACTTAGCTACGTAACCGCATTCTTTGCAAATGACCGTTTGTGAATATCCGCGTCTATTTAAAAACAAAATGGCTTGTTTGCCGTTTTGTAAGCATTTTTCTAATTCTTCTTTGAGCGCCGACGAAAACGCCGAAACGTTCCCCCTGCGCACTTCCCTGCGCATATCCGCTATCGTAATTTCAGGGAGCGGACGCTGATTGATACGCTTGGTTAAACGAATCAGCCCGATTTCCCCTTCCTGCGCTTTTTTGTACGTTTCTACGGACGGCGTTGCGCTACCCAGCACCAACTTGCAACCGTTTTGCTTCGCCCGAAGCAAAGCGATTTCCGCCGTGTTATAACGGGGGGACGTTTCGCTGGCATAGCTAGAATCATGCTCTTCGTCAATAATGACAACGCCCAAATTTTCAACAGGCGCAAAGATAGCACTTCTTGCCCCGATAGCGATTTTTGCTTCGCCCGTGCGCAATCTCCACCATTCGTCAAAACGCTCGCCAGCGGAAAGTCCGCTGTGTAAAATGGCGGCGTTTTTGCCAAACCTTGCGCGAAGCTGTGAAAGCATTTGCGGGGTGAGCGAAATTTCTGGCACAAGGAAAATAGAGCTTTTCCCTTCCTTTAAGCATTGCGCGATTAAGGTTAAATAGATTTCGGTTTTTCCGCTGCCCGTAACCCCAAATAAGAGTTGCGCCGTGTGTCCGTCCGTCTTGATAAAATCGACAGCGCGCTGTTGATCGTCGGTTAAAACACGCGATTGCTCTTCCCCATCTACTTGCTTATACGGATCGCGGAAGATTTGTTCTTTGGTAATTTTGACGTACCCCTTTTTCTCTAAAGCGGAAATACCGCCCGGGAACAAATTGTTGACGTAAGCGCATTCGCTTTTGCCGTTTTGCTGTAAATATTCCGCCGCCCCGATTTGATTTTTTGCCGATTTTATCAGCTTCATTTCGGAGAAAGGCAAGGTTAATTCGGCATAGTTGCGGTACAGCTCTCTCACGCGCCCCGTGCGCATTTCAGAAGGTAGAAACAAACGCAGCGTCAATGCTTGGGGAACTTTATACCGAGCGGTAATTTTTTCTGCCAAGCGCAAGCTTTCTTTTGTCAATGCGGGCAACCCATCTGTAGTAGGTTGAAGTTTTTTTAATTTTTCAAGCGGATAATCGCTTGTTTCTTTTAAACGCATTACAAATCCCGTCAGCATTTTAGGGCCAAAAGGGGCAAGCACGCGGTCGCCCGCCTGCACACAATCGTCGCAAAGATAGTCGAATATCCTATCCGTTTCGCTGGACGCAATGTCTACGATAACTTCTGCAATCATACAATTTTCCCCTTTTTTAGATTTTTTTAGCCGAGTTTCTTTTTATTGGCTACCGTTAAAACAACGAAGTGTATACACATTTGGCTCGTTCGTAAGCTACCCGTCTACCGTTAAAATGTGGAGATACTAGCAAGACAAGGAAAACGCGAATTTGATGCAGGGAGCGTACTAGCCGTACACAACCAAATCAAAACGCAAGTTTGACAAAGTATTGCGTAGTATATACACATTTCTCCCACCAAGGCAAAATGTGTAGATAAAAAATAGCCCCGCTTATATCGGGGCATATTTTTTTAGTCTTTTGCAACTACAACTTTGCCGCTTGCAATATCCTTACAAGCAGACAAAAGCTCTTTGTCTTTGCCCGCTTTATCTTGCGCGCCGAGATTTCTCTCCGCTTCGATAATTTGACGTGCTCTCTTTGCCGCAATGGTGCAAAGCGCGTAACGGCTAATAGGTTCTTCTTCCGTACCAAGTTTTCTAATTAAAACGTCTACTGCAGGTTCGTTAATCATTTTATTTTTACTCCTTATAGGTTTATTTATTCTTTTCTTTATCAATGAGATTTTTCATCTCTTCAATTGCTTTTTCTAAATTGTCGTTGATAAGAATATAATCGTACACGTCCTTATGCGACAATTCGTATTCCATACGCGCAAGGCGCCCTTCGATTTCTTCGTCCGTCTCCGTTTGTCTGCCCTTTAAACGAGCCTTTAATTCGTCCGTCGACGGCGGAACCACCATAACAAGTACCGTTTCGGGAAAATGCTTTTTTGCATTCAGCGATCCAACAACGTCGATTTCCATAATTACCGATTTTGTCTTTAACGTTTCTTCCACAAAGGACTTAGGCGTACCGTAATAGTTTTCGAAATGCTTGTCGTATTCTAAAAAATCGTCTTCTTGAATACGTTTTTCAAATTCTTCTTTACTTAAAAAGAAATATTCTCTGCCGTGCACTTCCCCAGCTCGAGGCGGACGCGTCGTGCAGGAAACGGATTCGACTACGTCTTCCCGTTCTTTGATAATCCGTTTAACAATTGTACCTTTTCCTACACCTGACGGGCCGGACACAGCCATTAGTACGTTTCTCATCTTGCGTTACTCCAAATTTTGTACTTGTTCTCTGATTTTTTCTATCTCGTTTTTCATAGCAAGCCCTGCGCGCGTAATCGAAATATCGTTACTCTTCGAACACGTCGTATTCGCTTCGCGGTTAAATTCTTGCACCAAAAAGTCGAGTTTTCTGCCCACGATACCCTCTTCGCAAATAGAGCGGAACTGCTCGATATGCGAACGCAAACGGGTGAGTTCTTCATCTATGTTGCTCTTATCCGAAAATACCGCCACTTCAGATAAAATACGGCTTTCGTCGATGGACGCTTCCGCTAAATAATCTTTTACTTTCGCCGTCAGTTTTTCGCGGTACTCTTCGGCAATTTTAGGCGCACGCTGAGTAATTTGTTCCACCAAACCCTCGACGGTTTGTACCCTTGCCAGCATATCCGCTTTGAGTTTTTCCCCTTCGATAAGGCGCATTTTGTTTAAGTTGTCAAGCGCTTGCGTCAACGCCGTTTTTAAGGCGGTAATCAGCTCTTCATCCACAGTGTTTACGTCTTCTTGCTTTAAAACTTCAGGATAACGTAAAACGGTGGTAAGCGTTACGTCGTCCGTCAAATCAGGGAAGGCTTCTTTCAGCGCTTTTGCCGAATTTACGAAAGAGGTTGCAAGCGCTAAATCGAGCGTCATTGCCGTCGGTTTTTCGCGTTTGTCTTTTAAGGAAACGAATATATCTGCGTGCCCTCTTGTTAATTTTTCTCTCACAAGCGAACGAATCACTTCTTCGTACGCAGTAAAGATACGCGGTGCTTTTACGGAGACGTCTAAATAACGATTGTTCACCGTCTTAATTTCGCAGGTGAGTTCCACCCCGCCTTCTTTATATTCGCCTTTGCCGTAGCCCGTCATACTTAACATAACGCTTAATCTTCCTTCAAACGATATTTTGGATTGTACTATTATAGCAAACTTTTTTGGAAATTTCAAGTAGTACTGCCAACTTTTTTTACGCTTTTTATTAAATTTTTACAAAATTTATAAAAGAACGGCTGTTTTTGATAAACAATTAAACGATTTCTCTATCAAATAAGCGAAGGCTGATGTGCAGCCTTCGCTTATTCTTCAACCGTTCAGCATTTGGTCGAATTCTTCTTCGTTGATTACTTTTATACCAAGCTTTTTCGCTTTATCCAGCTTACTTCCTGCCGCTTCGCCTGCCAAAACCAAGGTCGTTTTTGCCGTTACCGAGCTTTGACAAACTCCGCCTCGTTCTTCAATCAGCTTTTGCGCTTCGCTCCGTTTATATTTTTCAAGCGTTCCTGTAATTACTATGCTCTCGCCTGAAAATATCCCTTCTTTTTTCTCGTCCGTCCATTGCGGTATAACCCCGGCTTCCGTAAGCAAAGCAAGCTGTGCAACGTTGCTTTCGTTTTGGAAATATTCTAAAATTCCGCGCGCGGTTATTTCGCCTACGTTGTCAAGCGCAAGCAAATCGTCCAGCGTTGCATTTTGTAAATTTCTAATATCCCCGAAACGTTTTGCAAGGTCTTTCGCCGCAACCCTGCCCACCCCGTCGATACCGATAGCGTGTAAAAACGCGTCTAATTTGGGCGTTTTGCTTTTCTCGATTGCCGTAAGCAAGTTTTCGATTTTTTTATCCTTAAAGCCTTCTAAATCTTTTAAGCACTCCTTAGTTAATTTGTATAAATCGGCGTACGTTTTTACCAAACCTTTTTCCACCAACAATTCGGCAGTGCTGCCCGAAAAGCCTTCGATATCCATCGCATTTTTGCTGGCGTAATGGTCAAGCTTTGCCACCACGCGCGGTGTGCACTCTTCGTTAGGACAGAATAAATGCGCGCCCGTTTCTGTCAGCGCTGTTTGACAGAACGGACAGTAAGCGGGTTTTTGTACGTCTTGGCTTTGCGCCGTATGCTCCGTCGTGCCTAAAATTTCAGGAATGACTTCGTTGGAACGGCGGACAAGTACTCTGCTTCCGATTTTTACGTCTTTTCTTAAAATATCGCCGTAGTTATTTAAGGTTGCTCTAGAAACGGTTGCTCCGCCCAGCTCGACGGGCTCTAACAAGGCAAGCGGAGTAAGTTTGCCCGTTCTGCCCACTTGCCAAATGACGTCTTTGAGCATAGTCGTAACTTCTTCCGCCTCGAACTTATACGCCATCGCCCAACGGGGAAATTTATCCGTAAAGCCCATTTCTTCGCGCACGTCCGCTTGGTCTACTTTAATAACCGCGCCGTCCGTTAAAACGTCGATTTCTTTGCGCAGTTTCTCTATCTCCTGCACAGCGGATACTACGCCGTCCGCACCCGAACAAACCTTGAAATAATCGAACACCTTAAACCCTTCCTTTACAAGAAAATCGTGCGCGTTCGTTTGGGACATGGGTACCCCGTCCGATATGTAATTGACGTCGTAAAAATAAATATCTGGTTTGCGGGACGCGGTAATTTTAGGGTCTAAATTTCGAATAGCACCCGCCACGGCATTCCGCGCGTTTTTGAGCGGTTCTACCGCCGTTTGATTGTACTTTTCAAGCACAGATAAACGAATAACTGCCTCCCCGCGCACTTCTAACGTGCCTTGATAAGAGATAGTTAAAGGAAAAGATTTTATCGTCAAAACCTGCGCCGTTACGTCTTCGCCTACTACGCCGTTTCCGCGCGTCGTTGCGCGCACGAATTGCCCCTTATCGTAGGTTAAACACACGGTTAAGCCGTCGAATTTATATTCTACCGTATACACCGCCAAGCCGTTAGACGCCTTGTCCGTTTTAGTTAAAAAGGCGCGCAATTGCTCTTCCGAAACACATTTATCCAAACTGAATAAACGGGCGATATGCTCGTGCCGAGCAAATTCTTTGATGGGCTCGCCCCCTACTCTGCGGGTGGGAGAATCGGGATAAACAACGCCCGTTTTTTCTTCCAAAGCGCGCAGTTCGTCGTAAAGCGCGTCGTATTCTTTATCGGATACGGTAGGATTGTCGAGTACGTAATATTCGTACGCCCACTTGTTTAAAATGTCCGTCAACTGTCTTTGTCTGTCCATATCACACCACCGTTAAAGGCGCAAGGGACGCGGAAAGCTGTTTTACGCCGAAGTTTTCAAAACTGATATCTAAAATCATATTACTGCCTGCGCCCCGTCCGCCGACAATTACCCCTTTGCCAAACTTGGGATGGGAAACGGTTACGCCGATTTTAAACGCCGATAAATCTTTGCCTGCCGTCTTGGGCTTATTGAATGCAGAGCCTATCGAGCCGTAAGCGCCCGTCTTGGTCGGCGCGGATTGCGAGGGTTTATTCGATTGCGCGCCGTAACTGCCGTAGCCGTATGCGGAAGGCTTTTTCGTTTGAGAACCATATCCGCCGTACGAGCTTTGCGTCGAACCGCCGTTCCACGCAGAACGCGTGGGCGCGGAGTTTTGTCTGTCCCCGTAGGACAAGCCGTAGCCCCCGCCGTAAGAAGAGCCATAACTGCCTGATTTTTGAGCATTCGAGCCATACCTGCCCCCGCCGTACGAAGAATTTCCATAAAAATCAGGGTCGTCGTCTCGGCTGTACGTATCGTCGTAAGAATCGATAAAGCGACGGCGTTCTTCCCTTGGCATTTCCAACTCGGAAGATAATTCTTTTAAGAAACGCGAACGCATACTTTCTTCGCGCTTGCCGTACATATAACGGCTTTTTGCACGGGTGAGATACAAGCGCTTTTTTGCACGCGTAATCGCTACGTACATTAAACGTCGTTCTTCTTCCATATCCTCGTCGTTGCCGACTGCGCGGGATACGGGCATGATGTTTTCTTCCATGCCGCATACAAATACGCAACCGAATTCCAACCCTTTTACCGCGTGCACGGTGGCAAGCGTAACGTAGTCGCTGTCGTCCATTTCGTCCGTGTCCGAAAGCAAGGTTACTTGGTTAAGATAGTCGGTAAGCGTTGCTTCGGGGTTGAGTTTACAATATTCTTCCACCGCGTTGACAAATTCTTCAATGTTGGCGCGTTTATTGATGCTTTCATCGCTATCGTCCGCGTATGCTTCGCGCATTTGCGTGTCTACAATAATTTGTTTGACCAGCTCGTTGACAGGGGTAACCTGACTGGCTAAAATCCAGCCTTTGACGAGCTTGGCAAAATCGCTTAATTTTTGTTTGGTTGCGCCCGTAAAGCCCGCTTCTTCTAATTCAAACAACGCTTCGTAAACAGACATTTCGTTTTCGTAGGCGTAATTTTGTAACGTTTCCACCGTTTTTGCGCCGATACCGCGCTTGGGGAAGTTGATAATTCTCGTCAGCGCTTCGCTGTCAAACGGGTTGTTGATAAGTCTTAAATAGGCAAGCAAATCCTTAATTTCTTTACGCTCGTAGAATTTAAAACCGCCGAAGACTTTAAAGGGAATACCGTCCGCCATAAATTCTTGTTCGAGCGAACGGGTAAGCGCGTTCAAGCGCATCAAAACGGCAAAATCGGAATATTTATAACCCCGGCGCATTAAACCTGCAATCGTGTGGGCGATAAAGCGCGCTTCCCCGCTTTCCTGCTCCGCTTCGTGTAATTGCGGTTTTTCACCTTCGTCGTTTTCCGTCCACAGCGTTTTTTCTTTACGCGTAGCATTGTTGCGGATAACGGTGTTGGCAAGTTTTAAAATATTTTTTGTCGAGCGGTAATTGCGTTCAAGTTCAAACACCTTTGCGCCCTTAAAATCTTTATCAAAGTGTAAAATGTTTTCGATTTTCGCCCCGCGCCAGCCGTAAATGGACTGGTCGTCGTCCCCTACCGCAAACAAGTTTCCGTGCACAGACGAAAGCAATTTGACAATTTCATACTGCACTTCGTTGGTGTCTTGAAACTCATCCACCAACACATAGCGAAAACGACCCGAGAGATATTCTCTCGCGTCTTGGTTTCTGCGAAGAAGCAAACGCGTCTCATTAAGCAAATCGTCAAAATCAAGGGCGTTGTTTTCCTTTAAATGCGCGTTGTAACGGCGGTAAACTTTTGTAATTGCCTCAATATCCCGCTCGCCTGCGTATTCTTCGGCATAGCGGTCGGGGCTGTAACCCAGCATTTTTGCATTCGCAATATGATACTTGATGTTTTTTAACAGTTTTTCGTCATCATAATCGCATTCTTGAAAGGATTTTTTGATGATGTTGTTGCGTTCCGTTTCGCTGTAAATGGAGAAATTTTCCGTTATCCCCGCTTCCTTGGCAAACATACGCAAAATGCGTACACACATACTGTGAATGGTGCATACCCACATACGCGATACGTCGATAATTTTAGACAAACGCTCTTTCATTTCGTTCGCCGCTTTGTTGGTGAACGTAATGGCAAGCACCGCTTCGGCAGGAATGTTTAAATCTTCGACAATGTGCGCGATACGGGTGGTAAGAACGCGCGTTTTACCGCTCCCTGCGCCTGCAAGGACAAGAACGGGACCTTCCGTTTCCATAACGGGTTTGATTTGTTCGTCGTTTAATTGTTGTAATAATTCATTCGTGTTTATCATACGTTTATTATAGCATAAATCCGATTTTTTTGCAAGCGGTTAGGGAAATTTTAACCTTTTATAAAAGGTTATTTTTGTATATATTCGAATTTGTATTCTCGGCGGAAGCGTTCAAGAGCGCGTAAATAACGTTCGCTTAAGGATAAATTATAACGCTGTTTTTCTTCGTAGCCGAGCGTGGCGTAATATTCCTTGTCCGTCAATCTGCCGATAGCGTCGCTCACTTCCCCTTCTTCAAGGAGCATACGCTTGACTTTTTCGTAAAATTCGTCTTTTTGCTCGCCGGCGAGAGAAGAGGAGATTTTTTGTTTGAAATATTGACTTGCTTTGCTTTCGTTTAAGCCTTTTTCACGCGCTTTTTGTAAATTTTCGTCCATTTCCGCTTTACAGCTTGCCCAAAATCCGCTTTTAATGCGGTTTTTTGCCTGTCTTGCGGCAAGACGTAAGCTACGCGTTTCGTTGGTAGATGTAAAGTTTTCTTGCGACATAATTCTTCTCCCTTGGCGGTTTTTCGCCCTTTTATGCTGAATTTTGCAAACAAAAAAGCCCACGATAATTCGTGAGCTTTTCTTTCGTTAGTTTCTGCTTCTCTTTCTTGCAGCTTCGGACTTCTTCTTTCTTCTTACGGAAGGCTTTTCATAGAATTCCTTCTTTCTCAAATCGCCGATGATGCCGTCTCTGGAGCACTTTCTCTTAAAGCGACGTAACGCGCTTTCTACGTTTTCGTTTTCACCAACTCTAACCGTGGACATATTTCAACCCTCCTTTGCCGATGCGTTTATTTTTTACTACGTAATTATAGCAACTTAAAATTTTTATGTCAAGTCTTTTTTATGCCTTTTTGTATCTTTTTGGTAAAAAATCCTTCGACAAAATTTTTACCCCAAGCCAAGTTAAACTTGGATTTAGATTTTTCTATCCTTCTTGGTGGGGATAAGTTACTGTTCGTTGCCCCGCGTCATTTCTTCGAAACAACCGACTACCGTTAAAATGGGGAGATACAAGCAAGACAAGGCGCAGGAGTATTCCCGACGGGAGTGTACATAGACGTACACGAGCGAGGGAACACGCACTGCAACGAAGTATTGCGCCGTATATGCACATTTAGCTTATTCGCAAGCGACCAACCCATCGTTAAAATGTGGAGATACAAGTTAAAGCAGGAAAGCGAGCATTTTTGCAGGGAGTTTACTTTGTGTAAACGAGCAAAAAAAGCGCAAGCTTGACGAACTTTAACGCAGTATATACACATTTAGCCTATTCGTAAGCGAATTGACCTACGTTAAAATGTGGAGATACCAGCAAGACAAGGCACAGGAGTATTCCCGACGGGAGTGTACATAGACGTACACGAGCGAGGGAACACGCACTGCAACGAAGTATTGCGCCGTATATACACATTTAACTTTTTCGCAAGCGACCAACCTTTAAACCCTTTTAAAGTCCTCCGCCCCATGCTTACACCAAGGACATACAAAATCAGCAGGCAACGGGCCTTCATGCTCGTAACCGCATACTTGACACACCCACTTTTCTGCGCCGTTTTCTTCTGCTTTGGGCGCTTGGGGCTTGGGTTTTACGTTCGATTGATAATATTCGTAGGTAACGCTCTTTTCACTGCTTAACACTTTTGCTTCTGTTACTTCCGCCACAAACAACGTGTGCGTACCAACGTCAAGCTTTTCAACTACCTTTGCGGAAATTACTGCGTTACAGCCGTCTGCGATATAGTATAGACCGTTTTCCGTCCGCGGATATTCTTTCCCTAAAAATTTATCCGTATCTCTGCCCGAACAAAAACCAAACTGCTTGTACGTTTCAAAGGGCGCTTTTTCCGTCAACACGCAAGCGTTGAACACTCCTGTTTTTTGAATGAGCTGTTCGGTATAATTGTCTTTATTGACGTAAACGGTTACTCTTTTAGGATTATCCGTAATCATAGACACCGTGTTTACAATACAGCCGTTGTCCTTCGCGCCGTCCTTGGTTGTAAGAACGAAAAGTCCATACGTTAATTTATACATTGCTTCTTTTTCAATCATCTTTTTTCTCCTTATTTATGCGTTATGTTTATAGATAAGTTCGTTTATGTATTCGTAACTTTCTTTTAATTCTTCTTCTTTTTGATAGTCTTTTTCGTACGCCTCGATAATCAGTGCGCCGTTAAAGCCCACGTCTTTTAATCGACGTAACAGCTCGTCAAAATCAAACGTACCATTTTTGCCCGGCAAGCACATTTTTCCTTGCTCGTCTACGTCCGAAATATGCGCATAGGCAAGTTTTTGACCCATTTCTTGTAAATATTTTCGATAATCTTGCCCAGAAAGGCGCGCTTGCTTGATGTCTAACACCCCTTTCATTTCTGGAACGTACGGCGTAATTTGTTCAAACACGCCTACGCGGTTATACGTTGCCCATTCTACGTTTTCTAAACATAAGGTAACACCGTACTCTTGACACGTTTTAGCAATACAAGAAAAATCTTTTCTAAGTTTATTAAAATTATCATTTAAAGGATTTCGGCTAGCAAGTTTATAACGCGCCGTACCGTGAAAAGTATAGTGCTTCGCGCCTAACATTTGCGCGCCTGCAAGCACTTTTTTCAACCAAAAATACGCGTCCTCTTTTACCTTTTCATGCGAGGCGAAAAGCTGTGGCTCGAACTGCGAATTTAAGACGTGAATAGAATTCACCTCAACTCTGCCCCTATCTAACGTAGAAACGTACTCCTTGCCATACTCTGAAAAAGTCGTTAAAAAAACTTCCGTCGTATCAATGGCAAAACGGTTAAAAAGCTCTAACGCTTGCTTGTTATCTCGCCGTAAAAACAGCGACGCTGTGGAAATACCCGCTTTCATATCAGTCGATATAATACACCCAGTTGTCCTTTCTAGGCTTTACAGCAGCTTGCGTTGCCGCATACCCTAAAAGACAATGGCCCACGCCTTCGTATTCGTCTTCAATTCCTAAATCCTGTAAAAGCTTTTTGCCTTCGGGAAGTTCAAATTCTTCTTTTGCACGGTGCACCCAACAGCTGCCTATCCCAAGCGAAGACGCCGCAAGCATCAAATTTCCCATCACCAACGAGCCGTCGTATACACGGGTATTAACGTCTTTTTTAGCAAGGACTATTAACACAACGGGGGCGTTATAGAAGGGATCGAAGTTTTCGTCCATTCCCATAATTTTCGCATTTAGCTTCGCAAGATTATCCCGTACTTGCTTGTTGGTAACCGCTACGATAATGGGAGATTGTTTATTTCTGCCCGTTGCCGCGTACGTACCCGCCTTGATAATTTCTTCTAAAATCTCTTGAGGAATGGGATCGGATTTATAACTTTTCGTGCTTGTTCTTTCTAAAATAGTTTGTATCGTTTTATTCATCTTTACACTCCTTTTTGCATCCAAACGTGTGGACAACCCTCTTCTTCGTCCTCTTTGCCAAACACCGTATAGCCCTGCTTTTCATAGAAGGCTTGCGCGCGGGTTTGCGCATGAATAAGAATTTTTTTACCGCCCCTTTTTATAATTTCTTGTTGCGCAGCTTGCATCATAAGCGCGCCGATTTTTTTACCGCGGTATTCTTTAATAACGGCAATACGCCCTACCAGGTATGCGTTCAGCGTACAATCATAATAAAAACGGCAAGTGGCAACCGCTTGGCTTTTATCGAAAACGACAAGGCTGGATGCCTGCTCGTCCACGCGGTCAAATTCGTTTTGAAATCCCTGCTCTTCCACGAAAACTTTTTGACGGATTTCCCTTGCTTGACTTGGCAGTTTGTCGAAAATTTCGATATGCATACCCCTTCCCCTTTTGCTTTTTCTTATTATAGCATATCCAAAACGCCATTTCAAGCGTTTGAGAAGAAAAAGCGGTTGAAAAACCGCTTTTTCTTTTTGAATATTTCCCTTTAATTTTTATTACAGCTAAAATCTGTACTATATGCCGCGGATGGCATTCTTCCCACGTTTGTATTATCCGAAGTGCGACAGCGAAGCTCTCTTACAGGCGAAGGCGCAACTTGATAGCGATAATCTCTTCCGCAATGACGAATGTGCGTTTCAATGACACAATGCGAAGGCACAATGTTTGTCGCTGGGTTCACCGTTTTTTGATACTCGAAAAAGTTTGCGTCCGCGGGTAAATTTTCCACTTTTTCATAGTCTTCCAGTACGGACGTGTATTGCACCGTCGTCCCTAAAATATTGCGCACGTATTCGATATTTTCGTGCAAGGATAAAGGCGCAGGGAATTCGCCGCAGGGGATTACCTCTTGCCAGTCCTTATGCTCGTATTTTTTCAACAGCTCGGCGGCTTTGCGAAGATGTGCGATTTCCATCGCTAAATTTTCTTCCCACAGCTTTTTAACATACCCGTCCGTTTCCGTCATATAACATGACCAGTAGAGATAACATTCGGTATACTCGTGCCAAAGCAACATTTCCAGCCACGTAGCGCCGCTGTCTTGCAAGGACTCGTAATGAGTAACGTGCTCTTCTTCCACCATGGCGATTTCTTGATATAACCGACGCGATAAATCGTTTGCGGCGAATGCGGTAACGTTCATATAATAGTTCATGGTTTGTTGTTCCGCCGCCGTAATGATAAGCGTGGCAAGCACCGTTTGTACGTCTGCCTCCTTGGCTTTGATACCGCGGCGTACGTTGTCCTTAGGGAAACGGTGATGGGCGATTGTCGGACGGCCAGGCATAATTTCGGTGTATTTGCCCACCAAACGTTCCGCCATTACGCCCTGCTCCATTTCAAGCTGGTTGGCGTAGCGGTATAAATGATCAAAATCTTCCAACAACGCAAAGTCGAGAGCCTTTTTTACGTAGCAATTCTTTTCGCGCTTGGCAAGCTCTGCCGTTAAATCGACAGCGAGCTGTTCGTAACCGATAGTATGCTCTAATATCGTTTCATTGCAAGGCTTTAATAAGGATATTTTTAATTGCTGTTGTTTTTCGATAGCGCGGGTTAAAGCAAGCTCGCGTTTTAAATCGTTATCCTGCACGTTGCGGGCGAATTGATGGGAAAACCAGTTTGCCTCAAACTCCGTGCCGTTCATTAAAATAATTCTCGTTTTGGTATAAGGATCTACCTCGTGTTTGTTATAAGATTTAGGATACAGCTCTTTCCAGTTTTGAAAAGAACCTTCGATAGAAATTGGATTTTCAATAAATGGATTCATATCTTCCCCCCTGTTTTAACTTCCTTTTCAGTATATGCAATTTTTTGTTTTTTTGTGCTTTTGCGTAAATAAAAACGCGGAAGAGTGTTTTTCTCCACCGCGTTTGTTAGCGTTTTTTCTTATTTGTCTTGCACCAAAACTTCTTCTTTGATAAGTTTTACTTGGATAGCAACGACACCATATTTTTGTATTTCTTCCAAAGAATAGTATTGCTCCATATCCGACGGATTGGCATTTTCGTGCTCTTTATATCCCAGCCGATTTTTTTCAAAAGCTACGTACGCGCCCGAAAAGTTTTCAAATGCGTACTTGTTGATAACTTCCACATGCAGTTTTTCCTGCGTGTCGGCTTGCACAAATTCAATGATATCGCCCACTTGCACTTTTTGTCTTTTTTCGTCGTTTAAACGAAGTTCCAAATCTTTCTCGCCACTTTGAATAGACGCAAACGGAAGAGCTTTTAATTGCATGGTATGCTTTTTGTTTTGTTTCCGTGCCAACCTTTCCACCAGCGTGCCCACTTGCGCGCCAAGCAATAATACCAAAAACACACCGAGTAAGTATGCCAAAAGCGTTGCCTTAAACGAACCAAAAATATCTATCATATAGATACTGTAATCGCCGTACGGATCCATACCAAAATGGGATTTATGGAACATGAAATTTAAAAAGACACCAAACCCAATAACGCTGTACATAAAGACAATGGATTTTACGATATTTTTAATTTCAATGCGTACCTGCCCCGTGATAATGAGATAAATCCCAAATAACGACGCAAGCATATGGCAAGCCGCTTCACTGCTATAAAGGAAATTCGCTTCGTGGTTAAATCCAACCAAATAGGCGTATTCTGGGCTGACATACATTGCGATAAACATTCCAAACCATAAAAACGCAATCGCCGCAAACGCAAATTCTTTCACCGTATCTTTCATGATATACGTCAAGGGGATAATTGTGAAAATAAAGGGACTGATATTACCAAGGGTCATATATCCTTCGTCCAACCAACCGCTTTGGTACGCCGCGTAATTCCAGCAAAAGAAAAACAATACGTCGACTATAACGAAGATTAAATTTCCGATTTTTATGTTGATATGCTCTTTATATAAACAAATGAGCAATAGGCTGCAAAAATATACAATGGTGAGCAGCCCTAGCATTGTTATCATATTCATAAGCCGCTAACTATCCTTTATTTATCTTCTTCGCCGTTGTCTTCTGCTTCGCCTTCTTCCGCGTCGGATTCACTGTATTCCCATACCACGTCAACCTCTTCGGTATGCCAGCCATCTGTCCAAAGTGCAGGCTTTTCACTCTCTTTGATATACGCGTAAATGACCATCTCCGCCGTAGTAAAGACGTTTACACCCATCTTTTGTAACGTTGTCGGCAAAATAATTTCTTGCAGTGCATCACAGCCGTCAAATGCACCGTCTCCGATAGTGATCAACCCCTCGGGTAAACGGATACTTTCTAAACTTTCACAATCTTTAAAAACGTTTTCCCCCAGCAATTTTACCGTAGAGGGTATTTCAATAGACTGCAAGGACGTACAACCTGCAAATGCGCTATCCCCGATTTCTAAAATACCGTCCAAAAGATATACGCTGGTAATTCTGTCGCAGCCTTCAAAAGCTCCGTCGCAAATACCCAGCACTTTTTTATTGTCGTAGTATGCACCGATATACACGTCGCCCGTCAAGCCTTTATAGCCTTTTGCAATCTCGCAATAGTTACTGTCTTCGCTTACCTTATATTCAATCCCGGGTGTCGTTTCATATTCCCAAACGGCTTTTAAAACAAGGTCTTTGGTTACTTGGCGATACGAGCCGCTCCATTGTAAAAAGTAGCAACCGTCTTTAACGACTTGCGGAGGACTTGCGTTTTGGCCTTGCGTTACCCTTTGCACCGTTTCGCCGCTAATTAACGTACCGCCGTTTAAATCGAATGTAACGCTATACGAGCGTTTTCCCGCAAAGAAAATAAGCAATAGCATTGCCGCAATTGCAATAAATTCGATTGCTAATATAATAATCAGCTTCACTTTTTGTTTCATAATAAACGCCTCACTTATGATTCTACAGCACATACATACGCAGCCGACGCATAGTATGACAATAGTTTTTTATTATCACTATTTTTCTTTTTTATTATACTACACTTATTTGAAATAAGCAAGGGTTTTTAAAAAATTGGCAATTCTTTGTAAAAAATACGTCCTTCGTTTTTTTCTTGTGTTTTTTTAAGAAAATGGATTGCAAAATAAAAACAACTGTGTTATAATCTATTAGGTTGGGCACCATGAAAAGATTTCATCTCGTACCTGCCCTATCCAAATTGTAAGGAGCTTATATGTTAGAGCCTATTTTATCCGCATTGGAAATTATCGGAACTATCTCGTTTGCAATCTCTGGCGCATTCGTTGCCATTCGTTCTAAATTAGATATTTTCGGCGTTTTATTTATCGGGTGCATTACCGCTGTCGGCGGTGGGATATTACGCGATATCCTTATCGGCATTCATCCTCCTACTATCTTTTCGAATTTACACGTTATACTAATCGCCGCCGTTACAGCACTTGTTGTGTTTCTTTTGGCGTATATCTATAAGGAAAAATTCTTTTCTGTATCCACAAAAATCGAACAAGTGAATAACTTTTTCGACGCTTTGGGACTTGCGGCATTCTCCGTTGCCGGTACGGAAATTGCGTTCGTAAACGGACTTTCCGAAAATATTCCTTTATCCATTCTTCTTGGTATGCTGACGGGCGTTGGCGGGGGCATGATCCGAGACGTGTTAACCAACAGCACCCCCTATATCTTTAAAAAACACGTGTACGCTTTAGCTTCTATCAGCGGAGCCGGGATGTATTTTGGCTTGCGTTTTGTCTTTCCAAACACGATTGCTCCAACTATTTTCAGCTTAGTTTTGATACTCGTTATCCGTATGCTTGCAACCAAATATCGCTGGAGTTTGCCTAAAATTCAGTTAAACGATTCTATTGAAGAAAAGTCTGTCTCTTCTATAAATGAAAAAAAATAATATTGTATTTATCAAAAACACCACGCCTTGCTTGCGTGGTGTTTTTTTTGTTAGCCTAACGACTTCGTGTTAACGATAGATAATTCTCTACCCGTCTCCGAGTCGATATAAATTAAATAGTTGTCGTCTTTATACGAACATAAAAACTCGTAAGCGCAACGTTCTTTAGGACCTATTTTAATCACACACATCCGCGCGCTTTCTACCTCAACGCTATGATGCAGTTTCTCTCGCGCTTGCGACAAGGTAATTTTAGCGGATGGTTCTAACCTATCCCTATGGTTTTTGATAAACTCACCCGCATCCATTCCCGATACTACGCCTCTTTCTAAACATACTTTCACCTTAATTGCGTCAGCGTAATATACAACGCCGTCTTTTTCATAGCAGAATAAGAAATCTTCATCTGTGCCCAACCCACTCGAACGAATTGCCGTTACGTTTTCATAGCCAAGCGACGATAAAAAGTTTTCGGCAATCATTTTTGCATTATCTCCATCAAACTTTTTGTCTTGACATTCACGGTAGTAATTAAATCGAATCAGCGCGCCATCCAAAGCCGAAATTTGCGCATACAAGCTGTTTTCTTCGTTGTCCATTAACTCGAAATTATAAACAGGCAACCATTTATTATGAGCTTCTCCGATAAAAGAAATGGATTGAATGGAATAGTTTTTAAAATATTTTTTTACCAGCTCTTCCGCTTTCTTTACGTCTATTTTTTGCGCTTTTTCAAGTCTGGGTTCTTTTTGATTTTCGCTTTGCATGAAGGTGGGTTTTTCTCCCTTTCCGTTATCCGTTTGGTTTTTATGCGGGGGCGTCTCACCTTTTCCCCCACCCATGTCTGCGCCGAGTTTGTTTTCCTGCAACGTCATTTCCTCAATCGAACGGATTGCTGTGGATAATTTATTTTCTCCGCCTTTTAAAAAGAGCATCATATCATCCGTTGTCATTGTCGTTGCAAGTTCGTTTAACGTTTGACGGACTTTGTGGGATTTTTGATAAAGTCCTTCCACCATTTCAACGTCTTTATCGTTTAATTGTTCTCCATTTCTAATTTTAGCCAACATCCCCTCGCACACACACGCAGTACGGTTGAAAAACGAGGTTAAGTTTGCGTCTTCTTCCGCGGAAATAGGCATTTTTTCCACGTCCGTTTCCGCCACCCTCGCCTGTATAAGCGCGTCCGTCAAAATACGGCTTTGTTGCTCGGGAGAAGCGGAAATACGCGCTCTGTCTAAATCGTTATCAATATTCTCAACAATCCCCACCAGCTCGTACAGCGAAGCGCGATACCCGTCCGCAATACCTTGCTTGGTTCGCGACATATCTATCGCGCCGACTGTTACGACGGTTGCAAGCACCAAACATACCGCCCCGAGTGTAATCACCGCCGCTAGCCAGCCACCAAAGCCAGCCGAGCGTTTCCTCTGTTTTTCTTTTTCACGCAGTTGTTCTTGCAGTTTTTTCTCTCTCAATGCCTTTTCCGCCGCCCTGCGCTCACGTTTCTCCGCGCGTCTTCGCTCGGCGCGGATGGCATTCGCCTTTCGTTTTTCGGCAAACTGAATTGCATACTCTACGCGGTGGTTTGCGTTGTCATTTTCTTTATTCAACGCAACCCTGCCCCCGTCTTGCAAGGAATTATGCGTGCTTTGTTTTTCTTTTTCTCGAATGATGTTTTCCACTTTCTCTGCCCCAGAGGACTTGTTTTCACCGATTTTATTTTCTTTCATTCTTTCCCCCTTTTAAATTGCAAAGACGTGCTTGCCTATCGTGGCAATTGTTTGTCTGCTGAAAATCCACGAACTTGTTGCAATGGCAGGATTATAATAATAAATAGCGCCGCCTGTGGGATCCCAACCGTTCATGGCGTCGCGCGCTGCTTTCATTGCCGTTTCATTTGGAGTTAAATTGATTTGTCCGTCGGATACCGCTGTAAACGCGTGTTTTTGATACACTACGCCCGACACCGTATTTGGAAATGACGAATGGCGGATTCTATTCATCACCACCGCGCCGATAGCCACTTGGCCTGTATATGGCTCGCCTCTGCCTTCAGCGTAAATTGTTTTTGCCAGTAAATACAAGTCCGCGCTAGAAAATCCGTTAACCCCGCTTACGCTTGATTGTTGAGATTGACCGGCAAGCGCGTTGTATGAGCTACTCATTCCAAGCGCTTTATACGTCGATTTTCCTACAACACCGTCCGCCGTTAAACCGTTCTTTTTTTGAAATGCGATAACGGCTTTTTTGGTTCCAGCGCCAAATTTACCGTCCACACTACCCGTATAATAGCCCCACATTTTTAAACGGCGTTGCACTTCCTTCACCTCGTTCCCGCTCGATCCTTGTCGTAAAACTGCCACCGTTTGAATGGCTGCGGACGCTTCCTCCTGTTCGTTGATCGAGGACGTTTGAGCGTATTCGCTTACTTTAATCACATCCGCTTGTTCGGTTGATGAAAGCATGTTCACCGCAAGCGGCAATGTTAACGCTGCGGCTAAAACTGTCGCAATCGCAACGCTTTTTATTCTTTTTTTCATATCTTCTCCTCCTATGTAGAAAGCAAGGACTATTTTGTTTGAAAGGATTGAATAATTTCTAAAATTTTACTTTTATACACAACATTTTTCCCCGAAGAAATTTCGCCAACGAAACAAAGCGGCGGATAAATTACGCACCACCAATTATCCCCTTTTGCCTTTCCAAGCTCGACAATCATTGCCATATATTCCCCCGCAGGAAGCGTTAAGTTGCCGTATTGACGGGTGGGAAACTGCTCGATACACAGCTTGACAACCGCAGTGTAAGCAAAGCCGTTTTGGCGTAAAACGCCATTTGCAAGCGCTTGAAGCGCTTGCGTGTTTTCTTGAATAGCGCATATTGCAAGCTCCCGAGAAGGACACTCCGCTACAATCGGCGTGAGATAGTCGATTAGTTCATCACGAATTTTATATTTAACGTTTTGCGCATCTTCTTCGTTAGAATCCGCGCGGATATGCAAGCGAAGATACTGCTCTTGCACAGCATTCGTCGGCTCCCTGCCCCCATCCTTTTGTGTATTTTGAAAACCGATAACCGTCAAACTTATTATGATTGACAAAAGAAAAATTATACAAACTTTTTTCATAAAAAATAACCTCCGTTGTTACACGGAAGTTATTGACAGTATTTATTCAGTTTATACCTAATGTATTTTTTCTTTGCTTTTCATCTTTAAATAAGAAAACGCAACGCAACAAAGTATTGTACCCGTTTTACAAAATAGCTCATTCGAAGAGATAAAATGGTTCAAATGCAAGCAAGAGGCGAAGCGTGAGGAAAACCTGAGGAAGTTTACTGTGCGTAAATGACCGAGGGTTGCCGCAACGCGACAAAGTATTGCGCAGTATTTCAACCGTTTTTAACTTCTGACCAGCTATGATGATGCAACTCCCCCTCCTCCAACAAACCGTCGAAATCCGTTTGTCGCAATGCTTCGTAAACAGCAATCGCTACGGAGTTGCTTAAATTGAGCGAGCGCGCGTTAGCGTTCATGGGGATACGCAAACACTCGTTTTCGTGTTGCATTAAAAGTTCTTCAGGTAAACCTTTCGTTTCTTTACCGAACACCAAAAAATCACCGTCTTGAAACGCAACGTCCGAGTGGCGATGGCGGGCTTTGGTAGTGAAATAGAAGAAACGAGAGTTAGAGAATTTTGCTTGCAATTCTTCAAAACTATCGTAATAAGAGATGCTGACCAAATGCCAATAATCTAACCCCGCGCGCTTTAAGTATTTATCCGAAACCTCAAACCCCAAAGGGCGAATCATATGCAAAGCCGTACCCGTCGCCGCGCAAGTACGCGCGATATTTCCTGCGTTTTGCGGAATTTCAGGCTCTACTAAAACTACGTTAAACATCTTTTTCTCCTTTTTGCCTTTTTTCGCTTTCTATTTTACCCTTTCGCCGCGGTTTTGACAAGCGTTTTCCATACTTTGACAGCGGATTTTTTGTATAATTTTTTTTACAAGACACACGATAAGCATTGAAGGCAAGCCTTTTGAGGAGATTATAATGCAATTTGAAAAAACACAAACGTACCAAAACCTTGCCCGCTCTTTTGCGGGCGAATCGCAAGCAGGAATGCGCTATCAAATGATTGCCAAACTTGCTATGCAGGAAAACTTGAAAGTTTTATCCGACACGGTAAAACACATTGCCAAAAATGAAACGCTCCACGCTCGGCAATTCTTTGAAAAAATGATTGAAAATGCCGGCAGTAAAGAAAACGTAGTCCTGGACGCAGGCTATCCTTTTCATGCAGGAACGCTTGTTGAAGGCTTGAAATTTGCCGCCAAGGACGAAAAAGCAGAGATGGATGATATTTACCCAACCTTTGCCAAAATCGCACAAGAAGAGGGGTTTAAAGACATTGCCGCGTTATATCAAATGGTTGCGGAAGTAGAAAGCCAGCACAAAATCATCTTTGAATATTTATACAAAGCGGTAAAGGACGGAACGCTGTATAAAGCGGATACCCCTGTTGCGTGGGTGTGCAGCGAATGCGGCCATACGCACGTTTCGACGCAAGCTTGGAAAGTTTGTCCGCTTTGCAAATCGGGACAAGGTTATGTGGAATTGCATTTGCCTTGTAAAAAGGCCGAAAAGTAGCAAAAGGCTTGCTTTTTTCTTAAAACTGTGTCAATCAATATTGACAATACCATTTTGAAAGGAGAAAAATTATGAAAAATCAAAACAACAATCAAAACAAAAACCAAGCAAAAAACAAAACTTCTCACAATGACAGCAAAAACTGCGGCAGTAAAAACTGCAAGGGAAAAGACAACCATAAAATTGATGAATAAATCTTGCGTAAAACGCTACAAAAACGAGGCTGAACGCATACCTGCCCCCACAAAAAAGGCTTTATCGTTAACAAAGATGAGTTCTTTTACCGACGTTTACGGCAGTTATACGGGTAGGTGCGAAAAGGGCGAAAAGCCTATGCAAGACGCCGACGATTTGTAACAAAAAAAGAACGGTTGAATAATCAACCGTTCTTTTTTACGTTATTAAAAATCGTCTTTTTTCTTTTTACGTTTGCTGGATTTAGGCGTAGGCGCTACATCGTCGTCAAAGTCGTCGTCTTCGTCATCTTCGTCATCCTCGTCATCATCAAAGTCGTAATAATCGTCTGCGGAAACGTATTCGAAGTCGTCTTCTTTGCTATCTTCGTATGCGTCCTCTTCGTCCTCTTCTTCGTCGTCTTCGAATTCACTGTCGGGAATACCCAAATCGATTTCCTCTTCTTCGTCGTCGAGATAGCTTCTCCAAGCGTCATCATCTTCTTCGTCTTCGGAAGGTTCGTCTTCGTACGCCGATTTCTTTTTACACTCGTCGCACATCTTTTCGCCCGCTTGCATATAATTTTCACCGCAAATAGGGCAAAGCTCCATTTCTTCCATCCCCTCGTCGTTATCTAAATCGTCCGTGAAGCTTTTTGTTCCTGTAATCTCTTTAATGCATACATCGCAATACTCTTGAACCTCTTCGTCGATAATGTTCAATTCGCATCTGGGGCATATTACAAATTTTGCCATACATTTTCCTCTTTATTCGGCTTTTTCTTGCCGTGATTTTGCTATATTATATTAGGATTTCCCAATTTTGTAAACTATTTTTATAGCCTTTTTAAAATATTTTTTGAAATTTTTATGGAAATATGTAAAAAAGAAGCTGTTTTTTATCAAACAGCTTCTCTTTTTTTTATTATTCGTTCGTTTCTTGTGCTTCTTCAACCGTTTCTACGGGAGCTTCTTCTGCAACTTCTTCTGCTACAGGAGCTTCTTCCTCAGCCATTTCAACCGGAGTTTCTTCAACCACTTCTTCAGCGGGTAATTCTTCTTCAGCCGTTTCAGCAACTTCTTCTACGGGTTCTTCGTCTGCATAAACGTCAATCGTCTTGTCATCCGTCGTATCAATCTTATTCTTGAATGCGTTTGCAATCTTGTCTTCTTTTTCTGCTTGTTGCTTTTTCTTGTTAAGAACGATCAATACAGCAGCAACTGCACCGCCTACTACAAGTACGGAACCTACAACAATGAGTACAATCGCCCAAACAGGGAATTCTTCTTCCTCTTCCGTTTCAGTGTCTACAACAAGATCAAGCGAAGCAATCCAGCCTTCTTCCATAGCTTCTGCATCCGCGTCGGTAAGCGCACCTAACAAGCAAATGAAGTTGCCTTCTCTAACCTTCGCCGTATCTTCTGCATAAGCCGCAAACGCATCTTTTTGTTCTTGCGTGTAAGCGGATTCTTCTGCGTCATCTTGTACTTTATCTTTTACAGCATCAAACGCGCTCGTTTTGCTCGTCTTAAAGTTGTATTTAAGCGCAGCAAGCAAGTCGTTATCGTCCCCTGCAAGTTCTTCAATTTCTTCCATTGCCGATTCGTAAGAAGCAACTTGTTCGGTAACGTTGGTTAAGCTTGCCGTATAAACGTAGTTATACGAAGCGCCGTTTACCGTGTCGCCATTGCAATAGAACAAGTTATCACCGATAATTTCAGGCTTGTACCAGTTGCTGTTCCAGTTTACGAAAGGAATGTTTAATACTCTATATTCTGCATATTCTTCACTATCGGAAAGAGGATGGTAGTATTCTGCTTCGCCCGTGTAGTCGATTCTCGAAAGATCGGTACCCGTCGTGTAATACAAATAACCATTGCTCAAAGCCAAGAATTTTGCGGTGCTCTTGGTTACGCCGTCTGCAAGTTCGGTTTCTGCGCCGTTTTCCATTCTCATCAACTTGTTATCGTCGGAAACGTAAATGTAATTATGGTTGTTTCCTTCTACGTAGAAAATTGCGTTTGCCGTGTTCGTCGTGTTGGAAGCAACTTTTACGAAGTTGCTCGTATTATTACCGCTTACCGTATTCCAGTCGTTTGCATCTACCTTCGCGTCAGACAAGAAATACAAGGACTTATCAATGTCCATCGTGATGTCTACTCTCGTGAAGTATAAACCGCTAACCTTATCAGCGCCTTCGCCGTAGCTTGCATAGTTTACAATCGTATATTTGTAACCGTTTGCCGATTCGGGTTCCGTCGTCTTATCAGGATTGCATTGCGTTTGGAATGCATCACCCGTCAACAAGCTACCGATACCGTCTAATACGAGTTCACCCAAGTTGATGTACGGATATGTCTTGTAATCTTCAAAGTTATAAGGTTCGTCTTGCTTATTTTCTTTAGCTTCAGCGTTTGCTTCTTCCATCATTTCTTTATCGCAGGTAAACGTATAACCGGCAGACGTCGTATAAGCCGCCTTGTCTTTATCCGTATTCGTTACCTTTGCGGATGCGCTTACTTGGAAAATTTGGTTGTAACCCAACGTCGTATCGTTTGCCTTTGCATCCATCGTGTAATAAACAACGGGATTGCTCCAGTCGTTCGTATCATAATAATACGTAACCGTGCTGCCTTCCACGTAAACGAGCGTTTCTACCGTTTCCGTTGCCGTATTAAAAGATTTGAGCGCGCCGTCTTCTTCGTATAAGCAATATACGACGCCGTCTTCTTCTACAAAACGGAAGTTTGCTGCATTGTCTTTCAAACGGAAGTAAGGATCTTTCATGGTTGCACTGCCGTCAAGCTTCGCGCTCTTGAAATCGAGCCAGCTGTTTTGAATGGTACCGTCTTCCGTACTCTTCGTCGACGTAGGCGTTGCAAAGTAAACTTTATCGCCATAAATGAAGATACCAGAATCGGGCGTTTGTTCTACGAACAAAGACGAAACAACCGTTTCAGCTTTTACGTCTGCATTAAGAAGATCTGCTTTCTTTTTACGCATTAATGCGCCTTTGGTAACTTCGCCAAACGTGTTGGTTGCAGTGTAACCTTCTACGCCGTTAATAAAGTAAACGTAATCTCCCTTTTCTACAACAAAACCGCCGTTAGAAGCAACGGTATCCGTTGCATTAACACCCGAAAGAATTTCGTCGTTCTTATAATAGTCGTCGCAACCGCCGAATGCGAAAGCGGTGCTAAGCACAGTTGCCGCAGCAACAAGGCTTAATATTTTTTTGCTTTTATCCCTCATAGTAAGGACTCCTTAAAATTATCTTATCTTTCTCGGAAAACAGCGTACATTTTCCGACAATATTAACGCATATTCTATTATATATCAATTTGTCAATTAAAGCAAACGAAAACGCCTTGTTTTTTCGTTTATTTGCGTGAAAATTTTATTTTTTTGGAGATTTTTTTATATGGAAGCTTTTGGATTGCTAAATTTTATCAAATCGGCACTTGCGCTTGCAGAAAAGCAACCGTCCAGCCCCGCTACCCCTGAGAAACCGGAACAAACACAACCACCCGCTAACACCAAACCTACCCCTGAAAAACAAGAGGAGAAAAAGGGCGAAGCCCTTTCTGCCTTCTTGGAAAAACATGAACAAATTGCCAAAAAATTTAGAAAATAAAGAAAAAGCTCTGCCATAAGACAGAGCTTTTTGTTTGCAATATCTGAAAGATTATCTCTTCGAGAATTGAGGTGCACGACGAGCTTTCTTCAAGCCGTACTTCTTTCTTTCCTTTGCACGAGGGTCTCTCGTTAAGAAACCAGCAGCCTTCAATACAGGTCTGCAGCCTTCTTCTGCTTCGAGAAGCGCTCTTGCAACGCCAAGACGGATAGCGCCTGCTTGGCCGGTGTAACCGCCGCCAACTACGTTTACGAAAATATCGTACTTCGTTTCAGCTTCTACAGCTACAAGGGGTTGTTTTACAATATATTGAAGAGTCCCTTGAGGGAAATAATCTTCGAATGCGCGGTCGTTGATAACAATCGTGCCGTTACCACCGGGGATAAGACGTACGCGGGCGATTGCCTTCTTTCTTCTGCCCGTACCCCAGAATTGAAGCTTCTTTTTCAAATTCGATTTAGCCATTTTTCAATCCTCTCCTCTTAGTCAAGTTTAAGCGTTTCGGGCTTTTGTGCCGCGTGGTTGTGATCTGCGCCCTTATATACTCTAAGCTTTTTGAGCATTGCTCTGCCCAAGCTGTTTTTAGGCAACATACCTCTTACAGCTTCGTATACAGCCAAATCACTCTTTTCAGCCATCATCTTCTTGTAGGAGATTTCCTTCAAGCCACCAATGTAGCCAGTGTGATATCTGTAGAATTTATCTTCCAACTTCTTACCCGTTAAAACAACTTTGTCCGTGTTGATAACGATTACGAAATCGCCCGTGTCAACGTTGGGAGTGAAGGTGGGTTTGTTCTTACCTCTCAATACGGAGGCAACTTTCGTTGCAAGACGGCCAAGGGGAACGCCAGCACCATCTACAACGTACCATTTTCTTTCAACCGATTCGGCTTTTGCCATATAGGTTTTCATATTATGTTACTCCTTATTTTGTGTATATTTTTCTTTTTTTCGATATATTTGAGCTTAATGAAACTTTACAAATTACGTTCAACTAACGGGGAAAAACGTGATTTTTTAAGGTTTTCTTAAGCTTGCCCATTCATTGTATTATGAAAAGAAAATTTAGTCAAGCTGTTTTGACGCCACTTTTTCAATTTTTTTTTATTTTTTTCAAATTTTTTTTCGTTTTCTTTCGTTTGCTTACTTTTTTTGAGATTTTTTCTTGAAAAATTCAATTTTTCCGCGCTTTTCAAAGGCTTGCCCGCCCTGCGCCTTATATATCCTTATATATTTAATATATTGTGCGCGACCTGCGCGTAGAATTTTATCAAAATCAAACACGGAAAATTTACGCAAAGGGCAAACTTTTAATTGCTTTTTGTTAAAAAATAAGGTATAATGTCTATGTTTGAATAAAAGTAAAATTTTTGGAGGAATATTATTATGCCTTTAGTAACTACTACCGAAATGTTTAAAAAAGCGTATGCTGGCAAATATGCAATCGGCGCTTTTAACGTAAACAATATGGAAATGATTCAAGCAATTGTGGAAGCTGCTAACGAAGAAAAATCTCCCGTTATTTTGCAAGTTTCCGCAGGCGCAAGAAAATACGCTAACCCCGTATACTTAAAGCACCTTGTTCAAGCTGCTGTTGAAACCAACGATATCCCCGTTGCTATGCACCTTGACCACGGCGCTGATTTCGATATTTGTAAAGCTTCTATCGACGGCGGATTCACGTCCGTTATGATCGACGCTTCTTCTCACCCTTGGGAAGAAAATATCGCTATCACGAAGAAAGTTGTTGAATACGCACACGACCACGGCGTTGTTGTTGAAGCAGAACTTGGTAAGCTCGCTGGTATCGAAGATGACGTAAACGTTGACGCAGCTGACGCTCAATTCACTTCCCCCGACGAAGTAGAAGAATTCGTTGCTAGAACGGGTATCGACTCCCTTGCAATTGCTATCGGGACAAGCCACGGCGCTTACAAATTTAAGCCCGGTCAAGACCCTAAGCTTCGTTTGGATATTTTGGAAGAAATCGGCGCTAGATTGCCCGGCTTCCCTATCGTTTTACACGGCGCTTCCTCCGTTCCTCAAGACAAGGTTGCTATCGTAAACAAATTCGGCGGACATATGCCCGACGCTATCGGTATTCCTGAATCCGAACTTAGAAAAGCGGCTCAAATGGCTGTTTGCAAAATCAATATCGACTCTGACCTTCGCGTAGCGTTCACCGCAGCGATCCGTCAACACTTTGCTGAACAACCTGGCCACTTCGACCCTCGTCAATACCTTGGCGACGCACGCGCTCTTATGAAAGAAATGGTTAAACATAAGATTGTGAATGTACTTGGTTCGGCTGGAAAAATTTAATCAAACTAGAAAGGATGGGAAAAATTCCCGTCCTTTTTTTTGCAATCCCTTAAAAACTGTTGACGAATTAAAAAAAATGTGTTACAATGCTATTTGGTTAAGAGCGGCAAAACGCCGTTTTTAAATGAGTAAGTTTAAAAATCATTTTAATATACTGGAGGATTTATCTATTATGGCAAACGTAAAAGTTGCAATTAACGGCTTTGGCCGTATCGGTCGTCTTGCTTTCAGACAAATGTTCGGCGCAGAAGGTTACGAAATCGTTGCTATCAACGACTTGACCAGCCCTTCCATGCTTGCACACCTTTTGAAGTATGACTCTGCTCAAGGCAGATACGAACACGCTGAAACGGTTTCCGCTGATGACGAAGCAGGTACCATCACCGTTTGTGGCAAGACCATCAAAATCTACGCTGAAAAAGACGCAGTAAACTGCCCTTGGGGTGAACTTAACGTTGACGTTGTTCTCGAATGCACGGGCTTCTACACGTCCAAAGCAAAGAGCGAAGCGCACATCAAAGCTGGCGCTAAGAAAGTTGTTATCTCCGCTCCCGCTGGTAACGACCTTAAGACGATTGTTTACAGCGTAAACGAAAAGACGTTGACGAAAGATGATGCTATCATCTCCGCTGCTTCCTGCACGACCAACTGTCTTGCTCCTATGGCTAACACCTTACACAAGCTTGCAGCTATTAAGAAGGGTTACATGACCACGATCCACGCTTACACTGGCGACCAAATGGTTCTTGACGGCCCCCACAGAAAAGGCGACTTAAGACGTGCAAGAGCTGCTGCTGCTAATATCGTTCCCAACTCCACGGGTGCTGCAAAAGCTATCGGTTTGGTTATTCCCGAACTCAACGGCGTTCTTGACGGCTGCGCACAACGCGTTCCCGTTCCTACTGGTTCGTTAACCCAACTTATCGCAATTTGCGACGGCGAAGTTACGGCTGCTGACGTTAACAACGCAATGAAGGCTGCTGCTTCCGCTTCCTTCGGCTACACCGAAGAAGAACTTGTTTCTACCGACATTATCGGCATCAAGTATGGTTCGTTGTTCGACGCTACGCAAACGAAGTGCATGCCTATGGGCGACGGCACGACGCTTGTTAAAGTTGTTTCTTGGTACGACAACGAAAACTCCTACACCAGCCAAATGGTTAGAACGATTAAGTACTTCGCTGAACTTTAATCTTCTATTAGGAATTAAAAAATCAGAGCTTCCGAATTTTCGGAAGCTCTTTTTTTGCTAAACTAAGTTTGGATTTAACTTTATCTACCAAGTCAAACTTGGATTTGGTTTTTTCTATCCTTTTATATGGGAATAAGTTGCTGTTCGTGTCCCTGCTCAGCTCCTTCGAAGCAACCTTGACAACCGTTAAAATGGGTAGATGCGAGCAAGACAAGGAGAGCGAGGAAAACCCGAGAGAGTTTACTGAGCGTAAATGACCGAGGGTTGCCACAAAAGTATTGCGCCGTATATACACGTTTAACTTTTTCGCAAGCGACCAACCCACCGTTAAAATGGGGAGATGCAAGCAAGACGAGGCGCAGGAGTATTCCCGACGGGAGTGTACATAGACGTACACGAGCGAGGGAACACGCACTGCAACAAAGTATTGCGCCGTATATACACGTTTCGCCTACCAAGGCGAAATGGTTACCTCCTTCTGCGGTTCCCAAAAATCGCCAACACCCAAGTTAAAAACCGCAAGAAATATACAAGCGATACAGCCAACGAAGCTACGTAAGTCATAGCGGCAGCACTTAAAACTTTTTCCGCGCCGACAATTTCTTCATCCGTTAAAATCCCTTCTTCTAACAGCATGCGTTTCGCACGGCGGCTGGCATCAAATTCGACAGGCAGCGTTGCCAACATAAACAGCGTAGACGTTCCGTATAAAATAACGCCCGCCATGGCAAGATAGTACCCCAAATCTGCATTAGAGGTGCCATACAGGTACGCGTCGAGCAACATTCCAACCAACACCAACGGAAACGCCAAGCGCGATCCAAAATTTGCCACAGGCACTAAAAAAGAGCGAATTTTATAAGGTAAATACCCCTTCTTTTTTTGTAATACGTGCCCGATTTCATGAGCCGAGACCGCTACCGCCGCAATAGACGGAGAACCATGCACCCCTGCGGATAAATTCACCTGCTTTTTGGTGGGGTTATAGTGATCGGTGAGTATTCCTTGTACTCTATTTACCGAAATATCCGTAATATTATTACTACGCAATAACATAATTGCAGTGTCATAACCCGTTAAGCAAGATTTATTCCAAACTTTTCCAAAAGCAGTATACGTCGTTTTTACTTTTCGGCTAGCCGCAGCGGAAAACGCCACGCAGATGCCTATCAAGATTAAAAACAATAAATAACGTTCTAAATCCATATCTTTCTCCTTTATATTAGGGTATGCGTTTTTGTTATATTTTATAACTCACCTCAACCCTGCCCCCTTGCTTTTTATAAATCGATGGCAAAAGGGTAGAGTTCGGATTTAGAAACACCGCGGTCTTTTGCCGCCTTTTTTAAGGCGTCTTTTTTATCCATACCTTGAGACATGTAATATAAAATATGTTCCTTTTCGCTTAAGCTGTTTAACGGGTTTTCTTTCTCTTTTGCCCCTTCGACAATCAATACGTATTCGCCACGCTTTTCACCGTTTAAGCCTTCCGAAAGCATAAAACTAACGCTCTCTTCATGAATTTTTGTAATCTCTCTTACTGCCGCTGCTTTACGTTCGCCAAAAACTTCATACATTGCCTTGACGTCTTTATCCACGTCTTGCGGCGCGCTGTGAAAGGCAAGCGTTAACCCGCAGTCTTTGTACTTTTCCAACACCGCGCGTTTTTCACTTGCTTTGTCGGGCAAAAAGCCGATAAATGCAAATCTATCTGCGGGTAAAGCAGAGAGTACCAACGCAGCCACAAATGCGCACGCGCCGGGAATAAGCGTGTACGGCTCGCCTGCTTCTTTTAAAATTTTGCAAACAGTGTTGCCCGGGTCGGATACCACGGGCGTACCCGCGTCGGAGACCACAGCTACGTTTTTGCCCTCGCGCGACATTTCTAATATTTTTTGTGCCGCTTCCGTTTCGTTAAATTTATGACAAGCGTACAGCGGTTTTTTTATTTCGTAAGCGTTTAACAATTTTATCGTATGACGTGTGTCTTCGCAAAAAATTACGTCAGCTTCTTTCAGCGTTTCTAATGCACGCAACGTAATGTCTTTTAAATTCCCTATGGGCGTCGCTACAAATTGTACCATTTTTTCGTCCTTTTTTCTTCAAAATTTTTATAATGTTTAACGTGAAACTTATTTTCGCGCTTTTTCGCGGTTTTTCTTTATTTTTCGTTGATGAGCGAAGGGAGAATGTCCAAACAAGGTTTTCCGCCTTTTACGCCTTCTACCATCACAAGATACGGCTTGGCATTTTTCGCTCCTGATACAAATTGCATACGTTTGATTTCAATGCCTACCGATTTAAAGGTGTAACAAAGCTCGGCCAGTCTATCCGCGCGGTTAATGAGGGCGATTCTGCCGCCATATTTCAATGACCATGCCATTGTTTTTGCAATTTCTTGCAAGGTGATGGTAATTTCCTTTCTGCAAACAGCCTTATGATATTCGTCATTTTCTAATCCACCGCGCTCATAGGGCGGATTACATAAAATCAGTGAAAACTGCTCGTGTAAGTGCGGATACTCCTTGGGGATATCTTGCAATTTTACGTTGTATAAATCAAAATTTTTAAACCCGTTTAACGCCGCCGTTTTTTTAGACAATTCGAAGAGAGGCTGCTGCATTTCAAAAAGTGAAACGGGCATATCGGGAAATTTTTCCTTATGTAAAGCATAAAAATGAAAGCCAACAATACCACTCCCCGCGCAAAAATCCGCTACTTTTTCTCTTGTTTTCGGCTGGACAAATTTTGACAACAAAACAGAATCGGACGTAAAACGATACAGTCTTGTATCTTGTACGATTTTCAAATTATCCAAGCACATATCTTCCGCAACTTCAAATTGTCCAAGTTCCACTTTTTGCATAGCCTTATCCTTTTTTCTTTTATTCAGTATACCATTTTTTAATAATTTTGTCAACGCTCTTTTCCGCAATATGCCTCAAATACGCATATTCCTTATAATTTTCGACATACTTTTTTTGTGGAAAATTTTATCGGAAAATTAAAAAAAGACATAGATTTTATCAAAAGCATCCTCCCCGCAGAAGACATACTTACCTTTACGTTTGAAACAGGGGATAAGGTGCCCTGCGCTATTATTTACGCGGACGGAATGGTCAACAAACAACTGCTAGGCGAACTGGTCATTCGGCCTTTAAATTCGCTTAATTTGAAACAAACAGAGCAAAAACAAGGGGGCATGGTCGCGTTGAATTATCAAAACACCCAAAATAGCGACCCTGCGTTATTATCAAAAATTAAAGAAACGTTAGAGTTTCCCGAGCTTTTAATTCTAAACAACTTGGAAAAAGCCGCCAACGAAATTTTAGATGGCAACACCTTACTGTTAGTAGACGGACTCCCAACGGGATTTGTAATCGGTGCGAAATATCTACCCGTCCGCGCTATATCAGAGCCCCCGACAGATATCGCCGTAAAAGGTCCGAGAGAGGGTTTTATCGAAGACGTGAAAACAAACATGGCACTGACAAGAAAACGATTAAAAACACCTGCTTTGCGCTTTAAAATGCATAAAATCGGCAAACAATCGACCACCAACGTCGCCGTTTGTTATTTGGAAGGCATCACGCCGCAAAACACCGTTGAAAAAGTGCAAAAGCTTTTGCAAACCATCGAGATGGATTATATCCCCGATTCTTCTTATATTTCCAACATCTTATCCCCGCAAAAACATTCTATCTTTTCGCGAATCGGAACAACGGAAAAGCCAGACGTTTTCGCCGCTAAAATCGCTGAAGGCAGAGTGGGGATTTTGATAGACGGCTCGCCAATCGCACTTACGTTGCCTTTTTTGCTTACGGAAAATTTTCAAACAAGCGAAGATTATTTCACTTCGCCTTTTACTGCGACAATTTTTCGCTTAATCCGTTTAATATCCTTGCTGATTGCTATTTTCTTACCCGCGTTTTACGTTTCTGTACAGCTTTATAAAATGCAGCTTGTACCTTTACGGCTTATGCTGACAATCTCTTCTGCAACGCAAAATATCCCGCTGTCACCCGCGATGGAAATGTTTGTTGTTTTACTTGTTTTAGAGGTTTTAAAAGAGTCTAGTATCCGTATGCCAAAATACGTGGGAATGTCATTATCCGTCGTAGGCGCGCTAGTGCTTGGCGAAACCGCTGTAAAGGCAGGATTTTTCTCTACTCCTTCTATTATTATCGGGGCGTTTTCGGGAATTTGTTTATACACCGTCCCCGATTTTGTGGAAACAGGGAGCTTGTTGCGTTGGTTATTTTTGCTTGTCGCAGGGAATTTTGGACCGTTTGGAATTGTGCTTTTATCCGCCTTTCTTTTGGCGTATATGGTAAGCGCAGACGCTTTCGGCGCGCCGTTAATCGCTCCTTTTTCTCCTCTTTTACCAAAGGATTTACGAGATTCCGTCATCAAGTACAGCATGGAGAATTTAACGACAAGACCACGCTTTTTATCTTCGCCAAACAAAACGCGACTAACGTTTAAAAATAAAAAACAAGGGGGGTAGGGTTGAGATGAATACCAAAACACGCGAAATAAGCACAGGCAATTATCCAATCAATTGTCGCCAGCTTTGCTTTTTTTGCGCCTTTTTATTGCCTATTGGAAAAATGCTGGAGGCCCCGCGCATCTTTGCGCTGTATTCGGAAGGGGATTTGCTTTTGCCCGCTTTTTTGCAACTGCTTTTGCAAGGTGGAATAATCGCTTTACTGCTTTCCGCTTGCGCCAAAGAAAAGGGGCCTATTCTGAACGCACTCGCACAAACAATCGGTAAACGGTGGATGAATGTGTTCTATTTCCTTTTTTGCGGCTATTTTATTTTTGCTTCGCTATTGCCCTTACTCGATTTAGACAAGTTTTGTTACGCTGCATTTTTTGACACTTCTCCAACCACTTTTGCGTTTGCGCCTTTCTTTTTAGTAAGCGGATTTTTATGCGTTAAAAGTTTAAAAGCGTACGGGAGAGTATTTGATTTATCTTTGTTTCTTTTTCTTCCAGCCTTCCTTGCTTTGATTATTTTCTCGCTGAACGCTTGCGATTTATCTAATCTTTTACCCTTGTTTGAAAAGCCGTTTGTTTCTTCTTTGCAAACAATCAACCGTACTTTTGTTTTCTTTTCCGACTCGGCAATTTTCTTTTTTTTACTAAACGGATACTCGTATCAAACAGGGGACGCGAAAAAAATACTTTCCTCCTTTGGTGTGGGGAGTATCTTCACGCTTTTATTTTTTGCCGTATTTTTTGGAGTTTTTGGCACAATGTCTGGAAGTGAACATTACGCCTTTATAAAAATTTCACAGTTCTTTTCTGCGTTAAAAACAACGGGGCGGATCGATTTGCTTTTTTGTTATTTGCTTACCATTCTTTTAATTTTCTATACTTGCCTTCCTTTACAGCTTGCTACGCATTCTATTGCAAAACCTATCGGCATCAAGCCCTTTTTTGTATCCATTATCCTAAATGTCGGGTTGTTTATTTTCGTCTTATTTTGCAACAATTTTTACAACGGCTTTTATCAGTGGATTTCTGTAAATCTAAGCTGTATTTTTTTAATATTTTCTTATATCCTTCCTATTCTTTGTTGTCTTTTCCTGTTGTTTAAAAACAAAAAAGGACGGGGCAGGGTTGAGATGAATAATAAAACAACCGATAAAAAGGAGAAGTATTATGCCTGATAACCACTGCCAATTACAATCAAATCTAAACCACGGAAAAAGCGTTGTTCGCTTTTTTACACTGTTGATTTTATTGCTTGCATTTTTATTTTTTACAAACGATTTTGGATTTATAGAAGTACAAAAAACAGCCATTGTTACCGCCGTCGGTATCGATAGACAAGAGGATACTTTTATCGTAACATCACAAATTACTCTCCCAAAAAGCAATAACGGGGGAGATTCAAGCGGGGCGAATCCGCCCCCTTCCGTACAACTGACCAGCCGCGGAAAAACCGTTGCCGACGCTTTTAATCAAATTAATGCAAAAACGGGATGGTATCCCAAACTGGTATTTTGCAACTTAATTATCCTTGGGGAAAAGACACTGAAAAAAAATATATTCGACGTTTTAGATTTCTTTTTGCGCAGTGAATACGCGCTAGACGGCGCGCTTGTTTGCACATGCTTTGGCGAAGCTAAAGAGTTGCTTGACACCCCCACTTCTACCGACCAAAGCAGCGGGCTTGCGATTGAAAAAATTTTATCCCCGCACGCAAAACAAGTGGGAACTGCTCTGCCAAACACTCTGCGAGAAGTTGCCGACGATCATTACTCGGAAGCCGCTTGCACTTTTTTGCCTATCGTCAGCGCACGTGAACAACAAGAAAAGGTAGGAGAAAATAAAAAAAATTCCTCTAAAAAAGAGGAGAACAATGAAAAATCTTCACAAAATGAAGAAGGAAAAGGCACGCAAAGTAAATCTATGGTGTTTAACGGCAGCAAAACCGCCCTTTTACACAACGGCATAAAAGTAGGAGAATTTGATGAAGAGCAAACTTTCGCGTTTGCTCTCATCAAAAACAAACTGCGCTTAGCGTCGTTTACCATTGACGATAACGATTTAAGCTTTACTTTAGACATCAAAAAGAACAGCCCTTCCGTAAAATTCACAGCCAAAGAGGAACCCGTATTAGACGTCAACGTTACACTTCGAACAGGCATCTCCGATTTTTCTGTTTCAGAGGGCAAGCAATTCGTCAAAGACACGGGTGCGCTTAACGAAGAAAATCTCGAAAAAGCAGAAGAAAAAACTAAGAAGCTTATCACGCAGATTTTTGAAAAATGCCGCACTCTAAACTGTGATTTATTCGAGCTGCTCGACTCGCTAAAAAAATACGAAATAGACAAATACCATGACTTGAAAGATAGCGTATTACAAAAGACAAAGCTTAACGTCCACATACAATTTAAAAACATTCGATAAAAAAACCGAGTGGATAATCCACTCGGTTTACTTTTTATAAACAGCCTTTTTCTTTTAATGCTTCCAAAACGTCGTGGAAAATTTCTTGCGGCGTCTTTCTGCCGTTTACGCAAACAACACGGTTGGGGTATGCTTCCGCAACCGCTTTATAGCCTTCGTATACACGTTTGTGGAAGGCAATTCCCGCTTGTTCCATTCTATCGTTTTCTTCTGCGCCGTGTTTACGCGCAAATGCTTCTTCAGGCGTTAAATCGATAAAAATCGTAACGTCCGGAGAAAATTGATCTAAGGCAAAGTGGTTAATTTTTGCAACAAATTCCATTCCTAATCCGCGCGCATACGCTTGATAAGCAAAGGACGAATCTACGTAGCGATCGCAAATAACCAACTCACCCTTTTCCAAAGCGGGCTGTACGCGATCACGCAGATGCTGTGCACGCGACGCCGCGTATAAAAGCGCTTCGCATTCGTCCGTCATCTCTGCATTTTTCCCGTTTAATAAAATTTCGCGGATAGCCTCGGAAATTTTACCGCCACCAGGCTCACGAGTAAAAATATGCGCAATACCGTTTGCTTTTAAGTATTCGCTTAACAATCTTAATTGCGTGCTTTTCCCGCAACCGTCGCAACCTTCAAAAGTAATAAATTTTCCCGTTCTTTCCATACTTTTACTCCTGTATTTGATATACATACACTTTACCGTTTTCCATCCCGAAAACGTTGTCGGCGCTTTTCATTTTTTCCACAGCTTCCGCCGTAACAATCTCCCCTTCAAAAACACAAGGCACACAGGGGGGAAATTGTCCAAAAGTCTTGGCGCACACATAGCCTACCGCCTTTTCTATGTCTACCCACTCCGCATGAGTAATTTGCAAAAGAGAGGGGGCATGGTTTTGTTGAGCGCTATTTTCCTCTTTCATCTCATAAGGCGAAAGCATTTGAAATTCTTTACACAACGCCTTTTTTAGTTTCGTAAACGAACGCATTGCCGTTGCCGGCGATATATAAAACATTAACACGTTTCCGTCGCAAAACTCCGCATAAATACCTTTCTGTTGTAATCGTTTTTGCAACGCAACCGCATCCGTTCCCGCTAAAACACAAAGCTTAGTATAGTCGGCGTTTTGATATAAACGGGTGGGATTTTCTTTCTTGAATGTCTCCACAGCATTTTCCAGCTTTTCATTTCGCGGAAATTTAACAGCAAATTCAGCCGAGGCTAAAATAGGATAAGAGGGGCTTGTCGTCCGAAAAATATCCACGCCTTCTTGTAAATATTTCGACAGCTCTTTTTTCTTTGAGGACACAACGCTCCCTTGCGTGAGCGCAGGCAAACTTTTATGTACGCCGTCCACCCATAAATCCGCAAATCCCCCCGCGTGTTTTTGTTTATCAAACCGCAAATGTCCGCCATGAGCGCCGTCTATTAAAAGCAGTTTGTTGTGCGTATCGCAAAGCTCCCTTACCTTCGAAAGCTCCATTACGTCGCCATAGTAAGTAGGCGAGGTTAAAAACAAAGCATCTGCTTGTCCAATCACTTCATTCAACTCAACCATGGTAGGCGGTAACGGAATATTTTTACTTGTTTTCTTTCCAAAAACAATAGGCTGAATTTGTAAAAGTTTACACCCGTTAAACACGCTTTTATGCGAATGATAGGGCACAGCCAGCTTGTTTACCCCGAACTGTTTTGCTGCGTAGAGCATTGCAAGTATACCCGACGTGCTTCCATCCGTTAATAAGAAGGATTTGTCTGCGCCAAGCAACGTTGCCACTTCCTCTTGCGCTTGCTTGATACAGCCGTTAGGACAAGACAAATTATCCGAAAAATCCAACTCGGTAATATCCCAGCCTATAATCTTATGCCCAGGCGTATGAAAAGATATTTTCTCTCTTTTCTTTACCCCTTTCAGCATACTGTAAATTTTACAATTTTGCGCCGTTTTTTTATCTAATGCAAACAATTTACGTCCGTCAAAAAACATAGCTTTTCCCGCCGTTATTTTGCCTGCAAGGGCTCGCAATATTTTTGTGCAAGACTATCGACATACAGCAAACTTTCGTAATAGAAATTGGAGTCCATATTCGCAGTCTTTGCAAACGCAACCATCATATCTTTCGCCGTCGATATGGTCAGCGTACTCCCCGTAACTTCATCCAGCTCTTGCGTTTCGTAGTAAAATTCCTTTTTTAATCCGCCCATGCTTTCTTCATTCGGGCAAAGATTGAGTAAATTGCGTTGAAGATGAACAATCTCCCCGTTGGCAGAAACGTCCGTTTCGATTAAATCGATACGGAAATACCCCTTGTCTAAATAGTCCTCAACGTTTAAAAGCGCTTGACGGTATTTTTCCATTCGCTCGATTTCACACTCTATCGCCACCGCAATAACGTCTTCCGTTTTAAAACGCTTATCTTGCGTTTCTTGAACGCGCGTTCTAAAGTGCGCTCCTACTTTATTTTTATCCAACGAGCTTGCATCTTTATATCCATTGGTGTAATAGCCGTTTAAATATGTGCGCGCGCCTTCTAAAAATTCGTTAGCGTCTATCACGTAATGAGAGTATCCGCCAATGAGTTCTTGCGCGTACGTCAAATAGGTTTTTCCTTCTTCTGTTTCCGTTTCGCTGTCAGGGTCGTTTGCATTTGCTACAATAATTACGTCGCAATCGTCTGTGCTAAGCGTTGCATCCATCAGCGAAATCAAATAATCGTCCCCCGCGCGCATCACGTCAACACATTCCGTTTCAATGACTTCGTGCGAAAATTTATCGTCGGATAAAAAGGAATTAAGCGTAGTACCCGCCGAATTAAATTTTGTTCCCGAGTAGTTCATCACACTAAATCCTTGCGAGGGCAAACGGCGCGTTTCTGTCATGGTAAACAATAAGCCCCAAGCGATAATCGCTGCAACCGCAACTGCAATAATTTTAATCCAATCGTAAGAAAGGAGATGACCTAATCGTTTTTTTGTAATTTTTGCATCCATACTTTTTCTCCGTATTTTGCTAAATACAGTATAACTTTTCCGCGTGTTATTCCCGTGAAAATTTGGTAAATTTTACAGACAGATAGGGGGCAGGTATTTGTTGAATACCGATAACACACCCTTTTATCGTTTAAAAAATAACAAACGCCGACCCGTCGTCATATTTTGATTGCGCGGATCGGCGAAACGTTTTTATTTTTTAGGTTTCATTGTAGGGAAGAGAATAACGTCACGAATGGTCGAACTATCCGTCAATAACATAACGAATCTATCCAACCCCATACCCAAACCGCCTGTAGGGGGTAAGCCGTATTCGAGTGCGTTAATGAAATCTTCGTCGATCTGCGCATCATTATTACCCTTTGCGCGCTTCGCTTCTACTTGCTTCACCATACGTTGTTTTTGGTCGATAGGGTCGTTCAATTCGGAGAATGCGTTGCCGTATTCGTGTCCGCAAATGAAATATTCGAAACGTTCGGTAAACGCAGGGTTAGAAGGCTTACGCTTTGCCAAAGGCGAATTTTCTACAGGATAATCGTAGATAACCGTAGGTTGAATAAGCTTGTCTTCTACGTATGCGTCGAAGAAATCAATCAATACGTGTCCCTTCGTCGATTCTTCACCGTGGTCAAGCTCTAAGCCCATGGATTTTGCCACAGCTCTCGCATCTTCATCCGTAGCCCAATCGTTATAATCGACGCCTGCATATTTCTTAACCGATTCTGCCATGGTCATTCTCGTCCATTCGCCCATGTGGATAACTTCGCCTTGATAGGTAATATCCAACGTACCGCAAACGTTAAGCGTAACCGTTTTATACAAATCTTCGATCATGTCCATCATATCGAAATAGTCGCTATATGCTTCATACATTTCGATGGTCGTAAATTCGGGGTTATGGTACGCGTCCATACCTTCGTTACGGAAAATACGGCCGACTTCGTACACTCTATCCATACCGCCGACGATTAAACGCTTTAAGAAAAGTTCTGTTTCGATACGCATATACATATCTAAATCGAGTGCGTTGTGATGCGTCTTGAAAGGACGTGCATCTGCGCCGATTTCGAGAGGCAACAACGTGGGCGTATCCACTTCAAGATATCCGCGGTTATCTAAATAATTACGGATTTCTTTTAAAATTTTCGAACGAACACGGAACGTATCGCGAACGTCTTTGTTCATAATCAAGTCTAAATGACGAAGACGGTATTTCAAATCTTGATTCTGCAACCCGTTGTATTTTTCGGGTAAAGGCAAAAGGGATTTGGAAAGCATAATCAATTCGGTAACGTGAACGGAAACTTCGCCCGTTTGCGTTTTGAATACAAAACCCTTAAAACCAATGATATCGCCAATATCATAGTCCTTTTTGTAAGACATATAATTTTCTTCGCCGATATCTTGACGGGTTACGTAAATTTGGATAGACCCGCTCTTATCTGCAATATGCGAGAAAGACGCTTTACCCATAATACGACGGGACATCATTCTACCTGCCATCGTAACCGTTTTACCTTCAAACGCTTCGTAATTTTCTTTAATTTCTTCCGAATGCGCGTCTACGGGATATTTTACTTGTTCATAAGGATTTTTTCCCTCGGAAACAAGTTTCGAAAGCTTATCACGGCGAATTCTCGCTTGTTCGATAAGTTGTTCTTCTTCCGATTCTTGCGCGATAGGCGCAACCTTCTTTTCGTCCATAATTAACACCTCTTAGTAGTTCTCTTTTTGTGTGTTTGGATACAAAATGCGAACGCAAAATAGCGAACGCATTCCGTTTACAATCGTGTTTTACGCGATTTCTTCAATTCTTAATTCATACGCGCCGTCAGGTGCTTTTACCGTAACAACGTCGCCTACTTTTTTACCCAAAAGCACTTTACCGACAGGGGATTCGTTGGAAATTTTGTTTTCCATTGCGTTAGATTCCGTCGTGCCCGTGATTTCGTACGTTTCATATTCTTCTAAATCACAGTCATATACTTTAACCTTCGAACCGATATGCACAGTCGAATGGTCGTTTGTTTCTTCTACAATCGTCGCATTCTTGATTTTGTAATCAAGCTCTAAAATTTCGCCTTCGTTCGCTGCTTGTTCGTTACGAGCCGCGTCGTATTCAGCGTTTTCAGACAAGTCGCCGTGGCTTCTCGCTTCTGCAATACGGTCAACGATTTCTTGGCGTTTTTGCGTTTGTAAATACTTCAAACGTTCTACCGCTTCATTGTAGCCCTTTCTGGTCATGTAAAATTGTTCTGCCATTTACTTTAAACTCCTTTATTGTCCGCCTTATTTTTTATCAGCTTTTCTGTAAACGAGCATAAAAAAGCCGTTCTCTTGCGGAACGTCAAAAATACAACCGCAGCTCATCTTCTGTGAAAGAAAGCTACGGTCTTTTTCTTTACTATACGTATTATACTGTATTTTATGCCTTTTGTCAATAATTTTTCTCTCTTTATAGAGAGTTTTTCACTCTTTTCCCGCCTTTTTCAGCGATTATTGCCTATTTTTTATAAAAACTACAAACCTTTTTCTTTTTTTAATATCCTCGATAACACAAAAAGAATAGGCGCGTTATTTTAATTTTTGCACAAACGTATTCATTCTATCAAAGGCTTCGATAAGCGAATTCATCCCCGTTGCGTACGAAATACGCACGTTGTTTTCGCCGAATATGCCAAACGCATTCCCTGGAACAACAGCTACTTTTTCCTCTTTTAAAAGCCCGTTCGCAAATTCTTCCGCGCTTAATCCGCTTGATTTCACGGAGGGGAACGCATAAAACGCGCCGCGCGGTTCAAAGCAATGCAAACCGATTTCTTTTAAGGCATGCAAAACGTACATACGGCGTTTGTTGTACGAATCACGCATTTCTTCCACCGTAGCAAAGTTATCCGAAAAACCATCTTTAATGGCCTCAATTGCCGCATACTGCGCCATCACCGGCGCGCATAAAATGCCGTATTGATGAATTTTAAACATTGCATCGTCAATAGCAGGGGGGGCGCAAACAAAACCCAAACGCCAACCTGTCATTGCAAACGCTTTCGAAAACCCGCCCACGTATACGGTACGCTCTTTCATTCCATCAAAGGACGCTATCGAAGCGTGCTTACCGCCGTACGTCAGCTCGGCGTAAATTTCGTCGGTAATTACAAGTAAATCGTGTTTAATTACTACGTCTGCTATCTTTTTAAGCTGTTCCGCCGTCATCACCGCACCCGTCGGGTTGTTGGGATAGGTGAGAATAACCGCTTTTGTCTTGGGCGTAATTTGTTTCTCTAATATCTCTGCCGTTAAAACGAAATTGTCCGATTCTAAGCATTCTACGTGCTTGGGCACGCCGTCTGCCAACGAAACAAGCGGAGCATAGGAAACGTAAGCGGGGTCGGGGATTAAAATCTCGTCGCCTTGTTCTACGCAGGCGCGGAGCGCTAAATCAATCGCTTCGCTTCCCCCAACGGTTAAAAGAATGTGCTTAGGGTCGTATTCCAAGCCAAATCTTTCAAAGAGATAGCGGGAAATCAGCTCTAAAAGAGTGGGTAAACCGCGGTTGCCTGTGTATTGCGTAAAGCCTTTTTGCAGGGAAGCAATCGCCGCTTGGCGATATTTCCAAGGCGTAACAAAATCAGGCTCGCCGACACCTAACGAAATCGCGCCCTCCGTTTCTCGAACGATATCGAAGAATTTTCGGATACCGCTCGGCTGTATCAATTTAGTTTTTGTGTTTACAAAATCTCTCATAATATTTACATTAACCAAGTTAAACTTGGATTTAAATTTTTCTATCCTTCTTGGTGGGGATAAATTACTGTTCGTTACCCCGCGTCATTTCTTCGAAGCAACCGACTAGCGTTAAAATGTGGAGATACAAGCAAGACGAGGCGCAGGAGTATTCCCGACGGGAGTGTACATAGACGTACACGAGCGAGGGAACACGCACTGCAACGAAGTATTGCGCTGTATATACACATTTAGCTTATTCGCAAGCTACCAACCCACCGTTAAAATTTGGAGATGCAAGCAAGACAAGGCGCAGGAGTATTCCCGACGGGAGTGTACATAGACGTACACGAGCGAGGGAACACGCACTGCAACGAAGTATTGCGCCGTATATGCACATTTAACTTTTTCGCAAGCGACCAACCCACCGTTAAAATGGGGAGATGCAAGCAAAGCGAGGGAACACGCACTGCAACGAAGTATTGCGCCGTATATGCACATTTAACTTTTTCGCAAGCGACCAACCCACCGTTAAAATGGGGAGATGCAAGCAAAGCGAGGGAACACG
>JAZRDM010000044.1:0-5160 GCA_045660265.1 Candidatus Scatosoma sp. | reverse complement strand
GTTCCATGGAGTTGTCTTCCTAAGACCGCTTGGCCTCCGACTTCTTTTCTTTTGCCGCTTCCTCAGCAGCTTTTGCAGCTTCTTTCGCTGCCTCCTCGGCTGCAATGCGTTCCGCTTCCGCTTGCGCGCGCACCTCTTCTTCCGCTCTTAAAGCCGCCTCTCTTTCCTGTTTTTCCACTTCTAATGCAGAGAGTTTCTTTAAAATCCCCGAAAGGCTTTTTTCCGTGGCAGAAAGACGGGTTTGTAAGCCACCAAGCAGCTCGTCACCCAAAAGTCCTGCAATTTTCTCCACGTTTTCATATTTCTTTGCCATAGGTTTCGTTGTTCCCTCCCGAATATAATTTAAATTGAGGATTCTCGCCGCACTCTTTGATAAGCGCGCCGGCAAGATTTTTATCTTTGATGGTTACCGCTTTTACCGATTCTCGATAAAGCAGTTTTCCCAGTTCTCCCGCCTCGACGATATACGTCGGACACAAAAACTTTTCTTGTACTCTCTTGATGGTATTAAAAGAACTTCTGCCCAAATTTTCATCTACGAGCAACAAATAAACGTCCTTTTTTTCCTTTTCGGCGTTATCTACGCCAAATGCGATTTTTCCCGAACGAATACAAAATCCGAGATAGCTCGAAATTTTACTCTTTTCCAACGTTCTCTCCCCCGATTTCTTCATACACTTGCGTAGGCACGGGCGCAGAAAAAGCCTTGTTAAGCAATTTTGCCTTATTTAATTTTTTCATGCATTCCCCGTTATCGCAAATATACGCGCCGCGTCCGGCCGCCTTCCCCGTTTTATCGGGAAAGATTTCCCCTTCCGCGTTTTTTACTACGCGCAGCATAACGTTTTTCGGTTTCATTTCCCGACAAGCTATACACATACGCAAAGGGATCGTTTTCGTTTTCGCCATTATTCTACTTCCGTTTCGTCTTCGTTAAGATCTTGTTGTGCTAAAATTTCAGCCGCTTCAGGAGAAGATGCGCTCTTCACGTCAATCTTCCAGCCCGTCAATCTTGCAGCCAAACGCGCGTTTTGACCATCTCTGCCGATTGCAAGCGAAAGCTTATCGTCAGGAACAATTGCCATTGCGCTGCGTTCGCCCTTTTCCGTAACGGAAATAACCGTCGCGGGAGAAAGCGCCTTGTAAATAAAGGACAATGGATCTTCGCTCCACAAAATAATATCAATTTTTTCACCGCCGAGTTCTTCTACAACAGCGTTTACTCTCGCACCGCGATTACCAACGCACGCACCTACGGGATCCACTCTTTCATCCGTCGAATAAATCGCAATCTTGCTGCGGTGTCCCGCTTCACGCGCAATTTCCTTTACCACAACGATACCTTGCGCAATTTCGGGTACTTGTTCTTCAAACAACTTCTTCACTAAACCAGGAGCCGTTCTTGAAACGACGATTTGCGAGCTCTTTCCGCTGTTTCTAACGCGTTTTACAAACACCTTAATTTTATCGCCAATCGCATACTTTTCGTGTGCAGCACGGTCTTGAGGAGGCATAACGCCTTCAATTTTCTTATCGCCGAGTTCCACATAAACGTTTTTATCGTCGATTTTACGGATAACACCTTCCATAAGTTCCCCTTCTTTATCCGAGAAAGCCGAGAAAGTGTTGTCGCGTTCTGCTTCGTGCAATTTTTGTAAAATAACTTGTTTTGCCGTTTGTGCTGCAATACGTCCAAAATCTTTGGGTACAAACGTTTTTACAATTAAATCACCGATTTTGTAATCGGGATTGATTTCTTGTGCGTCTTCCAAAGAAATTTCCTTATCCTTATCCGTTACTTCTTCTACAACGTAGCGAGTTGCTTTAAAAGAAATCGTCCCTTTTTCAGGGTTCAAAGTAACCGACACTTCTGCGCCGCCCTCAAACTGCTTTTTGTAAGCAGATGCAAGCGCATTTTCCAACGTTTGAATAAACGCTTCTTCACTAATCCCCTTTTCTCTTACCAAATCGGTAAGCGCTAAAAAGAACTCTTTGTTTTCCATATTGATTATTTCTCCTATTAAATTTTCCTATATTGAATTTTAATTTTTCTTAGTCTAATGCGTCAAAATCAATGGCTTTGCAAATTTTCGCAATCTTTGCCACTTCCAGCTTAACCGCCTTTCCGTTATCATCAAGGCTTACGCAATTTCCGTCAAAGCCGACCAATACCGCCTCAAAAAACTTTTTCCCCATCATAGGCGCAAACAGCTTTACTTCCACCTTTTTCCCCATTGCTTTTTCATAATCCCTTTGCGTTTTTAACGGTCTGTCTAACCCGGGACTAGAAACGTTAAGCGTATAAGGCGTATCAAACGTGGGGTCGATTTCGTCTAACACGGGATCGATTGCTCTATGAAACGCTTCGCAGGTATTCAAATCCACGCCGTTTTCCGTATCGATATACACGGTCAAAGCAGGGGAATGTCCTTGCTTAAATTCCACTTCAACGATCTCGATATTCATCTCGTCTGCGATAGGCTGTAACCCAGCGATAATTTCTTCTATCGGTTTAATTTTCATACAAAAATACTCCTTATAAACAAGATTGAGAGTGGCCCAGCCACTCTCAATACTCATCTTATGAACTATTAAGTATCCCTATTATAACATTATTATAAAGATAATGCAAGCGATTTACGCAACTTTTGCAAAATTTTTATTCTCCGCGTACACATAACGCACGTTTTACAGCACCGCCACTCCGTTACTGCACGTAATTTCAGTCGCAGGCGTTTTATACTTCCAAGTACTATCTTTTTGAATTTGATACCATTGTTGCACCGTACCGCCAAATTCAAAACTGGTTAAGCTATCACAAGAAGCAAACGCACTTTCTTCGATTTTGGTTACAGTTTTAGGAATTACCACACTCTGCAGCCCAAAACAATACGAAAAGGCAGAATCCCCTATGCTTTTTACACCGTCGCTAATCACCACTCTTGTCAAATCCTTACAAAAATAGAAGGCGTCGTTATGGATTTTTGTAAGATAAGCAGGCAACGTTAAATCCGTCTCTTCTCCCATATAATTCACAAGAATTTTTTCTTCGCCGTCCGTATATACAACGTACCCGTTATCCCTAGAAAGCTTGCTTCCCATAAACGTGTCGTTTCTATTATACACCGCTATGGCATAGTACCCTAAATGACCGTTATACGTATCGCCTTTGGTTGCCTTAATATAAAAAGAATTGTTTATTACTTCAACAAGCTTAATACAAAAGAATGCTTTCTCGCCAATATCCCACACGTTTTTGCCAATAACTACGCTCGTCAAATTAGAACAAGCATAAAACGCATAAGCCCCTATACTCTTCACACCGTCGCCAATGACTACGCTTTCTAAACTGTTACAATCTTGAAACGCTTCCGAACCAATGGTTATTACACTGTCAGGAATATTTATTTCCTTTAAAGAATTACATCCCGTAAAAGCGCCTTCGCTAATCGTCATTACGCTGTCGGGAATAATTACCTTCTCAAAGTCAAATCCCTTAAACGCTTCCTCACCAATTCTCGTTACAGGCAAGCCGTCAAATTCTTCTGGGATATAAAATTCTTTCCCAACAGTTCCGCTCCAACCTGTTATCGTACAAGTTTTTTCGTCGCTGTTTATTTGATAAATCGTCTCTTTTCTTCCACCGCAAGCCGAAAGCCCAGCGCAAGAAATCAAACAAAACACAACCGCCAATAAAATTTTTAATAATCTATTTTTCATTATACACCTTTCAACGAAACCGCTCCGTCGCTACATACAATCTCCTTTGCAGGCACGTCATCACTCCAACCTTTTCCTTTCGTTATTTGATTCGTCCACTGCGCAACAGTGCCATTAAATTTGATATTTTCTAAAGCAGTACAACTAAAAAACACCCCGTCCCCTATACTTACCACACTGTTAGGAATCACTAGTTTTTCTAATTTAAAACACGCCCAAAACGCACGTTCTCCCACACTCGTTACCCCATTAGAAACAACCACACTCTTCAACCAGCTGCAACAAAATAATGCATATCTGTTCATTTTTGTAATATATGCAGGCAATACTAAATCCGTTGCTTCTCCAACGTAACCAATTAAAAGTTTTTCTTTCCCGTCCGTATATACAATGTAACCGTTATCCTCAGAGAGTTTGCTTCCAACATATGCGTCAGTTGTATTATACACCGCCAACGCATAATACCCTATATACCCATTATCATTACTGCCCTTTTTCAATCTAATCTGCGACGATTTACTCGCCACTTCTACAAGCCGATAACATCCATCGAATGCAGCAGTCTCGATATTCTTTACATTAGCACCCAACATAACGTTCGTCAACTCGACGCAATTAGCAAATGCAGCACTCTCAATAGTCGTAACAGTGTCAGGAATTTCTATACTCGCTAACCTCTCGCAAGAAGCAAAGACAGAGTTCTCAATAGTCGTTAACCCGTACGGTAATTTTACATTTTTTAAACGATTGCAGTATTGAAAAGCACCGCTTCCGATACTCGTTATAGTATCTTCCAAAACAATACTCTCTAACCCGCACCCTTCAAACGTGCCTCTCCCAATCTCCGTTATACTATTTCCCATATACACGTTCTGCAAATCGGCACACCGAGAGAATGCATAATCACCGATAGTTATTACTCCGTTTCCAATTTTGACGCTTTCTAAATAACCGCACTCTGTAAAAGCAAATGCCCCAATCGTTATTACACTATCGGGTATCACAATTTTTCTCACTGTACTACCTATTGAAAAAACACTCGAACCCGTCCCAACTGCAGTTACCGTAAGCCCGTCAATTTCTTCTGGAATATATATTTCGTCTCCATTATATTCCCCAAAACTCGTTATCGTACAAGTTTTCCCGTCGTGATTTTTTTGATAAACCGCCTTCTTGCCTCCGCCGCAAGCCGAAAGCCCCGCGCAAGAAATTAAACAAAACCCAATCGCTAATAAAATTTTCAACAATCTATTTTTCATAAACAACACCTAATTATTTTGAAAGCAATATACACATTTCGCCCTTCAAAGCAACCGACTACCGTTAAAATGTGGAGATACAAGTTAAAGCAGGAAAGCGAGCATTTTTGCAGGGAGTTTACTTTGTGTAAACGAGCAAAAAAAGCGCAAGCTTGACGAACTTTAACGCAGTATATACACA
>JAZRDM010000043.1:0-3233 GCA_045660265.1 Candidatus Scatosoma sp. | reverse complement strand
CACACGGGCGGTACGGCAACTTGTACGGCACAAGCTGTATGTGAAGCATGCGGCGAAAGCTATGGTGATTTAGCTAACCATAACTATACGAAAGAAAACCATGACGAAAACAACCATTGGGTAGAATGCGACGCGTGCGGCGACGTTCAAGCTGATTCCAGCGTAGCACACAATTGGGATAACGCAGAAGTTAAGAGCGACGACAATAACCACTGGTTAGAATGCGAATGCGGTGCAATCGGCAGTGTAGCAGCGCACGTATTTGAAGGTGCTACGTGTACGGCAAACGCAATGTGCGAATGCGGCGCAGAACAAGCTAACTCCAAGCTTAGCCATAACTACGTTGACGGTTATTGCGAAGACTGTAATGCTTTGAACCCTAACCATTACTTTGTAATGACGATTGCGGACGCTCTTAAGGCGGCTGATAATAAGAAGGTTGAACTTACTGGTACGGTTTCGGCAATTGATGCTGTTTGGAGCGAAACGCATAAGAATATATCTGTTTATATTACGGATGAAAATGAAAACACCATTTTGTTGTATAGACTTGCAACGAAAGTTGAAATTGGCGATATCATTACGGTAAAGGGTGTTATTACTACATATAGTAACAAAAAACAAATCGCTGCAGGCGCAACGGCTGAAATTACTGGTCATGACAGCAGTTATGATTACGTGGCTGTAACCATTCCTGAAGCGATTGCTTTGGAAGATGGCGCAAACGTTATCGTAACGGGTACGGTTGTTAAGATTGGTACGGCTTATAGCTCTTCTAACAACAATATTTCTGTTTATATTGCAGATGAGAACGGCGTTCAACTTTACCTTTACAGACTTGCTGGTAACGTAACTGTTGGTAAGATTATCACGGTTAAGGGTTCGATGGCTACGTATAACGGAAATAGACAAGTAACTGGCGGTACGTTTGAAGAAGTTGGTGTACATACCTGCTCCGTTTACACGGAAGCTACGTGTACTGAACTTGCGGCTTGTGTCGTTTGCGGTACGGTTAAAGAAGGCGCTGAATTGATTGCGCACAACTACGTAGATGGTACTTGTGATATGTGTGGTGCATTGGAAGAAAATGCAGAACTTGAAACGACTACCGTAAGCGTTATCATTAAAGATTATGCTACGGCTAAGGGTTGGACAAATGGCACGTTATACAATACTTTAACGATGGATAGCAATATTACTGTTACGGCAAAGAAGACGACTGGTAGCAATAACAATAGTGGTAAGTATTATACTAGTGGTAATGAGTGGAGAACATATCAAACTGAAAAACCTGAAATTGCTGTACAAGCGGCTGAAGGGAAAACGATTATCTCTGTTAAGATTACTTATAATAGTTCCAATACGGGTGTGCTTACTTTGAATTCTGAAAAGATTACTTCGGGTACTGTTGTAGCGGTGAATGCAAACTCTGTTAAGTTTGGTGTTGGTAATACTGGTTCAGCGACAAATGGTCAAGTAAAAATTACGGCTATTGAAGTTGTTTATGCTTAAGAATAAACTGTAAAGCTTAGATTACAAAAAACCGTTCCTCTTTTATGGGGAACGGTCTTTTTTTTCTTAAAAGATTTTTAGTAGAATGTTATAGATATTTTTAGGGAATAAGGAAAAAGTAAAAAAAGTTGTTAATAATTATTGATTTTTTGCGTTTAATTTGGTATAATACAAAATGGATAAGAATGAAGTGCTATGCCGTGTGAAATTGCGCTGAAAAGCGGGGTTTGGCGGAATAGAAAGAAAGGAAGAAAAGTATGGCTACGGGTGAATTTACCGATAAAGTGAAAATTTTAATTAAGGCAGGCGACGGCGGCGACGGTATGAATTCGTTTAAGGCGTTTAAGGGTAAGCCTGCGTGCGGACCTGACGGCGGCGACGGCGGTAGAGGCGGCGACGTGTATTCCGTTGGGGATAAGGATATGAACGATTTGTTCCCTTTCCGTTTTGTGTCGAAATATTTTGCCGAAAACGGACAGGTAGGCGGGACTAACCGCTGTTTTGGCAGAAGCGGGAAAAATACGTATATTAAAGTGCCTTTGGGGACGCTTGTGCGCGACGAAGAAACGGGCAGATTGATTTGCGACGTGTTTGAGGACGGACAAGAGGTGTTGGTTGCCCGTGGCGGTAACGGAGGTAAAGGGAACGTGCGCTTTACGACGGCGCGCAGACATGCCCCTAACTTTGCGCAAAAGGGCGAAAAGGTAAAACAACACTACGTTATTTTGGAAATGAAGGTTATCGCAGACGTGGGTTTGGTTGGCTTTCCAAACGTTGGGAAGAGTACGCTGCTTTCAAAAATTTCGGCGGCAAAGCCCAAGATTGCGAATTACCATTTCACGACACTTTCCCCGAATTTAGGCGTGGTGCGTTATTATGAAAAATCGTTTGTGGCGGCGGATATTCCCGGACTTATCGAAGGCGCGGCGCAAGGCGCGGGCTTGGGACATGATTTCTTAAGACATATCGAGCGTACGAGAATGCTGTGCCACGTGGTTGATATTTCTGGCTGCGAAGGCAGAGATCCGATTGAAGATTTTAAGAAAATCAACGAAGAATTGAAAGAATACAGCGAAGTTTTGGCGGATTTACCCCAAATTATCGTATGTAATAAGTGCGATATTTTCGGCGCGGAAGACAATTTAAAGGCGTTTAAAAAGAAATTTGGGCGTAAGTATAAAATCTTCCCCATTACCGCGGTAACGGGTGAGGGGACGAAGGAGCTTTTGGAAGGCATTCTTGCCGTGTTGGAAGAATTGCCCCCTGTTGAGCCTATTCGCCCTGAAGAAGAGTTTGAGTACGTGGCGAACTCCGACTTGAATTATGAAATTTTCCGCGATGACGACGGCGTGTACGTTGTGGTTGGCGGGTTGATCGATTTGCTTTGCAGAAACGTTGTATTGAATAACCCCGATTCCATGCTTTATTTCCAAAAGGTGTTGCGCGATAAGGGCGTCATCAAGGAATTGACTAAGATGGGCTGTAAAGAAGGGGATACTGTATCGATTGGGGACGTAGAGTTCGACTTCGTATTGTAAAACGTCGGATTTGCGGCGCACTACCGCGTTGAGTTTGCGTTTTCCCTTGGTCGTGTACGTCTGTGTACACTCCCGTCGGGAAAGCCGCGCTTGCCTTGTCCTGCTTGCAACTGCAACGTTTTACTTTGCGTTGGTGGAGTTGGATGGTTTGTCGTCGGATTTGCGGCGCACTACCGCGTTGAG
>JAZRDM010000042.1:0-30464 GCA_045660265.1 Candidatus Scatosoma sp. | reverse complement strand
CGTATAAGCTCTCGTAGAGAACTTAGGCGTCTTTTGCTGTTTATTAATCATTGACTTCTTTGCCATGTTCGTTTCTCCTTACTTCTTGAAAGGCATACCGAGTGCTCTCAAAAGCTCTCTAGCCTCTTCATCGGTCTTTGCAGTCGTAACAATTGCTACGTCCATACCTCTAATCTTCTCAACCTGATCATACGTGATTTCGGGGAAGATAAGTTGTTCTTTCAAACCAACCGAGTAGTTGCCGCGTCCGTCGAACGCTTTATCAGGCACACCGCGGAAGTCGCGGAGTCTGGGAAGCGCGATGGATACGAACTTGTCATAGAAGTTATACATTCTTTCACCACGAAGGGTTACTTTAATACCAACCGTTTGACCTTCTCTTACTTTGAAGTTTGCAACCGATTTCTTAGCCTTCGTCAAGATAGGCTGTTGACCAGCGATCAACTTGATTTCATTTTCAGTCGTTTGGATGGATTTTGCATTGTCTTTAATGTCGCCAAGACCCGTGTTAATAACGATTTTTTCGAGTCTGGGGCATTCCATAACAGACTTATAACCGAATTTCTTCATAAGGAAAGGTACTACTTCTTTTTCGTACTTTTCTTTTACTCTGTTTTTATATACTTTTTCTGCCATCTTAACTCACCTCGTTACTCTTTATCCGTTGCCTCGGTAACTTCTGCCTTTGCAGCACGCTTTCTCGTTCTCTTCTTAGGTGCTTCTTCTGCAGCTGCAGCAGCTTTTGCTGCAACTTTCTTCGAATATGCCTTATCAAGAACAGCGCCGCAATCTTTCTTACCACATACGCGAACTTTCTTACCGTCTACTTCGCTATGCTTTACTCTCGTTGCTTTGCCGCAAACGGGGCAAACTACCATTACGTTAGACGCGTCGATTGCGCCGGGAATTTCTGCGATCTTGCTCGTTTCGTTCGCTTTTCTAGCTTTTTGATGCTTCTTTTGGATACGAACACCTTCTACCGTTACCGTATTTGCTTTGGGGGAGGTGGCAAGGACTTTTCCCTGTACGCCTTTATCTTTACCGGCAATTACAAGTACGTTATCATTTACTTTTACGTTCATTGTTTCATCCTCCTTACAAATTACAGAACTTCGGGAGCAAGGGAGATAATCTTCATGTAATCTTTATCTCTCAATTCTCTCGCGATCGGCCCAAAGATACGCGTACCTTTAGGTTGTTTTTGGTTATCAATAATTACGGCTGCGTTGTCGTCAAACTTAACAAACGTACCGTCAGCTCTTCTGATACCTTTTGCAGTTCTAACGATAACAGCTTCTACAACGTCGCCCTTCTTAACAGCACCGCCGGGGGTAGCCGTCTTTACAGACGCTACGATTACGTCGCCGATGTTGCCTGTCTTACGGAAGGAGCCGCCTAATACTCTAATACACATCAACTCTTTTGCGCCGGAGTTATCGGCTGCTTTGAGTCTGGATTGAGGTTGTATCATACTCTTATTCTCCTTTATAATTACTTAGCTTTCTCGACGATTTCAGCAACTCTCCAGTTCTTGTCCTTGCTGAGCTTTCTCGTCTCGACGATTCTTACCTTGTCGCCAACGCCGCACGCATTTTCTTCGTCGTGCGCCTTGATGCGCTTAGATTTCGTGATGGTCTTCTTGTAGAGGGGGTGCTTACTCTTGTCCGTAATTTCTACGACAACAGTTTTATCCATCTTATCGGATACAACAAGACCGATTCTTTCTTTTCTCAAATTTCTTTCCATGATTGCTGTCCTCCGATTTACGCTTTGAGTTCTCTCGCGCGGATTTCCGTGTTGATGCGAGCGATATCTCTCTTGCAGGTTTTGATGGAAGCGGGGTTTTCAAGTTGGCCCGAAGCCAAACGGAAACGAAGGTTGAAATATTCGTTCTTAAGCTCTGCGAGCTTAGCTACAAGCTCTTCGCTCGTCATTTCTTTTACTTGTTGATACTTCATTATTGTTCACCGCCTTCTGCCGTTTCGGTAACTTCCGCTACGACTTCTTTCTTAACAAACTTGCACTTAACGGGCAACTTGTGCGATGCAAGACGCATTGCTTCTCTTGCAACGTCTTCGTTAACGCCTGCCATTTCAAACATTACACGGCCAGGTTTAACTACTGCTACCCAGTATTCTACCGAACCTTTACCAGAACCCATACGAGTTTCTGCAGGTTTCTTCGTGATAGGCTTGTGAGGGAAAATGTCAATCCAAACTTTACCGCCACGCTTAATGAATCTCGTCATTGCGATACGGGCAGCTTCGATTTGGTTGGATTTAATCCAGCCAAGTTCTTCGGATACAAGACCGTATTCGCCGTATGCGATTACGTTACCCTTTTGTGCCTTACCTTTCATGGTACCACGATGCTGTCTTCTTCTTTTTACTCTCTTGGGAATTAACATTACTGTTCGCCTCCTTCCGTTACGGGCTTCTTAGCAGCCTTAATGACTTCGCCCTTGTAAATCCAGCACTTAACACCGATCATACCGAACGTGGTGTGTGCTTCAGCAAAGCCGTAGTCGATGTCTGCGCGAAGCGTTTGAAGGGGAATAGAACCTTCATGATATTGTTCGCTTCTTGCAATTTCAGCGCCGTCTAAACGACCGCTAACCATCATCTTAATACCCTTTGCGCCAGCTCTCATCGAACGGCCAATCGCTTGCTTCATGCAACGTCTGAAAGACATACGCTTTTCAAGCTGAGCAGCAACGCCTTCTGCTACGAGTTGTGCGTCGCAATCAGGCTTTCTTACTTCCGTAATGTTGATGATAACAGCCTTACCGTTCGTAAGCTTTGCAAGGTCTTTCTTAATAACTTCTACTTCGCTGCCAGCTTTACCAATGATAACGCCGGGACGAGCCGTGTAGATCGTAACAACGATTCTTGCTGCTGCTCTTTCAATCATAATCTTGCTGATTGCAGCTGCATAGTACTTCTTCTTTAAGAAGGTACGAATTACGTTGTCTTCTTTAAGGAATTTGGAGAATTCTTTCTTATCTGCATACCATTGGGTGTTCCAACCGCTGATAACGCCGACTCTTAAGCCGTGAGGATTAACTTTCTGTCCCATTATGCATCTACCTCCAATTTCTTAACGTCCAAAATTACGGTAATATGGCTCGTTCTCTTAAGGATTGCATGACCTCTACCCTTAGATACAGGTTGCATTCTCTTAAGCATTTGACCGCCGTCTGCAAAACATTCTGCAACGTAAAGGTCATTCTTGTCCATACCCATATTGTGTTCTGCGTTTGCTGCTGCAGACATAAGAACCTTCTTAACTGCAAGCGCGCTGCCGTTTACACTGTAATCGAGAATCGCTTTCGCTTCTCTGTAGCTCTTTCCACGAATCAAAGCAAGAACCGTTCTTACTTTGTAAGGGGAAACTCTGATATACTTAGCGACTGCGTAAGGGCGTTTTTCTTTATTTGCTGCAACCCTTTCCGTCTTCTTTTTCATATTAGTTGCCATTTCTTATTTCTCCTTATCTACCGGGCGAGGTCGTCTTTGCTGCGTGACCGTGGAACGTTCTGGTGGGAGCAAACTCACCGAGCTTGCAGCCAATCATATCTTCCGTTACGTATACGGGAACGTGCTTACGTCCGTCGTATACTGCAATCGTGTGACCTACGAAATCAGGGAAAATCGTGGATGCTCTCGACCAGGTCTTGATAACTTTTTTCTCATTCGATGCGTTCATAGCTTGAATTCTGCTCAAAAGCTTCGCTTCGACATAAGGTCCTTTCTTAACACTTCTCGACATTTTTCAATCCTCCGATTAGTTGATTCTCTTAAGAATGAACTTGCTGGTTGCATTCTTCTTCTTTCTCGTCTTGTAGCCAAGAGCAGGCTTGCCCCAAGGGGTCAAAGGACCAGCATGGCCGATAGGCGATTTACCTTCACCACCACCGTGGGGGTGATCTACAGGGTTCATAACCGAACCTCTAACTTCGGGACGAAGGCCAAGGTATCTAGCCTTACCTGCTTTACCCAAGCTAACAAGTTCGTGGTCTACGTTACCTACTTGACCAATCGTAGCACGGCACTTTAAGAGTACGTATCTCATTTCGCCGCTAGGCATTCTGAGCGTTGCATACTTACCTTCAACTGCCATGATTTGCGCGGAGATACCAGCGCTTCTTGCGATTTGGCCACCTTTACCAGGCGTAAGTTCGATATTGTGTACCATCGTACCTACAGGGATGTTTTCAAGGGGAAGAGCGTTACCAACTTTGATGTCAGCGTTTACACCGCTCATAACCTTGTCGCCAACGTTAAGACCTACAGGCGCAAGAATATACGACTTAACACCGTCTGCATACGCGATAAGCGCGATATGTGCGCTTCTGTTCGGGTCGTATTGGATGCTCTTAACCGTTGCGGGAATGTCATCCTTCAATCTCTTGAAGTCGATGATACGATACTTTCTGCGGTTACCACCGCCGATGTGTCTGGTAGTAATTCTACCCATGTTGTTACGACCGCCGCTCTTGCGTTGATCGTGCAACAAGGATCTTTCGGGCTTATCACCCGTCAAGTCGTCATTGGTCAAAACCGTTACAAAACCACGACCAGCCGACGTGGGTTTATACGATTTAATAGCCATTTTCTACTTCCTCCTGATTAAGTCAAAGCATCAAAGAATTCAATGGACTTGCTATCTTCTTTCAACGTAACGATAGCTTTTTTACGATCGGGAGTATAACCCTCGTTTCTGCCCATTCTCTTGAGTTTACCCTTGCAGCTAACGGTGTTTACACTTTCAACTTTTACGCCGAAGATGCTTTCAACAGCCAATTTAATCTGCGTCTTGTTTGCGTCCTTCTTTACGTAGAAGGTGTACTTCTTAGATGCGATCCCGTCGTATGCCTTTTCGGTAAGAACGGGCTTCAAAATAATATCCTGAGCAAACATTATGCGTTAACCTCCTGGAATTTCTCAACAGCTGCTTTCGTCATAACGATTACGCTGTTTGCAACTACTTCGTAGGTGCTGAGTTGCGCAAGGGGCAACGTAGCCAACTTAGGCAAGTTTGCCGCAGCGCGAATTACGTCCACGTCGTTGTTGTCCATAACCACAAGAGCCGTCTTGTTTAAGCCAAGCGCTTTTTGGAACGCTGCCATTTCTTTGGTCTTGGGTGCGGATACTTTCAATTCGTCAACTACGATGAATTCACCGTCTGCCACTTTCTTAGAAAGTGCGGAAAGAAGAGCTGCCTTCTTTGCAGATGCGTTCATCTTCTTAGAGAAGTCGCGGGATTTAGGCGCGAATACTACGCCACCTTTAATCCATTGGGGAGCTCTGATGGAGCCTTGACGAGCACGACCCGTACCCTTTTGTCTCCAGGGCTTAATCCCGCCCCCTCTTACTTCGCTTCTCGTGAGGGTGGATTTTGTACCTTGTCTTTCATTTGCAAGACGGGTAACGACTGCTTGATGAATTAAGGACTCTCTGTATTCAACACCGAAAACGTTATCGTTAAGTTCGATGGTACCAACTTCAGAGCCGCTCATATTTAATACTTTAATAGCCGCCATTTCTGTTCACTCTCCTTATTTGCTCTTAACACTGTTTTTTACGGTTACAATGCTGCCCTTAGGACCAGGGATAGCACCTTTGATGAGAAGTACGTTTCTATCCAAGTCAACCTTAACAACTTCAAGGTTTTGGATGGTTACGTTTTCCACACCGTATTGACCAGCGAGGTGTTTGTGCTTAAATACTCTCGAAGGGGAGGAGATAGGACCCATAGAACCGGGTTCTCTATGCACAGGGCCAGTACCGTGCGTCATCTTCAATCTGTGTTGATTCCAACGCTTGATAACACCCGTGAAACCATGACCTTTGGTTACGCCAGAAACGTCAACCTTGTCCCCTGCTGCGAATACGTCAGCTTTGAGTTCGTTGCCTACTTGATAGTTTTCAGCATTTTCCACTCTGATTTCCTTCAATACTTTGTGGGGTTTAACGCCAGCTTTCTTGAATTGACCAAGTTCGGGTTTCGTCAATGCCTTTTCGCTCGTTTCGATAAAACCGAGTTTCAACGCAGCATAGCCGTCGTTTTCAACCGTCTTTACCTGAACTACGGGGCAAGGACCTGCTTCTACTACCGTTACGGGAATTACTTTCCCGTCTTGCGCAAAGATTTGCGTCATGCCAACTTTGCGACCGATGATTGCTTTATTCATTGATAAAGTTCACTCCTTAAAATTTATTTTTTACTTTACTTTCCGATACCTTGTTTTCAAAGTATCCTTCGGCAAAATTTTTTAACTTGTTTTTGTTTTCCTATTAGAGCTTGATTTTGATATCAACGCCTGCAGGAAGGTGGATGGAATCAAGAAGCTTTGCGTTAGGAGAATAGATGTCGATAATTCTCTTATACGTTCTCATTTCGAATTGTTCTCTCGAATCCTTGTATTTGTGGGGGGAACGAAGGATGGTTACGATTTCTCTTTCCGTGGGAAGAGGAATAGGACCGGAAATCTTTGCCCCGCTCTTTTTCATCGTTTCAACGATACGGCTTGCCGCTTCGTCAACGAGTTCGTGATCATAAGCTACTAACTTAATTCTGATTTTTTGTACTGCCATGTTTGTTACTCCTTTTACCTTTATACTAACAATTATTTTTCGCTGTATCAACAGTTCCGTGTGTATCGAGTTCTTTGCAAAATAAAAACACCCTTGTTTTTCACACCGAGCGTCCTTACGCAAAGCCTCGGTTAGTCGCAGGAATCTATGCCCCACTTTTGTCAACGGAAATTATCTGCCTGAGCGGCTTCAAGCTTAGGATTTTCAGTAACTTCCCGTCTCAACCCATACATACGCTTTTATACAGCTTATCTATAATATCAAATTTTTCAACCCGTGTCAACTATTTAAACGCACTTTTTAAAAATTTTTTTTACAATTTTCAATTTTCTTTTTCTATCTGGTTATTCCCCTATTTTTATGTATTTATACCTATATAAAACATTTTTTACTTCCATATTATATAAATACACATGCACGCACACGCGCGCGTAAGGAATTATAATTCCGCCAAATTAAATATTCTTTTCCCTTGTTTTTTAGCATACTCAAGGTTCTTCCACGCACCGCCCCAACCTCGATTCACATACGCAACAACAATATCCGATTTCTCAACCATCCATTTATTTCTTTCGATTATCGAAAATTTTAACGGAACATTTTCCAACTCAGGATAAATACACTCGTCATAAACAATTTTTGCATTCGCCAATTTTTCATATTTTGGAGTAATATAAGGCGTAATAAAAACAGTCTTTAAGGTATTGTATCTTTGCTTACACCCTTTTACACAACAAAAAGAAAAAGAATCAAATGCCCCATATCCCCCAAAGTAAAAAACCGTACTTCTATCTTTATCTAAAATTTCACAGAGCAGAGAAATCATCCGTTCCTTAATTTCAGCACTCTCCTGAAAATCCGCATGCCCGCAAAACATAACCGTCATTTTTTTATCCTCTACTTTTTTACTTAATAAAATTATACCAAAGTAAAAAACAAAAGGCAACTAAATACGCATTTATAAAGGCGTATTTTTAACTGCGGATATTGTTAAACTTATACTATAAACAAATAGGAGAAATACGATGACGGTAAACGACGCAGTCGCTATTCGCGTTTTAAAATTATTAAAAGAAAGAAATATAACCCAATATCGCCTCGAACAAGACGCGGGTATTCCGCACGGCGCAATGGATAGAATCGTCAACAGCCAAAACAAAACTGTTACCCTTACAACCATTTACCGTCTTGCACGCGGTTTTAAAATAACCTTATCCGAATTTCTTAATGATAGCGTATTCGACGAAACAAACCTTGAAATCGACTAATTTTCAACGCATACATGCCCCGTACATTTAAATTTCAACGCGTACATGGTATAGACAAACAAAAAACCCGAACTTCTTCGGGTTTTTCTTTTTTATTTGCTATTCTTTTCACGGAAACGAGCCTTCGCACGAAGTTCGCTATCTAAAATACGTTTTCTAATACGAAGCGACTTAGGCGTTACTTCCAACAATTCATCATCCGCAATAAACTCAAGACATTCTTCCAAACTCATCTTACTAACGGGAATTAACGTCAAGGCGTCATCACTGCTAGACGAACGAGTATTCGTCAAATGCTTGGTTTTACAAACGTTTACGTTAATATCGTCGGAAAGGTTGGTAAAACCAACGACCATTCCTTGATACACAGGCGTACCGGGCGTAATAAACAAATTTCCTCTACCCTGCGCGTTAAACAAGCCGTAAGCTACCGCTTCGCCCGTTTCAAACGCAACCAACGAACCAGTATTTCTTCTTTGCATATCCCCTTTATACGGTTCATATTCAAAGAAAATAGTATTCATAATCCCTTGACCTTTGGTATCCGTCAAAAATTCACTCTTATACCCAAACAACCCACGCGAAGGCACAGTGAATTCCAAACGCATACGGTTACCCACCGCACTCATGTGTACGAGCGTACCCTTACGATTCCCCATTGCCGCAAATACAGGTCCCGTCATATCTTCGGGCACGTCTGCAACAAAACGTTCGATAGGCTCATGACGCACACCGTCAATATCCCTATACAATACCTTAGGCGTAGAAACTTGGAATTCAAACCCTTCACGGCGCATTGTTTCAATTAAGATGGAGAGATGCATTTCCCCTCTGCCGCAAACACGGAAACTATCCGCAAATTCCGTTTCATTTACGCGCAAAGACACGTCGCGGAGCAATTCTTTATACAATCTGTCGCGCAATTGACGAGTCGTAACAAACTTCCCTTCCTTTCCTGCAAACGGACTATCGTTGACAGAGAAAGTCATTTCTACCGTCGGTTCTTCAATTTTAACAAATTGAACAGGCTCTACCTTCGTCGGTTCGCATACCGTATCCCCGATATTTAAGCCGTCAATCCCCGAAAAGACTACAATATCCCCCGCTTGTGCTTGCGGAACAAGCGTTCTTTCCAACCCTTCGATTTGATAGAGGTTGACAATTTTACAGTTCGTACGCGTCTTTTCCTGTAAGAAATTACATACGCAAACAGGTTCGTTCGCGCGGATTACACCGCGTTCAATTCTGCCGATACCGATTCTACCGACAAATTCATTATAGTCGATACAAGAAACAAGCAACTGACCAGGCCCGTCCACATCTACTTCCATAGGCGGAATAGTTTCCAAAATCGTATCGAACAAAGGATTCAAATTCGGCTCTTGCTTATCAGGCGTCAACGAAGCCGTACCCTGACGGCCGCAACAATACACGATAGGACTTTCCAGCTGTTCATCCGTCGCATCAAGATCCATCATCAACAGCTGCATTTCTTCTACAACTTCGTCGATACGCGCATCCGGTCTATCCACTTTATTGATAACGATAATCAATTTCAAACCAAGCTCCAACGCCTTTTGCATAACGAAACGCGTTTGAGGCAAAGGCCCTTCCGCCGCGTCTACCAAAATTAACGCGCCGTTTACCATCTTCAAAACACGTTCCACTTCTCCCGAGAAATCGGCGTGCCCCGGCGTATCAACGATATTGATTTTTACCCCGTTATAGTGCGCGGACGTATTTTTTGCCAAAATAGTAATCCCGCGTTCTCTTTCCAAATCGTTAGAGTCCATCACTCTATCTGTTACCTGCTGATTATCACGGAATACCCCGCCCTGCGCCATCATTTCGTTTACGAGCGTCGTTTTACCGTGGTCAACGTGCGCGATAATCGCAACGTTTCTCAAATCTTCTCTAATCACTGCTATTGCTCCTTTTTGTAAAAACTCTTAACCCTTTTATTTTAATACTTTTTTTCTTTCTTGACAAGAAAAAACGCATATACTTGGCAATATTTTTTTAATTTTATTAAAAACTTCCCACATGTTTCGCTTAAATACACAAAAAAAGTGGATTTCTCCACTTTTATAACGGTAAAACCGCCTTGTTTTCATATTTTACAAAACGAATCGTATACCCGTTATCATCCAACGATTCACCTTCTTCCACACAAACAAACCGCTCGTCTTTATCCAAATTCGGAAAGAAGACTTCCGCCCCGCCAACCGCGTCTACTTTGGTTACCAGCGCGCCGTGGCAATACGGCAAAAGTTCCTTATAAATTTCCCCACCGCCTATCACGAAAATCTCCTCGTTTTCACGGCGTTTCATCTCTCGTTTTAACTCATCAAAAGAACGGACAATAACGCATTCGTCGCATACCTGCCCCCTAGTAAGCACAATATTGACGCGGTTTTTTAAAGGTTTTTGGTTAGGAAAAGAACGCAGCGTTTTTCCGCCCATCACGACGGTATGTCCGCTAGTCGTTTCCCTAAAAAATTTCATATCTTTAGGCAGAGAAAACATCATATCATTGCCTTTCCCTATCCCCCATTCTTTATCCGCATGTACAATCGCGTAAATCATATTTTATCCTTTATATTATATTTATTCTGCAACCAAATTCTGGCGCGCGGAGAATGCCGAAACGCGAAATATATCCGCCGTTAAATCGCTACAGGGATTTTCGTTTCCAGCTTTTCATACTCATAATCAACCAACTGGAAACTATCAACCGTAAAATCGTAAAAATTCTTGACGTTGGGGTCAACAATCAGCTTAGGTGCTTTATGTTGGGGTTTTGCAAGCACTTCCTTCACAATAGGAATATGTCTATCATAAATATGCGCATCCGCAATAACGTGCACAAGCTCGCCAGCCTTCAACCCAGATACTTGCGCCATCATAATCAGCAAAATAGCGTATTGCGTTACGTTCCAGTTATTCGCAGTCAGCATATCGTTCGAGCGTTGATTTAAAATCCCGTTTAACGTATTCCCCGTTACATTGAAGGTCATAGAATACGCACAAGGATACAAATTCATTTCATGCAAATCTTGAAAATTATAAATATTCGTCATAATACGACGGCTGGCAGGATTATGCTTTAAATCGTACAATACGCGGTCAACTTGGTCAAATTCCCCTTCCTTGTATTGATGCTTCACCCCTAATTGATAGCCGTAGGCTTTCCCTATCGAACCGCTTTCATCCGCCCAACTGTCCCAGATATGCGAATTTAAATCGTGAATATTATTACTCTTTTTCTGCCAAATCCAAAGCAATTCATCTACACACGACTTAAACGCCGTACGGCGAATGGTCAAAATAGGAAATTCCTCCTGCAAATTATAGCGATTGACAATCCCGAATTTTTTAACGGTATGCGCAGGCGCGCCGTCTTCCCATTTCGGACGGACCGCAAGATCGGTATCCCAAAATCCGTTTTCCATAATCTCCGTCATATTTTTTACAAAAATCTCGTCTGCTCTACTCATAATCATCCGCCTTTGTTCGTTTTTAATATTATTGATTATTATAACATATTTCCCTCTTTTCGTCAATACTCGCCAAGTTATTTTTTACAAAAATATTTTCGTTTATTTTTATAAAATTTTTATAAAAAGTTGACAAAAAGAAAAAAAACGGGTATTATATATGTGTATGTAAAAAATTATTTGTAAGGAGATTTCTTTTATGAACAAGAAAACCGTAAAAGACGTAGAAGTTAAAGGCAAAAAAGTACTTGTTAGATGCGACTTCAACGTACCTATGAAGGATGGCGTTATCACGGATGAAAACCGTATTATCGGCGCTTTGCCCACCATTCAATATTTAATGAGCCAAGGCGCAAAAGTTATCCTTTGCTCCCACATGGGCAAACCCCACAACGTTTTCGATGAAAAGCTCGAACTCAACAAAAAAGAAAAAGCTAAAATCGCAGCTCTTTCCGAAGCAGAACAAGCTTCCGCTACGCAAGAAGCTTTAGAAAAAGCAAAGAAGGACGTTAAAAAGCTTACGCTTGCGCCCGTTGCAGCAAGATTAAACGAATTATTAGACGGTAAAGTTGCTTTCGCTTCCGACGTTGTCGGCGAAGACGCAAAAGCAAAAGTTGCCGCTTGTAAAGAAGGCGAATGCGTTCTTTTAGAAAACCTTCGTTTCCACAAAGGCGAAGAAAAGAAATTCCCCGAATTTATGGCAGCGCTCGCTTCCTATGCAGAAGTATACGTAAACGACGCATTCGGTACAGCACACCGTTCGCACGCTTCGACAGCTGGTATCGTTGAAGAAGGTTTGGTAAAGACGGCTGCTTGCGGTTTCTTAATCGAAAAAGAACTCTCCGTAATGGCAGATACGTTGGAAGCACCTCAAAGACCTTTCGTTGCTATTCTCGGCGGCGCAAAAGTTGCAGACAAGCTTAACGTAATCTCCAACCTTTTGGAAAAATGCGACACGTTGATTATCGGCGGCGGTATGGCTTATACCTTCCTTAAAGCACAAGGCGGCTGCATCGGCAACTCTCTCGTTGACGACGAAAAACTCGACTACTGCAAGGAAATGATGGCAAAGGCAAAAGCTTTAGGCAAGAAATTACTTCTTCCTACCGACACCGTAGCTGCTAAAGAATTCCCCAACCCTATCGACGCTGAAATCGAAACGGTTACCGTATCCACGATGGAAATTCCCGCTGGTATGATGGGTCTTGATATCGGTCCCGAATCGGTAAAACTTTTCGCTGACGAAATCGCAAACGCAAAAGCGGTAATTTGGAACGGTCCTATGGGCGTTTTCGAAAACCCCACTCTCGCAGCAGGTACCAAAGCGGTTGCAGCAGCACTCGCAAACGTTTACGGCAAAGCAACGACGATTATCGGCGGCGGCGACTCCGCAGCAGCTGTACAAGTACTCGGCTACGCTGACAAGATGAGCCACATCTCCACGGGCGGCGGGGCTTCTCTCGAACTTTTCGAAGGCAAGGTACTTCCCGGTATCGCTTGCTTAAACGACGTTGAGTAATTCGCGTTAACATTTCAAATCAAAACTTACGTTAAAACGTGGAAATACTAGCAAGACGAGAAGGGCGCGGAAAACCTGAGGAAGTTTACTTTGCGTAAACAACCAAAGGTTGCCACAGTTCAACAAAGTATTGCACCGTATATACACGTTTAGCCATTTAAAACAATAAGATTTACGTTAAAACGGGTAAATACAAGCAAGACGAGGCGCAGGAGTATTCCCGACGGGAGTGTACATAGACGTACACGAGCGAGGGAACACGCACTCCAACAAAGTATTGCGACGTATATACACGTTTCGCTATTAAAAACACAGGAGTTAAAAAAATGAGAAAACCTATTATAGCAGGCAACTGGAAAATGAACAATACCGCATCTGAAGGCGTAGCGCTTGTAAATGCAATCGCTCCCCTTGTAAAAGATGCTAACTGCGACGTTGTCGTATGCGTTCCCGCAATCGACATTCCCGCGGTAAGCGAAGCACTTAAAGGCACGAATATCGACCTTGGCGCAGAAAACGTACACTTCGCAGAAAAAGGCGCTTACACGGGCGAAATCTCCGCCGCAATGCTTTTAGAATACGGCGTAAAATACGTTATTATCGGCCACAGCGAACGCCGTCAATATTTTGCTGAAACGGACGAAACGGTAAACAAGAGAACGCTTACGGCATTGAAAGCAGGTCTTACCCCTATCGTTTGTATCGGTGAATCCCTCGACGAAAGAGAAGGCGGTAAAACGGAAGAAGTTCTCGCAACGCAAATCCACAACGGCTTAAAAGATATCGAAGATATCACGAAAGTTGTTATCGCATACGAACCCGTATGGGCAATCGGCACGGGCAAAACGGCTACGGCTGAACAAGCAAACGAAACCATCGCTTTCATTCGTAAAACGATCGGCGAAATGTTCTGCCCCCACTGTGCAGCAGCTGTACGTATTCAATACGGCGGCAGCATGAACGCTGGCAACTGCAAAGAATTGATGGCAATGGCAGAAATCGACGGAGGCCTTATCGGCGGCGCTTCCTTGAAAGCTAACGATTTCGCTACCATTGTTAACTTCGACAAATAATTCGATTTAAAAAGCTTGGGGGAAGGCTAAACGAGATATTCATCTCGTACCTGCCCCCTCTTTTACGACATTTTAACATCAAAAGGAGAACTTATGGCAACTATGAAAAAACCCTTCGCGATTATTATTATGGACGGCTACGGTATCAACGAAAGCGACTTTGGTAACGCAATCCACACCGACGGTAGCCATTACGTCAACGAGCTTATCAAAACGTACCCTTCCGCGCAACTTGGCGCAAGCGGTATGTCCGTTGGTTTACCCGACGGTCAAATGGGCAACAGCGAAGTTGGCCACCTTAATATCGGCGCAGGCAGAATCGTTTACCAAGACTTAACGAAAATCACCAAAGACATTCGCAACGGCGAATTCTTCAACAACGCACAACTTCTCTGCGCTATGAATGCAGCAAAAGAAAGCGGTAAAAAATTACACTTATTCGGTCTTGTATCAACGGGCGGCGTACACAGCCACACCGAACACCTTTACGCGCTTATCGAAATGGCGCAAAAGCAAGGCTTAGATAATGTATACGTGCATGCCTTCACCGACGGCAGAGACGTTGCCCCCACTTCCGGCGCAGACTTCTTAAAACAACTTCAAGACAAAATGAACGAGCTTCACTTCGGTAAAATCGCGTCCGTTACGGGTAGATACTATGCAATGGACAGAGACAACAACTGGGACAGAGAAGAAAAAGCTTACGATATGCTTACGCTCGGCAACGGCGTCGCTTTTGAAGGCAGCGCAGAAGACGCTGCTAAAGCTTCCTACGCAAATGGCGTTACGGATGAATTCATTCTTCCCACCAACCTCACGGAAAACGGCAAACCTATCGCTTTAATTGAAAAGAACGATAGCATCATCTGCTTCAACTTCCGTCCGGACAGAGCAAGACAAGTTTCGAGAATGTTCTCGCAAGCAGCCTTCCCCTTCGTTGACGCAAAAACAGGTGCAACGCTTGGCTTCGAAAGAAAAACAGGCTTCCTTGCTCCCACCTACGTTGGCTTTGCCGTTTACGATTCTTCCTTTGAAAACGTAGGCGTAGCATTCCCGCCCGACGAAATCACAAACACCCTTCCCCAATACCTTTCCGCATTAGGCAAAAAACAATTGCATATTGCAGAAACGGAAAAATACGCACACGTAACCTTCTTTTTTAATGCAAAGCTTGAAGCAGCTGTTGAAGGCGAAACGCGTATCGTAATCCCTTCCCCGAAGGTAGCAACCTACGATTTGCAACCTGAAATGAGCGCGTACCCCGTTACTGAAAAGGTTCTTGAAGAATTAGACAAAGGCGAATACGACGTTATCATTCTCAACTACGCAAACTGCGACATGGTTGGTCATACAGGCGTTATGGACGCGGCAGTAAAAGCCGTGCATACGGTTGACGAATGCGTGAAAAAGGTTACGGACAAAATTCTTGCTATGGGCGGCAGCGCACTTGTTACGGCAGACCACGGCAACGCAGACCAAATGATTGCAGAAGACGGCCAAATGGCGTTCACGCAACACACAACCAACCCCGTACCCGTTATTCTAGTATCTGAAGAATACAAAAACGTTACCTTACGCAACGACGGTGTGTTGGCAGACTTAGCCCCCACCCTTTTAGACGTAATGAAATTAAACCAACCCGCAGAAATGACGGGCAAAACGCTTATCGTAAAATAATCAAACCGCTTACCTGCCCTTAAAAGCAGGTAAGTGCTTAATATTTTATATTTTTTTTGAGAAACACTCTCAAAAATAGTTGCGATATTTACGATAGTATGGTATAATTTTTTAGTATTCAAAAGAAAAAACGGATTTCCGTTTACACAAAACACAAAAAGGATTGAACGACTATGTTATATTTGGTTAATTTATTAGCGCCTACCCAAAGCGACGCATCTTACAATTTGTATATGATTTTAAGTGTTGCAATGATCATCTTAATGGGTGTTGCAGCGCTTGCCGCAATTATTCTTGTTTTATTGCAACCTAGCAACTCCACGGGTATTGATGCTCTTGGCGGTTCTAGCGAAACCTTCTTCGGTAAGAACAAAGGGAAATCGATTGAAGAAAGAATGAAGAAATGGACGATTTATGCTTTAATCGTTTTAATCATCTTCTCCATCATCTTCTACATTTTGCAACTTCCTACCCTTTGGTAATTTCAGCACAAGAGAAGCGGCTTTCGATAAAAGCCGCTTTTTTTATTGTTTTTCACACCCTTGAGCATACTATACTATAAGGAGATACGTATGAACGCAAAACAAACTTTATACAACTATTTCCTCGACGGTACGCTCGCAGGAAAAAACGTTAATGAAATTAGTAAATTCTTAAATATATCCGTTAAAGAAAAAAAGAGCCTTACCCATCTTTTACGTTGTTTACAAGAGGAAGGAAAAATTTTCCAAAACGAGTTGGGCAGATATGGCACCGCCGAACAATTAGGACTCATCTATGGTACGCTTACGGGGCACGAGCGTGGCTTCGCCTTCCTCACCCCTAGCAATAAAGAACGCCACGAAAGCGACTTCTTTATCCCGCACAAAAATCTAAACGGCGCAATGCACGGCGATACGGTATTAGCCGAGCAAATTTACGGCAGAAGCGAAGATGAAGCCCGCGTCCTGCAAATCATTCAACGCGGCTACGAAAAAATTGTAGGCACCTTCCGAAAAGACCGCAAAGCCGGCTATCTACTCCCCGACGATAAACGGTATTTTTCCGAAATTTACATTCCTTTGCACGCTTGCTTTAACATCAAAAGCGGCGTAAAAGCCGTTGCAAAAATCACAGACTATCCCCCCCACAAAGCCCCTGGCGGCATTATTGAAGAAGTGCTTGGCGCAGAAGACGACTTTTTCGCAGAAGAGCTTTCTATCATCCGCTCCTTCGCATTGAGGGAAGAATTTCCCGAAAACGTTATAAAAACAGCTGAAAAGCAAGAAAATAAAGGGATTACAGAAAAGGATATTCTCGGCAGAAAAGATTTCCGCGATAAACTTATCGTTACGATTGACGGCGAAGATACACGCGATATCGACGACGCTATTTCGCTGGAAATGGTTGGAGACGACTATTTATTAGGCGTGCATATTGCAGACGTTTCACATTACGTAGATGCTCGTTCCGTATTAGACAAAGAAGCCTTTACCCGCGGCACCAGCGTCTATTTTCCCGACCGCGTTTTACCAATGCTCCCCAAAGCTCTTTCCAACGGCATTTGTTCATTAAACGAAGGCGTCGACAGACTTACCCTTTCATGTATCATGCGTATCGACAAAAAAGGTGTTGTAAAGGATAGCGAAATTGTCGAAAGCGTTATCCGCTCCACCTATCGTATGACGTATAACGAGGTTACAAAAATACTCGATAACGACGCGGAAACTTGTAAAAAATACGCGCTCGTTAAAGACATGGTAGGGTTGTTTGCGGATTTAACGAAAATTTTACAAACTATGCGCAATAAAAAAGGGAGCATTACCCTCGACGTTAAAGAAGCCAAAATTATGCTTATTAACAACGAGATTATCATTCCCGATTACGAACGTGCTTTCTCACACCAAATTATCGAAGCGTTTATGGTTCTTGCAAACGAAACGGTTGCTGAATATATGCAATCTATCGAAATGCCTTTCGTCTATCGAATCCACGAAAAGCCCAACGAAGAAAAAGCGGCGCAATTCCGCGCCTTTGCACAAAACCTTGGGCTGACCGCACGTTTTAATGCCGACGACGTAAAACCTTACGACTATCAAAAATTATTAAAATCTGCGCAAGATTTACCCACCTATCCCGTACTCAATCGGGTAATGTTGCGCTCCATGCAAAAAGCGAGATATTCCCCCGAAAACGTGGGACATTTTGGTTTAGCAAGCGCTTGCTATTGCCACTTTACTTCCCCCATTCGCCGTTACCCCGACCTTTGTATTCACCGCATTATCAAAGAAGTCCTCAATGGTCAGTATGGCAGCGCACAAGAAAAATACACTTCCATCGTGGAAGAAGCCGCAAAACAGTCTTCCGACTGCGAACGTAAAGCAACGGAAGCTGAACGCGAAGTCGACGCACTGTATATGACTATGTATATGAGCGAGCATTTAGATGAAGAATTTAACGCCGTCATTTCTGGGGTAACCTCTTTTGGTTTGTTTGCCGAATTACCCAACACAATCGAAGGCTTTATACCCATTGAAACGCTTACCGGCGAATACGAATATATCCCCGAACGTTTTTTACTGCGCGGAAGAACACAAAGCTATTGTATCGGCGAAGAAGTACGCGTAAAAGCGATTGACGTCGATTTCGAACGCCGCCGCACACACTTCCAATTACTCGAAAAAATCAACCGCAAAAAAGGAGTCGACTATGAAAACGATTGCAGTAAATAAATCTGCTTCTTTCGAATACTTTATCGAAGAAAAATACGAAGCAGGCATTGTTTTGCAAGGCAACGAGATAAAATCCGTGCGAGAAGGCGCCGTTAATATGAACGATAGCTTTTGTTCTATCTACGGCAATAACGTTACAGTCAGAAATATGCATATTGCACTGTACGAAAAGTCCGATTCCTTCAGCACAAAAAACACTAGACGGGACAGAAAATTGCTTTTGCATAAAGGCGAAATCGCTAAAATTGCAGGCAAAATCCACCGCCAAGGTTACACGTTAATTCCCTTAAAAATGTATTTCAAAGACTCGCTTGTAAAAATGGAAGTTGCGCTTTGCCGCGGTAAACACACCTTCGACAAAAAACAAACAATCGCCGACAGAGACATCAAACGCGCCACAGACCGCGAAATTAAACGCGCCGGTTTTTAATACACCACCTACCCATGTACGAAATGAACGCAAAAAGCAGAATCATTTGATTCTGCTTTTTATAATTGCAAAACAGGTTTACGAAAGCCCCTTTTGCGCGTGGTATGCAAACGATATTCCTTTCTAATGTAATAATCAAAATAGAAAGGAGATCCAGCGCTGACAAACTCTAACTGCCCTTGCGGATTCGCCAAAAAGGAACACCCGCTCCCGCAAAACAAAATGGGCACACCGCACGCAAAAGCATACGCGCGAGCCATCACGCTTTGTAAACTATCCACCGGCTCATCATACGGACAAACAATAAAATCGCTTCCACAAAGACATAACGCTTGCACCGTCTCAAAAAAAAGCAAATCGTCCGCCACAACTACGCCCATTTTACCAATAGCCGTATGAAACATTTTCAGCTCCGCCCCGCAATTCACCTCTTCCTCGATAACGTTCATCATATCCGAAACCCCTAAAATTCGTCCATTTTCAGCAACGACAGCAGATTTTCGTTTTATTCCTTTCGCATCCGTCAAACACCCTACAACCACAACGGCATTTTGATCCTTAGAAAGCCTCGCAGCACTTTCAAAATATTGCGTTTCGCCCTTCAATTCCTTCTCGTAACTCACTTCTTGAACCCCACAAAATCCAAATAGATACAAGTCCGCATTCCGTCTTTGCGCAATATTAAAAAACTCACCCACCGTATAATTGCAAATAAAACAAACACGCATTGCACATCCCCCTTCTTTATTATATCCAAACCCTAACAACAATGTGCACTATTTTTCATATACTATCATACACAAGGTATAAATTAAAAAATAAAGGCAATACTCATAAACAAATAACTTTTAGGAGGAAAATGATGTTCTTTTTAGGTCTTATTATCGGTTTGATGAGCGGAGGGAGTTTAGGAATTGTCCTAATGGCGTTATTGCAAATCAACCGTCTAAACTATCGAGAATAATCAAAAAAGCCCCGTCAATTAAGACGGGGCTTTTGCCATCAACAATATTTATTTACAATTTCTTGCATCTCTTCAAGATGTTTCACCATATCCCTTGCCAAAACCAAATGACAACGCGCACGGTCAAGATTTTGCTGAGGATAATGAATTTTAAAATACACGTCGCCATTCAAGTAATCGGTTAAGAATCTCATACCGCACTCAACCGTCATTGCCACCGCACCAAGCGCCATGTTTTGCTTTTCCGCATCCGTCAACATAGAAGCTACCTTACCGATAAACCCACGCGTAAACGCTTCATACTTTTCCAAATCCACGTGAACCTTTTCCAAATCCTTTTCATCTTCTTCGCCCGTGGAAGCGGAAATACGTATTGCGTCGCCAAAATCAAAAGCAATCAATCCAGGCATAACCGTATCCAAATCGATAGCGGAAAGCTGTTCATGCGTCTTTTCATCAAATAACACGTTACTGCATTTCGTATCGTTGTGCGTTACACGCAAAGGCAATACACCTTCTAATTGCAAACGATACAATCTTGTCGCAATTTCTTCCAAGGCAAAATACCCGTCGATTTCCTCTAAAACCTCTTGCTTTCTGCCCGCGCCATTTTCCTCAATGGCTTCACGAAACAATTTATAACGATTGATCGTATTATGGAAGTGCGGAATTACAATATTCAGCTTTTCTACGGGATAGTCTGCCAAATAATTTTGAAAGTTCCCAAACGCCTTACCCGATTCCTCAATCACTTTTAAATTAGGCGGCGTCAAAAAGGAAACCGAACCGTTAATATATCGGCAACATCGCCAAAAAGAACCGTCTTCCGTAATGGTATAGTACTCCCCTTCCGCCGTTTTCTGATAATGCAAAACACTGCGTTTCGCGCTTACGCCCGTCGCTTTAATTTTGCTACGGATATATTCGGTAACCGACGAAATATTTTCCATCACACCGATAGGATCACGGAATACAAAAGTATTCACTTTTTGCAAAATGTAATCCTTCAACTCACCGTGTCTAAAAAAATAAACCCGATAAGTCATATTGATATGTCCGCTATGTATCGTCTCAAAAAACCGATATTCGCCTGCAATTAAAAAACGTTCGCAAACCGCTTTAATTTCTGTTTCAATGGGATTCATTCCCGCACCCCTTATAATATATTCACAAACAACCTGTTTGCTTTTAAAGAATATGCGTGCTCTTTCTTTAATATGTTTCTATACAACGTTATCATTATATCATCACTCCTTTTTTTTGTCAAGGTCTTTTCATATTTTCTTTCCAAAAGAATTATCATAATTATATATTTTTAAGCTTTCAACGCACCCCTGCCCCGCATATTTTGTTTATTTTTGCAAATATTTGTAATATGCGTTTTCTCCTTCAAAAAGTTCTTTCCATATTGCTAGCCACCTGTCTTCTTCCTCTTTGCTCTTGCCAAAGCTCCAGCAAACTCCCCCCTTCCCAATCAAAAAGAATCTCCATCTATCCCAGCCAACCACCTATCACCTCTACAATACCGATTTTTGACCCCAGCGAATCACCAGCCCCGTCCGTATCCGAAAACAAAAAACTTATCGCCTTAACCTTCGACGACGCCCCTGGAAAAACATTAGAAAATATCCTTTCCGTATTCACCTCTTACAACCAACAAAACCCAGATACTCCCGCCTACGCAACGATATTTTGCAACGCGAGCAGAATCACCCCCACACAACGCCCTCTGCTACAAACCGCACAAGCAATGGGCTTCGAGCTTGGTAACCACACCGCAACACATGCAGATTTAACCAAGCTTTCACTCTTAGAAATTCAGCGAGAAATAGACACTGTAGACAATATTTTGCATAGCATCGACAACCGAACGCGCCATCTTTTCCGTGCACCGTTTGGCCTAATCAACGACACTGTAAAACAAGCCGTTCAAGCCCCTATTATCAGCTGGACAATTGACACACTCGACTGGACGGGCATTGACGAAAACGAAATTATCAGCTGTGTTCTCTCTAATAAGTTTAATGGCGCAATTGTTCTAATGCACGACGGCTACACCCCTACCGTGTCCGCGTTAAAAGCACTTTTACCCGCCTTGAAAGCAGAAGGCTACCAAGCCGTTACCCTTTCTCAAATGTCGAAAATACACAAAGTGAATATGCAGGCAGGCAATGTATACATTCGCTTACGCCCAACAAAAAAATAAGGCCCGTTGTATTATAACAACGAGCCTTTTTTACATTCGTCTATTAAAAAAATTCGTGATAAATCGCTTGAATACAAGCCGAGCAATCTTCGTTTTCCACCCCTACAATGATATTCAACTCACTCGAGCCTTGGTCAATCATATTCACGTTAATCCCCGCATCCGAAAGAGCTTTAAACAATCTTGCAGAAGTCCCGACGTTTTTCGCCATACCATGTCCAACCGTCGCTACCAACGCGATATTTTCGTGCGTGTAAATTCGATCAGGTGCAACCGCTTCCTTCATCTCTTGTACTACAATGTCCAACAAGCCGTCTTTTAAGTAGCAATTATCGATAACTAAAGACATTGTATCGATTCCCGAAGGCAAATGTTCGAAAGAAATACCATGCTTTCCAATTACCGCAAGCACTTTTCCTACAAACCCGATTGCCGAGTTCATCATAGATTTTTCAAGCGTAATAACGGTAAAATCTTTTTTTCCTGCAATCCCCGTTACAACGCAATCATTTACATTACGTTTTGTAGCCGCCACAATTTTCGTGCCAGCGTCTTCGGGGCGGAAAGTATTGCAAATACGGATAGGAATCCCCGCACTACGAACGGGAAAAATCGATTCGCTGTGCAACACGTTTGCCCCCATATACGCAAGTTCGCGTAATTCTTGATAAGAAAGCTCCGGAATATATTTAGGCGAGTTTACAATACGTGGATCACACGCAAAAAATCCGCTTACATCCGTCCAATTTTCATACAAATTCGCCTTAACCGCTTTGGCTACGATAGCGCCGGAAATGTCGCTTCCGCCGCGAGAAAACGCCTTTACCTTTCCATCCGCGCCAAGTCCGTAAAAACCAGGAACTACCGCTTTTTCATACTTTCTTAAAACGTTTTCAGCAAGCGTATACGTTTCCTCGCTCAAAATGCCGTTTTCATCAAAACGAACAAACTCCGTCGCATCTACGAAAGGCACGCCTAAAACCGCAGCCATAACCTTCGCCGACAAATATTCTCCGCGCGATACACAATAATCTTGTCCTGCACCGCTTAATATATTTTCTTTAATCGTCGCCAATTCTTCCTTAAGCGAAAGCAACCCGCCAATTTCGTTTACAATATTTTCAAATCTTGCGCAAATTTTCCCAAACGCCGCGTCAAAAGCCGCCAAATCCCCTTTCTCATACGCATCAGAGCATTGAAAAAGCAAATCGGTAACCTTAATATCACCGCTAAATCTCTTGCCGGGTGCAGAAACCACCACGTAACGACGTTCCGCGTCCGCGCGAATAATTTTCGCAACGGACAACAAAATATTTCCATCCGCCATCGACGTTCCGCCGAATTTACAAACCTTAACTCCCATAAAATTAACCTTCAAATTATTCTTTCTTCATTTTCCCTTGTTGTTATTAGATACTAGAAAATAGCTTTGCTATTTTTACATATTCAATAAGAACACCATAAATACCGCTAAAATCAAGCAAATTGCCTTAATCCAAAACTTAGAAATAAATACGTCTTTTAAAAATTTGAGAAAGGGATTCATTTTCCGCCCTCCTTACGCTTTTTCTCCAAAGGCATTTCTTGCCAATAATAATCCTTTAACGCATCTACCAACATATCATAATCGGCATACCGTTTCACGTTCCCTTGCTTCACGATAGAAATAATCCCCGTTTCTTCAGAAACGACCAACGAAATAACGTTTGCAACCTCCGTAATCCCAATCGCCGCTCTATGTCTTGTACCATATTCTTTGGGATAAGAAGTTTTTTGAGTCAACGGTAAGAAACAGCCCGCCGCTTGAATTTTATGCCCGTGAATAATCAATGCCCCATCATGTAACGGTGCTTTCGGGAAAAACACCCCTTCGATAAGCTGCGTCGAAATTTCCGCGTCCAAATTTACGCCGCTTTGTAAAACTTGCTTGGGCAACATCCCTTTCGAAAGCACAATTAACGCGCCGACGTTGTTTTTCGACATATTTTGCAACGCTCTGATAATATCCGCAATCGAGCGTTCCGCATCTTCGCGCGAACGCACTTCCGAGTTTCCAACCCCCGATTTTTCTTGAGGTCCTTCCTTAACCGTATGCACGTCCCAAAGCGCCTTTTTCACTTCCACGTTAAACAAAATAAGCATAAACATAGAAATAAGCATTACAAACAGCAAATAGAACTGCGCGTCAAAAGCGGTAAAGGAAATATATTCCAAAACGCCCCCAATGACAATCAACAGCCAATATACGAGCATCAATTTCGTCGCGTCATTATCACGAAGCACTTTCGAAACGAAAAAGAGCAACGCGAACACCAGCACAATCTCAATACCATAAATTACGGAAAACCCCGTAAAAAACTGGATAATCTGCTCTTGCAACAACGCAATACCATCTAGCGCTGCCGTCAACAAACCAGTTGTCATACCTACCTCCTAACCGTTTCACCTTTCTAAAACGGTATAATTACCAAATTAAATATTTTATGCAAAAAAGATACTTGCCGTTACTTGACTTAACGCCCCTTGCGGCGTCAACTCACCGCACTTAATACGGCTCACACACGAATATACGCATTCATAGTATCTCAAAACTGCGCCCTTTTCAAACTTCTGCGCAGTCTCGCGGCTCTTTTTCACCGCATATTCCTTCAAACCCAGCGCCGTAGCAACTTCTTTATCACCGCCACGCATCACCGACGCTTCAAACAAATTCTTAAAATAATTCGCCAGCGAAGACAACAACGCAATCTCGTCAAAGCCTTTTGAAAGCAACTCACTCGAAATACGCATATACTCCGAATAATTTTTTCTCGATACAGCGTTTGCCAACTCAAAGATTTTATATTCGGAATCCGGATAAACAATTTCATCCACAATTTCATCCGTCAATCTTGTTACGGAAAGAGCCTCGCAATAAACAAGCAACTTTTCCGTTTCCTTAGAAATACGCGCCATATCAAACAGACAATACTCGGCAATTTTCCCGCAAGTAATCCCGTCGGCAAATACGCCCGCGCGTTTGCAAGTAACGTAAATCCACTTTTTAATCGTTTCCTCGTCCGCCCGTCCGCAATCCACGTACGTTACGTTAGGTTTTTTAACCAACGCCGCACTGTCTTTTTTTCCTTTCCCGCTATTGACAATAAGCAAAATGCTATCTATAGGCGGATTTTCAAACATCTCTTGTAAATACTGCTCGTATTCCTTATCCGTAGGATAAAATTCCGTTACGCGCACCATACGCTTTTGACTGATAAACGGAAAACAATTTACTGCGTCCGTCAGCGTTTTAATCTTTTCACCCTTCAACGCACTCCCTTCAAAAGAGATATAATCCAGCGTGGGCTCTTGCACGTACTTTTCTTTAAGCATTCCCTCGCCCTTTTCACGAAAATACGCCTCCTCGCCTTCCAACAAATACACCGATTGCGCGCCGTTTTCGTCCGTAAATTTTTTAAAATCCACATATTTCATACGCGCCCTCCTTGTATTTTCTTATAGTTTCAAGTGAAAAACACCGCTTAACATACTATCTTATGCTATATTATAGCATAGGTTATCAAAAAAATCAAGGGCTGACCCATCTATTTTTACGCCTTGCCTATAAAAAAGACGTATTTTTTACATTTTTCTACAAATTTCCCACAATCATTGCAACCACAAACAACACACAATACAACGCAACCGCGCTCCATTTTTTCCAGCCTTTTAAATTTATTTTTCCCGAAAGGAGTATTACTCCTGCCAAATAGAGCGTAATCGCTCCGCCCGACATACTCCCCGTCCAAACCGTATTGGATAAGTTAATAACCTCAAAAGGCAAAATAAGCGCATGCCAAACGACCATAGGCAGATACAGCAAATACACACTTGCAAACGATAAAAGACAAGCAATTACCGCCAGCCCTAAAAAGATGGGGAACGCCGCAACCAAAATAGGCGCAACGATACAATTCAGCAGCACGCTCAATAAAGAAATATATCCAAAAGTATTTATCAAAACAGGCAAAGTAAACGTCTGTGCCGCTAACGTTGCACCCACCGCGCCAAGAAGCGAATTTTCCAACTTCCCCCATACAGACGGCGGCGAATTCTCCTTCTTTTCTAAAACTTCCCGCTTTTCCTTCTTACTCTTTCCGATACATGAAACCGTAAACACAAAACCATCTAGTGCCGTTATAATTTGCTTAGAAAAACAGCTTAAACCGATACATGCCCCATACGAAAGCTGAAAACCGACGTCAAAAAGCAAAGTGGGAAAAAGCAATAAAACAACAATTGCCGCTACGCCGATAATCTCCATAAAATCCGCCTTAATCCCTATCTCTTTTGCCAAATAAAAACAAAGGCAGGTAATAATCGCACGAATGACGGACGAGGAAAACCCGCAAATTCCACCGTAGGTTATAACAAGCGCAAAGGTAAAGCTAAAGGCAAGCCACTTAGGAAACTTCCCTTTTTCCGACACAAACCTGCAAAACGCATACAACGCCCCGATATGCAAACCGGAAACGGCAAAGACGTGCGCAATCCCACCCAATCGCACATTTTGTAAAGTAACCCCGCTCACTTTAGAAGTATCGCCTAGCAAAATCGCTTGCATTAACCCCGCAGAAGTCTCATCCATTCCCAAACGAATACCGTCCACCATGCTTTGACGGATATACAAAAATAAATCGAACGAATTTCCGATAACCGTAAAATCAGACGGATAAAACACCGAGTATTTTACCCCGTCCGCAATATCACCGCCCGAAATCCCCGTCAAGACGGAATACCCCTCATTTCCTTGAAGAATTCCCGTCAAAACCACCTCGTCAGCAAGGCGTATATTCCCTTCATACGTGGCAGGCAGGTACGCGACGAGTTTAAATTTACTCTCATTCTCATTCAAATATAAACGATCTAAAACCACCCTTACATAATCGCCTTTATTTTGTATCTCTACAACACGTCCAAGAACGGTAGTCTCGCCCTCATATAAAACAGCGCTTTCAAAGTTCGCATACGCCAACGAAAATAAAATATTCCCCAGCGCAAAAAAGAGCAACAATACCATCACCGCAAGCAAGGTGTTTTCCAGCCGTTTACAAAAGAAAAACGGCAATATCAGCACGGGCAGCAAAAGACAAAGCCACCACGCCGATACGCCGTTTATTTTTTGAAAATACCCAAATAAAATCCCAAACGCAAGAAAAAGGGCCGAAAAGAACATGGGTCTAAAATTAAACAATCTAGCCCCGTCCTTTTCAACTAACAGCCCTTCTCTTTCCTTCATAACTTACATCTCAACTTTTTCTTACGCCAACGAAATTCTATCGGATACCGAGCGTACAAACAAGCCTTTTTCTTCCCCAAAGGTAATACAATCGTTAATATACAGCAAGAATTGTTCCGTCGGTTTTATCACACGCATAATCGAACATATAATCGCATAAATTTCATCAACGTACAACGCCACTTTATCTTCCAACGCGCACTTTATCGCCGTTACAATTTCATAAGGAGTGAAATCATCTTCCATTTTACGAAGCGTTTCTCCCACTTCCACACGATACTTATCAAAGAAAATATTTTTATCCGTTTTACGATAATATTCTTTCCCTAATATCCGTTCAAACTTAAACGCGCACAAGCCAATCAATGCTTGCATACGGCTTTCCACTTTTCCGCCGTATTTGTTTATCCCCAGCGTAGTCAAACATCTCTTTATTAAAAATTCACGGGAAATAGGTTCTTCCGCCGCCACAATCGCCTTTAATCTTGCCAAAATTTCCGTATCGTTTTCACCGCACGTTACAAAATTTGCATTTTCAAAACGCAACTCTAGCTTCGCCGCCTTGTACGTCTTTTTCCCTCTGTTCAATCCCGTACCGCCGCGCTTATCCGCGCCCGTCAGCTTATCCAACAAATCCTTAATCTTCTTAATTTCTCTCTTGGGATTGTTATAATAATTGATGGAGAAAACCCTCAATACATTCCAATTATTACGCTTCAAGGTTTGAATTTGCAACACGTTTCTATCCTTGATAGAGAACGAATTAGGCGTATCGCACATAATCGCCAAAATATACTTATGTTTATTTTTCGGATCAAGTACCGCCACGTCAATTTTAAAGTCGGACACACCCACGTCGTAACGGCAATCATACCCGTACGAAGAAAGTTCTTCGGCAATATATTTCCCAATCCCGTGTTTTTTCGACACAAGATTTCCCGACGGAATCGCAAGTCTCGTTCTTCCTTTTTCAGCAAATTCCAAAAATGCCTTTAACCCTGCTACCCCTTTCGAACCCGTCTTCGATAAATCAATCATCCCCGACGTCATAGACGAAAAGACCATCATCTCTTCTCTTGCGCGCGAAACGGCAACGTTTAATCTGCGCCAACCGCCCGCTTGGTTCAACGGCCCGAAATTAAGCGAAATTTTCCCCGTACGGTCAGGTCCATAGCAAACGGAGAACAAGATAACGTCCCGTTCATCCCCTTGCACGTTTTCCAAGTTTTTGATAAATAACGGTTCTTCGCAGTCGTACGCCGCGCTATCCAGTTTCTTTTCTGTTATCAAACTAGAAAGTTTCCGCTCAATATACTCTTTTTGCACGCTGGAGAAGGTAACGATCCCTATACTCGATTTACGCAAGTTCGAATCGGATAAGCGGCGTATCACTTCCGCTACCAATGCGTCTGCTTCCGCTTTATTGCGTTTCGTAAACCCACGGTCATACTGTCCGTCTTCCACGTACACAAACTTCACCTTGCTATCCGGCGCATCAGGCGAAGGGAACGTACAAAGTTTATTGCCGTAATACATTACGTTCGAGAATGCAATCAAGCTTTCGTGCTTACTGCGATAATGCCACGACAAGTGCCGTTCAGGAACACCAAGCGCCAAGCAATCGTCCAAAACGCTTTCCATATCCTCGTTTTCTAAATTTTCTTCATCTACGTACGTCGCATTAAAGAACGCCGTCGGAGGCAACTGCTTAGGATCCCCCACCACAATAGCCGACTTCGCGCGCGCTAATGATCCGATGGCTTCAGCAGTAGGCATCTGCGACGCTTCGTCAAAAATAACAATATCAAATAATCCGTTTTCCGCCTGTAAATATTGCGATACGGTAATTGGACTCATTAACATACACGGCGCCACCGCTTTCAAAAGTTCTGGAATTTCCTCAAACAGCCTTCTTAACCCCATTCCGCGCAGATTGCTCTTAGCGAAACGCTGATAATTGACAAATTCCAAACTTACCGCGCCTTCGCTCGACGGCGTAGGCAAGCGTGAAATCAACTTCGCACGGATACTTTCCTTGGTGAGTTTCGAAAATTCGTCTAACGCCAAGCGCAACGCTTCCGTTTCTTCTTCTAAAATACTCGCCGAAAATCTCGCCAGCACAGGATCTAAAGGCACGTTTGTCTGCAAGAAATTCTTATAAATATTCTTTTCGAAACTGTCCACGATATTCTCCCCGCTTACCGATCCGTTTTCCAACGCGTCGGCAACAAAGGTCAAGCCCGCCTCGTCAAGCTTTTTGGCGGTATGCTTATACATACACCAGTTCGCCAACATATCGATATTGTCAATCAATGCGCCAGCTTTAGCGGTATACGCATCTAAAACGTCCTTTTCAAACAAGCGCGATCTATCCGCTTTAATCGTATCCAAAAAGGCATTTTCCGCAGCATAAAAACTCTCTATCGAACGAATCAACCCACGCAAAACAGGCACAGCATATCCATTCACAGCACGCATACACATACTATTAAAACTATCGGGATTGTAATCCATAAACAGCCCCGCACAGCAATCATGTAAAGCGTATAAATCCGCAAGGAAATTCTTTCTGGCGGATATAAAATCCACCCGCCCAAACGCGAATGTGAAATATTGCGAAAGGGTGGTATTTGTGCGGATTTGCTCCATTGCACGATACATTTCGCAAACGTTTTCTAAATATTTAACAGCGTCTTCTTGTTTCCATGCTTCAATCGCCAACTTTTTCAGTTTTTTCACAACGGATAAGGTCTGCTTATCCTTCGTATAATCGCTATCCCCTTTCTCTAACCACGCAGACAATCCCTTGTATTCTTTTGAAATATCCACCAGCTTTTTAAAATGCTTAAAGTAGAATTCCAAACAGCCATCCAACCGCTTATTCGCGTTAAAGAATACAAAAAACTCCTCTTCGTTTTCTTTAAAATACTTATTCAGAGTATTGCCGTCTAACAATTTTGCAATATCGTAAAGGGTTTTTAATCGATTTCTCGTCAATGTGCTAATGCGCTGGCGATATAAATCTAAAAACAGCGCGATATAGTTCTTTAAATGCTTGATTTCCGCAACGACGACCTCGGCAGCGCAGTACACCGCGTCGCGAAGTTCGGCAGAGTATTCCGTCAAATTGACGTTGGCAAACGGGGAATTATGCACCCCGCCGCACTCTTTGGCGGCAGCCGCCGCCTGCACCATGAGTTCTTCGTATTTTGCTATTTTTTCCTTCGTCAAGCCGTCGTAGAAGG
>JAZRDM010000041.1:0-45345 GCA_045660265.1 Candidatus Scatosoma sp. | reverse complement strand
AGCTGGATACGATCCAAGAAATGCATACTTCGAGTGTATTCACGAAATGAAACTTATCGTAGACTTGATTTACCAAAGCGGCTTTGAAGGTATGCGTTATTCCATTTCTAACACGGCTGAATACGGCGATTACGTAACCGGACCTAAGATTATTACCGAAGAAACCAAGAAGGCAATGAAGAAGGTTTTGAAGGATATTCAAGACGGCACGTTTGCAAAAGACTTCTTGTTGGATATGTCTGACGCAGGTGCGCAAGTACATTTCAACGCAATGAGAAAGATTGCGGCAGAACATCCTTCCGAAGTGGTTGGTAAGGATATTAGAAAGCTGTATAGCTGGGCAGACGAGGAGAAATTTATCAATAATTAAGGAGTATCGTATGATTAAGGATACTATTGTAAACGGGTTCCAAAACGCGCCGCACAGATCGTTGTATCACGCGTTGGGACTCACGGATGAAGAATTGCAAAGACCTCTTATAGGGATTGTTTCGTCTTATAACGAAATTGTACCCGGTCATACCAATTTAGATAAAATTACGCAAGCGGTGAAGCTTGGCGTAGCAATGGCGGGCGGTACGCCCATCATGTTCCCTGCAATTACGGTTTGCGACGGTATCGCAATGGGGCACGTGGGGATGAAATACTCCCTTGTTACCCGCGACTTGATTGCCGATTCTACCGAAGCAATGGTAATGGCACACGGCTTTGACGGGTTGGTAATGATTCCTAACTGCGATAAAAACGTGCCCGGGCTTTTGATGGCAGCTGCAAGATTGAATATCCCTACCGTTTTTGTGAGCGGCGGGCCTATGCTTGCCGGCAAAGTGGGCGGTAAAAAACGCTCGCTTTCGAGTATGTTTGAAGCGGTAGGCGCGTACACGGCGGGAAAAATTGACGACGCGGGCTTGACGGAATTTGAAAAGAAAGTTTGTCCTACGTGCGGGTCTTGCTCGGGTATGTATACGGCAAACTCTATGAACTGCTTAACCGAAGTGTTGGGTATGGGCTTACAAGGCAACGGCACGATTCCTGCTGTGTATTCTGCCCGTATTGAGCTTGCAAAACACGCAGGTATGCAAATTATGGACTTGGTGAAGAAGAATATTCGCCCCAAGGATATTATGACGGCGGCGGCGATTAAAAACGCGATCACGGCGGATATGGCGTTGGGCTGCTCGACGAACAGCATGCTGCATTTGCCTGCAATTGCGAATGAATGCGGCGTAGAATTCAGCTTAGACGAAGTGAATGCAATCAGCGAAAACACGCCGAATTTGTGTCATCTTGCGCCGGCAGGTCCGACGTATATGGAAGACTTAAACGAAGCGGGCGGCGTTTACGCGGTGTTAAAAGAGTTGGAAAAGCTGAACTTGTTGGATACGTCCGTAATGACTTGTACGGGAAAAACGCTTGGAGAAAATATTGCAAATGCGGTGAATACGGATAAGGATGTTATCCGTACGATTGATACGGCATTTAGCAAGACGGGTGGTATCGCGGTATTAAAGGGTAATTTAGCACCTGACGGCTGTGTGGTAAAACGCTCGGCTGTTGCGCCGGAAATGCTTGTGCATCAAGGGCCGGCAAAGGTTTATGAAAGCGAAGAACAAGCGATTGCGGCAATCTACGCGGGGAAAATTCAAAAGGGAGACGTGGTGGTCATTCGTTACGAAGGACCGGCTGGTGGACCGGGTATGAGAGAAATGCTTTCTCCTACTTCCGCAATTGCCGGTATGGGCTTGGATAAGGACGTTGCGTTGATTACCGACGGCAGATTTTCGGGCGCAACGCGCGGCGCGGCAATAGGCCACGTATCTCCCGAAGCGGTTTCAGGCGGTACGATTGCATACGTAAAAGACGGGGATATTATTTGTATTGATATTCCGAACTATTCGATTAAGCTGGACGTTTCCGACGAAGAACTTGCGAAACGCAAAGCGGAAATGCCCATTAAAAAGAAGGAAGTTTCGGGGTATCTGAAGCGTTATGCGGCGCAGGTAAGCTCGGCAGATAAAGGCGCAATTATCAATCGTTAATGAAGGAAGGAACGTTGTATGGGAATGACAATGACGCAAAAAATTCTTGCGCAACACGCGGGGAAAGAAAGCGTAGAGGCAGGGGATTTAATTTTAGTTAACCTTGACCGCGTGTTAGGAAATGATATCACTTCGCCTGTTGCGATTAAAGAATTTGAAAAAATTGGGTTTACCCAAGTATACGACAAAGAAAAGGTAACGATGGTCATGGACCATTTCGCACCGAATAAGGACATTAAAGCGGCAGTTCAATGTAAAATGTGCCGAGATTTTTGTTCGGAGAAAGAAATTACCCATTTTTACGACGTTGGTCAAATGGGGATTGAGCACGCTTTGTTGCCGGAAAAGGGACTTGTATTGCCTGGCGATGTTGTAATTGGGGCAGATTCGCATACTTGCACGTACGGTGCGCTCGGCGCGTTTTCGACGGGCGTAGGCTCGACGGATATGGCATGCGGTATGGCGACGGGAAAAGCTTGGCTGAAAGTGCCTTCCGCTATTAAGTTTGTACTGAAAGGCAAGCTTAGTAAGTACGTGTCGGGGAAAGACGTTATTTTGCATATTATCGGCAAAATCGGCGTGGACGGCGCATTGTATAAATCGATGGAATTTGTAGGCGAAGGGGTTTCCGCGCTGACCATTTTCGATAGATTGACGATTGCAAATATGGCGATTGAAGCGGGTGCGAAAAATGGGATTTTTGAAGTAGATGAGCAGACAATTGCATACGTTAAAGAACGCTCGGATAAGCAATTTACCGTCTTTAAAGCGGACGAAGACGCTGTATATGACGAGGTGTATGAAATTGATTTAAGCCAAATTACGCCGACGGTTGCTTTCCCGCATTTGCCTGAAAATACTAAGACGTTTGATGAAATTGCAGAACTTGGTGATATTAAAATCGACCAAGTGGTAATCGGCTCGTGTACCAACGGTCAGTATAAGGACTTGGCGGAAGCGGCGGAAATATTCAAAGGAAAAAAAGTGGCGAAAAACGTGCGCGCTATTGTAATTCCCGCAACGCAAGACATTTACTTAAAGGCAATGGAAACGGGACTGTTAAAGATTTTTATCCAAGCGGGCTGTATTGTTTCTACGCCTACCTGCGGACCTTGTTTGGGTGGATATATGGGGGTTATGGCAGCAGGCGAACGCGCTGTGGCGACAACCAACCGTAACTTCGTTGGACGTATGGGACACGTGGATTCGGAAGTGTATCTTGCCTCTCCCGCGGTTGCGGCGGCAAGTGCGGTGCTTGGTAAAATTGCATCACCTTACGAAGTGATGGAATAAGAGGTGTCGTATGAAATTTATTGGAAAAAGCATTAAATACGGGGATAACGTTGATACGGACGTTATTATTCCTGCAAGATATTTAAATACAAGCGATAAAAAAGAGCTTGCGTCGCATTGTATGGAAGACTTGGATAAAAGCTTTCAAGACAGAGTGCAAGCGGGCGACGTGATGGTGGCTGGATATAATTTCGGTTGCGGTTCGTCGAGAGAGCATGCGCCGATTGCAATTAAGGAAAGCGGTATTTCTTTGGTAATCGCCAGAAGCTTTGCGCGTATTTTCTATCGTAATGCCATCAATATCGGTTTGGCGATTATTGAGTGCGATGAAGCGGTGGATGGTATTGCCGACGGGGATAAAATAGAAGCTGATTTGGATGAGGGCGTTATTTATAATCGTACAACGGGACAAAGCTTTTCGACAAAGCCTTTCCCGCTCTTTATTCAAAATATTATTGAAAACGGCGGTTTGGTAGAATCGATCAAAAAGGGTGTTATTAAGTAATCGTTATAAAACCACCCACCCATGTACGAGGTGAATGAGAGTATGAAATATAATATAGGATTATTAAAAGGGGACGGTATCGGCCCTGAAATTGTGGAATGCGCGGTGGAAGTATTGCAGGCGGTTGCTAAAAAATATGGGCACGAGTTTGTATTTACTCCTTATTTAATCGGTGGCGCGGCGATTGACGCCACGGGAGAGCCGTTGCCTAAGGAAACGGTAGAAGGTTGTTTAAACAGCGATAGCGTTTTGCTTGGCGCGGTAGGCGGACCGAAATGGGATTCTTTACCGGGGCATCTTCGACCGGAAAAAGCGCTTTTAGGTATTCGCGCGGCAATGGAGTTGTACACCAACCTGCGTCCTGCGAAGCTGTATTCGGCATTAAAAGCGGAGTGCCCTTTGCGTGAAGATATCGTAGAAAAAGGCTTTGATATTATGATTGTCCGCGAATTGACGGGCGGGATTTATTTCGGTGAACGCGGTATGCGCGAAGGAAAGTACGGTGAAGAGGCGTATGATACCGAATCGTACAGCCGTATGGAAATCGAGCGGATTGTAAAGGCGGCGTTTGAAGCGGCTCAAAAACGCAGCAAAAAGCTGACGAGCATTGACAAGGCAAACGTTTTGGAAACGTCGAGACTTTGGAGAAAAATTGTGCACGAACAAGCAGAGTTATATCCTGACGTTGCGTGCAACGATATGTTGGTGGATAACGCGGCAATGCAGTTGGTGCGTAATCCTGCGCAGTTTGACGTGATTGTTACCAGCAATATGTTTGGCGATATTTTATCCGACGAAGCGTCGCAAATTACCGGTTCTATCGGGCTTTTGCCGTCGGCGTCGTTGGGTAAGACGAAGAGAGGGTTATACGAGCCGATTCACGGCTCTGCACCCGATATTGCAGGACAGGGAAAAGCAAATCCTATCGCAACTATCTTATCGGCGGCAATGATGCTGTTGTACGCTTTTGATTTGAAAGAAGAATCCGAAGCGATTGTCAATGCTGTGGATAAAGTATTAGAAGACGGATTGCGTACGGCGGATATAGCGCGTGGGGGCGAAGCGATTGGTTCGGCGCAAATGACGAAGGAAATTATTGCAAGAATGTAAGGTGTTTATGAATACGAAAATACAAAAAATTTACGTTCAAATCTGTTCGGTTAGCGTGTTTCATCAAGTAACGGAGCATGCGCTTTTTCAAGCGTTTGAAGAATACTGCTTGTGCGCTGAGGGCGAGCTTTGCAAAAAGATGAAAGCCTATGCCAAGTTTGTTGCAGAAATTTATAAAAGCGGGACTTCGCTTACCGAATTTGTGTCAAGACTTGTCTTTGAAGATGAAAACGTATACATCAAAAATCGCGCAAAAAACAAAGAAGTCGACGCGCATGTCGTAAAATCGACAAGACGCGAACTGCAAATTTTCTCTGATTTTGCAGCGTTAACGGCGGATGATTTTGCGGAAGATATGGATGTAGCCAAAACGGATATTGCGCCGTTTGGCTCGTTCATCAAAGCCATGGGTAGTGCGTACGAAGAAAGAGTGGCGAAAATTGATAAGTACGGTTATGGTATTTTTGCATCCTATGGTATGTTCCGTGTGTCAGACGATAAAAAGATTGAAGCGATTGTCAGTGCAGATAAAATCGGGATGCAATCGTTTATCGGCTATGAAGAAGAGCGCGGAAAAGTGGTGGAAAATACGCTGGCGTTTGTGGAAGGTCGTCCTGCGGCAAATACCTTGCTTTGTGGGGACGCTGGTACGGGTAAATCTTCTACGGTCAAAGCGGTGGCGAATGAGTTTTTTGAAAAGGGCGTTCGTTTGATTGAATTAAGAAAAGATCAACTTTCGTTGCTTCCTTACGTTATGGGAAAAATTAGCGAAAATCCCTTGAAATTCATCATCTTTATCGACGATTTGGCGTTTAACCGCAGTGATGATAACTTCAGTATGCTTAAAGCGGCGTTGGAAGGCTCGGCAAGCGCAAAAGCGGATAATGCCGTGATTTATGCGACGAGCAACAGACGCCACATCATCAAAGAAAGTTTTGCCGATAGAGACGGCGACGACGTGCACGTAAACGATACAATGCAAGAAACGTTGTCTTTGTCTGAGAGATTTGGTTTGGTGGTTTTGTATAGCAAACCGAATAAAAAACTGTACTTAGACATTGTACATTCCTTGGCAAAACAATATAAAATACGATTAAAAGAAGAACAACTCGACGTGCAGGCAGAGGCGTTTGCTTTAAAGAAAGGCAATCGTTCGGCACGCTGTGCACAACAGTTTATTGAAAGCTTATTGCGTTAAACCAAGTACCCAGGTATGAGTTGAATAAACACACGGAGAAAGTATTATGTTGACGATTGATAACGTATATCGCGCGAATAACGTATTAAAAGGGGTTGTGCGCCGTACGGACGTAATTCATGCGCCTAACCTTTGCGAAGGGACGGATTTGTATTTAAAAACGGAGAATTTGCAAATTACAGGCTCGTTTAAAGTGCGTGGCGCGTATTACAAAATGACCCGTTTAACAAAGGAAGAAAAAGCGAGAGGGGTAGTGGCTTGCTCTGCTGGAAACCACGCGCAAGGCGTTGCGCTTGCCGCGCAAAAGAGCGGGATTAAGTCGGTGATTTGTTTGCCTGACGGCGCACCTATCTCTAAAGTAGAAGCGACAAAAAGTTACGGTGCGGAGGTTTGTTTGGTAGAAGGGGTCTATGATGACGCCTATCAAAAAGCACTTTCTTTGCGTGATGAATTAGGGTATACTTTTGTGCATCCGTTTGACGACGAGGATGTAGTAGCAGGACAAGGCACAATTGCTTTAGAACTTGCTGAACAAATTCCTGATATGGATGCTGTCATTGTGCCTATCGGCGGCGGTGGCTTAATCGGCGGGATTGCGTACACCTTGAAAACGTTAAACCCGTCCATTAAAGTGTACGGCGTAGAGGCGTCTGGCGCTCCGTCTATGAAAAATTCTATTGCCGACCATCAAATTGAAGAATTAAAATCCGTTTCTACAATAGCGGACGGTATTGCGGTGAAAAAGCCTGGTACGCTCACGTATGAGCTTTGCGAAAAATACGTGGATGAAATCGTTACGGTTACGGATGATGAAATTTCGGCGGCAATTTTAGCGTTGATGGAAAAGCAAAAATTAGTTACCGAAGGCGCAGGCGCGGTTGCGGTTGCGGCGGCTATGTTTAAAAAACTGGATTTACAAGGCAAAAAAGTGGTCTGTGTGCTTTCCGGCGGGAATATTGACGTAACTATTTTATCACGCGTAATCAAGCGTGGGTTGCTGATGTCTGGCAGAAGCTGTCAATTAACGGTAGAGCTTGTAGATAAGCCTGGTCAGTTAGAAAAGGTAGCGTCGTTAATAGCGGCGGCGGGCGGTAACGTAACATCTGTACACCACGAAAGAGCGAATGAAGGCTCTGACGTCAATGGGTGCTATTTGCGGATTACGTTGGAAACGAGAAATTTCGAACATATTCAAAAAATCAAACAAGCGTTGCTTGACGCAGATTTAAAACTTGTATAAGAGGTGAATGATATGGCAGAGCTTAAAAAAGTAAGTACGGCGAATGCGCCGTCGGCAATTGGACCTTATTCGCAAGCGATTATTTTCGGTAATATGCTTTTCACGTCGGGTCAAATCCCGCTTGACCCTGTTAGCGGGGAGATGGTCGGCGAGGATATTACGCAGCAAACCGAGCGTGTTATGCAAAACTTGGCGGCAGTATTAGAAGCGGCAGGGAGTTCGTTTGCAAAGGCGGTAAAGACTACGTGTTTCCTTGCAAATATGTCCGACTTTGCAGCTTTTAACGCTGTTTACGCGAAATATTTTACCGAAAAGCCCGCTCGTTCGTGCGTGGCGGTAAAAGATCTTCCCAAAGGCGCGTTAGTGGAAGTAGAAGTGATTGCAACTTTATAAAACAGTATGTATGTAAGGGGCAGGTATGCGTTGAAAGCATAGCTGCCTTTTTTAATGTGTAAAAAATAGATGTATTTAGACAAGAAAAATACCCTTAAAAAATATTTATAAAATAAATATTTCTTAAAACTTAATAACTTTTATTTTTTTTAGGTATGTAAATCGTTGACAAATACACGCTTTTTCAGTATAATCATATAAATCAATTTTTTTGATTGAAAACATATATTCAATCGAAATAAAAAATAAGGAATAAGAACATGATAGAAAAGAACAAACACAGCAATTTGTTAGAGCAAGACCAATATAAATATTCCTTGCAAGACGTAGCAACCCCTAATTTGTATCGCGACATTTATCCTTATGACGAAGTTCCTAAAACGTCGTTTAACCACCGTCGTGTGCCGCTCGATATGCCCGAGAATATTTGGATTACGGATACTACTTTTCGAGATGGCCAGCAGTCGCGCGCGCCTTATACGGAAAAGCAAATTGTCGATTTGTATAAAATGTTGAATCGTTTGGGCGGACCTAAGGGGATTATTCGTCAAAGCGAATTTTTCGTCTATACACAAAAGGATAGACGTGCGTTGGAAGAATGTATGGCGCTGGGTTATGAATTCCCTGAAATTACGACGTGGATTCGCGCAAAAAAGGAAGATTTCGAGCTGGTGCATAATATCGGTATTAAAGAAACGGGTATTTTGGTCAGCTGTTCAGATTACCATATTTTCAAAAAGCTTAACATGACGAGAAAACAGGCGTTCGACCATTATTTAGGGGTAGTGAAAGACGCGTTTAACGCTGGGATTAGACCGCGCTGTCATTTGGAAGATTTGACGCGTGCGGATTTGTACGGCTTTGTTGTTCCTTTTGTAAATGAGTTGATGGAGCTTTCCCGTCAAGCGAATATTCCCGTTAAAATCCGTATGTGCGATACAATGGGCTACGGCGTGCCGTTTGCAGGTGCGGCTCCCCCCAGAAGCGTACCCGGGCTTATTTACGGTTTGCATCATTATTCGGACGTTACTTCGGAAATGCTTGAGTGGCACGGACATAACGATTTCTATATGGGCGTTGCAAACGCGGTGAGCGCATGGCTGTACGGCGCTTCGGGGGTAAACTGCTCGTTGTTGGGGATCGGCGAACGTACGGGCAACGTGCCGTTGGAAGCAATGGTAATGCAATATGCGTCCTTACAGGGTACGTTGGACGGTATGGATACGACGGTGATTACGGAAATCGCAGAATACTTTAAAACGGAAATGGGATATGATATTCCTCCTATGACTCCGTTTGTCGGCGACGCGTTTAATTTAACGCGTGCGGGTATTCATGCAGACGGCATGATGAAGGATAACGAAATTTATAACATTTTCGACACGGAGAAAATTCTCAATCGTCCCGCGGCAGTATCGATTAGCAACACGTCGGGCTTGGCAGGGATTGCCTACTGGCTGAATATGCATTTTAAGTTAAAGGGCGAAAATGCGATTGGCAAGCAGGATTGGTTGGTAGTTGAAATGAAATCGAAAATTGACGAGTTGTATGCTGATGGCAGAACAACGATTATGGGTGAAGACGAATTGTTGGATATGATTAAGGAATTGTCAAATGACCCACGTTGCGTTAACAAATTGTTATAAACGATAGGAGAGGAATATGGGGTATACCATTTCACAAAAAATAATCAAAACGCACTTAGTAAGCGGGGAAATGATCGCCGGAAAAGAAATCGGCTTAAAAATTGACCAAACGCTTACGCAAGACGCGACGGGGACTATGGCGTATTTGCAATTTGAAGCCATGGGCATAGAACGGGTAAAAACGGAGCTTTCAGTGGCTTATATCGACCATAATACATTGCAAGCTGGGTTTGAAAATGCGGATGACCACCGTTATATTCAAACGGTAGCCAAAAAGCACGGGCTGCGGTTTTCGCGTCCAGGAAACGGCATTTGCCATCAAGTTCATTTAGAGCGTTTTGCTGTTCCGGGTAAGACGTTGATTGGTTCGGATTCACACACGCCGACGGCTGGCGGTATGGGAATGTTGGCATTTGGCGCTGGCGGTTTAGACGTTGCGGTGGCAATGGGCGGCGGAACGTATTATATTACCATGCCGAAAATGATAAAAATAAACTTGGTTGGAAAGCTTTCTAACTACGTAAGTGCGAAAGACGTTATTTTGGAAGTATTGCGTTTACTTTCTGTAAAAGGCGGCGTGGGCACCATTGTCGAATATGGCGGTGAAGGCGTGAAAACGTTGTCTGTTCCTCAGCGTGCAACCATTACCAATATGGGCGCGGAATTAGGGGCGACAACGTCCATTTTCCCTTCGGATGAAATAACGAAAGCATTTTTAAAGGCAGAGGGAAGAGAAGAGGTTTATATGCCGCTCAACGCAGACATGGATGCCGTCTATGACGCGGAATATACGGTAGATTTATCTTCCTTAAAGCCTTTGGCGGCTTGTCCGCATAGCCCTGATAACGTAAAGGAAGTTTCCACGCTTTCGGGAATGAAAATCAATCAAGTTTGTATCGGATCTTGTACGAATTCATCTATGTTTGATTTGTTGACGGTTGCGGCGATTTTGAAAGGAAAAACGGTACATCCCGACGTAAGTTTATCTATCTCGCCTGGCTCGAAACAGGTTTATACAATGCTTGCCGAATGCGGCGCGTTAAAAGACTTAATCGACGCGGGTGCGCGCATTCTCGAATGTGCGTGCGGACCTTGTATTGGGATGGGCTTTTCTCCGCAATCCGCAGGGATAAGCTTACGTACGTTTAATCGAAATTTCCTTGCGCGCAGCGGAACAAAAGACGCAAGCGTTTATCTTGTTTCTCCTGAAACGGCGGCGGTTTCTGCAATTACGGGGGTGTTTACCGATCCGACAACGTTTGGAACTGCGCCTGCAATCTCTTTGCCTGACACGTTTAAAATTAACGATAATCTTATCGAACTTCCTGCAAGCATAGAGCAAGCAGGGGACATTCAAGTGGAAAGAGGACCGAACATTAAACCTATCCCCATTGGAAAGGAACCTGAAACGGATTTAAGCTGCTCGCTTATTTTAAAGGTTGGAAACGACATTACAACCGACCATATTATGCCGGCAGGGACGAAGGTATTGCCCTATCGTTCGAACGTGCCTAAGCTTTCGGAATTTTGTTTTACCGTTTGCGACGAGGATTTCCCTGCACGCGCCAAGAAAATGGGCGGCGGCGTTATTTTAGGCGGCGTAAACTATGGACAAGGTTCTTCGCGTGAACACGCGGCGCTTGTACCTATGTATTTGGGAATTAAAGCAGTGGTGGCAAAAAGCTTTGCAAGAATACACGCGGCAAACTTAATCAATTTTGGAATTGTGCCTCTTACGCTTGTTAACACGGAAGATTACGACAAGATGGACGAAGGCGACGAAATAGAAATAAAGGGGTTTGCTTCGGCGTTGAAAAACAAATCGGTGATGACCCTTGAAAATAAAACGAAGGGTATTAGCGTACCTTTATCGCTGTCATTGACAACGCGACAACGCGAAATTTTGTTGGCGGGCGGATTACTCAATTACACGAAAAACAATAGTTAATTAGGTGAGAATATGAACATGGAAGCATACGAAAAAAACTTAAACGAAGCGTGTGAAAAGTTTCGTAAAATTTTAGAAAAACAGCTTGCACGCGTTGAAGATATGAAAGCGCAAGGCGGTTTTGTCGATTATCAAAATTTAGACGTTTTAAAAATTGGCGTTTGCGGCGGCGACGGCATTGGTCCCATCATTACCGCAGAGGCGAGAACAGTGCTTGAATTTATTCTTTCCGACTTAAAGGAAGGGGGCAGGGTTGAGTTCATTGACATTGAAGGGCTTACCATCGAGAACAGAATCGCGCACAACAAAGGGATTCCAGATGACGTTATGGCGGCGTTAAAGAGCTGTCATATCATTTTAAAAGGTCCTACGACGACTCCGCAAAAAGGGGACGGTATGCCCAATATCGAATCGGCAAACGTAGCAATGAGAAAGGCGTTGGATTTGTTTGCGAATATCCGTCCTGTCAAAGTGCCTGAAGAAGGTATTAACTGGACGATTTTTAGAGAAAATACCGAAGGCGGTTATGCCGTTGGTTCTTCAGGTTTTAACGTAACGGATGATTTGGCGGTAGATTTCACGATTACGACCAAACAAGGCTCTGATCGAATTGCGCGTCTTGCATACGATTATGCGCAAAAGAATGGCTTGAAGAGAGTGTCGCTGGTTACCAAAGCCAACGTTATTAAAACGACAGACGGAAACTTTTTAGAAGATTGCCATAAGGTAGCGGACTTATATCCTGAGATTACAACGGACGAATGGTATGCAGATATTATGACGGCAAAGCTTGTTGATAAAAAGCGCCGTAAAGATTTTCAAGTGCTTTTGTTGCCTAACTTATACGGGGATATCATTTCGGACGAAGCGGCGGAATTCCAAGGCGGTGTCGGTACGGCAGGCTGCGCGAATATCGGTAAAAAATACGCAATGTTTGAAGCAATTCACGGGTCTGCACCGAGAATGGTTAAGGAAGGCAGAGCGCAGTATGCCGATCCTTGCTCTATGCTCCGCGCGTGCGTTATGCTTTTATCGCATATCGGCTTGCAGGATAGAGCGGATAAATTAGAACGGGCGCTCGATATTTGCTCGTTTGAAGAGAAAAAATATGTAATTACCGGCAGAAGCGACGGCGCAACTTGTAAACAGTTTGGCGAGTACGTGATGCAAACCTTGCGAAAATTGTAACTTATTTTCCGCCATTTACGTAGGATAGAAAAGGAGAACGTTAATGGCGGTTTATCATTCTATCTTACAACTTATCGGCGATACGCCGTTGCTGAGGCTGTTTGGCGTTGAAAAGGCGTATGGTTGCCACGCGCAGCTATACGGCAAAATGGAGTTTTTCAATCCCGCTGGGTCGGTGAAAGACCGTGCGGCATATGAAATGATATGTCAAGCCGAACGACAAGGAAAACTGAAACCGGGCGGTGTTGTAATAGAAGCAACATCGGGAAATATGGGGATTTCACTTGCGATGGTGTGTCGTTTGAAAGGCTATTCCTTTATCGCCGTTATGCCTGAAAATATGAGTGAGGAGCGCAAAAAATTGTTGCGCGCGTATGGAGCCACCTTAGTGTTGACTAGCGCGCAAGACGGAATGCGCGGCGCGATGGAGAGATGTTGGCAATTAAGTGCTTCGATTGAGAATAGTTTTATTCCCGAGCAGTTTTCTTCTGCGTCCAATGCACAGTGCCATTATCAAACGACGGGGGTGGAAATTTACCGCGATTTGCCAGATGTAAACGCCCTTGTTTGCGGGATTGGTAGCGGTGGAACGCTGACAGGTACGGCGAGGTATTTAAAAGAACAAAAAAAAGAAGTGCACGTCATTGCCGTTGAGCCAAACGACTCTCCCATCTTATCAGGCGGAGTAAAAGGGGTGCATGGGATAGACGGAATAGGTGCGGGTTTTGTTCCTAAAATTTTAGACGTACAGCTTATTGACGAAATCTATTTAGCGGAAGAAACGCAAGCTCTAGAAGCTGTGGAACAACTGATGTTTTTAGATGGTATATTCGTGGGAGTTTCATCAGGCGCGGCGCTTTGCGGTGCAATCAAATGGGGGAAACGGATAGAAAATAAAGGCAAAAAAATCGTTGTCATTTTTGCGGACGGTGGGGGCAGGTATTTATCTAAACTATCGTAACAAACGGAGGTAGGCGTGGAATCGGTGACGAAAGAGATGATGCTGTCGTATCAAAAAAACAAAACGACGTGCGTTGAACGCGGTATCACGTTACCCAATAAAAACGAAATTATACAGACCTTAAAAGAGATAAGAAAACTGTTTTTTCCCGCTTTTTTTGCAGGGGAGGAAGTCTGCGGAGATTTAGAAGGTTTTGCCAAAGCTACCTTAAACTCAATTTATTATAAAATAAAAAAGCAGATACATTTTGCTTATCTTTTTAACGAAATAGGGCAAGAGAAAATGCATTCTGAAATCCTCGCCAAAGAGTTTATTAAGCAATTACCTAATTTACGAAACACGCTATTTAACGATTTACGAGCGGCGTTTGACGGTGATCCCGCGGCAAAAAACAAAGAAGAAATTATTTTTTGTTATCCAGGGTTTTATGCGATTTTTGTTTATCGGATAGCGCATTTGTTAAGCGAGATGGGCGTGCCGTTTATTCCCAGACTGATGGCGGAATATGCGCATGAAAAAACGGGGATTGATATTCATCCCGGCGCGAAAATAGGCGAGTGCTTTTTTATCGATCACGGTACGGGTGTTGTAATCGGTGAAACGGCGGAAATTGGAAAAAACGTTAAAATATACCAAAACGTAACATTGGGCGCGCTTTCCCTTCGTAAAGGGCAAGGGCTGTCTGGAATCAAACGGCACCCGACGCTAAAGGATAGCGTAACCGTGTATTCGGGGGCGACTATACTTGGCGGTAAGACAGTGATAGGCGACGGAGCAGTAATCGGCGGAAATAGCTTTTTAACCGAAAGCGTGGGGGCAGGTATGAAAGTAACGGCAAAATTGCCGGAGTTAATATTTATAGAAAGCGGCAACATGGAGAAAAACTAATGAGTAAAATTGTCATTCCTAAACAATATAAATCGGCACTTGGTTTGTATGATACGCAAACGGCGATAGGCATTTTAAAACGTACGTTTGAAGAAAAGTTGTGCATGGCGCTCAATTTAAAACGTGTATCCGCGCCTTTGTTTGTGGATCCTACAACAGGCTTAAATGACGACTTAAGCGGTGTAGAACGTCCTGTGAAGTTTGATATCAAAGAAACGGGAAAAGATGCTGTCGTTGTGCATTCGCTTGCAAAGTGGAAACGCATGGCTTTGAAAAATTACGGTTTTTCTGCGGGTGAGGGGCTGTATACGGATATGAACGCCATTCGCCGCGACGAAGAAATGGACAACCTTCATTCGATTTATACTGACCAGTGGGATTGGGAAAAAATCATCACGACGCAAACACGCACGAAAGAATATTTGCAAACGGTAATCCGTGCAATTGTAGGCGCAATTTGCGATACGCTTGACGTGCTCAAATGCCGTTATCCGCAAATTCCCGTACAACTTTGTAAAGACGTTACCTTTATTTCTTCGCAAGAATTAGAGGATTTATATCCCGAAAAAACACCAAAAGAAAGGGAGCAGGTATTTGTTGAACAACATAAAACTGTCTTTATTATGGGGATTGGAGATAAGCTGAAATCGGGTAAATCACACGATCATCGCGCGCCTGACTACGACGATTGGGCGTTAAACGGCGACATCTTCTTTTGGCACGAACCGCTTGGCTGCGCAATGGAAATTTCGTCTATGGGCATACGTGTAGATGAAAAATCGTTGGCGGAACAGCTTGTAAAATCAGGCTTGCAAGAACGCGCAAGCCTGCCTTTTCATCAAGCGCTTGCAAGGGGCGAACTGCCCTTGACAATGGGGGGCGGTATCGGTCAGTCGAGATTGTCTATGCTCTTACTTGGAAAAGCACATATCGGCGAAGTGCAGGTTTCTCTTTGGGATGAAGAGACGAAAAAAATCTGCCAAGAAAACCAAATCGTGTTATTGTAAATCTTTAATATATAATAAGGAAGTAATTTGCATCACGCAAAAAAAAATTAAAAAATTTTTTAAAAACCCCTTCAAAACGCTTTACTTCTTTAGTGAAATAAAGTATAATAGCATTACTTTAGTTGAATAAAGTGTAAACATTGCGGTGAAACCCACCGCAATAAAAAACACCCTAATACTTTAATAAGCTAAAGTATTAAAGTAAAATAATTTTTAAGGAGAAGGAAAATATGAAAAAATTGGCAAAGGTAACGGGATTGGTATTGGCGGCTATGTGTGTGCTGAGTATGGCTTCGGCTTGTAACACGGCTGGCGCTGATGGGGAAGCGTTGGCGCTTGGGAAAGAAATGGTGTTGCAGAACAGTCAGCTAGACGCATTGACACAGTTGAAAGTTGGTGCGGTGGACGCGGTGGTTATCGACTCGGTGATGGCGGGCTATTATTCGACAACGGGGGATTTCGCAGGGAAAGTAAGTATTGTGGAAGACTTGGTGTTTGCAAAAGAATCGTACGGAATTGCGGCGAAGAAGGGAAACGAATCGTTTATGTCTGAAATCAATAAAGCGTTGCTTGCGTTGGCTGCGGACGGTACGGTGGCGGAAGTGGCGCAGGAATTTGGTTTAGAAAATGACGTGGCGTTACAGGCAGATGCAGTGAATGTTTACGCGGACGCTACGGACAACAGCTGGGTAGAAATTCAGGAAGAAAAGAAAATCGTAATCGGGTATACGGTATTTGCTCCAATTGCGTACGAAGAAAACGGAACGTTCACGGGGTTTGATATTGAGCTTGCTAAAGAAGTGGTAGAGTATCTCAACCAAACGTATACTTTGACGTTAGAAGTGGAATTTTTGGAAATTGATTGGAATGCGAAAGAAGCTTTGTTGCAAGATAATACCATTGATTTAGTATGGAACGGTATGACGATTACACCGGAACGAGAAGAAAAAATGTGTATTTCTCTTCCTTATTTGTACAACAAGCAAGTAGCGGTTGTTTTGACGGAAGAGAAAGATAAATATACGACGAAAGAAAGCTTTAAAGATGCTATTATTGCGGTGGAAAGCGGCTCGGCAGGCGAAAGTGTCGTAAGCGGTAAATAAAATCAAGAGAAAGAATATGGAACAATTTACGCAAATTTTAACACAATTAACGGAAGGGTTTGGCAACACACTGTTGTTGTTTGCCATAACCCTTTTGGGCGCGATTCCGTTGGGGTTGTTATTTGCAGTTGGTTCGTTGTCTGCTTTTAAACCGTTACAATATTTGGTAAAGGGAATTATTTGGGTGATTCGCGGTACGCCGTTAATGCTGCAAATTTTACTCGTCAGTTTTTTACCAATGGCGTTGGGTGTAAAAACCAAGGATATCGCGGCGTTTTTTGATATTCGGGTGGGCGCAGTACTGTTTTGGTTTGTCGTGGTAGCGTTTGTAATTAACTATGCGTGTTACTTTTCAGAAATTTATCGCGCGGGGATACAATCGATTCCTTTAGGACAATATGAAGCAGGCACGGTTTTAGGCTTGACAAAAGGTGAAATTTTCTTTAAAATAATACTTGTACAAGCGTTGAAGCGTATTTTTCCGCCAATGAGTAATGAAATTATTACGCTTGTGAAAGATACGGCACTTGCGCAAATTTTGGGGGTGGTGGATTTGTTGAATGCGGCAAACCACGCTGTAAACGAATTTGTCGACCTCACTCCGCTTTTATACGCGTCCATTTTCTATCTCATTTTTAACGGATTGTTGACTTTGCTCTTTTCGTACGTTGAAAAGAAATTCGAGTGGTTTAAGGTGTAAAGGAATAGGATAATGGCTTTTTTAGAAGTAAAAAATTTAACAAAAAGCTTTGGAGACGTTCAAGTTTTAAAAGGAATTTCCTTTTCTTTAGAAAATGGGCAAGTGCTAGCGGTAATCGGCGCTTCAGGCGGTGGAAAAACGACGTTGATGCGCTGTTTGAACTATTTGGAAATGTCTGATAGTGGCGAAATTTGGGTAGACGGCAAGCAAGTATTTCCGAAGAGTAAAGAAGACAACGGGCAGCGTTTGGATTTTGGACTGGTGTTTCAATCCTTTCATTTGTTTCCGCAATATACGGCGAAACAAAACGTAACGCTTGCCATTAACGCTCAAGCAGAGCGCTTTTTAAAAAAAGGAAAGATTAACTTTTTCGAGCGAAAAAAACGTATGAAAGCAATCCGCGCGGAAAACGAAGAAAAAGCGCTGGCGCTTTTACAGCGTGTTGGGTTGCTTGAAAAGGCGGATAATTATCCCTATCAATTATCGGGCGGTCAGCAACAGCGTGTGGCGATTGCTAGGGCTTTGGCTCTTTCGCCAAGTGTGTTATGCTTTGACGAGCCGACAAGCGCGTTGGATCCCGAATTGACGGGGGAAGTATTAAAGGTAATGAAGGATTTGCGCGCGGAAGGTAGAACCATGCTGATTGTAACGCACGAAATGGAATTTGCGAAAAACGTTGCGGACAAAGTGATTTTTATCGCAGACGGCGAAATTGTAGAAGAAGGCACGCCTTTGCAAATTTTTTGTAATCCGCAAAGCGAAAGGACAAAAAACTTTTTAACAAAAACGGAGGAGTAATATGGGGAAAGATAAGCAACAAGACGAATTGATGCTGAATGGTTTATACGAAATTTTTCTTACCTGCCAAAGCAAAGAAGACGTTAAATTATTGCTTGACGACCTTTGTACGCATAAGGAAATCGAACAGATGGCGCAACGCATAGCGGCGGCAGAAATGCTTAAGCAAGGTAAAACGTACGCGGAAATTATTGAACAAACGGATATTTCCTCGGCGACCCTCTCCCGCGTGTCCCGTTGTGTGCGTTACGGCTCGGGCGGGTATGAAAAATTCGTTAAGGGGCAATCAAAGTAATAAGGGTTGCACAATAAAAAGTAACTTAAAAAATACAGCCGAACGTCGTTCGGCTCTTTTGTGTAGAAGAAGGAGTAAGGTATGAAGCTTGTTGTAAAGGTTGGTACGTCTACGTTGGCGTATTCGACGGGTAGATTAAATATTCAACGCACGCAAAAGCTGTGCGAGGTACTCAGCGACTTGAAAAACGCAGGGAATGAAATTATTTTGGTTACGTCCGGCGCTATCGGTATGGGCGTAGGAAAGCTTTCGCTTTTGCAAAAGCCTGAAGATATTCCCACTAAGCAAGCGGCGGCTGCCGTTGGTCAATGCGAGCTGATGTATACGTACGATAAGCTGTTTTCAGAGTATCATCATACCGTTGCGCAAATTTTATTAACCGGCGCAGACTTTTCGCACGAAGATAGACTGCAAAACTTTAAAAACACGATGGAACGCTTATTACAGCTTGGCGTTTTACCCATTATAAACGAAAACGATACCATTGCCACCGACGAAATTAAGGTGGGGGATAACGACACGCTTTCAGCGTTGGTAGCAACTAGCGTAAAAGCGGACTTGCTTGTCATTTTATCGGATATTGACGGATTGTATACGGCAGATCCGCATAAAGACGCTTCGGCAACACTCATTCAAACAGTAGAAGAAATCACGCCGCAAATTTTACAATTGGCGGGCGGCGAAGGCTCGGCTTTAGGTACGGGTGGAATGAAAACTAAACTGTCGGCGGCGGCGCTTTGTATGCAAAGCGGAACAGATATGGTGATTGCAAACGGCAGCGATCCTAGTTTACTGTATAAAGCGGTAGAAAATGAAAAGGTGGGCACCAGGTTTGTGTCGAAAGGGAAAAACAATGGATAAATTGATGCAAATGCTTACAAAAACCAAAGCGGCGTCCAAGCGGTTTTCGTATAGTGAAGAAGAGATAAGAAATCAAGCATTGTACGCCATTGCCGACGGATTAGAAACGCACGCAAAGGAAATTTTGCTTGCCAACGATAAGGATGTAGAGCAAGCAAAATACTCGCTTGGCGAAGTGATGATCGATAGATTATTGCTAACCAAAGAGCGTATTCAAGGTATGGCAAAGGGGGTGCGCGAAGTGGCGGCTCTACCTGACCCGCTTGGAAAGACTTTACAAGAAATAAATCGCCCCAACGGGTTAAAGATAGAAAAAATCAGCGTACCGTTAGGAGTGGTTGGTATCATCTACGAAAGTCGCCCTAACGTAACGGCAGATGGTGCCGCACTGTGTATTAAAAGCGGAAACGCGTGCGTGCTTCGCGGCGGGAAAGAAGCGTATCAAACTTGTCAAGCCATTGTGCAAATTATTAAAGATGCGTTGAAACAGGTTGGGTTAGATGAAGATTTAGTCAATATGCCCGAAGATACGACGAGAGAAAGCGCAACCGCTTTGATGACAGCGGTGGGGCTGATAGACGTACTTATTCCGCGTGGCGGCGCAGGGTTAATTCGAGCTTGCGTGGAGAATGCAAAAGTGCCTTGTATTCAAACGGGTACAGGGATTTGTCATTTGTACGTGGATGAAGAGGCGGATGTGCAAACGGCTCTTTCTGTTATTAAAAATGCAAAAACCAGCCGCCCTTCCGTATGCAATGCTTTAGAGGTATGTTTGGTACATAAAAATATACTCAACGCAACCCTGCCCCCCTTAAAAGCCTTGCTTTGCGACGAGAGAATACGGGAAGGAAAGTCCCCTGTCGAGCTTCGGCTTTGCGAAAAATCGCAACAGATAATCGACGGCACGGCGGCGCAAAAAGAAGATTTTGATACCGAATTTTTAGACTATATCCTTGCCGTGAAAGCGGTGGATAGTGTGGAGGAAGCAATCGAGCATATTGCCCAGCATTCCACGGGACATAGCGATGGGATTATCACAAAAAATCAAGCGACGGCAAACAAGTTTGTTGCGGCGGTGGATAGCGCCGCGGTGTACGTGAATGCTTCGACACGGTTTACGGACGGCGGTGAATTTGGAAAGGGCTGTGAAATTGGGATTTCCACACAAAAAATGCACGCAAGAGGGCCGATGGGTTTAGAAGAGCTTACGTCCTATAAATACGTTGTGTACGGCGAAGGGCAAATTCGTTAAGGGAGAAAAAGTATGTACGAAATTGGGTTTATTGGATGCGGAAATATGGGCGGTGCCTTGGTTGAAGCGGCGGTAAAAAGCGTATCGGGTAATCAAATCGCCGTTTGCGAACATAACTTAAATAAAATTCTGCCGTTTAAAGAAAAGTACGGGGTGCAAATGACAACGGCGGAAGATATTGCAAAAAGCGCACGTTTTGTGGTGCTTGGGGTAAAGCCGCAAGTGATGAAACAAACGCTGGAAAGTTTACAAAATTCCTTTGCGGAAAATGAAAATTTAATCCTTATTAGTATGGCGGTTGGGTTGACGATAGAGAGTATTCAAGCCTTCGCAGGTGGCGGGTATCCAACCATACGAATAATGCCAAATACCCCTTGTAGAGTGGGGGCAGGTACGGTTTTATACGCTTTGGATGGAGTAGATAAGCAAACGGAAGAAGGCTTTTTAAATGCGTTCAAAAATGCGGGAAAATTCTTCTTGTTAGATGAAACTCAGATGGATGCGGCAGGCGCTTTATCCGGCTGCGGTCCCGCCTTTTACTATCTGTTTTGCAATGGCTTAACGCAGGGGGCAAAGGCGTGCGGCTTGGATGAAAAGCAGGCGTTGGAATTAGCAGCGCAAACTATGCTTGGTTCGGCGCAAATGCTGTTGGAATACGGCGACCCGATCACGTTAAAAAACAACGTTTGCAGTCCCGGCGGTACAACGCTTGCAGGGGTGTCTGCGCTGGAAAAGGGAAAATTGGAAGAAACGGCTTCGTCGGCTGTTATCGCTGCCTATCAACGCACGTTAGAATTAAAATAATTTGAAATAGCGTAATTAAGTAAAATAAAAGCCGTTCGGCATACACGCCGAACGGCTTTTACAATACAGTTTTTATTCGGTAGGTTTACCGTGGATACGTCTGTGTTGATTGCTGTGCTTTTCATGGCGGGCGCTCGTTTTGCCTTCAGGGTTGATGTCGCCGGCTTTGGTAAGCGCAATCTTTGTCAGCATAGGACCGAAAATTTCGTAGATGAGAACGGCAAAAAGAGTGATGCTTGCAATCAATTGCCCAACAGAACCAAGCTCTGCCGATTTCATTGCCATACCAAGCGCAACGCCTGCTTGGGGGAAGAGCGTGATGCCCAAATATTTGGTGATATTCTCGTCGCAGCCAAGCATTTTCGCGCTTGCGTACGCACCGCTGTATTTACCTAAACAACGGCTGAGAATATACACAATGCCGACCAAAACAATCATGCCGTTTTCGAAAACGAGCAAATCTAACTCTGCGCCGCTTAAAACGAAGAAGAGTACGAACAAAGGCGCGGTCCAACGGTCGATACGCTCCATTAAATCTTCGGAGAAATCGCAGATATTACAGAAAATCGTACCCAACATCATACAAACGAGCAAGGACGAAAATGCGATATGCACGCCTAATACTTCGAATTTAATCATGGAAAGCGCGATTGTTAAAAAGACGAACGTAACGGACATGGCGATACGTTTTGAACGGGAGTGGAAAAACTTTTCGCAAAACGTAAATAAAAAGCCCATGATACCGCCTAAAAGCAAGGATAACAATACTTCTAATAAGGGTTCGATAATGATAGAAATAATATCTAACGACCCAGCGCCAAGCGCTTTTGCAATCCCAAACGAGATAGCGAATAATACCAAGCCCACGGCGTCGTCGATAGCAACGACGGGGAGAAGCGTATCCGTAACAGGCCCTTTCGCTTTATATTGTTTTACAACCATCAGCGTTGCCGCGGGGGCGGTTGCCGACGCGATAGCGCCGAGTACAATTGCCGCAGGTAAAGGTAAAACTTGGGGGAAAGCAAGATGTAAAATGATAAGCGCAATATCAACGAGGACGGTGGTAACCACGGCTTGTAAAATTCCGATAATCGTCGCTTGCTTACCGATTTTTTTAAGCTGGGAAAGACGGAATTCGTTTCCGATAGAAAAGGCAATAAAGCCAAGTGCCACGTCGCAGATAAGCGAGTAGCTTTCGACGTCTTCAAGAGAGATGAAACCAAGTCCCTTTACGCCTAATTTGCCAAGACAGAAAGGACCGATTAAAATACCCGCGACAAGATAAGCCGTAACGGCGGGCAGGTTGATTAGTTTTGCTAAGCGGGATAACATTAAACCCGAAAGCAATGCGATAGACAGCGCGAGTAAAGTTTCCATAAAACGCCTCGAAATAAAATTTTTGAACGTCAAACATTATACTCTTATTTGTAAAGAAAGGCAAACAAAAACGGGGTACTGCAAAAAAATATTTATAATATTTTCTAAACAAAGTTTATTTTAAGAAAAATTGTCAAGCCTAACCGTTTGACAATTTTCTTTTATCGCGGTATAATATTTTATGAAAAGATAAATGAAGGAGTATAGATTTTTATGTACCAAATAGTCAGTAAAAAATCTCTCAATCCGACGGTTACGCAGATGGAGATTTACGCACCCTTTGTGGCAAAAAAAGCTTTGGCAGGGCAGTTTATCATTTTGCGTGTTGATGAAGACGGCGAACGTATCCCTTTAACCGTTGCAGGTTATGACAGAGAAAAGGGCACGGTTACGATTATTTTCCAAATCGTAGGCGGTTCGACGGAAAAACTCAACCACAAAAACGAAGGGGATTATTTACCCGACTTCGTAGGGCCTTTGGGCAGACCTACGCACATTGAAGGCTTGAAAAAGGTATGCGTTGTAGGCGGCGGCGTTGGCTGCGCTATCGCGCTTCCCGTTGCAAAGGCGTTATACGAACAAGGCTGCGAAGTAACTTCCATTATTGGTTTCAGAAGTAAGGATCTTGTCATTTTAGAAGATGAATTTAAGTCTGTTTCTAAAGATTTTTATATGATGACGGACGACGGTTCGTATGGCCGTCAAGGCAACGTTTGCGTGCCCTTAAACGAAATGCTTGAAAAGGGCGAAACGTTTGACGAAGTTATCACCATCGGACCGCTTATCATGATGAAATTCGTGTGCGCGGCAACCAAGGCGTATAACGTAAAAACGATTGCAAGTATGAACCCTATCATGATTGACGGTACGGGTCTGTGCGGCGGTTGCAGACTCACCGTTGGCGGACAAATGAAATTTGCTTGCGTAGATGGCCCTGAATTTGACGGACACGAAATTGATTTTGACGAAGCAATGAGCCGTTCGAGAACGTATGCAGAATTTGAAAACAGAGAAAGAGAAGAGGCTTGCAACCTTTTCAAAAAGGAGGTAGAGTAAGATGGCGTTTAACATGAAGCCTTTAAAAAATCCTATGCCCGCGCAAGACCCTAACGTGCGTAACGGTAACTTTAACGAAGTTGCACTTGGCTATACGGCGGAAATGGCTATTGACGAAGCAAAGCGCTGTCTTGGCTGTAAGCACCGTCCTTGCGTATCTGCCTGCCCTGTAAATATTAAAATTCCTGAATTTATCGCAAAGGTTGCGGAAGGGGATTTTGAAGCGGCGTATCAAATTATCGCAGCTGATTCTGCTTTGCCTGCTGTTTGCGGACGTGTATGCCCTCAAGAAACGCAATGCGAAGGCAAGTGTGTGCGCGGCATCAAAGCTGGTTGCGAAGCAGTTGGTATCGGGCGCTTGGAAAGATTTGTTGCCGACTGGCATAACGAAAATTGCGTAGAAAAGCCTACGCCCGTTGCTCCCAACGGACATAAGGTTGCAGTGGTTGGTTCCGGCCCTGCTGGTTTAACGTGCGCGGGTGATTTGGCAAAGCTTGGTTACGAAGTAACGGTATTTGAAGCGCTCCACGTTGCCGGCGGTGTGTTGGTGTACGGGATTCCCGAATTCCGTCTTCCCAAAGCAATCGTACAAAAGGAAGTAGACAACTTAAAGGCGCTTGGCGTAAAAGTAGAAACGAATATGGTTATCGGTAGAGTGTTAACCATTGAAGAATTGAAAAACGAATACGGTTTTGAAGCAGTATTTATCGGTTCGGGAGCAGGGTTGCCTAAATTTATGAAAATTCCTGGTGAAAGCTTGAAAGGGGTGTATTCGGCAAACGAATTCTTAACCCGTTCTAACCTTATGAAAGCATATCGTTGGGACAGCCACACGCCTATCCAACACGGTAAGTGTGTAGCGGTTGTCGGCGGTGGAAACGTAGCGATGGATGCGGCTCGTACAGCGAAGCGTTTGGGTGCGGAAGTGCATATCATCTATCGCCGCGGCGAAGAAGAATTGCCCGCTAGACGTGAAGAAATCGAACATGCAAAAGAAGAAGGCATTATCTTCGATTTATTGACCAACCCGACCAAAATTTTGGCAACGCCCGTGGATAATCCCAGAGACGCTGCTTACGGTTGGGTAAACGGTATCGAATGCGTGAGAATGGAACTCGGCGAGCCTGACGAAAGCGGACGCCGTTCGCCTAAAGTAGTTGCTGGAAGCGAATTTATTATCCCTGCAGATTGTGTAATTATGTCGCTTGGTACGTCGCCTAATCCTTTATTAAAGGATACGACGCCTGGTTTGGAAGTTCGCAAATGGGGCGAAATTGCGGTAGACGAAGTTGGTAAAACATCTATTGAAGGCGTATATTGCGGTGGTGATGCTGCAACGGGCGCGGCAACCGTAATTAAAGCCATGGGTGCTGGTAAAGTAGCTGCAGCAGCAATTGACGAATACATTAAAAATAAATAAAACGTGAACAATAAAGTGGAGAAGGGCGTGCTCTTCTCCCTTTTTCAAAAAGGGTAAAGATGGGTAAAAAGTCTTTTAAAGAATGGCTTGCTGAAAGAATGCGTTTAAGCAAAAGAGAAAAATTTGCCTTGTGGTTTTTGGTTGGCTGCTGTTTGTTTGGCGCTGTTACGTGGGGCTACTATTTTATTTTTCAAGCAGCGGGCTGTATGTAAGTGAGGGAGAGTATGGCGTTACAAGAAACGCAACATAACGGAATAAAGAAAGGAGTATACGCTTTCCAAACGTTTCTGTGGATGCTTTTGGCGGGCGTTATTGTGCTTGGTTTGTACGTGTACGTGCTGTACGCTTACGGGATTTATCCGTTTGGAGAGCAGTACACGGTGGCAAGCTACGATTTGTCCGCTCAAATTTGTCCGTTTATCGAGCATTTATTCGACGTAATCAACGGAAAATCCTCGTTGTTTTATTCGTATGCGGTTGTAGGCGGGGCAGATGTTTTCGGCACGCTGATGTATTTCTTTATCAGTCCGTTTAGTTTTCTCTTTTTAATTTTCGGTGCGGGAAAAGTAGCGGAAGCAGCGTGTGTCGTGATGGCGTGTAAGTTGTTTGTTTTGGCGGCAGTCGGTTGTTGGTTTGCGCGTAAACTCTTTCAAAACATTCCCGGAATTCTTTGCGTGGCGATAGGCATTGTGTATACGTATTGCGGCTATATGTTCGTAGCAAATACGTATATCAACTGGCTAGACTTTTTGATGTATATGCCTATGCTCGTCGTTGCTTTTAGATATTTTGTTAAAACGGAGAAATTTTTACCGTTCTCTATTCTAATGGCTTGTTGTATTTACACTTGCTTTTCTATCGCCTGTTTTGCAATGTTTACGGTTTTCCCTATACTTATTTTTTATGGGCTTGTTTGTATGCCGAAAGGGAGAAAAAGCTCGTTCATTGCATACCTGTGTGTAGCCTTTGTGGTAACAATTTTATTGTCGTTGCCTGTCCTGCTGCCTGCGCTTTCCGCATTTTTAAACAGCGGCAGAGGGGGAGATTTGTTTGAAAATCTTTGGTACGGCTACGATATCAAAGACGGCGTAAAAACGTTTAACGAAGAAAAATTTGTAGACAGCACGGCGCTTGTGTATAACCGTAAAATTACGTATATTTTAACGGATAGCGTATTTTTGGCGCTGACAACGATTTGGACTTTTAGAAAAGGCTTAAAAGATAAACTCGTTTGGTTTATGCTGTTTGCAGGGCTGATGACCCTTTTGCCCGTATTTGTAGACGAAGCAATGTTGCTGCTTAATATGGGTTCGTATATGTCCTATTCGCTTCGGTTTGGTTTTTTAAACGCAATATATTTTTTAGGGGGCGCGTGCCTTTGTATAGACGACGTGTTTGCAAAACATAAAGTGGTGGACGCAGAGCCTTCCATTCAAAAGGAAGGGGGCAGGGTTGCGTTGAGTGAAAAAAATGCGCCATCCGATTATCAAGCAAAACCGTACAAACAAGGATTTTTTAAAGGAAATGCTTGGGAGATTTTATTTATTTTATTCGCTGTGCTTGCTGTTGCAGCGCTTGGGTATTTCTTACTGACAGATGCATATTTGACCATTTGGGATAAGGTAACAGCCGACGAAGAATTTTTAAAAAGCACCAAGAGTTTCTCTTCGGCGTTTGCGCATTCGTTGGGCGGAATTTACGTAATCGCCGTGCCGTGTATCATTGTGGTGTTGCTGACGGTAATCGGTGCGCTGTTGGTTAAATTTAAAAAGATAGGCCTGCGTTTGCTTACATGTATTTTGGTATTAGCGGTTGGTGTTCAGGTTGTATTTTATAACGAACAGCTAATTCGAGGGAATCGTTCTACGCAACAAATTACGACGAGTAGTTACGAACGATTAAGCGAAACGCTTAATCAAATGGACGATAGTTATTTCCGAATAAAAGATTACAGCGATAAAGTTACGGCAAATATCGCCTTTAAAGGAAGAAGTAATACGTTTAGCGTATTTTCATCCGTTATTGATAAAGAAAACTTTACCATTTTCCATTTATTTGCATATCAAGGGAATGGTAAGAACAGTTTAAAGAGTTCGCATAACACCAACAAAACAAACAATAGCGTTTCTTTTGGCGATTCGTTTTTGGGTTATAAATATTATTTCGTACCGAAATCCAGCAGGAGCAAGGTGGAAAAGCTTGACTATATGAAGCCGGTGATGGTGGAAGATGAAAACGGTGAAAGCGTGCATTTGCAAGACGGCGGATATTATATTTATGAAAACGAAATCGTCTTTCCGATGGGCTACGTTTTGCCGGCGGGAGATTTTAAATTTACTAAGCCCAACGAATCGAATTCTACCTATAGAAAATACAATCAACGCGCGTTGTACGAATTTTTGCGCGGCAAAGAATGTAAGGAAACAGTTGTTTCTGCAAAGAGCACGCGGGAATTGAGCGAATATTTATGGGAAAGAGCGGCAGACGTGCAAGTGGGTGCGGGAAGTATGACCGTACGCGCAACGGCACAAGAGGACGGCGAGTGCTTATTCTTGTCCTTTGTAGCGTCTGACGGTTATACGATTACCGTCAACGGAAAAAAGGCGGAAGTGGTTGAAAACGATTTAAATTTCTTATCCGTTAAATTAGAAAAAGGGGAAAACGTGGTAGAATTTACCTATTCTTCTCCTTACGTCGAATACGTCGGGATAGGGGTTGTGCTTTCGATTATGGGTTTGCTTGTTGTGGCGTTTATTCTTCAAGAAACCAAGCTGGTAAAAACGTTTGCGCCGTTAATTGCCTTTGCGGGCGTGGTACTAGCATTGTCTCTTGTTGGATTCTTTATGGTATATCCCACGACGATTTGGGTAGATAAAGTAGCACTGTGGTTAGCTTAAAAGAAAAATTAGCATAAAAAAAGCCGAGCGCATTGATGCGTTCGGCTTTTATCATATAAAAATATTTATTTGTTTTGTTCTTCAATGGCGTTTTTCCAACAGGTATGGCACATAGCAATATACGAGTCGTTCCCGCCCAACATAATTTGTCCGCCTTCCGTAACGATTTTTCCGTTTTCGTCAATTCGGGCATTTACAAGCGCCTTTTTGCCGCAAGAGCAAATGGTTTTAATTTCCGTAATCGAATCCGCCACTTCAAACAAACGGCGGCTGCCTTCAAAAAGGTGGGTTAAAAAGTCGGTACGGAGTCCATAACAAAGGACGGGGATATCCAACTTATCAACGATACGGCGAAGTTGGTCGATATGGCTAGCATTTAAAAATTGACATTCGTCCGCGATAATAACGTCGCAATCGGTGTGTTGCTTATATTCTTCAAATAAATCGATATCAGGCGTGATAATTTGCGCGTCAGCCTGTAATCCGATACGGGAACGTACTACGCTTGCCCCGTCGCGTACGTCGATAGAAGGCTTAATAAGCCATACTTTCATGCCGCGTTCTTCATAATTGAATTTAGTGATAAGCGCATTTGCCGTTTTAGACGAGCCCATTGCGCCGTATTTAAAATATAATTTAGCCACGTATTTTTCCTTCTTTTGCATTTTTCTTAATTATAGCATAAACGAAAACAAAAAGCAAGGTAAACGCGAAAAAATGAAATGCTTTTTGTCGAAAAATTTTATATGCACAGTTGTATTGTATGCGCAAGTGAATAGATAAGCAAAGTGTTCAACGCAACCCTGCCCCCATCGTTTATATCAAAAAAAGAGAGACGCTTTGTAACAAGCGTCCCAGATTGTCTTATTTCTTCTTTTTCTTAAATTCTTTCATACCGTTGGTGCTGCCGCCGTCGCAAAGCACGTCAACGCCTGCCAAATAGCCGTTGCGTTCGTCAGCGACCGTCGCCAAAGCGTAGCCGAGCTCTTCGGGTTTACCCATTCTTTCTTCTGCGGAGAAGGGAATCAGCATACCGCCGTCTTCCTTTTCGAGATTGCCCATATCCGTTGCGATAAGGCCAGGGCTTAACGATACGACACGGATGCCCTTAAGACCGTATTCGTAAGCGCATTTCTTTGCGTACCAAACGACGAAATTCTTGGAAAGGGAATATGCAAAGCCCTTTTGTTGATAGTCGCCCTTTGCCATGCCTGCTCTTTTGAGAAGCTTTTTCAAGAAGGAAGCTTCGTCCGTTTCCGCAAGGGGATATGCCTTTTTAGGGATAATAAATTCGGGTAAAATATACGCCGAGTTAGACGATACGTCCACGATAACGCTGCCGGGGTTCATCACTTTAGAAAATTCTTGGTTGATATATACCGTGCCGAGTGCGTTGATACGCAAAATCCCTTCGGGCGTGCCTTTCATCGCGGGGGATACGCCTGCGGAGTTGATAACGTTTTTAATTTCGCCAAGGGAGAGTGCGAAGTTGACAAGCTCTTTTACGCTTTCTCTATCCGACGTGTCGCAAGTTTTTGCGTACGCGTCATAGCCGAGTTCTTTCAACTGCGCAACTGCGCCTTCTAATTTGCTTATAGTTCTGCCGGAGATAACGATAATCTTGTCTTTGGGCATAAATTTTGCCGCTTCCAAGCCCATACCGCTGCCGCCGCCTGTGATTACACATACGTTTGCCATATAATAATGGTCTCCTTTTATAATTATCTAAAAATAGTATAACAAATTTTAGGAAAGCTTGTCAATGATTTTTTAATATTTGCAGAATAGATACGAAAAATTGGATAAAAAAAATAAACAAAATTTTGTTGTTTCCAGTTGACAAAAAAAAATCAAAGGTCTATAATATGCAAGGACTTTAAAAAAAGAAGGTATGTACATATGAAAAATTTAAGCAATAAATGGACTCGCGCGGCGATTCCTGCCTTGCTGCTTCATTGCAGTATAGGTACGGTATACTGCTGGTCGTACATGGAAGGCGCAATCAAAGAAATCTTTTTGAATGCAGGTATGGACGTAAGCGCTCTTGGCTGGGCGTTCTCGCTTGCAATCTTCTTCTTGGGTATGAGCGCGGCGTTCTTAGGTAACTTTGTAGAAAAAGACATTCATAAAGCTAGCTTTATCGCAACGATTTGTTTTTCGGTGGGGATTGCAGGAACGGGGCTTGCCGTTCATTTGCAAAGTATGCCGCTGATTTTGCTTTGCTACGGCGTACTTATGGGTATCGGCTTAGGGCTTGGCTATCTTTCGCCTGTAAAAACCTTGATGCTTTGGTTTAAAGACAATAAAGGTTTGGCTACGGGGCTTGCGGTTGCAGGCTTTGGCGCAGCGAAGATGATATTCGCGCCTATCATCACTGCAATTATTGAAAAGGTAGGCGTAGAAAATGCGCTTTATATCCTTGCGGCAATTTGGTTTGTGATGATGTTTATAGGGCATTTGCTCTTAAAGAAACCTGAAGGCTGGGTAGAACAACACGAAAAATTCGACGTAAAAGCATTTTTCGGACGTTTCAAAATCTTTACCGATCCGAAATTTATCGGTATTTGGTTGGTATTCTATATCAACATTACTTGCGGTCTTGCTTTAATCTCTCACGAAAAATCTATTTATATGGCGGTAGGTCTTAGCGGTGCAGCGGCGTTGCTTGGGACTATGACGGGATTTTTTAACGCGGCGGGTCGTTTAGGTTATTCGGCGCTTGGCGATAAGTTAAAAGATAGAAACTCTATTTACAAAATTATTTTGATTAGTGAACTTGCCATTACGGCAATTGCGCTTGTATCGGGTGCGGTAAGCAACCAACTTGTTGTAATTTGTATTGCGCTTTTAATTTTAGTAAACTTGGGTTACGGCGGCGGATTTAGTAATTTGCCTACCTTGCTTTCCGACGTTTACGGCATGGGTAAAATTTCTTCCATTCACGGTATCGCGTTGTCGGCTTGGGCAATGGCTGGTTTAACGGGTAATCAAATTGCAAACTTAATCGTTGAAAAAACGGGCGACTATCAAAACATTTTAGTGTTCACGCTGATTATGTACGTAATTGCGATTGCGGTGGATTTCTTGCTTGTAAAAACCAACGTCAATAAGGGAGATGCAAGCGAAGAACAAGCTGAAAAGGTAAGAGAAAATGAACAGGTTTCCGTTGATGCAGAATAATTAAATTTACGATAAAGATAGGGGGCAGGTATGCAATCATTGCATACCTGCCCCTTTAAAATGCTCTTTTATTTTTTCAGGAAATCGTAAATGAATCGGTGGCTTTACTTGCGGAAATAGAGAAGTTCCCGCGCGGTTTTTCATAGGATTCTATGCGTTCCCATAAGATAACGTTTCCGTTGATTTTTACAAAGACGTGCGTGGTGTTTCCGTCGAATAAAGGCAGAAAACCTATCTCCATTTTATAGGAAGAATCTAACGCAAAATCAAAGCTTGCCGTGGCGTTAAACAAACGGATACTATTCTGTTTGATGTAAACGCGTATCCCCGCTTTAGCGTCTGTTTCGCTGGTGTAACCGTAGCACTCTACCGCACCGTCAAAGGCGTGGGGGGTAAGCGTGAATCGGACGGAATAACTATCGTCGTTAATGGTTGCAAATTTAGTTTCTTTTCCCAAAGATCCAGCAACGTTTTCATACGAAGACAAATCGTAAGAAGCATATGGCTGTTCATGCGGTAAGCTAGGCGCTTGGGGGGCTGGTTTATCGTTAGGCGTGTACCCATTATCATGATCGTACAAATACAACCCTGCATCAGAAATACTTCCGTCTAATTTGGAAAGGTTGATGTACGTACCGCCGACAACGGCTCCCTTCTCATTGACGTTATGGCTGTCAAATGTAGAGCTTTTTTGGCCAAAAGTCAAACGTACGCCTTCGTATTCGACGGAAGAGCTGTTGCTGTGTTCGTGTCCGACGAAGACGCTGTCGATACCCAAAGTTTTTATGCTGTTCCAAACGGTTAAATTACGGTCCCAATCGCTGTAAGCCGAGCCCCCGATATAGCCGAAGTCTCCCTTTTCTTTTGCGGAGGGCAGTTGATCTAAGTCGATAGGGTTGTTGCGGATGGTGGAGGGGAAATAACCGTATTCTTCTAACGCAGTTTCAAACATTGCAAATTGAATATGAAACGCCATGGAAATTGTAACGTTGGGGAATTCTCCTTTCAGCGCGGTGATGCTTTGCGTGTACCATTCAATTTGGTCGTTGCCGAAGCCAGCTGTCGTAACGGTGTGGCCGTTTGCAAGAGAACGGTTGCTAGCGTGTCCGCTGCCGTTGGAATCGAGCATATAAAACACCCGTTTCAACTTACCGCCCTGTCTTAATCCAACGCAATAGTTACCATTGCCCGTTAATTCGCGCTGTTTGAATAAACAGTATGTTGCGTTTTCAAATTGTTCCGATTGCCAATCGGCGCCCATGTTGCTTTCAATATCGTGGTTGCCGAAAACGGGTGCCCAAGGGATTTGGAAAGAATCCATAAATTGAATGAGTTTGAGGTGCTGTTCTCCGTTGTCGTCAAATTCGCCGTACGTATTGTCGCCCGTCATAATAATAAAGTCGGGTTTATAGCCTTCAATTACTTGTCTCACGTATTTTTCATAGCCGTTGTACGTATCGGCAACTTCGTTGGATTCCACTCTGGTTTCGTAGCGTTTTTGCGAGGAATCGAGGGTTTGAATATCCGTCAATTGCAAAACGCGGATATCTCGTCCGGTAGGGACGTCTACAACAAAATCGACAAATTGTTCGGCGTTATCGATAACACTGTTATTTTCAGGCTCGTTACAAGAGCTTGCGCATCCGCTGAATAGACAACAACTAGCATAAAGAAGAGCGGGAAGCAACATAAAAGGTTTTCTCATAATGGTTTCCTTTTAGAATAGAATCTATATTTATTATAACAAATTTATCAAAAAAGTCAATAGATAGAGTCTTTTGTTTGGTTAATTTGATAAATTGTGGCGGTGTACTTTTTGATGCTTGCAATATTCAAAAAGATGTGTTATAATAGATAGGCAAGTAATAATTTTGTAAATAAAGGACAAAAAATATGAAAAGATTTAAAAAGGCAATATCCGTTTTAGCTTCATTGTTGCTTGTTGTTTCAATGGCTGCTTGCGGATTATCGGTTAATCCATCAACGTCTTCTAGCGGAAATAGTACTTCAGGAAATATATCAAGCGATACCTCTTCGGAAAGCTCTGCTGACGAAGGAGACGATAACACCGGAGATGATAACACGGGTGATAACGGAGACGATAACACCGGAGATGACAACACGGGCGACACTGGGGACGATAACACAGGTGATGATAACACCGAAGAGGATACGCCGACGCCTCAGCCTAGTTATGAGATAATAAAGCCGTTAAATGACAGTAAGTCGTCTAAAAAGCTTGTAAAAACCAAATATGCAACGGAAGGTGCGGTAGTTGTGGACGTGGACGTAACAGATTGCGGGGCGGATCCAACGGGCGAAAAGGATAGCACAAGCGCAATTCAATCAGCAATTAACGGTGTAAAGAACTTGGGCGGTGGAACGGTATTTTTGCCGATTGGCGAATATTTGGTTACTTCGAAAATAAACGTTCCCGACTACGTTACGTTGGTGGGGGATTGGAATCAACCCAACGCTGATAACACCGACGAGCATTTTGATTATGGTACAGTCATTTTGGCAAAACCCAAAACGCTTGGTTCGTCAAGACCGCAAGACAAGGCTTTGTTTACTCTTGGGAATGCTTCGGGGTTGATTGGTATAACCTTCTATTACGTTGAACAAGACCCTGTAAACGTTCAAAACTATGGATATACAGTCTATGCCAATGCGCCTATCACTACAACGTTAAGAAATTTAACCTTCCTGAATAGCGCGTACGGGATAGGTGTTTCGTTGAATACACACGCAAACGAGCTTGTCAATCTTGAAAATATTTATGGTACGTTTTTATATAACGGGATTAGACACAATGCAACGACGGACGTAGGTTTCTATAATAATATCAACATTTCGACGAAATATTGGAAAAACGCGTCCAACGCCTATAAATGCAGTAATGCACTTGCATTGGATATGTTCGTTAAGAATAATTTAACGGCAATGATTTTAGGGGATTTAGACGATCAACTCATTTCCAACGTTACGATAGACGGTGGGAAAATCGGCATGAAGTTTACGACGGGTATTCGATCGGGCGCAGGTTTTTGGGGCGTTGTACATAAGGCGAATATTGCTTGCGAAAAAGGCATTTACGCCGATTGTTTAAACGAAGTAAGCGGTGTTGTTTTCACTGATTCTAACGTTGGCGTGGTTGAAAATAATTCGCCTGAGGGCTGTATTAAAATGAGTAATTCCACCTACCAAAGCATTGGAACGGGGAGAGTCGTGCAAGAGGTTGGCAAGGTTGAAAATAATAAGAATATTGGCCCGTTATCGCTTGAATTTTCTTCGTCGGAAAGACTGTTTGTCGCGAATAATTTAACGGCGGGCGGTGTTGGAGATAACAGCATAAAGCTTCAAGAAATTTTAGATTCCGTCGGGGAAGAGGGCGGAATTGTGGTAATTCCTAACGGTGTGTATAGGCTGAATGCTTCGGTGGTAGTGCCCAAGAATGTGGAAATTCGTTCTACGTTATCTGTTTTCGCAAGAACGTATTCAAACCAAAGCGGTACAAACGGTGTTGTTTTTGTTTCTTACGTTTCGGGTGTAACCTTTGTTTTACAGGAAAATGCGGGCGTGGTAGGGGTAAGAATTTGGCACGCAAAAAATGACTATCTTACCGCATATAATAGTTTAAACAACAATTCGTATTCGAACGACGTTTCCATTAAGGCGCAAGGTTCGGGCGCTTATGCGTATATGAACGAAAGCGTTGGTGCATACGTGGGATATGATTTTTCTGGCTGTGATAATCATATTTTGAAAAGCAACTATGGTTTGTCCTACGTTAACTTTATTAAAGCGGGCGGTAAAAACGGCGTTATTACGCAATGTCTTTCTAACCCTAACTTTATGACAAGAACAAACCTATATATATATTTCGATAGCTCTTTAGCGAATATACAAAATTGGGAAAAAATGAAAAACAGCGGAGAAACGAATGATGATTTCGCTGTTTTACGCGACGGAATCGGAAGAACTTATACAAAAATGGTTCGCCTTGAAAACGCGGAAAACCAACTAGCGTTTAACGTTTTTGCTTATGGCCAGGCTGGGCTTTTTGATATGGTAAATTCGACTGTTACTCTTATCAATACGTCGCTTGACTATATTCCTGGGAACATGTTTGTGTATGAGCTTTCAGGCGGTTCATGCGAGATTATTGGATCGTTGAGAGTTTACGGCACTTCGGTGAAAGTAAACAGCGGAAGACTTACGGCTTACGGCAGAATTGCATTTGGCGAAATTAAAGAATCGGCTTACGATTCGGCGGTTTCTTTAGAGGATAAAATCGAATACGTTTCTGAAAATGCGAAACGGAAGACGTTGTTTGATTGCGATTCGTTTACTTCTCCTTTTAATGTAAATCCCAATTTTATATCGCAATACATTATAGAAGGGCGTAGCTGGAAGTGGAAGACGACTACGTTTGAAGGTAAATTTGATAGCATTGATATCAGTGAATATAAAAACGGCTACTTGCATTTTTACGTCTATTGTAGCGATATTACGAAGTTAGGCGATCGAGGTCAAATTGAAATTACTTCTTCGGGTGTATGTGATGAAAACGAGTACAACTGGAACGTTATGCAATGCATTACGAAAACCGGTTGGAATGAGATTTGGCTTGATTTGTTTACGGCAGGAACAACGGGCGGTGTGGCCGATTTATCGAATATAAATTATATGCGAATCTATACGATGAATGGTTCGGCTACCTTCTATATCGATCAAATTGAAGTGGTAACCGACTAAGAAATAGATGTTTGGATATGGGCGTTTCACGGTGAAGAAGATGTAACGGTTTTCCCCGAAGAAAGTAAAAAGATGGTGGATGCCGTCAATGCAAACGGTGGTAACGCAAAATTGACGGTTTATGAAAAAACCGCACACGACGCATGGACGAAAACCTTTGAAAATAAAGAAGTTTGGGAATGGTTGCTGTCACATAGTCAAAATATCAAGAAACAAAAAGTAGCTACGACAATGTAAAAGATTTTGGATAAAAATACAAAACGGCTATACCATGTACGCGTTTATTCGCTCAAAACATGGCTATAGCCGTTTGTTTTATTTCTTTTCACTATGCAAAATCTGCTACGCAGTAAACAAAGAAAAGGGGGTTGGGAAAAATTGAGATGTTAAAGCTCGCTTTGATCATAATGAGGCTAATAACATATATGGAAAATAAAACTTATTTTCTTGAAATTTGAAAAAAGATGTGCTATAATAAAATCAATAAAAAAGGATAAAAATCAAAATGTTTTTTTGATGTACCGTTTTTGGTGTATCAAATTATGTATAATACTACCAAGGACGGGAAGGAAGCCCACAATTCATTAAAACATAAATCCAAAGGAGAAAAGATATGACTGATATCGAATGGGGTAAAATTCACGAACACTATTATAAAGCGTATGATCGCATATTTGAATGTCTGGATTTTTCCAAAAAGCCAGATCGTTTTACGGAAGAAAATCAAGTGGTTAATTTTTGTGAGGCGGTAAAATCGGTATATCTAAAAGATGCTATTTGCTGGTATGAATATCCTTGGCCGCCGAGTAAATCTGCGCATAAGAAAAAAAATAGCGGTAATCGTTTCGACGCAGTAGTGTATATTTCGTCAATTAAGGCGTTGCTGATTGTGGAGGCGAAATGCTTAAGGAAAACAACGAAATATGAATCGATAACGAACGATTTGATGAGAGTATGTGAGCAAAAAAATGAGCAGATAACGCTTGTGCAAGATAAATGCATAGAAAACATATACGTAGTTATTCTTGCCGATTATTGGAAGAAAACAAAAGGTCCGCAAAAGGATATTCTCGATCAGTGGAATTCTGAAGTTTGTAATGGTCTATTACATGACTTTATAGAGGAAGTAAAAGACAAAGTAACCGATTCGATGTGGACTGTTTCCCCAGACGAGAGGTTTTCCCCTTATGACTCGTATTATTTGCTTTCCATGATAGGCGAGATTAAATAAAACAATGGGAGAAAAAATTATGAAAAAAGAAATGTGGGTTTTAACAATAAGAACGTCGCTTCCCGAAGTGGCGTATGATTACGAAGATGTTAAAATGACAAACTTTATTTTTGAATCGTTTGAAGAAGCAAAAAAGGTTTTGCGAGAAAAGTGGAGAGAGTTTGCATTTACCGAAAATTCCATGTTTGACGGAGAAGGTGGTATTATTTACATGAAGAAATTTTCCGAAAGATTGGATGATAAATTTGATGAGGATAAAGAATCGTTGTCGTTAAGCAAAATGAAAAAATTAGAGCAAGCACTCTTGTCTATTTTTGAGGGCAAAGATGAAAAATTGCCAATGGAAGAAGTAAAATGCTGCGCCCATTTTATGATTGCTTTGGATGTTATGAAAGACAGTATAAAAATGTACGGTCATGAAGACGGACCTATTAATGGTTATGATCCGGAATTTGCAACGAATATGTTTGATATGCGAGAGGAAAAAGATTATTATTTCTATATTAACGATAGGTTTAATAAAAGAGTCACCTCTGAATTGTATATTGACTTAAAAAAAGCAGAAGTAAGATGACAAAAGCCGCCCGTTGGTGAAAACCAACGGGCAGTACTATTATATGGAATTATTCGCAAAGTTCTTTTAATTTTTGCCAGATTTTCACCATGGCGTAGGTGTCGAGTTCGCAGTATTTCAAGAGATTTTTTCTCGCAATTTCTTGCTCGGCAGGGGGCATATCTTTAATGAGTGGATATAACGTCATTGCCTCGCCGCCGTTATGTACACCTTCCAGGTTGTGATAATCGAGTTCTGGGTCACCTGGGAACATCGCAGGCAACACACTCTTAATAGAGAAAGAATTGCCGATTGCGTTATTGTAATAATGCCCGTGGTGGAACGGGTCTATTAAATCTTGAATATTGGCGTGAATTTTCATCAACTTATTCGCTAAATCGGGGAAGAGCTTTGAAAGTTCTTTAATGCGACCACGTTCAAAGCCGCGGTTATAAGCCAAAACGCAAGCGTTTTCGGGGATATCCGCAACTAGTTGTTCCGCCAAAGCACGACGGGAATCTTCGCCCGATATACCCAAAAATTCCTTATGTTTCAATTCACCGTTTTCGCTTTCGATATAGTGGAGTGAATATTGGAAGGTGATTTGCTGATAGGGATGGGAATTAGGATATTCTGGAATAACGAGCTGCATTGTTTCAAAATCTAAGAAATACAAGGGATAGGAAAGTCCGTTTAAGAACGATTTAATGCCGTCTTTATCTACGTAGGCAGGTTTGTCGTTTAAGATATAATCAATTTGTTGCTTTTGCAAAGCATTCAATTTTGCGCTTGCCAACACGTCTTTTACGTCCGTAATCCCTTGCTTGTAAAGTTCAAGAGCTTTCGTAAACGACATACGGTAAATGTCAAAAACGGACGGGGTAGGTATGTGACGAGAACAATATTTCCAAAACGCACAAGGATAGGGATTTTGACAACCGACCGATAAATCAAGGTCGGGTTCGTCTTTGGATTCAAGCGTGCGTTTTGCGTAATCTAATTCTGCTTCAATGTGGTGAATACCATATTCTTGTTCTACAAGCGCGGAAACGTCCGTGATTTTGAAAAGCTTTTGAATATCGAGCGTACCATCGAAGAGATAATCGCTGTCGATATTGACAACGTAAGTACCCGTTACTTTTACACCACATTTTTCAAGGACGTATTTTTGATAGGAAATATCGACGATATAGATATATTTTGGCTCGGTAGAGCTTTTCACTTCGTAGATGGCGTAGCCGTCTTTTTCTTTACGCAAAATATCCACAGCGCAGTATAAACCTTCGTGGGAAAAGGAAGCTTCGCAAATGTTTTCCACGCCGCGTTTAATAGCATCTGTGGTATTTTCAATCATTTTAGAAATGTCGATTTTGCCGTCTTGGTTATAGGCGGTAACTTCTTCGTATTCACCGAATAATCCCATAGCCAAATCACCTACGACGTTGCCTTTCGTCATTCTGTCCTGCGCGGACGGATCTTCGACGGCGAGCTCGGGATGATACGTTTTCAGCCAAAGCATTTTCGGGCATTGAATAAAAGACGTGTATTTTGATTTACTGAAATGAAACATAGCCGTCGTTTTCCTTCTTTTGTAAGTGTATGTATAGTATAGCATAATCTATGATAAAAATCAACTAAAAAATAAATAAGCGAAAATGAGCAAAACTGCGTTTGCAAAATTTTTTTCGCGGCCACCTATTTTTAGTTAATCCCCGCGAAAAAGTATGCTATAATACGCTTCCTTTCCTTTTCATGAAAAAAAATTAAAAAATTAAAGTTTAATGTACCGTTTTTGGTATGTTGGTTTGTGTATTATAGTATTGTAAAAAAATGAAAGTAGAGGTATAGATTATGGAAATTGTAAATGGTTTGATTGTTGATTTTGATGAAAACGATAAAAATTTGGTTATTCCCAAAGACGCTGTTGGCGTAGATTACGCCGTCTACAATTTGATGTGCGTAGAAGGCTTTGATTCTATCACCATCGAAGAAGGCAACGCGCATTTTTATATGCAGGACGGCTGTCTTATCTGGCGGGATAAAAAGGCGCTTATGCTCGCCGTAAAGGGCGCAAAAATCCCTGCGGACGGCTCTGTTACGCAAATTGCAGGCGGCGCGTTTATGTATAGAGCCGAGATCAAAGAAATTGAAATCCCTTCCGCGATTGAAAAAATCAACTACGAAGCGTTTGCAAATACGGGCCTGGAAAAGGTTACGCTCAGCGAAGGCTTACAAGAATTGGACGCGTACGCGTTTGCAGGATGCGATAGCTTACAAGAGCTTGCCATTCCCAAAAGCGTGAAAAAAATCGTAAAGCATAGAATTTTGGAGCAAGTAGATTTGATAACGGAAAACGGCTATAAAAACAAGACGTATATCGTCCATAAAAACAGCTACGCGCACGGCTGGGCAAAAAGAAACGGCTTGGATTTTCAAATTGCGGAGGGAAAGAAATGAAAATCAACGGAATTTCTTATTGGGTGAAAGACGGGAAGTGCGAAATGCTGAACTTGGACGATGGTTTGAAAACGTTGCATATTCCTGCGTTTATGGATACGGTCAACGGCGAAGTGATAGGGCTTTGCGGTAGCGTAGAAAAGTTTATCGTGGAAGAGGGAAATCCAAACTATTACGTAAAAGATAATTGCTTAATTTCCAAGAACGGGGAATTGATTGCAGGGGCGGCGGATAGCGTTATTCCTACGGACGGAAGTATAAAACGCATCGGTAATATGGCGTTTTTGCATAAAGCGCCTAGGCATCTCGTTATCCCTGACGGCGTAAAATCAATCGGCTATCATGCGTTTGCGGAGAGCGAAAATTTGCTCACTGTATATATGTCTGAAAGTGTGGAAGAGATTTCTTATCCCTTTGAACGGTGTGACGAGTTGATAAGCGTTTTTTTTGACGGCAGTCGCGAGCAGTGGGAAAGGGTTGTAAAAAGCCAACGGCTTAATTTATTTGGCGGCGAGCCGAACGTATATTATAAAACGGATGGGATTGAATACCGTCATCTTTGCCCTGTTTGTGGAAAGATGATGTTTCATACGTACAATTCTTACGAGCGTTGCGATGGATGTAATTGGATGGACGATGCGTGGTATGAAGCGCATCCTGACGAAAAAGGCGTCCGCGGCTATACCTTCAACGAATATAAACGGCGGTATCACAAATGGTGCGAAGAGAACCCGAATTGTACGTTTGTCCCTGACTGGGACGATATATTTTGGTGGGATGAAGAAGATGACGGCGTTTGAAAAATGGAACGGGTTTATAGAACAACTTATATATTTTGAATGCCCTGCGGATAACGAAAAATCGCGTTTGCAAGCAGAGCTTGCCCTGATAGAAAAGACGGGTTGCGCGCAGCTGTTTCAGGCAATTTACAATACTTGGCAATCTTTGCTTGTAAATGGCGTACGCGGCTTTCTTACGGGTGGGGCGGAGGCGTGGGATATCTTTCGTTTTTTGGATATGACACGCGAAAATTCTTTGGGGAAGGAGATGTCGACGGGTGGATTGTCCAAGGTGACGTTCGTCGTGCCGCAGGAGGCAAAAGAAAAAGCGGAACGGTTTGCCCTTGCGTGGAAATTGCCTAAAAATACGTATGAAATTGTGGTGGAATAATGCAAGAAATTAAGCGCATTTATTTGTATTGTAAGCAGAACGTAAAGCTGCCGTACAAAAAAGAGGGGAAATACGTTTCCGTGCACGCTGTTGACGATAGCGAAAAGCTGAAATTTGATTTTATCCTTGATCAAAAGCGTTACAAAACGAGCAAAAAAGAGCTGATTAAAAGCTTTAAAGCATATTGCTTACAGGTCAAGGGGGATTGCGAGTTATTGGAAATTATTTCCACTACGAGTCTTAAGGATTGTCGAAGGGTGCGAGATATCAAAAGCGAAAATTACGAGTGGGACGAAACGTTTTTCTTGATGCTCGGCTTTGGGGATTTTGAAGGCTGGTGGCGGCCACTTTGCTACGTATATGAAAAGCGGAACGCGCATATTAAATCCCCCAAACCTTTTGCGCAAATTAAAAAAGAATTTGGCTACAACCGAAAAAACGAGCCGCAGGAAACCAAACGCTTTTGGGAGTATTTTCAGCCGTTATACGACAAACGGAGCTTTACGGAAGAAGAAATCCGAAATATGTACGATTTCATTATTAGAAATTACGAAGTACTCTATCGGCGCGGTCATTCCACGGAAAAGCAAAAAATGCAATATGCGTTTGCGCATTTATACGAACATAAAAGGGAATGGTTTTATGCGGCGGTGGACGAGTTTTGCAATCGTTTTCAAAAGAAAAACAAAAAAAGGCATTCGCTTTACGCGTTTATGAAGGATTTGCCCGTGGATTACGATACGCTGTATCAGCGCGATTTTTATATGGAAGCAAAGACGTATGAAGAACGATATTACGATTACGTATACTATCAAATGTTTGCAGGGGCAAAACACGGAAAATGGCTGCAAGACCTTATCGTTGAATACGAATGTTTTCATAAGGTGATAGAAAGGGAGGAGCTGTGCCGCCGCGGTGTCCCCGGCTACGTATAAAGGAGAAAAAATTGTATGGACATCAATAAAAGCGTGATGAGGTCGTTAAGACAAACAATGGAAATGTTTGGAATTAGCGAAGAAGAAGTTTTTGACAAAGAGGACTATCTCGATGATTGGGAGAGAGATTTGGCTGCGCCGAGAAAAATCGCAAGCGGAAAGCCTTATAAAATACTCGTATGTGGCGGCAGACATTTTGAGGCGTATGGTTTATTAAAAGTAGTGCTTGGGAAGTTGATTAAAAAATTTCATATTGATATTTCTAAATCGGAAATCGTAAGCGGACATTGTCAAGGCGCGGATATGTTGGGCGAAAAATATGCCGAGGAATATAATATTCCCATCAAGAGGTTTCCTGCGGATTGGGCAAAATATAAACGTAAAGCAGGGCCTATCCGCAATAAACAAATGATCGATTATATAAGCGGATTTGAAAATAAGCTCGTCGTTGCGTTTACGTCGATAAATACTGTTGGCACGCGAAATACGATGATGTTGGCGCGAAAAAATAATATCCCCATAGTGGAAATCCCGTATGCGCCCATGCACGATAATCAGTTGTTTGCCGTGGAATTAAATTGTATATCGGCGCATAATTTTTTGAAATATATCGAACGGGTCAACCAAAACGAAGCGGTTTTAAGAGAGATTATCACGCGATTAAAGACGGAGTCTATTCCTTACGGGGCTATGTATATCATGCCCGACGGAATGATTTTGGATTTGTCTGCGTTTGAAAACGGGCACGCCGATTTTTGGGTGTATTTAGACGAGCGTATTCCCATTACAAGCTATCCACAATACGATATCGCCAATTATTTGCGCGATAAGGGTTGGATAAAAGCAAATACGAAGGAAGAATACATCGAAACGGAATATACCCCAACGGAAAAACAAATGCAAAAAATTTGCGAAATCTTAAAATTATACCCGATAAGCGTAAAAATAGAGTTGTAAAGTACCTTTTTTGGTATATACAATCGTTTATAATAGGAGCGTAAAGAGATGGTTTGTGGAAAGTTTAAAGAAGTTGTTTATAAAAATTATATTTTTGGATATTGATGGGGTTTTGAATTGTGAGGGTTCGCGCTCGCGTTGCGTGGGGTATCGTGGCATCGACGATAAAAAAGCGGAAAATCTTGCGAAGATTGTAAAAGCAACGGGCGCGGAAATCGTACTTGTTTCCACTTGGAAGGACGATTGGCGTAAAACGGATAAAGCCCATCAAGGCATACTTGCAAATTATCTCGACAAAAAAATGAAAAAGCAGGGATTAGGTGTTTTGGATAAAACGCGCGATTTTGTAGGCGAACGGTATCTTAGCCGTGGCGAAGGGATATTGGACTATTTGATGAGCAACAAAGTGGCAACCTATGTCATTTTAGATGATTACCAATTTGATTACGATAGCTGTGGCTTGACGGACAGTTACGTAAAAACGGATAATTATAACGGTGGGTTGACCGAAGAACTTGCTAAAAAGGCAATAGAAATTTTGAATAGATAGGGGCAGATACGAGTTGAATACGTATTATTGGTTGATTCCGTCGCAGGATATACGGGAGCATTTGGAAAAAATTGAATATCAATTTTCGGCTTTGGAAACGGCTTTTTTGCTTTGGAATAATAAAAATATCACGCTTGCGGAAAAGCATAGCCGCTGGAATACGCTGATGAAAGAAATGTCCGACGAGGGAATCAAAAGGCGAACGAACACCGACCCGTATCCAAGCTTATACGAATATTTGCGCGCTTATAAAGAAACGCAAAACGCGCTTTTGACTGAATTTTACGACGAGAAAAATGCCGTGTACAGTTACCGTTTTTATTGCGAAGGGGATAAGGATTGGTGTGAGAATTATAAAAGGGTATATCCGACTTATAACGCCGCATACTCTGCCCTGAAAGAGGATTTTGATTTGCCCGTCATGAAAGTGGAAATGAAAAAGCAACGGCTCGACGATCCCAACCGTATCATCACGGTGATGATGAACAAAAGCGGAAAACCGACGGATATTGACGCGCAGGGTTTGACGAAACAGGAAAACGATATTTTATACGGCGTATTTGACGGGCTGTGGCTGGATATTCCGCTTCCCTTTAAGCGAGGGGATATTTTGCAGTCGAAGCGTTCTTATTATGATTGCGAAACGGAAGATGGTGAGCCGTTCGTTTTGGAATCTTGCCATAATTGGACGGCGAAAGAATATAAGTCAAACAGCGTACAGTTATCCCGTGAGAGCGCAAGAAATATCGATTGGAGAGTGTATCGACATCGAAAGAATGGGGATATTACCGACACGTTTCCGTTTGGTTATGCGCTTTCCGACGGGTATTTTTACGGTGCGAATAAGTTATTCGGGCACGCACAAGAAGTGGACTTTTTATCGCTTGAATATTACCGCGGAGAGCTTACGGGCGCAAACCGTTTGTTATCCCTGCTTTCCAAACGCATGAAAAACGAAATTGACGACGAATTGTTTGCGCACGGGCATTTAATCATCACGCAGGAAGAATATTTGAAAGAGTATAAAAAGTATATGGATTTTCGCTTGGATATTTGGGAAGAGCTGGGAATAAAAGTAGAAAAATAAAGAAAAGGTAGGTATAAAATATGAAATACACATCATCGCAAGCAGGAAAAATGCTTCGTAAACTTAACGACGATTACATTGCGCTCCTGAAAAAGGAAGAAATGAGCAAGGATTTTCTCGTTTCTTTGGGGGAAAATGCCGAGAGCGTGCGCCCCGAATACGATTTTCTTTCCACGCAGAAAGAGTTGGAAGAAATTGAGCGCAAAATCCGTATCGTGAAACACGCATTGAACGTGTTTAATTCGCAAACGGTCATTCCTGAATTTGGAATTACGCTCGACGAAATGCTGGTTCTCATACCCCAGCTTTCTAAGCGCAAGCAAAAGCTTGCCGCAATGAAAGGCAAGCTTCCGAAAATGCGCGAACAGGGCGCAGGCGGTTTTTCTCGCGTTTCTGCCGTAGTGGAATATCGCTATTTGAACTACGAAGTGTCCGAAGTTGAAAACGAATACGAAAAAGTAGTGGAATTGCTCGCAAAAGCGCAAATG
>JAZRDM010000040.1:0-18934 GCA_045660265.1 Candidatus Scatosoma sp. | reverse complement strand
TTATGTCCCCGACCAGAATGATTTTGAGAAGATTTTTCCGCTCGAAGTTGTCCGTGGTAGGGTTGGTCATGCTTGCGTCTTTGTTCCTGTTCTGCTGGATGGGGCCTGTCTTTTACAACCAGTGGTCGGAAACGGATTCCGACCGTGCCGGCGCGGTAGAATATTCCGTGGAAGAAGTACGCGATGACAACGGCGAGATTTTGTACGTACAGCTTATCGTTACCAACACGGGCGTAAATATGCTCGCGCCCCCGTCGGGAGATCACCTTCTCGGTACGGACGAGCAGGGTATGGACATTTTCACCCGTTTGATGTACGGCGGTAGACTGTCGCTTACGATTAGTTTCCTTGCCGTGTTCCTAACGTCGGCGTTGGGTATTATTTTGGGCGGTATCGCTGGGTATTACGGCGGCGTGGTAGACAATATCATCATGCGTATATGCGACGTATTGATGTGTTTGCCTACGCTGCCGTTGATGTTGATTATCGGTACGGTGCTGGAAGCAAACGACGTAAGACCGCAGTATTATATTTACTTGTTGATGGGTATTTTGTCCATCTTCTCGTGGCCGGGTATGGCGCGTTTGGTGCGCGGTCAAATCCTGTACCTTCGCGAACAAGAATATATGGTTGCGGCGGAAGCGATGGGTTATTCGACGCCCAGACGTATCTTCAAGCACTTGATTCCCAACATTTTACCGCAAATTCTCGTTTCGATGACGATGTCGCTCGGTTCGATGATCTTGTACGAATCCACCTTGTCCTACTTGGGGCTTGGTGTACAAATCCCGTACTCGTCTTGGGGTACGATGATCGAAATCATCTCCAAGCGCAGCGATATCCTTCAAAACAACTTTAACGTATGGGCACCCTCCGGTTTCTGTATCATTATCGCCGTGCTTGCCTTCAACTTTATCGGGGACGGTCTCCGCGACGCGCTTGTCCCGACACAAAGGAGATGATCATGGGCATAATTGATAAAATTTTCAAAAAAGAAGAAACGGGTAAGTCCAAAAACTATTTGACGGGTAAAGAAGTTCGTGAAATAGCGCGTGCGAACGCGAAAATCGTTTCTCAGTTAGAAAAGGAAAAGAAGCGTAAATTACCTCAATCGGCTTATACGACGCAGTTAAAAGACGAAAACAACATTTTGGAAGTGGATAACTTGAATTCGTATTTCTTCACCGACCAAGGCGTTGTCAAGGCAGTAAACGGCGTTAGCTTTAACATTCCCTTAAACTCGACGGTTGGCGTCGTAGGGGAATCGGGCTGCGGTAAATCGGTTACGTCTATGTCCATTATGCGTTTGTTGCAAGGCCCGTCCGGTCAAATCGTAGAAGGGGAAATCCGTTTCAAAGTCAGCGACTATAAGCGCGACGAAAAAGGTAATTTCATTCCCGTATACAAAAAGGACGAAGACGGCAACGTCGTAATGGAACAGGTGTTCAACAAAAACGGCACGCCCAAGCTTGACAAAGAAGGCAACCCCGTTTATCAACCTGTTCAAGAAATCAACGAAGACGGCATCGGCGTATTTGAACAAGAAGAAACGGTGTTCGATATCGCAAAAATGCCCATTCAAGAAATGTACCGTTTGCGCGGTAGACAAATGGCGATGGTATTCCAAGAACCGATGACGTCGTTAAACCCCGTCTTCACCATTGGCGATCAGCTGGACGAAGTGTCGTTGTTGCACGTTCCCGGCGCAAATAAAGAGTTTGCGAAAAAACGCTCGATCGAGATGTTGAACTTGGTTGGTATCGCAATGCCCGAACGCGTTTACGCGTCTTACCCCCACGAATTGTCGGGCGGTATGCGTCAACGTGTTATGATCGCTATGGCGCTTGCAGGCGAACCGCGGTTGATTATTGCGGACGAACCGACGACGGCGCTTGACGTTACCATTCAATCGCAAATTTTAGAGTTGATAAAGCGATTAAAACGGGAAAGGAATTTATCCGTTATATTCATCACACACGATTTGGGGGTGGTGGCAAACGTGGCGGACAGAGTGGCGGTGATGTATGCGGGGAAAATTGTAGAATACGGGAAAGCGGACGAAATTTTTTATCAGCCCAAGCATCCGTATACGTGGGCGTTGCTTAGTTCAATGCCCGACTTAAATACAAAGGATAAGTTAGAAAGTATTCCGTTTTCTCCGCCGAATATGCAATGTTTGCCTAAAGGAGATGCTTTTGCGCCGAGAAATAAATACGCCATGCGGATTGATTTTGAACAAGAGCCGCCCATGACGGCGATTAGCGAAACGCATGCCGCGGCAACGTGGCTTTTGCATCCATCTGCGCCCAAGGTAAAAATGCCTGACATTTTACAAAAACGAATCCGCCGTGCGAAACGTGAAAAGGAGAAAAAAGATGGCGAATGCTGACGACGTTTTATTAAAAGTAAGCAATTTATCGTTGCATTTTAAAAAAGGAAAACATACCGTCAAAGCAGTGCAAGACCTCTCCTTTGAAATTAAAAAAGGGGAAGTTTTTTCTATAGTGGGGGAATCGGGTTGCGGGAAAACCACGACGGGAAGAACGATTATCGGGCTGTACAAGGCAACGGGCGGGGAAATATACTTTAAAGGGAAAAGGATAGGGACAGGTACGCGTTCAAAGGCGCAATCTAGGCAAATGCAAATGATTTTTCAAGACCCTATCGCTTCTTTAAATCCGCGTATGACGGTGCGGGAAATCGTGGGTGAAGGGTTGAAAATCAACGGCGAGAAAAACGGGCGCGTTTTACAAGAGAATGTGGGCGAAATGTTGGAAAAGGTGGGCTTGGATAAAGTGTATGCCGAGCGTTACCCCCACGAGTTTTCGGGCGGACAGCGACAGCGTATCGGGATAGCGCGCGCACTGATTATGCGCCCCGAGCTTATTATTGCAGATGAGCCTGTTTCTGCGCTCGACGTATCCGTGCAGGCGCAGGTTATCAATTTGTTAAACGAGTTGCGCCAAGAGTTTGGCCTCACCGTACTTTTTATTGCGCATGATTTGTCCGTTGTAAAATATTTTTCGGATACGATTGCCGTAATGCACCAAGGGAGAATTGTAGAGCAAGCAGCCGCAAACGAGCTGTTTAAAAATCCTTTGCACGCTTATACGCAGTCGTTGCTGTCGGCAATTCCCTTGCCTGACCCCGTCTCTGAAAAGACGCGCGTTCGTTTGCATTACGAGCCGAACGAAGAAAATTTTCCCGCAAAAGAAGAACTAGAATTTCGTGAAATTTCCAAAGGACATTTCGTTTTATGTACGGCGAATCAGGCAGAAGAGTACGCTTTGCGGGACAAAAGAAGAAAAAAGGGTGAGAAGCAGGAGAAAAACGGGTAAAAATTTAAATGTATTTTTAATAAAAATACAAATAGGGCATTATCGGCGTTGACAAAAATAGGGAAAGGCTGTATAATATAATTTGAAAGAATTTTTATTCTTATTATTTTTTATACGGAGACATTATGGTTCCTCTATCTATCGTAATTTTCATTCTTGTTTTGCTTTCGGGTTTTTTCTCGGGTACGGAAACGGCGTTTTCTTGCGCGAATAAAATCAAATTGAAGTCTATGGCGACGCTTGGAAAAAAGAACGCGAAAGCTGTGTTAAGTTTTGCGGATGAAAAATATGACAAACTCATCACCGCCATTTTAGTTGGCAACAATATCGTTAACTTAACGGCTTCTGCACTCGGCGCAATTTTATTTGGACAGCTGATTACTAACGATCAAGCGACGGCTACCACCGTATCGACGGCGGTTATGACGGTTGTTGTATTGATTTTCGGCGAAATTACCCCCAAGTATTTTGCTAGCGTTTATCCCGAACAAGCTTGCTTCTTCTTCTATCCATTGATGCAATTGTTCTACTGGATTTTAACGCCGATTTGCAAAATTTTCGACGGTTATAAATACCTTTTGACGAAGATTTTTAAATTACAAAAGGATGAAACGGTTACCGACGAAGAGCTTATGTCTCTCGTGGACGAAGCGGAAGAAGTGGGTACGCTTAAAGAAGACGAATCTGAGCTTTTGCGTTCCGAGCTTGAATTTGACGATTTAAAAGTAGAAGATATTTTAGTGCCTAGAGTAGAAGTTATCGCAATCAACAAGCATTCCTCTATGGACGAGATTATGTTGGCTTTTAAAGACAGTGCGTATTCCCGTTTGCCTGTGTATGACGGCTCGATTGACCGTATCGTTGGGCTTATCCACCAAAGAGATTTCTTCGTGGCGTATTTAGAAGGGAAGGCACAGATTGACGAGCTGATTCAAGAGATTGTTTATACGACGGAATACACCCGTATTTCCACCCTTTTAAAACAACTTCAAAATCAAAAAATTCATATGGCGGCAGTGCTTGACGAATACGGCGGGTTTGATGGTATCGTAACCCTTGAAGATATTTTAGAAGAGCTTGTTGGGGATATTTGGGACGAGCACGACGAAGAGGAAGTGTTGTTTGGTAAGATTGCAGAAGACGAATACTGGGTGGACGGCAGATGCGATTTGGAAACCTTTTTCGATTTATACGATATGGAAAAGGAAGACGAAAATTACGAATCGAATACCGTCGGCGGTTGGGTAACGGAAAAATACGGCGGAATCCCGCCCGTTGGCGAAGTGCTCAATTTCAAATATCTTGAAATTCGTATTGTAAAAACGAGCAAACAAAAAGTGCTTAAAATTCGTTCGAAAAAGACGGAAACGTACGTAGAAGACGACGAAAACGAATAAAATCGGGGTGAAAGTATGGCTAAAATTTTAGTAACGGGCGGCAGCGGCTATATCGGTTCGCACACCGTGCTGGAATTGTTAAACAAAAACTACGAAGTAGTTGTGGTGGATAATTTAAGTAATTCTAGCAAAGAAAGCTTAAAAAGAGTGCAGCAAATTACGGGGAAAACGGTAACTTTTTATCAAGAAGATATCCGTAATATCCCTGCGCTTGAACAAATTTTTTCTTCGCATACATTTGACGCGGTTATTCATTTTGCGGCGTTTAAAGCGGTTGGTGAAAGCTGTAAATTGCCTTTAAAATATTACGATAATAACATCAGCGGTACGGTTGGTTTGCTGCAAGTGATGGAAAAGTTTAAGGTTAAGAAAATTATATTTTCTTCTTCTGCAACCGTTTACGGTTCGCCCGAGCGTTTGCCCTTAGACGAATCTTGCCGTTTGTCTACGACAAATCCTTACGGGGCAACCAAGCTTATGATGGAAAATATTATGCAAGACGTGTACAAAGCGGATAACGAATGGAATATCATTTTGCTCCGATATTTCAATCCCGTCGGTGCGCATGAAAGCGGGTTGATTGGGGAAGACCCGAAAGGAATTCCTAATAATTTGATGCCGTTTGTGGCGCAGGTGGCAAGCGGGAAATTACAATGTATCAACGTTTTTGGTAACGATTATAATACCCCCGGCGGTACGGGTGTAAGAGATTATATCCACGTGGTCGATTTGGCGTTGGGGCATATTGCGGCGATTGAAGAATGTAACGAGGCTGGCGTACATATTTACAATTTAGGTACGGGGCATGGATACAGTGTGTTGGATATGATTCGCGCCTTTGAAAAGGCGTGCGGAAAGATGTTGCCTTATAAAATGTGCGAACGCCGTCCCGGTGATATCGACGCTTGTTACGCTTGTCCGACGAAAGCGGAAAAAGAACTTAAATGGAAAGCGAAATTCGGCATTGAACAAATGTGTGCTTCGCAATGGAAGTGGCAGAGCGGTAATCCCAACGGTTACGAAAACTAAACGGCGGGTTCTGCGGTAAAAGTGAATATGAGTAAACCAGATAAAATTATCCGTTCTAACCGCAAAACTTTGTGCGTCTCTATTGATTCGTTAGGTCAAGTGATTGTGCGTGCGCCTTTACGGTGCAGTGAAGAACGGATTTTTGCCTTTTTGCGCGAAAAATCGGCTTGGATAGACAAGCATAAAGCACAAAGGTCGGGGACAGGGTTAAAATTACCGCCTGAAAATTTAGACGGATATTCGTTTATGTTGCTAGGGAAAGAATATACCGTCAAACTGTACGAAGGTAAAAAAATAGCGTTGGAAAACGATAAAAGTATTATATGGGTGCCCAAGAAAAATGCAAGGGAAAGACTAGTCGCTTGGCTGAAAGAAAACGCGCTTCGTATTTTTATACAAGAAAGTGAACGTCTTTCGCAATATACGGGTTTGCGTTTTAAGGAGATAAAAATTTCGACGGCAAAAAAGAAATGGGGAAGCTGCGACGGCGATAACCTAATTCGCTATACCTTCCGCCTTATTTACGCGCCAAAGGAAATGATAGAGTACGTGATTTTGCACGAGCTTTGCCATATCAAAGAAAAAAATCATTCTAAAGCTTTTTGGGCTTTGGTAGAAAAATATATGCCTGATTGGAAAAAACGCCGTGCTTGGTTGAAAAATCATGGGTATTTGCTGTATATTTTTTAAAAACGCGTTTGTTTTTTATCAATCGTGGTATAAATAATTAGAAGAAAAACGAGCAAGGAAAAAGTATGTTAGAACTTAGAAACGTTACGTACCGCGTGAGCGATTCACTCGGCGAAAAAACGATATTAGATAACGTCAGCTTGACTTTAAACGAGCGGTTTGTTGCCTTCACAGGCCCAAACGGCGGGGGAAAATCGACGCTGGCAAAAGTGATCGCGGGGATTATTAAACCCACGGAAGGTAGAATTTATTTAGACGGCGAAGACATCACCGATTTGTCCATTACCGAACGCGCGCAAAGGGGGATTTCTTATGCGTTCCAACAGCCCGTTCGCTTCAAGGGTTTGACGGTACGCGATTTGATAAATATTGCCGCAGGTAAAAATATTAAAATTACGGACGCTTGCGCCTATCTTTCGGAGGTAGGGCTTTGCGCGAGAGATTATTTAGATAGAGAAGTGAATGCATCTTTATCGGGGGGCGAGCTGAAGCGTATTGAAATCGCAACTATTTTGGCAAGAAGTACCAAACTTTCGGTGTTTGACGAACCGGAAGCGGGTATCGATTTATGGAGCTTTGGCAACCTTATCAACGTCTTTGAAAAAATGCACGAAAAGACGCAAGGGAATATTTTAATTATTTCCCACCAAGAGCGTATTTTGAATATTGCTGACAAAATCGTAGTGATTGCCGACGGTAAAATTGACGCGGTTGGACAAAAGGACGAAATTTTGCCTAAACTGCTTTCGTCGAAGACCTGTAAGGTGCTCACGGATAAATTATAAGCGAAAGGGAGAAGAAGATGGACGCAATTCAAAAAGATTTATTGTTGAAGATTGCCGATTTGCACGACATTCCCGAAGGCGCGTATAATATCCGCGGGAACAGTCAAACGCAGGGCAGAAACACAACGGCAAACATAGATATCGTTACCAAAACGGACGGAAAATCGGGGATTGATATCATCATCAAACCAGGCACGAAAAAGGAAAGCGTACACATTCCCGTCATTATTAGTAAGGCGGGATTACAAGAAGTGGTGTATAACGATTTTTATATCGGAGAAGACGCTGACGTCGTTATCGTTGCAGGGTGCGGTATTCATAACTGCGGCGGTGTAGATATGACTTCTCGCCACGACGGTGTGCATACCTTTTACGTAGGCAAAAATGCGAAGGTGAAATACGTTGAAAAACATTACGGCGAAGGGGACGGAAACGGCCAAAACGTGATGAATCCCGAAACGGTAGTGCATTTGGCGGAAGGCGCAAAAATGGAAATGGAAACGACCCAAATTAAAGGGATTGATTCTACCAAGCGCATCACGCGCGCGGATATGCAGGCAGGCGCGGAATTTATCGTGAAGGAAAAGCTGTACACGCACGGTCAGCAAATCGCGGATACCGATTTTATCGTGGATATGAATGGCGATAACTGCTCGGCGGATATTGTTTCAAGATCGGTTGCGGGCGGAAATTCTAAGCAAAACTTTGTTTCGACTATGAACGGAAACGCCGTTTGTTACGGACATACGGAGTGCGACGCTATCATTATGGACAAGGCGTGCGTTACTGCTGCCCCTTGTTTAACGGCAAACCACGTGGACGCGGAGCTGATACACGAAGCGGCAATTGGAAAAATCGCAGGGGAACAGCTTATCAAGTTGATGACGCTTGGTTTAAGCGAAAAGGAAGCGGAGGAACAAATTATCAAGGGATTCTTGCACTAAACTTGTGTTCAACGCGGACATGCCCCTATTAGCATTGAGAAAAATAATAAAGGAAGGATATACAGTATGAGCGAATTAAGCTATAAAAGAAAGAACGTTTACGAACTTGCTGACGAAGCAAAATTGAAAGCAATTTTCGAATATGCAGAAGGTTATCGTAAATTTATCGACGAAGGAAAAACCGAACGCGAAGCTTGCGCGTTTGTGGAAAAAGAAGCGATTGCAAAGGGATATAAGCCTTATCAGTTTGGCGAAAAACTCAAAGCTGGCGATAAGGTATATTACAACAATCGCGGTAAAAACATTTACTTAATTAAAATCGGTACTGCAGACGTAGCGAAGGACGGTGTGCGCATTTTGGCGTCGCACATTGACAGCCCCCGTATCGATTTAAAGCAAGTGCCTTTATACGAAGCGGAAAAAATTGCGTTTGCAAAAACGCATTACTACGGCGGTATCCGTAAATATCAATGGGGAGCAATTCCTCTTGCTCTGCACGGCACGGTTGCGTTGGCAAACGGCGAATTGTTAGACGTGAAAATTGGTGAAGACGAAAACGATCCCGTGTTCTATATCAGCGACTTGCTTCCGCACTTGGCTGCAAAGCAAAATGCAAAACCTCTTGGCGAAGGCTTGGGAGGCGAAGACCTGAACATCTGGCTTGGTAACATTCCTTACACGGCAGCGGAAGACGAAAAAGATAAGACGGTAAAAGAAAATCTTTTACATATCTTACACGATAAGTACGGTATGGTAGAAGAAGATTTCTTAAGCGCAGAGCTTTCTCTTGTGCCTGCGTTTAAGGCAAAGGATATCGGCTTTGACAGAGCGCTTATGGGTGCTTACGGCCACGACGATAGAGTATGTTCTTATCCTGCTTACACGGCGCTTTTCGATACGCAATCGGACGTACACACGGTAATGGTAGTGCTTGCGGATAAAGAAGAAATCGGCAGTGAAGGTACGACGGGTATGCAATGTGCGGTATTTACCGACCTTTTGAATGTAATTGCGGATTCCTTCAACGCGCCTATCGCGGCGGTGAGAGCAAACTCCAAATGCTTATCGGCAGACGTGAACGCAGCATATGACCCTAACTTCCGCGACGTAAGCGAACCGTTAAACAGCGCGTACCTTTCTTGCGGCGCAGGGATTACGAAGTTTACGGGCTCGCGCGGGAAGGGCGGCTCGAATGATGCAAATGCTGAATTTGTGGGCGAAATTAGACGTATTTTCAACGAAAACGGCGTGATTTGGCAAACGGGTGAGCTTGGCAGAGTAGACGTTGGCGGCGGCGGTACGGTTGCAAAATATATCGCAAACATGAATATCGATACCGTGGATATCGGCGTACCTGTTATCTCTATGCACTCCCCTTACGAAGTAATTTCGAAAGCAGACTTGTACGAAGAATACCTTGCGTTCTGCGCATTTATCAAGTAAAAGTTGAATAAAAACAAACCCGCCGAAACCGTTATGGTTTCGGCGGTAATTTTTTTACCGTTTAAAATTAGTCGATTTTTACGTTTTGTCCGTCGATAGTAAGCTTGGTCGAATAAAAGGCCGTTAAACCGCGGATAAGCGTTTCGTAATCCTTTTTTGCAAAACATTCGTTTGCGGAATGCATTGCCAATTGTGCTAAGCCGATATCCGCCGCCATAATGCCTGTGTGGGTAAGGGCTAAACTGCCAAGCGTGCTTCCGCTTGCTGCGTCCGAACGGTTGAAGAAATCTTGATGTGCAACGTCTGCCTTTTTAAAGATATTTTTCAAGACACCCGCAGAAAGTGCATCCGTCGTATACGCTTTGCTGGCATGGTGTTTAATGACAATCCCGTTGCCAAGCAGCGTTTGGTTGGTAGGGTCGCTCTTTTCAGGATGGTTAGGGTGGGTCGCGTGCGCGTTATCTAAAGAAAGGAAGAAGGAGTTTGCCAACGCCTTGTAATATTCGATATCGTCGAATTTTAAGCTATAAGCAAGGCGGCGAAGGGTAATTTCCATAAAGTCCCCGTCTGCGCCTTGCGCGCTGCGGCTGCCTACTTCTTCATTATCAAAAAAGGCGGCAACGCAAACACCGCTGTTGCTAGTGTGGTTTAGTAAAGCGTTTAAGGATGCGTAAACGCTTGTTAAATTGTCGATTCTCGGCGAAAGAATAAACTCGTCATTTACACCAAAGGAGTGGGGCATGTCTGCGTTGACGGCGTACAAATCGTAAGAAATAACGTCGTTTTCGGACAATTCTTCGTTTAACGAATGCCCGTCGCAAAGGGAATAGAGGGGTTGAAGATCTACTTGTGCGTTAATGGCAAAGCCTTCGTTTGCTTGTCTGTTTTGATGAATGGCAACGGATGGAATACAAACGTTGAAAGGGGAGAGATAGGTTTGGGTGCAAACGCCGTCCTCGGTATTTTTAACTAATCTTCCTGCGATTTTTAAAGGTCTGTCCAAGAACGAATACCATAAACCCGAGCCGTATTTTTCAACGTTCAGCTTTACGCAGTTTGCGCAGGACGTTGCGGGATTTTCTTTAATTTTCAGCGCGGGCGAATCGGTGTGCGAAGCGATAATTTTAAAAGAGAAACCGTCTAAATTTTCAATAGTAAACGCAATTAAAGCGCTGCCGCCGCGTTCGACGAAATATTTTCCGCCTTCGTTTAAAACCCAGTCCTCCGTTTCCTTTAAAGGCGTGAAGCCGTTTTCAAGCAATAAATTTTTTACGTTTTCAGTTGCGTGATAGGGCGTATAAGAATGATGTAAAAATGTCAACAATTCGTTCATTGTAAAAATTCCTTATTTATAAAGTTATGCTATCATTATAGCACACAAAAAAGGGCTTGACAAGTCTTTCAGGATAAAAGAAAAATAATTTCGTGATAATTCGCTAAAAAAAGCTTTTTAAAAGTGAAAAAATGATGAAAGAATATCGGGGAAACGTTTTAATGCTTGACAAAAATTCCCTTTGTATATATAATAAAATTGCATATAAATAGTTGTAATATAAGTGTTATATCTTATCACTGTAAAGAAGGTGCATACATATGAGAAAAGAAAGAATTACATTAGCCAAAGAACAAAGAGAGGAATATTTATTACGAATTATTTCTATTATACGAACAATGGAAAATATTTCGTTTGTAGATAAAAAGACGTGCTTAAACGATTCGGAAGTGCGTATGCTCAGCGAAATTTTTACCGCGCAAAGCGAAGGGAAACGCTTAATTTCCACACAGCTTGCGGATAGATTAAACATCACACGTTCGGCTATTTCGCAAATGGTTAACAAATTAGAAAAGATGGGGGTTGTTAACCGTGTTCCAGACGAAGTGGATAAAAAAATCGCTTATATCGAATTATCTAATCTCGCACATGAAAAATATCTTGAAGCAAAAGAGGTAGCAGGGCGTGAGCTTGGAGAAATCATCTCGATTTTTGGCGTTGCAAAGTTTGAAAAGCTTTGCGCGTTATCCGAAGCTTTCGCAAAAGCGGTGTCTAAACAAAAGGCAAAAACCAAAAAGAAATGATAAAAAGGATAGGTGGCTAAGACCATGTTAAAGCTTGTCAACGTTAAAAAAGATTACCAATTAGCAGGTAGCGTTGTGCCTGCACTCAAAGGTGTATCGCTGTGCTTTCGCGCGAACGAATTCGTTTCTATTTTAGGCGCGTCTGGATGCGGTAAAACTACCTTATTAAATATAATCGGTGGGTTAGACCATTACACGTCGGGCGATTTAATTATCGGCGGGGTATCGACGAAAGATTATACGGATCGCGATTGGGACGTTTATAGAAACCACCGTATTGGTTTTGTCTTTCAATCGTACAATCTCATTCCTCACCAAACGGTTTTAGGAAACGTAGAGCTTGCGCTTACGATTGCAGGGCTTGGAAAGGAAGAGCGTAGAAAACGCGCGAAAGAAGCGTTGGAAAAGGTGGGGCTGGCGGATGAATTAAATAAACGCCCCAATCAGCTTTCGGGCGGTCAGATGCAAAGAGTAGCTATCGCCCGCGCGCTTGTAAATAACCCTGAAATTTTGCTTGCAGACGAACCGACGGGTGCGTTAGATTCTACGACGAGTATTCAAATTATGGAGCTTATCCGTGAAATTGCAGGCGAGCGTTTGGTTATTATGGTTACGCACAATCCCGAGCTTGCAGAGCAGTACTCTTCCCGTATCGTACGTCTGTCGGACGGGTTGGTGGTATCCGATTCTAACCCGCATGAAATAGCGGAAGTAACGGCGACGGAAGAAACGCCCCAAGAACAAACGAAAGCCAAAGCAAAGGGCAAGAAAAAGGATAAGACGGACGTAAAAGAAAAAGCGTCAATGTCCTTTGGTACGGCGCTTACGCTCAGCGGTAGAAATTTATACGCAAAAAAAGCAAGAACAACGGTAACCTCGATTGCGGGTAGTATCGGTATTGTGGGGGTTTCGCTCGTTTTAGCGCTTTCGGGTGGGTTTAACGCATATATAGCGAAGACGGAAAAGGATATGTTATCGGCGTATCCGCTCACCGTACAAGAACGTACAATGAGTTTTGCGTCCATCATGGAATCTATGTCTTCGTTTGGAAATAAGGTGGACTTGGATAGGTTGGACGATAGAATTTACGTCGATTCCTATCTTTCTAAGCTTGCAAACGGTATGATGAGCTTTAACACCATCACGCAAGAATATCTCGACCATTTGGAAACGCTGGACAAAAATTCGTATTATGCAATGCAATATTCGTACGGCGGAACGGTGTCGAATAATATATTTAAAGAATTTGCAATTCCTTCCATGAGCGGAGGCGGAGCTTCTGCGGTTGCCGAGGGAGAACAAGGCTCTAATGTACCGGCTATGCCTACCCCCACCAAAACGGAGCTTTCTTTAACGGCGATTCAAGATGCTTACAGCGCAATGAGTCAAGCAATGGGAAACCAAGGCGGAGATAGCAGTGATGGGGAAGACAGCGAGTCTAGTTCTTCCAGTGAAAATTACGATAGCATTTCCCGTATTATTTCTACTATGCAAGAGTCCATTTACGAAATGCCGGATAGTCCCGAATATATTTTATCGCAATACGACGAAGTATACGGGAAATTGCCTGCAAGTGATTCTACCGATCAGTTGACTCTCATTATCAACAAAGACGGCAGTATGACAGACGTTATTTTGGCGCAGCTCGGTTTGATTACCATGGAAGAATTTATGGGGTATCTCGAAACGGACAGCAGTGCTTTAGAAGAAATTACGTTTGAAAAGCTCGTTTCGCAAACGTTTACTTATTATCCCAACAATAGTGTTTATCAAAAATATCCGATGGCGGATTCGGAAACTTGGAAACGCGCTTCAATGTCGATGGAAGGAATGGTTATCGGCGGAAAGCCTTATGGTCAGCTGGAAAACGGCAAGCAGTTAACAATCGGTTGTATTCTGCGCGCTAAAGATGACGTTACGTACGGCTCTCTTTCGTCGGGGCTTGCCTACACGAAAGGGTTTGCAGATTTGTATCGCGCGGACAGTATGTCTTCAGATTTCGTAAAGGCGTATAATACCACGTCGGCGGATGCTGAAATGACTGTTTATCACGACGATTACAGCGGTTCTACGTCTAATATGATGCTTACTCAAAAGGTGTCCTTGCGTCAAGCCGGCGGTGCGGAAATGCCCAATACGATAAAAATTTACGCGAAGGATTTTGATAATAAGGATATCATTACGGCGCATTTGGATAAGTGGAACGACGAAATTAAAGCAAATGACGAATCGGCTAAAATTGAATATACCGATACGCTGGCGATTTTGATGACGTTAGTACGGTCTATGTTAGATGCTGTTACGTACGTTTTGGTTGCATTTACAGCCATTTCACTAGTGGTTTCTTCCGTTATGATAGGGGTAATCACCTATGTTTCGGTGGTGGAACGTACAAAGGAAATCGGCGTTTTACGCTCGCTGGGGGCGAGAAAGAGCGATATCCGCAATTTGTTTAACGCGGAAACGTTTATCATAGGTTTACTTTCGGGTGTATTTGGCGTGGGGGTAACGTATTTGCTTTCCTTGCCGATTAACGCGATACTCGATTCGCTTACTGGAATAGCAACCCTTGCGGCGTTGCCATGGTGGCAAGCGATTATCATGGTGGTTATCAGCGTAGTATTGACGCTGGTCAGCGGTTTGATTCCCGCGCAATCGGCTGCAAAGAAAGACCCCGTTATTGCGCTTCGTACAGAATAATGTATATTACGCCTGCCCGTTTGGGTGGGCGTTTTGTTTGTAATATGAAGAATGGGAATACAAAGAAAGGGGCGTATAAGAAAAAGAAGATTGCGCATACTCTTTATAGGAGGTAAGTTATGCGCATTTTGAATATTATTTGTTATATTCTTGTTATTGTTGGCGCTGTCAACTGGGGTTTATACGGGCTGTTTAATTTCAATCTTGTATCCATGGTGTTTGACGGCGCGAGAGCGGCTGGTTCTATTATCGTATATTCGTTGATAGCAGCGGCGGCACTTTGGCTGATTATTTCGCCGTTTATTACAGACGGCGTGCTTTGGCTTAAAAGCAGAAGAGCGGAATAACCAACTCGCAAAAAACGGGCGAACGAAAAGGTTCGTCCGTTTTTTATGAAAAATTTTAACAAAGTATTGATTTTTTGTTTGCGATATAGTATAATATAAAAAACATATCAAAAGGAGAAGGATTATGAAAAATGCTTTGTTAATCGGCGTTGGCGAAATTATTGCTATCGTTGCTTTGGTGGCGGTTGTCGTTGGCGTAGTGGCGTGGTGGGTATCCACGTACAACGGTTTTGTGAAATTAAAAAATAAAGTAGAGGAAGCGTGGGCGACGATAGACGTATATTTAAAAAAGAGATTCGACCTTATCCCCAACTTAGTTGAAACGGTAAAGGGTTACGCTTCGCACGAGAGCGAAACGCTCCAAAAAGTCGTTGCGGCGCGTAATATTGCACTTGGCGCAAGCTCTACGGATGAAAAAATAAAGGCGCAAAACGATTTAAGCAATTCGTTAAAAACCTTTTTAAACGTTGTGTCTGAAAGCTATCCGCAGTTGAAAGCAAACACCAACTTTATCGATTTGCAAAACCAATTAAAAGAAATTGAAGGGGAATTAGAAGCGGCCCGTCGTTATTATAACGGCAACGTAAAAATGTTTAATACTAAGCTGGAAACCATTCCTTCCTCTTTTGTTGGGAATTCTATGGGCGAAGAATACAAGAAACGCCCGTATTTCGAACTGGACAGCCAAGAAGAACGTAAAAACGTAAAAGTGCAATTTTAAAGAACGGGAATTATGAAAAAAACTACTTTTAAAACAAATTTTAGCGCTGCGGGGAAGATACTCCTTGCGGCGCTTGCCGTATGCGCATCTGTGTTGATGTGCATAGCTTTCTTTTTGATAGACGGCGGGGGCAGGTATGCGTTGAAAGCCGACGCTTATCAATCGCCAAAAATTGCGGTGCGCGCATACGACGTGCAAATAACGATTAAAGAAAATAGAAAAATTGAAGTGGAAGAACAAATCACTGTCGAGTTTTTACAGCACGGCTTGACAATGTTTTATCGCTCGCTTCCGATAGACGAAGGGGATATGTATGAAAACATTCAAGCTTCTTGCCAAAAGGAAAACACAGAGTTTTCTTATTACGTAGCCGACAATGAAGAAATAGAAGGCTTTTTGGATATCTGTTGCGTGGGCGCGGCGGAGAAAGGCAACGTTTGGACGTATAATATTTCTTACGTACAGACAATCGGCGTTGACGACGTGGAAAACGGTATGATATTAGACGTAATCGGCGCGGGGTGGCCTGTTGCGCTCCATGACGTAAGCGTTACCGTAAATTTTCCCGCGCGGGTACAAAGCTATCAGTTGTATAGCGGCGAATACGGCTCAAAAGACAAGGGAGACGTAACGGAAAACTGGTCGGCGGATAAAAAGCAGGTTATTTTAACGACGGATGTATTGCCGGTAGAATACAACGGTATCTATTCTGAAAGTATGGCGCGGGCGATTACCTTAGAATTTGTTTTACCGGAAGGCGCGTTGCAAAACTTTACGGCGACGCAGATGCTTACCAAGGATATGGGTACGTATATTGTCTTTGGTATTTTATCCGTTGCACTTGCCGTTGCTGCGCGTATCTTTTTTAAAGGTAAGGAAATTCTAACGCCTATCGTCAATTTAAAAGCGCCTAAAAATATGGACCCTATGCAAATGGGGTTGCATATCGACGGCATGGTTGACGGCGAAGACGTAACCTCTATGATTTACTATTTCGCCGCGAAAGGCTATTTGATGATCAATTTAGAAGACGAAAAAGACCCGATACTCATTAGGAAAATGGTCAATTTGCCAAATGATGCGTCGGCGTATGAAACAACGCTGTTTGACGGGCTGTTTAAAAAAGGTGATTCCGTCAGTGTTGCTCAGTTAAAAAATGAGTTTTACCAATCGTCCGACCAAGCCATTTTACAAGTGCAAACAAAAAAGAAAAAGCATTATACGGATAAATCGATTTTTGGTTTTATCCTTGGCGGTATTATTGCATTTTTATATGTTTTTATTGCTATCTTTTTTACCAGCATTTCCCGTGTGGGCGGCGGGTATAGCTACATGATGGGTGCAGTCATCATAGCGCCCGTGGGCATTTTACTTATAGGCGAATACTTATTGCACTCGCATAAATTTAAATGGAATAAAAAGCTGCAAATAGCCGTAAAAATTGCGCTGATAGCGATTGCAGTTATTTCAAGTATACTATTCGCGCAGTTGTTCGCTACGCATTTTATGACTCGCTATGAAAAAATCGTTCTTTCAACGTTCGCGATGATTTGTCCGTTTATTACAAGCGGTGCGCTTTCTTACACCAAAGAATATAATCAATTGCTTGGCGATATCCTTGGGTTTAAAGACTTTATCGTGGTAACGGAAGAGGACAAAATTAAGTTTATGTTGCAAGAAAATCCCGAATTATATTACGACGTTTTACCTTACGCGCAAGTGCTTGGCGTTACGAATGAATGGGAAAATAAGTTTGCAAAAATTGTATTGCAACCGCCTTCTTGGTATGTCGGTACAGACGTAACGGTGTTCGATTATTTGATTTTCCGCCGTTGTATGCGGACAATGTCGTATTCCATGCTTTCCCGCCCGCAAGAAAGCGGCGGCGTAGGCAGAAGCGGCGGTGGTGGAAGATTTGGCGGATTTTCAGGCGGCGGCCATGGTGGCGGCGGTGGCGGCGCAAGATAACTTTATAGACAAAAAGAAAAAACCTACTGATACAGTAGGTTTTTTTAATGTGATATTTTTAATTAGTTGCGGTTAGAATTTTTCGAATCCGTCAACACGGGTGCGTTTAAAGCGAAACGCTTTACAGATTCAACTGCATTTAAACAACGGCGTTTGGTTTTGTAATGTTCGCCAAGGCATAAAAGCTGACCGTTACCGCTTAACAGTTTATAAATATAATCGCCTTGCTTGGTTAAGGTGATACGGAAATTTCCCTTTTGAATGTTTGCTTTGTGGGTGCCAATACCGTTGATAGCGCCGATATATGTTGTATATTCTTCGCTGGAAAGTAATTTTTCACCATTGGAAGCAAACAGTTCGAAATAGAATACTTCTTCGCCGTCTGCGCCGATATCCGAGCGGACAATCCATTTTCCGTTATAGCCTTCTGCGGGGGGAGCGATATCACCGTCGTCCTCTTCGGGTGGGGTTACAACGATATCTTGGATACTTTCGTCGATTATAGCCGTCTTTGCAAAACGTTTGGTCGATTCGATAGCGCTTTCACAACGTGCTTTGGTTGCATAATTTTCGCCCATGCAAAGCAGCATGTTTTTACCGCTCATCAACTTAAAGATATAATCGCCTTTTTTCGAAAGAGTGATACGGAAATTGTCTTTTAATATGTTTGCTTTATGTGTTTCGATACCGCCAAGCGCGCCTTGGTAAGAAGTGTATTCTTCGCTAGAGAGCAATCTCTCGCCGTTGGAGGCGCGTAATTCAAAGAAGAAAAATTCTTCCGTGTCTTTTGCGTCCGTATCTTCTGCATTGAGTACCCGACAAATTGTCCACTTGCCGCTGTATTTTGCTGCTTTTTCAATTTCGTCCTCTTCTTCGGGGAGGGGGGCAACGTCTTTCATTGCCTTTTTAAAGCTTTCAATTTTCTTTGCGGTAGTTGTGTTTTTTACGGCTTTTTTATCTGCCGTTTTTTGTTTGGGTGTTTCTTCTGCGCTTTTTTCTTCAGGAACATTCTCTTGCACGCAGGGGGAAGTAACCGTTTCGGGTAAAGCTTCTTCCTCGATTTCTTCAATGGGCTCTTCTACTGGGGTGGCCACGGAAGTTTCTGCTTGTTCGACAGCGGACTGTTCTTCGCAAAGCTCTTGCGTGGGGGCAGGTATGGCTTGAGTTTTCTTTTTCGCTTTTGCGCTGGTTATGCAAAGCGCGATAATCGAAATAATAATTAGTAAAACTGCACCGCAAACAACACCGAAAATGGCAGGATTCGCATTAAAATAATCAACAATTTGAGGCCACATGTTCATTATCTCCACAAAAAATTCCGTATGTAAATATATATAGTACGTTTGCTTATATTTTAATACAAAAAATTAAAAAACAGCATACAAAATTCAAACAAAAAGCTTTTTTTTATTGACCAAACTATATTAAATAGTGTATAATTTTTAAGATAGGCTTGATATAAGAGAAACGGAAGAAAATTCCGTGTTGGAGGCAAA
>JAZRDM010000039.1:0-6270 GCA_045660265.1 Candidatus Scatosoma sp. | reverse complement strand
CTGAAAAAATTGACGGGGAAGAAACTTTTAAACAAAGCCTTTTCCGCCAACGTTTCCCCCGAAGTATACAAAGGGGTTGAGGAGGGCGCGCTTGGACAAGAGTAAAATGGAAACCTATCTCGGGTTTTGTATCCGTTCCCGAAAGATTATCTTCGGCGCGGAAACGATAGAGAAACAAAGAAAAGGAGTGTTCCTGCTCGTCATTGACGGGGCAATCGGGAAAAATTCCTTAAAACCTATTTTGCGCGCGAAAGAAACGCTCGGTTGTCCGCTTTACATCACGGACGAAGGCGTTTTAGCGGAATGGGTACACCGCCCTGCTGTGAAAGCGGTGGCAATTACGGACAACAACCTTGCCGCGGCGATGATTGCGAGTGCCGACGGCGAGCCGAGATTTAAATTATATTCGGGAGGGAACAACTGAACTTATGGCAATGAAATATGAAAATGTGGAAAAAATTACGGAATTGTTGGACGAAAAGCAGCTTGGACAACTGCAAAAACGTCTTTCTTCCACAGAAAAGAGCCTTTCGGACATTTTAAAGAAATTATCCGCTTTAGAATCCGAAAAGACGGAACGTGAAGCGCAAGCGGCTAAGGCGGCGGAAGCAGAAGCGTTGGCTCAAGCGGCGGCTGAAAAGGCTGCGGCGCAACCCGTCGTTCCCGAAATCAAGGAAGAAGTAAAAGAAACGGTTGAAGAAAAACCGGTGAAGAAAAAGGCGGAAAAGAAAGAAGAAGCGCCTAAGGCGGAAGAAAAGCCTATCGAAGAGCCCAAAGCAGAAGAAAAACCCGTTGAAAAGGTTGTAGAACACGTAAAGACGGAAAAGAAAGCGGCTCCTGCACCTACCGCGCCCGCTGCGCCTGCTGCTCCTAGAGCTCCTAGATATTTTAGAAACGGGCAAGAACAAGGCGTATACATTGCGAAGCCTGGCGTGGAAACAACGCCGTCGAACAACAGTCAGTCGTTTAGACCGCAAAGACCGCAAGGGGATAGACCGCAAAGACCGCAGGGTGATAAGCCTTATCAACCTAGACAAAATACTGCGGGCGGTTCGAATGCGAATAGACAGCAAAAACCGAGCAATATCGTAGCGCCTGCTGCGCCTATTGTTCCTAAGGATAATAAGGCCTTTAATAATGCGCCTGCAAAGAAAAAGACGTTTGAAAAGACGTATACGGAAAAGAAACCCGTATCTAAGAGAACGTTGATTAAACAACAAGGTATGACGGTGGAAGATTTCGACGAAGATAAGTCGGGATACAGAAAAGTGCGTTCGCCTAAAAAGCAGAAGCAAAAGGAAATTCCTACCATTAAAATTGAACATGCTGTCGTTACGACGCAAGATATTCCTTTAAAAGTATTGTCCGAAAAGTTAGGGGTATCTGCGGTAGAAATTACTAAGAAACTCTTTAAAGAAGGTATTATGAAAGGGATTAACGATTCTATCGATTATGACAACGCAGCGCTTTTGGCGGCGGAAATGGGGATCGACCTTGAATATAAGCCCGAAAAGACGGCGGAAGACGTGTTGATGGATAAAACGGTGGAAGAAGATACGAGCAAGCTTATCACGCGTGCGCCTATCGTTACTGTAATGGGACACGTTGACCACGGTAAGACCTCTCTTTTGGATAAGATTCGTTCGACCAACGTAACGAGCGGGGAAGCTGGCGGTATTACGCAAAGTATTGGTGCTTACACCATTACGGTAAAAGGAAAACAAATTACCTTTATCGATACGCCCGGACACGCGGCGTTTACGGCAATGAGAGCGCGCGGTGCGCAAATTACCGATATCGTTATTTTGGTGGTTGCCGCAGACGACGGTATTATGCCTCAAACGGTGGAAGCAATCAATCACGCAAAAGCGGCAAACGTGCCTATTATCGTTGCAATGAATAAGATGGATAAGCACGAAATCAATCCTGACAGAGTAAAACAACAGCTTATCGAACATGAGCTTGTACCTGAAGAATGGGGCGGCGATACAATGATTGTTCCCGTTTCGGCTAGAACGGGTATGGGGATTGAAGACTTGCTTGAAAACGTAAATCTTGTAGCGGAAATGCAAGAGTTGAAAGCAAACCCTGACCGCCAAGCAAAAGGTACGATTATTGAAGCGAAGCTTGACAAGGGTAAAGGCCCTGTGGCAAATATCATTGTACAAAACGGTACGTTGCATACGGGCGATAACATTTTGTCGGGTACGACGATGGGTAGAGTAAGAGCTATGTTCGACGATAAGGGCAGAACGGTAAAATCGGCTGGTCCTTCCATGGCGGTATCTATCCTTGGGTTAGAAGACGTTCCTAACGTAGGCGACAGCATTATGGCGGTTGACCAGTCGCTTATGAAGCAAGTTCAAGAAGAAAGAAAGAACAGAGAACGCGAAAACATGATTAAGCAACAAAGCCGTGTAACGCTTGACGACGTATTTGCACAAGTAGAAGAAGGCAAGATGAAGAACTTGAACTTGATTGTCAAGGGCGACGTACAAGGCAGTGTGGAAGCGGTTAGACATTCGATTGAAAAGCTTTCGAATGAAGAAGTGAAGGTAAAGGTTATTCACGGTGCAGCGGGCGCAATCAACGAAAGCGACGTTATGCTTGCTGACAGCGCAAACGCGATTATTATCGGGTTCAACGTTCGTCCTGATACCAAGGCGAAGAAGCTTGCGGAAACGTCGAAGGTAGACGTTCGTTCGTATCGTATTATTTACGAACTTATCGACGATATTGAAGCGGCACTTAAGGGTATGCTTGCACCCAAACTTCGTGAAATTCTTACAGGTAAATGCGAAGTTCGTCAAACGTTTAATATCACGGGTGCTGGTACGATTGCAGGCTGTTACGTTACGGAAGGTAAGATTATCCGCGGCGGTAAGCTTAGAATTTACAGAGAAGATATCATGATTTGCGAAGGCGGCGTAAAGCAGCTCAAGAGATTTAAAGACGACGTGAAGGAAGTAAACTACGGGTTTGAGTGCGGTTGTGCAATCGACGGGTTTAACGAAATTCGTATCGGCGATATTATCGAATGCTATATGACGGAGGAAATCAAGGCGTAATGAAGGTTTCGAGAACTTCCCGATTAAACGGGGAATATCAAAAAGAAATTAGCGAAATTTTACGTCGATTGAAGGATAGACAGCCAAACTTAAAAGGCATTATTTCCGTTACCGAAGCGGACGTCGCGCCCGATTTGAAAACGGCTATCATTTATATCAGCATCTACGCGAAGAGCGAAGAAGAAAAGCTTTGCTCTTTCGCGGCGGTGAAAGAATTGGCTGGACAAATTCGACACGAATTGTCTAAAGTGATGAAGATGCGTACCGTTCCCGCACTTACGTTCCGTATGGATGGGGGAATGGAATACGGCTCGAAAATGGACGAGCTGTTTAAAAAGCTTCGTCAGCAAGACGAACAAAAAGCAAAATCGACGGAAGAAGAAAAGGAAGAAAACGAATGAGAGAGAAAGGGAAAAAGGTGAGTTTGCAACAAATTGCGGACGTGATAAAGGCGGCAAACGGCGTTTTAATTGTAACGCATATGCGGCCTGACGGCGACGCGTTTGGGAGCTCGCTTGCTCTTTCTTCTGCTTTGGATAATTTAAACATACCCAACCAGGTATGCGACGAATCGGATATTCCGTCTAATCTTGCCTTTATTGACGGCGTAAAAAAGATAGCGAAAAAGCCTACGCTAGCATATGATACTATCGTTGCACTTGATTGTGCGGACGTTAGCCGTTTGGGTGCGTTGACTGACATGTTTTTAAAGGCGCAGGCAAAAGGCGTATGTACGATAAACGTTGACCATCATATCTCTAACGATGGCTATGCAAAGTATAATTTTATTCGCGAATGCGCGGCAAATTGTATCAACGTAGCCGAACTCATTAAATACATGGGTACTCCGTTTGATAAAAAAACGGCGGAATATTTGTTGATTGGTTTGCTTACGGATTCGGGGAATTTCTCGCATGACGACGTAGATGAGAAATGCTTGTTGTTGGCGGCAGAGCTTGTGAAAGCTGGGGCGGATATTCGGTATTATAATTACGAGCTGTTTAAAAAACAACCAAAAGCCCGCGCGGCGTTATATGGCGCGGTGATGAGTAAAATTCGCTATTTCTTTGACAATCGGTTTGCGTTGATTTGTATCACGCAAGAACAAATGAACGCGTGCGGCGCGGATAGCGGTATGACGGAAGGATTTGTAGACTTTCCGTTAAACGTAGATACAGTGGAAGTTGCTGCGGCGTTGATGGAAGTGAAAAAAGGGCAGTATAAAATTTCTTTACGCAGTAAAACGTATGCGGACGTAAATAAAATTGCGGGCGTATATGGGGGCGGCGGACACGTGCGCGCGGCTGGCTGTATGCTGTTTGGCGACGTGGAAGAGATTATTGATAAGCTGTCGTATACCGTTTCACAATATTTGGAATAAAATAGCAAAAAGAGCTGTTGCATAGGCAACGGCTCTTTTTTTTGTGTAAGTGTTGACAAAAGAAATACGGTGTGATAAAATGAAAAAAATAGACAATGCTTTATAAAAGCATTGTCTTGCTTGGAGGTTGTTATGCGAAAGAGATTTTTAAAAGCGTGTATGGCTGTTTTATGTAGTGCTTTGGTTGCGTTTGGGTTGGCGGGGTGTAATTTGTTGCAAGATTTTTCCGAAACCATCGTAACTGCGCCGACTTGTACGGAAAAAGGATATACCACGCAGGTATTCTCTTGGGGATATACATACGATCATAGCTACGTAGACCCTATCGGGCATGACGAAGTGGTGGACGAAGCGGTTGCGCCGACTTGTACGAAAACGGGGTTAAAGGCGGGAATTAGTTGTTCGAGATGTGATAAGGTGTTTATCGAACAAGAGATTATTCCTGCGACTGGGCATACGATCACCGTGATTGACGGCAAGCAAGCGACTTGTACGGAAACTGGTTTGACGGAAGGGTGCTATTGTTCGGTTTGTAACGAAGTGTTTGTTTTGCAAACGGAAACGCCGATTGTGGGGCACAGTGTTGTGGTCGATGAAGCGGTTGCGCCGACTTGTACGCAAACGGGGTTGACGGAAGGTAAGCATTGCTCGGTTTGCGATGAAGTGTTTGTTGCCCAAGAAGTAATTTCGGTAACTGAACATAGTATTGTGCTGGATGAAGCGGTTGCGCCGACTTGTGTGCAAACGGGCTTGACGGAAGGTAAGCATTGCTCGGTTTGCAATACGGTGATTGTTGCGCAAGAGGTTGTAGGGGTTATTCCTCATGAATATACAAAACTGAAATATGATGAGAAAAATCACTGGATAGAATGTAAGACTTGCGATAATATAAAAGAAAAAGCGGAACATATCGAAGACGAAAATGGCAAATGTTCGGTGTGTGGTCAAGTTGTAGCGACAACGGAAGGAGTGGAATATGATATTTCCGTAGACGGCACGTATGCGGAAGTGGTTGGCTACTCGGGTACGGCAACAAAAGTACGCATTGCAGACACCTACAACGGCTTGCCTATAAGGGTAATTTATAAAAAGGCATTCTATAATAACGACCAAATTACTTCGGTGGTCATTCCTGACAGTGTAACGAGTATTGGTGATAGTGCGTTCGATGATTGCGATAGCTTGACGAGTGTGGTAATTCCTGATAGCGTAACGAGTATAGGCTGGTATGCGTTCTATGCTTGCAAGAGCTTGACGAGCGTGGTCATTGGTGACAGTGTAACGAGTATTGGGTATTGTGCGTTCGCTGCTTGCTCTGGCTTGACGAGCGTGGTCATTCCTGACAGTGTAACGAGTATAGATAATTATGCGTTCAATTCTTGCTATAGCTTGACGAGCGTGGTCATTCCTGACAGTGTAACGAGTATTGGGTATTGTGCGTTCAATTCTTGCGATAGCTTGACGAGTATCATGGTATCGGAAAACAATATGGCATATAAAGACATTGATGGGAATTTGTACAGCAAAGACGGTACTGTATTGGTGCAATATGCGATTGGGAAAACGGCGACCGAGTTTGTCATTCCTGACAGTGTAACGAGTATAGATAATTATGCGTTCAATGATTGCGATAGCTTGACGAGCGTGGTCGTTGGTGACAGTGTAACGAGTATTGGGTATTGTGCGTTCTTTAGTTGTAATAGCTTGACGAGCGTGGTCATTGGTGACAGTGTAACGAGTATTGGGGGTTCTGCGTTCCAGTATTGCGATAGCTTGACGAGTGTGGTAATTCCTGACAGTGTAACGAGTATTGGGGGTTCT
>JAZRDM010000038.1:0-106051 GCA_045660265.1 Candidatus Scatosoma sp. | reverse complement strand
CGCAGCCGGATACACAGCACGTACCCATACCGCGCGCAACAACCGCCGCGTGCGAGGTTTGTCCGCCGCGCACCGTCAATATACCTTGCGCGTACTTCATACCCTCGATATCTTCGGGAGAGGTTTCAAGGCGCACGAGAATCACGTTCTCGCCCTTCTTGCCTTCCACAACCGCGTCCTCAGCCGTGAACACGATTTTACCTGCCGCCGCACCGGGGGACGCCGCAATACCTTTACCAACTACGTTGTTCTTGTCTGCGTCTTTGAGCGCCTTCGCGTCGAATTGAGGGTGCAAGAGCATATCAAGGCTCTTCGCGTCGATTTGCATAATCGCTTCTTTTTCGGTGATCATGCCTTCGTCGATAAGGTCGCAAGCGATCTTGATAGCCGCCGCAGCCGTTCTCTTACCGTTACGGGTCTGGAGCATATAAAGCTTGCCGTCTTCGATGGTGAATTCCATATCCTGCATATCGCGGTAATGGTTTTCAAGGGTATGGCAAACGCCCAAGAACTGCTCGTAAGCAGCAGGGAATACTTCCTTCATTTGAGCGATGGGCATCGGGGTACGAACACCTGCAACAACGTCTTCACCTTGTGCGTTGGTGAGGAATTCACCCATAAGGCCCTTTTCACCCGTAGCAGGGTCACGCGTGAACGCAACACCCGTACCAGAGGTTTCGCCCATGTTACCGAACGCCATCATCTGTACGTTAACTGCGGTACCCCAGCTGTAAGGGATATCGTGGTCCATACGATAGATGTTCGCACGGGGGTTGTCCCAAGAACGGAATACTGCCTTAACAGCTTCGAAAAGTTGTTCTTTGGGATCGGAGGGGAAATCCGTACCAAGTTGCTTCTTGTATTCTGCTTTGAATTGATTTGCAAGCGCCTTCAAGTCGTCAGCGGTAAGCTCAACGTCTTGCGTAACGCCCTTTTCTTCCTTCATTTCGTCGATGAGCTTTTCAAAGTACTTCTTACCAACTTCCATTACAACGTCAGAGAACATCTGAATGAAACGGCGATAGCAGTCCCAAGCCCAACGGGGATTACCCGATTTTACGGAAAGGGTTTCTACTACTTCTTCGTTTAAACCAAGGTTCAAAATGGTGTCCATCATACCAGGCATGGACGCTCTTGCGCCGGAACGTACGGATACAAGCAAGGGATTTTCCTTGTCGCCGAACTTCATACCGCAGATTTTTTCCATCTTGTCGATATATTCCATGATTTCTGCCTGAATGTCAGGGTTGATTTGTCTGCCGTCTTCGTAATACTGCGTACAAGCTTCCGTGGAGATGGTGAAACCTTGAGGTACAGGAAGACCGATATTGGTCATTTCTGCAAGGTTAGCGCCTTTACCGCCGAGGATGTCGCGCATCTTAGCATTACCTTCAGTGAAGAGATAGCAATACTTTTTAGCCATAATTGTTTATTTCCTCCAAATGATAATTTTTTCTTTATTTCCTTAAGTTAAATTGAAACCGATCTTTATAGATATTTTCCGTTTTTTTGCGCGCGGAAAACACCTAACTCATTTTTTACCATATATCATTTTAATATAAACGAAAAAAAATATCAAGTCTTTCAACCGCCTTTTTAAGATTTTTTCGTGAAAATAACAAAAAATTTTTCTTTTATAACTTAAATATTGTCATATATGCGCGTAATACGCGCGCATAATAAAAAGGAGCGATTAAAATCGCTCCTTTTGCTTATTTTTCTTCTAATTCCCAGTAATAACCGCACCCCATTTTGATTTCATACTTTTTCTCACATACCTTGCATTTCATCCAAGCGTAAGAATCGTGAAATCCGCGCACGTTTTCGTAAAAAATCTTCCCTTTTCCGCAAGGGCATTCATATTCGATATGCTCCGTCGGACTGTTTGCGCCGTCGGGATATCTGTCTTCATTTAAAATTTTTTTAGCCGTTTGGTCATTATATTCCATCTCGTTTTCTCCTTAGTATAACGAAAAGAATGCCTTTTCACCAGATAACAATTTTTCATCTAACGCCCATTCGCCGTTCTTTTGTGTCAGCCCGAAAGAGCATTCCTTCGCCGCTTCATACAAATCGTTTCCGTCGTAACCAACGATTTTATCCGACATATCTTCCAGCAGACGTTTCGCCTCAGGCGTAAATCGCGAAGTGGTCATAAAAATGCCCCTACAATGCTGTTTGCCGTCCTTCGCCTGTCTGCATATGCACGCGCCGATAAATTGCTGCAACAGCGTTTCGCCCACTACCCATACCTTTTCGTCCCCTTTTTCGGGATTCCAGTTTTTTGCTTGTATGTAGATAGTTTCTCTAAAGCCAAGCCTATCCGTCAACTCGATTTCGGCGTCAATCCCGCCGTCTCGCTCCCCACCGCAAATACGCAAGCTTTCTAACCTGCGTCCGTTTTTTAACGAATAGCGTTCGAGCAAATACGTTGCGTAATATTCAAAATATTCTCCGCTAAGCGAGCGTAATCTCTTTAAAAATCTATCCTTTAATTGTTCTTCCGCTGTTTTTGCTGTATACACTTTCAACGTTTTATAAACGGGCTTTCGTTCTGTTGATTTTACTTCCTTTACCGCTTTTTTCACAGCTTCTTTTTGCGGTTTTTCTTGCAAACTATCTTGCTTCGCCGCGGACATGGTAGGCTTTTCTTGCTTTTCCTGCCTTTTTTTTACTACAGGGGATGTTTTTTCTTTTTTGCCTTTCTTTTCCCCTAACAATACGGACATATCAAACACGGGCGCAAACGTTTTTTCTCCTTTTTGAATAGGAGCTTCTTCCACCGCCTGCGCGATTACCTCTTCCGAGTTTTCCGCAACAACCAAAGTCGGTTGTTCCTTTGCTTGCAGTGTCTTTAAGCTTTCCGTTTTTGTTTTTTTAGCTCGTTTCTTTACAGCGGACTTTTTTTCAACATTTTCCGCTGTTTCTGCAACGCCTTCTAACGCGATAATTTCTTGCGTTTTTGCCTTTTTTTCACGCTTTTTCACCGACGCTTTTTCCTTGTCTTCCTTTTCCTTTTTCGGTTCTTCTAAAGGAATGGGCAGCACCACGGGCGCAATCGGGTCTACTGGATAATTAGGGTTAACAGGAATCATAGGTACAACGGGCGCGATAGGCTCGTCTTTTTCTTCCTTTTTTTCTTTATCCGATTTTTTCGCCGTTGTGCGTTTCACACTACGCGTGCTTTCTTTCACTTTCTTTTTTACCGTCCGTTTGGGCGGTTTATTTTCAGGTTCTTGAATGGGAATAATCTCTTCTTTTTGCGTTTTCAACGCATACATGCCCCCATCTAAGACAATTTCCCCTTCTTTTTTCATAATATCAAATACAGACCCAACTCTCCCCTTCACGTCATTGACGTTTTCCGTGTCTTTATCGGGAAAGCGTTGCGTATATAACGCCGCTGTTTCATCAATAAGCGCCGTTCTTTTATACGTTTTTATTTGCAACAATTCTCGAAACAACGCCTTTACCGCGTCTTTCTTTTCCGCTTTTGTAATTGTCGTTTTTGCTTGTTTCGTCTGTTTTGCCATAATACTCCTTATTCTTCATATAAACGGATAAACTCGCTGAAATTCTCAAACGTTTCTTCCGTCTTTTCGCAAAGATACACTTTTAACAGCCTAAGCGCGCGTTTACGCCCGCCCGACAGCAATTTTTCATCATAAAAAAGCCCGTCGCATTTACGCAATACGTGATAAGTGGAGAGGCTGGCTTGTCTGCCCGCTTCCGCGCGTTCTTCGCTGCAAAATTCTCCGTCCGAGAAATCAAAAAATATTCTTTCGCCTATATCGCCGCCGCATTCTTCTAAATAACTTAAATCGATAGGATACCCACACTCTCTCAAAGCGCAAAGCAGAAAAGAAATTAACGCTTCCGCGCTATCGCCTTCCCCTAAAGACAGCTCTTTTAAGCAAGTAACAAGCCCTAAAAATAAGCGGTGATAGCTTTCGTTTTCCATGGCAAGACTTCTGCAAACTTCTAGCGCCGCGCACGCCGCATAAAAGCGAACGATATCCAACCGCAAACCGTAAAACGCCTCATGCAAATACGCGCCCGTAACGGTATATCTCCCCCCTTTTTCAGCCAAAATATACTCAGCAAAACAAAAGGGCTGCGCCGCAAAGTTTAATTTCGCCGTAGGCTTTTTCACTCCGCGAATCCCCGCCGAAATCTTCCCTAAATCAGGCGAAAACAGCGTGAGCATTTTATCGTTTTCTTTATAATCGATACTTCTTAAAACGATTGCCTCCGTTTTGACTTCCATTTCCGCCCCTTTTCGTCCGTTTATCTTTTGTGTTTTTCGTGTTTTTGTTTTAACTCGTGATAGAGCAAATAATAGGTGATGCTTCCCGTTTTCTCAAACAATTTCCAAGCCGCTTCTTCCGCGCCGAAATCGTCCCCGCGTTGTTTCTCTCTCATCTTCCGCCCCCTAACGTCAGTTTGCGCCGTTAGGGAATTTTTATACAAAGAGCAAGGGAGAGTGTTTTACTCTTCACTCGGCTTTTCGTAGCCGTATTCTTTGAGCAAATTCATTTTATCGCGCCAGTCTTCCTTGACTTTTACGTAAGTTGTTAAAAAGACTTTTGCACCCAAGAATTTTTCCATATCCTGACGGGCAAAGGAAGAAACTTCCTTAATTGCTTTCCCCTGTTTGCCAATAAGAATTGCCTTGTGGTTTGCGCGTTCGCAAACAATATCAAGATTAACGTCGTACACGCCGTTATCCTGCAACGCGAAATTATTGATAACGATAGCGATACCGTGCGGGATTTCTTTATCGAACTTCAACAAAATTTTCTCGCGCATAATTTCCGAAATCATAAAGCGTTCGCTTTTATCCGAAATAATGTCTTGCTCGAACACCTTATCCCCTTCGGGCATTTGCTTTGCCAAAAATTCTTTAAGCGCACGGATATTTTTCCCCTTTCTTGCCGATACGGGAAATACGTCCAAATCTAAATCTTCATCTGAAATTTTCGCCATATCCAAAGGGATATTTTCCTTGGGCATAATGTCTATTTTTGTGTAGGCAATCGCCATAGGAATCCCCAACTCCTTATACTTGCGGATAAGGGTAAACTCCTCTTCTTTAATGCCTTCGTGCCCATCTAAAACGTATAAGATGAAATCTACCGATTTCGCGCTCGTTTCCGTCGTTTTCATCATCATGTCCGTCAATGCATTTCTTGCCTTGTAAATACCGGGGGTATCCACGAAAACAATTTGATATTCTTCTTCCGTCAACACCCCTAAAATACGGTCTCTCGTCGTTTGGGGCTTAGGAGAAACAATAGAAACCTTTTCCCCTACCATTACGTTAATTAACGTACTTTTTCCTGCATTTGCTCTGCCGATTACGGCAACGTATCCACTTCTCATAAAACTCCTTTCGCCATCCTCTTTGGTTTAATCTGCTCTAGTAATACCCAGTTTACCAAGGATAAATTCTTCCTTTTCGCGCATTTCCGCCTTGTCGTCGTCCGTCATATGATCGTACCCCAAACAATGCATAATGCCATGTATCAATAAATAGTGCAATTCGCGGTTGTACGAATGGTTATATTCTTCCGCCTGCTCTTTTGCTTTATCGCAACAAATGACGATACAGCCCAGCAATAAATTCCCCTCTTCGTCAATATCGTAAAGATGTTCTTTTTTCTTCAGTGCTTTCCCGCGGATATCTTCTAACGCAGGATAACTGAGTACGTCCGTTACCTTATCGATACCGCGCGTGCTTGCGTTCAACTCTTGAATTTCTTGCGCACTAACAAAGGACACTTCCACCGCCAACGGCACGTCCGACTTCACAAATCCAAGCATCGCCTTTTCGATTGCTTGCGCGTTTTCACGCGGGAATGCATCTTCCTCTACGTACAAATAAAAAGGTTTATTTGCCATTATTCATTTTCCCCCGTCGTCTTACCGTCCGACGAACGCTTATATTTGATACCGGGATAATTGACGCGGTGATGATATACCCCCGTCAACTCGGATACAAGCGTACGGCGAATCACCGTCAAATCCGCCATAGTGATTTCGCATTCGGAGAATTGTTCTAAATCCATACGCTCTTCAATGATACCGCGAATAGCTTTTTCAGCCGCCGCAGGCGTACGGTCTTTCAACGAACGCACTACCGCTTCAGAAGCGTCGGCAATCATGATAATCGCCGCAATTTTCGTCTGCGGTTTAGGCCCTGTGTACGAGAAATCTTCAATGTTGAGTTCCCCGTCCGTCATCTTCAACGCCTTTGCGTAGAAATAACGAATGGGCATTGTTCCGTGATGCTGCAACGCAACGTCCGCTAAAAAGGCAGGCAAATGATGCGCACGGATAAGCGAATACCCGTCTCGCGCGTGCGAGCGAATCATATCCGCAGAAAGCTCGGGCGTAAGCTCGTCGTGTAAGTTATATTCCCCTTGGTTTTCGGTGAAATGTTCAGGGTAATGCAGCTTACCAACGTCGTGATAATACGCCGCCGCCCTTGCGTAATCGGGGTCTTCCCCAAGCGCAGACGCACACGCTTCGGCAAGCTGAGCCACCGTCATGGAATGGCTAAACGTACCGGGCGCTTCCTCTTTCAATTTGCGAAGAACCTTTGCATCAGGGCTAGTCAATTCGCGCAAACGATAAACGGTTAAGCAGTTGAAAATAATTTCAAACATAGGCAATACCGCCAAGAAGAGCACGGTAGACATAATCCCGCCGAATGCGCCGTAACCCATCTCCATTGTAATCAAATCCCACGTGGGTAACGCCCCCGTTTGCGAATTATCCCGAAGAAATTCTGCAAATTCTAAAAAGGCAATAATTAAGTTCATTGGTATAACAATAATTAAGCCGGTAATCACCACCTTAAATCTCGTTTTAAATTTCGTCGATAAGAAAATTGCACACATACCCGCTGAGAATGCAATCAACAGCGAAGAATAAAACTCATTTTGCGTCGCGGTTTGAATCCCCGAAAAATTATCTACGATAAACATAATAAGCGCGCCGATTACGTTCATAAAAATCGCTTCTCTGCGCCCCATCAAAATAAAGACAAGCATAGCCAAAAGCGCAACGGGGCGTGCGTAAATGTGGATATAATGTCCTATTAAAAAATTAGTGGCAATGGTTACGTTGAGAATGGTAAACACCAACGCTATATTTCTTCCGCTAGATAAAACCGATTGATTTTCAAATACAAAATATAAGTACGTAATAAGAAACAACAATGCGATACAAAAGAGCATATACACGTAATTTGCCGCGTTTTTCTCAATCGCCTCCATCATTGTTACACTATCCGTCGTAAACAGTACAATAGCTAGTACTACGACAAGAATAAAAAAGTGCAACACAAAATGCCAACCGCTGTTGGCTTTTTTCTTTTGAGTTGCCCTGCTGTTCTCTATCATCATTCTTCTTTCGTCTCCTTGCGCGTTTCAACGCGTCTTTTAGCTCTATATTGTGTTTTTTTCTCCGCTTGTTTGGATTGCTCTTCCGCATCCTTCTCATACGCACGGATAATACGCATTACGAGCGGATGCCTTACAACGTCTTTTGCTGTCAGTTTGCAAACTGATACCCCCGACACGCCTTCCAAAATCTTCGTCGCATGAACAAGTCCACTTTCTTTCCCGACAGGTAAATCCATCTGCGTAACATCGCCCGTGATAACCATTTTACTGCCTTCGCCCATACGGGTTAAAAACATCTTCATTTGTTCTCTCGTTGTGTTTTGCGCCTCGTCTAAAATGATAAACGCATTCGATAACGTTCTACCGCGCATGTATGCTAACGGCGCAACCTCTATCACGTTTCTTTCGATAAGTTTTGCGTACGTATCTAATCCAAACAGCTCTTGCAAAGCGTCGTATAAAGGGCGCAGATACGGATCAACCTTGGTTTGTAAATCCCCGGGCAAGAACCCTAAATGTTCGCCAGCCTCTACGGCGGGACGGGTTAAAATAATTTTCTCCGTCTGCTTGGCTTTAAACGCCGCTACCGCCATACATACCGCCAAGTACGTTTTACCCGTACCGGCAGGACCAACGCCGAATACAACCGTATTCTTTTTAATGGCATCTACGTATTCTTTTTGACCAACCGTCTTGCATTTAATTTGTTTTCCCTTCGAGGTTACGGCAACCACGCCGTCTAAAATTTCTTCTATTTCGTCTGCCCTGCCCTCACTTGCTAGCTCAATACAGTATGCCATACGGCTTTCGTCAATCGCCTCGCCGGAATCTGCAATTTTCAAAAGAGCGGACAATACTTTTAACGCGGTTTGCGTTTGTTTTTCTTCTCCCTCTATACAAATTTTCATTCCGTCAACATAAGCAACAACGCCAAGCTCTCTGGAAAGGAAATTCAAATTTTCGTCAAACGTCCCTAAAATACGCGAAAGCTTGTCTACGGATACTACGTCGATTGTCTGTTTTATCTTAGCCAAAAAAAACTCCTTCGGGAAAATTTCCCTTTTCTCTCATAAATTGATTGCCTGCCAAACGGTATATTGCAAAAGAACGATAAATCCATTTTCGCAGGGCGTAATGTGTTTGTTTTCTATCTGAATATTCTGCGCGTTTCCCAATTGAAGATAGGCGTCTGCAAAGGCCTCTTCTTGCGTTTGCGCCGATATCTGCGCTTCGTACACACAGCGCAGCTTCGCCGTCGCAATCACTTCCACAGGAACTTGTTCCCCCGATTGCTTGCAAAAATATCCGCCCACTAGCGTCTGTCCGCGTTTTACTTTATCTCCGGCTTTTACCTGCGCTGTCCCGCGCAATGCGCACACGGAAATCACTTCGCCGTCCCTTTCTGCAAGCATATCACCCTCGACGAGCGTTGACGTTATAAACGGATTTGTTCGCACTTCAACAAAAAGCGTAACTCCCTGCTTTTGAATAGAACAAAAACTCACTCCGTCCAATTTAAATATTTCCGCGCAAATTTGCGGGTTATTTTTATCGGAATATACCCCATACACGCCCAACCCGCCATGTTCAAGCGCCTGTAAAATCTCACGCCGATAAGACGTTTCTCCAACGATTTTTATTTGTAAAATAAAATTTTGCAAAAATAGGCAAAGGAGGGCAAACACAAGGGTGCCGATAGGTAAGCCTATCCGTTTTTTCAGCGTTTCTACCAACCGAAACCCAACGTCCCCGCCGCATTTTTTGACGGTGTATATATCCGTTCCGTTTTCATTATACCACAAATTTTGATAAATTGCAAAAACTTTTTCGGTATGTTTTCTCTTTATAGAGAAAAGTATACGATTTTTTTCGACTTTTTTTACATAAAAAAGGGGGATTTTTTCTCTTTTTAAACGAATAAGCGCTCGTTCGGGAAAAGCGCCTTCGATAATTATTTTTTGCAACAACATCTCATACCCCCTCTTCCAAAACCTTTACAGAGAGGATTTTTCCCGACAAAATTAAATCCCCGTCGCAATATTTTTTAATTATCAAATCTCTGCCTTCCACGCAAAGTTTGGCAGAAGAGAAATACAATTCTATTTTTTCTCCCGAAAAATCCCCCACCGCTTTAACGCCTTGAAAATACCCGCAGCCAAGCGGAATAAGTAAACAACGGGAAAGCGCAAAGGCTTCCCCGTCTAACAGTTTCGATATCTCTTCATACAAACGCATATCTTCTCCTAAACCTGTTTTTAAAAGGGTTTTTACTAATATATGCGAAAGCTTTTTAAATTATTTTATATTTCCCAAGTTTAACTTAGCTCAGGGAGAAGTGTAACGGATTTTTATCCTTTGTTCATAGCGCATAATCGCTATTCCTTAAATCCGCTGTATCTATACGTTTTATCTATTCACTGGCAACCAGCTCAAACTGGCTTTGATATAAGTGATAATACGCCCCTCGTCTTTTAAGTAATTCTTTATGCGAGCCTTTTTCCACTACACTGCCGTTTTCCATAACCAAAATTACGTCTGAATTGACAATGGTCGAAAGTCTATGCGCAACCACAAAAGAAGTTCTGCCTTGCATAAGCTTATGGAATGCGTCGCTTATTTTTAATTCCGTTCGCGTATCAATAGAAGAAGTTGCTTCGTCCAAAATAAGCATAGGCGGTAACAGCAATAAAATTCTTGCAATGCAAAGCAATTGTTTTTGTCCTTCCGACAACCCGCCGCCATCTTCCCCAAGCACCGTGTCATACCCATTGGAAAGGCGTTTAATAAACCCGTGCGCATGCGCCGCTTTCGCCGCCTGCACAATCTCTTCGTCGCTAGCGCCTGGATTGCCAAGCGAAATATTTTCTTTTACCGTAGCCGATTTTAACCACGTTTCTTGCAGTACCATACCGTAATTTTTTCGCAGAGATTGACGTGTAATATCGCGGATATCCGTATTTTCAACGCATACCTGCCCCCCATCCACGTCGTAAAAACGCATTAACAAGTTAATTAGCGTCGTCTTACCGCTACCCGTTTTTCCAACGATAGCAACCCGCTGACCCTGCAACACTTCTAAGTTTAAATTTTCAATCAGCGGTTTATTTTTTACATACGAAAAACTTACGTTTCGCAAATCTACGTTGCCTTGTACATTAGACAAACAACAATTTCCTGCATCCGAAATTTCTTCCTTTTCATCCATCAGCGCAAAAATACGTTCTGCGCAAGCAAACGCACTCTTTAACTCTGTAACAACGCCTGAAATTTCGTTAAAAGGTTTTGTATATTGATTAGCGTAGGATAAAAATTTTTGCAATCCGCCAACAGTAAACCCGCTGCCGCTAACGACTGCAAGAGCCCCCAACAATGCTACCAACGCATAAATTAAATTATTGATAAACCGCGTAGAAGGATTTGTTAAAGAGGAGAAGAAGGTCGCTTGCAACGCCGCTTTTTCCAATCTCGCGTTAATTTCGTCAAATTTTGCTTGATTTTCGTCTTCGCGCGCAAAAGCTTGCACTGTTTTTAAACCCGTAATCGTCTCTTCCACAAACGCCGTTTGTTCGCCCCTGGTGCGTGTTTGCGCTTGGAAATATTTATAAGTACGCGTAGACACAAATTTGGCTACAAACAAAGACGCAGGCGTGGCAAAAATAACCACCAAGCCTATCCAAACGTGTGTCATCAGCATAAACGCAATCGTACCCAAAATGGTCATTATTCCCGTAAAAAACTGCGTAAAGCCCATTAAAAGTCCGTCGGAAAATTGATCGGCATCCGCAATAATTCTACTTACGGTATCCCCATGCGAATGGCTATCCAAATACTGCAAGGGCAACACACCAATTTTAGCAAACGCGTCCTTTCGAATATCTCGTACCACGTTACAAGATACATAATTATTACAAAGGCTCATCAGCCATTGCGAAAGCATGGTAATCGCCACGGCTACGCCCGTTTTCACAAACAGCGCCGTTAACTCTTCCCAACGCACGTTTCCTTCCACAATACAATCGATAGCGTCGCCAAAATAGATGGGCGCTAGCAACGTCGAGCCTACGGTTACAATCGCCAATAATAAAGAACAAACCGTCGCAATCGGGTATTTCCCCACATAACGCAAAATTCGTTTCAAGGTCCCCGGAGAGAGTTTTTTTACAGAATTTTTCATACTGCATCCCCTCCTGCCGTTTGCGACTCGAATATCTCGCGATACACCTCGCACGATTGCAACAACTCCTCGTGTTTCCCTTGTCCGACAAGTTGGCCGTCGTCCAACACTAAAATTTTATCCGCATGCCGCACGGATGACGCACGTTGAGATACAATAAACAACGTCGTGTCTAATTGACTTAATTCTTTTCGAATCGCCGCCTCCGTCGCATAATCAAGCGCCGAAGCCGAATCGTCTAAAATTAAAATATCCGGTTTTCGAACGAGCGCGCGGGCAATCGTCAATCTTTGTTTTTGACCGCCAGAGAAGTTTTTACCGCCTTGCTCTACCAAAGCGTCCAACCCGCCTTTGCCTTTCACAATTTCATCCGCCTGCGCAATAGAAAGCGCTTTCCAAAGCTCTTGTTCTGAAGCATCCGATCTTCCCCAAAGAAGATTTTCTTTAATTGTTCCTTTAAAAAGCATTGCTTTTTGAGGCACAACGCCGATACGTTCGCGCAAGTACGTTTGTATATCCTTTCGCGTAACGTTTATACCGTCAACGCATACCTGCCCCCCGCTAACGTCATAAAAATGGGGGATTAAATTCACAAGAGTCGTCTTACCGCTGCCCGTCCCGCCGATAACACCAACCGTCTCGCCGCGATACACGTCAAAACTAATATTTTCCAGCGCATTCTCACTGCCTTGATGATATTTCATTTGCACGTTTTCAAAACAAACAAAAGGCTTCGCCTTGTCTGCAAACTCTTCCGCAGGTGCGTCCGTAATCGTAAGAGATGGCTGCATTTCCAAAACCGCACCGATTCTACCCCCACATGCAGCCGCTTTCGTTACGGTTACAATTAAGTTCGCCAGCTTGATAAGTTCAATTAAAATTTGCGCCATTAAGTTATACAGCGCCAAAATGCTCCCCTGCGACAGTGCGCCGCTGTCCACACGAAGCGCACCCGTATAAAGTAACGCGATAATACCGATATTCACTAGCGCATACGTCAAGGGATTAGTAATCGCCGCAATCCCGCCGACAAATTTACGGCTTTTATTCAGTTGTTCGTTACGCGTATCAAACAATTCACGTTCGTTTTCTTCTTGGCAAAATGCGCGGATTACCCTTGCGCCCGTCAAATTTTCCCGCGTGGAAAGTAAGGCTTTATCCAGCTTTTCTTGCGATTTTTTATACAGCGGCATGCACGCAAACATAACCGCATACACCACGATGGCAAGCGCTAAAATCGTAAGAGCAAACACCCCGATAGAATCAGGACTGACAATATACGCCGTCAGCATTGCGCCAAACACGATAAACGGCGAGCGTAAAAATAACCGCAACGCCAAATTGATTCCCGATTGCAGTCTATCGATATCGCTTGTCATACGCGTCAGCATGGTCGCCGCGCCCAACTTATCCAAATCCGCATAGGAAAGGGATTGAATTTTTTTAAATAAATCTCCGCGAGCGCGCGCGCAAACACCCGTTGCGGCTTTTGCAGAAAAATACTGCGCGGTAACGGAAAACGCAAAACCCAGCAATCCAAACGCAGCCAACACCACACACATCCAAACGATAAACGCTTTGTCTGCGTTTGGATAAGCACCGCCTACACTTTCCCCGAATCCGCGGTCAACAATTAACCCCACGATAATCGGAACAAGCAATTCAAACGTTGCTTCTAGCAACTTAAATAATGGGCCGAGTATGCTTTGCCACTTATAATATTTAAAATACGCAAAAATCTTTTTCATACACATTTATTATAGCACGCAGCCACTGCAAAATCAAGAATTTTCGCCCCGAAAGTAAGTACTTTCGGGGCGAATTTAACTATCCATATCCTTTAATCTAAAAATCTTTCGTAAAGTTCTTTATATTCTCTTACTTCCAAAAGATTTGCGCCGTCTTCGGTAGAAGACAAATCTTCATTTTCGCTGTTAATGCGATAATCATTAATCAGCTTATTGGCAAAACCGCCAAATATGCAAAACGACACTACAAATAATACACCGCCGCCTACCGTAAACCAAATAAATCTACCGTCGGGTGTACTTCTAATTAGCGTAGCAAATACAATCGTCAACACCAACGTTATAAGCACGGGAATGACTGTAATGATAAAATTCTTTAACGACTTTTTAATACGCTCCTTGATAATCGCACGGCGTTTTTCTTGCTTTCCTAACACCACCTCTTCCAAAGGCTTTTCCTGTTCGGCAAGCTCTTCTATTCTCTGCTCGAAAACGTGTTTATAATCCTGCTTAATTTTTTCTACCGCTTCATAACCCAAATCGTATTCTAAGCTTTCAAAGCCCGCTTCTAAATATTCTTCAATCAGCACGTCCGGATCACTGAAATCCGCCGTTTTTGCACGCCAATACCCAACGGACGCATCCGTTGCAATTGCGTCTTTTTGCAAAGCGTTTTCAAATTTTAATTCCGCAGCCTTATAGCTTTGCGTTTTCAACAATTCGTTGCCTTCTTTGCAAAGTCTTTCATACTCCTCACGACGAGCCTTCGCTTCTTCTTCCTTCTTCTTGCGAAGTTCGATTGCCTCTTCCGGAGAAAGCCCTTCCAGCTCTTCATCATCCTCTTCAAGCATAGGAAACTCAAACGCAATTTCTTCTGCGCCTTCTTCGTCCAATACTTCGTTTTCTTCCGCTAACTCATCCGTAACGTCCACGTATCCGTCCTGCGTTTTCTTTAAACGAATTCCTCTGCCGTATTCGTCGTCAATCATTCTTTCTTCCATCTTTTTTCTCCCTTTTTTAATCGTCCGCTTGAGCTATCTCGTCTTCGCTAAGCGCAAACGGATTTCTAAACAGCTGCTTGTCCTTCATTTTATATTCAGGCACAACGGTACTTACCACCATTGCTTCTGCTTTTCCTATATAACGGCTCTTCGCCCACTCGCACAGCTCGCGCGTTTCAAATAATGCGAATACTGCACTACCCGAGCCTGTCATCGCCGCACCCAACGGCGAAAACGAACACGCCTTTTGATACGCTTCTTTTACGTCGGTGTTTAACCGCGCGGCAGGACGATACAAATCGTTCATCAAATACCTGCCCGCCTCACTTTCATCCCCGCGTAAAAAACAATCGATACAATTTTGCGTATCATTTTGCGCTGTTTGTGTATTTTCCATTCGGTCAAATTCACCATAACAAGCACCTGTGTTCACCGAAGTTTTCGGTGCCAACAGCAACATATGCAATTTTTTATCCGACGAGATTTTGGTAATTTCCGTCCCTCGCCCCTGCATTCGAGCATACCCGCCCGTCAACATATATTTGGTATCGCTGCCCAAGGAATCCGCAATTTCACCCAAAGCAACGTCGTCGTCAATCCCGTACAGCTTTGCCATACCGTTTAATACCCCCGCCGCGTCCGCCGACGAACCGCCAAGCCCCGCGCCCATAGGAATATTTTTATACACGGTGATGTCCGCACCATGCGTTTGGAATTTTTCCGAAAACAACTCCGCTGCTTTTAAGGCATTGTTCTTTTCCGGCGGGATACTTTCGCTTCCACGTCCAACCATCTTAATTCGGCTTAATTTCCCTTTATTCTTCTTTAAAACGATTAAATCAAACAAATCTACGCTCGCGACAAAAGAGTCAAGCAAATGATACCCATCCTTTTGCCCAACAATTTCTAAGGTCAAATTGACTTTTGCATACGCTTTTACTTTTACCGTGTTCATATAATAGTCCAAAAGCGGTGAGAACCCTCACCGCATAGAATTCTAATGATATTGTAGCATATTTTTTACCAAATTTCAACAGTTTATTTTCAATTCGTGAAGAAATTTAACAAAATTTTCATTTAAGCCAGCAAAAATTACTCGCATTGTGTATAAATATAAATTTTTTCGCCTTTTTTTACAGGGAAATGCAAATCGGGATTACACTTTTCCACCTCTTCTGGTCTTTTTTTCAACCGCTTTGCCACTTGCCACAAATCTTCACTTTCCCGCAACGCAAAAATTTGAAAAGCAGATTGCGTTTTGGGATATTCTTCCCCATCCGTTACTTGACAAACATACTCATCCTGCAAATTTTTATACATTTTTACGCAGAGTTTCAGCGTTGCTTCCGCCACCACGCTACCATCTGATTTTTTTCTTACCGACAGTCCGCTGACAACAGCTTCCGCCTCTGCCTCGTCCCCCATTTCGCCAATCGGGAACAAAAACGGCAACGACAACGAATTCTTTTTATATCCGCCATCCTCTCCTTTGATTAGAATGTCCGCTTCTAATACACCTTCCATTTCCCCGCCGTTTTCCGTCTTTTTGCAAGTAATTTCCGCCCGCGGCGCAAACGCTACTATCAATGCTCCGTCCGCACCGTTTCCGTTGGAAAGAGCGGCCTCTCCGCCCACTTGTTCCACCATGCGCTTACAATTCGTCAAATACCTGCCCCCGCACTTTTGCTTTTCAAGGCTAATTTCCCTATCCAACGAAAAGGCGTCATCCACCACTAAAATTTCTTCTTTGACGTACACCGTACACTCCGCGCCTACCACGACGGACACGTTAATTCTGCTAACCCCGCGTTCCTCGTCGCACGTAGCGTTTATGGTAATATCACTGACACCGCATCTAGCGCCTACACCAATGTTTCCAAACGCTTCTTCACAAGGAATTTGCAACGCAAACGGAATAAATCGCTCGTACGAATAAAGATTATTATCTCGCTTTAACACACAGAAGTTTAAGCGGATTTCGCCGTTTACGTCAATCTGCCCCGCTTTTGCGGTAACTGAGGAGAGAATCGCCCGCTCGTTATGCAGCAAAATATCTCCTACGTAATCGGTATCAAACTCATCTTCCGTTTCCACTTCGCCGTCCACGCAAAAAATTTTCACCATAGACATTGCTTTCTTTTTAACAACCAAGTCATTCCCGCCGATTAAAAACTCTCTCGTTCTTGTTCCGTATACGTTTATATCCGCCCCAACCACAACGGATACATACAATCCCGTTCCTTCCCGACGAGTCGTAATATTCTCCGCGCAAAAATCCACTTTCGCAAAGCAAGCGGGCGTAATGGTCGCATCCTCTGCCTTATGATAAAACTCCGCACCTCGCTCGATACGGCAAATCTTTTTTTCCATATCCTCGTAAACAATGCTTAAAAGCAGTTTCCCGCTGTACTTTACTTCGCCGTCCGCGCATTCGCACGTAAGCGCAACCGTTTTTGCTTGCGTTTGCAACACACTAACAATTTCCGAACCAGGCAATCGGCACTCGACAATCGATTGACTTTTTAATCGACACAATTCGCTGGTGTAAGTATAGGTATCATATTGCGTCTTCATAACACTCCCATCCTTTTATTTTTTTGCTTTCTATCCCCCGCCACGTTTTCACAGCGCAAGAAACTTTCCTTTGTATTCTATGACAATCTTTGCACAATTAGAATATTTTTTTAGCAAGGTATATTTTTTTGAAATTTTTTCCATACTTATTGTATGATTAAACCTACAAAAAATATTTCCGATGTCAAACAAATGGTAAAAGATTTCTCCGCGCAACGCGTCGCGGTTAAAGTGAATTTAGGCAGAAATAAAACCATGCGCTTTTGCGGTATCCTTTCCGGCGTCTATCCTGCGCTGTTTACAATCCAACCCGACGAAAAAGATTTTTTAGGAAAAACCGCCTATTCGTACTCCGACGTACTTTGCGGTATTGTAAAATTAAAACGAATTTAACCCACCCGTGTACGAGTTGAATCATCTCCAATAAAAAAAACACGCTTATGATAAGCGTGTTTTTTTCTCAATCATACTCTTTTATCCCAAGCAAAAAATCGGTAGAAACTTCTAAAAATAAGGCAATCTCTACAATCATTTGCATAGGCGGTTCATTGTGGTCGTTCAGCCATTCGCACAGCGTCGACGTCTGTACTTTTAAATGCGCCGCCATCTGTTTTTGTGTAATTCCCGTTTCTTTTAAGGTTTGTTTTACCCTTTCTCCAAATACTTTCATAATTCATATTATATAAATTTTTTTTACTTTGGTGCTTGACAATTCATAAAATATGAATTATAATTGTTTCACTATTACATTTGGAGGGAATCTTTTATGAAAAAATTTTTCGCCTTTATACTTGTTTGTATAATGAGCTGTTGTTGTTTTTTATTTGCGGGCTGTGAACTCACAAAGGGTCCGGAAACTTACAAATTTAACGCTTTTCGAGTATCTGAAGGCGATAACACCATCACCGTTGAAGTAAACGGAAAATTTAACGGCATTGAAATTAAAGAAGATACCTTTATTTTGATAATGAACAGCAATTCCACCTTTGCTTTATGCTGTAATCTTAGCAAAACGGACGCCGACAACAATATTTTAGAGTCTCTTAGCGGAATCCGTACAGGAACTTGGATGAATGGTTACCAAGACGCAATCTATTTCACCATGAGCGAAGAAACCGCCGTTACGGTTGGCCGTAAGATAGATGACAATACCATTGTTCTTGATATAAACGAAAATCTCCAAATCCGCTTTAAAAAATAATCAAGCCATAAAGGCTCTCGTTTGAGAGCCTTTTTTGTATTCGTCCAGCTTTCGCCTATCCCCCCCCAATAAATTTCATCAAGGTATTGACAATGTATAAGGGTATGCAGTATAATACTTTTATCATACTGCGAAAGGAGCCTTTTATGAAAAAATTTATTACAAGCGTTTTAACTTTTTTAACGTTCTTTTGCCTTTGTTTATTCACAGCTTGTTCTCACTCCACAACGGACGATTCCAGCCCTGATTCTGCTTTCACCATAACCGGTACTTATCAATTTCATTCCTTCGCCCGCCAAACGCCAGACGATTATCAAATTATCCACGCCGGCGTGGAATACGAAGGCAAAATTTTCCCAGCAGACGCATGGCTGTTAACTCTTAGAGAAGACAATACGTTTGTTATGGAAATTTCTATGTTCGGATCGCCTGATTCAACTGAAGGCGTGTGGTCGAGTATGGGACAGGAAAAAATTGAACTCAGCTCCGCTGAAGGCAAAGAGGGGTTAGTCTTCTTAATCGAAGGCGACTTAATCAACTGCTCTTATGCGCCTAATTCGACTGATTTTTATCACATCACGCTCAAAAAAGCGCAAACCCCTTAAACGCGTTAAACGCTACCCTGCCCCTTCCTTTTGAATATTTTATCACAAAAAAGCACGCTATTAAAAGCGTGCTTTTTCATATTCATACATCTTATATAACTTTTTAGAAAAACCGCCCGCGTACAGTTTTTGAAAAATTTTCTTTTCTAAACCTTGCAATTCTTCTATCATATATGCAGGAGTCAGCTCCCATTCCTTTACAAAGGAAAGCCCCGTTCCCTCTGTCAAAATTTGCGGATCGTCAATCCCGTAAACGTTTGTTACCCCTACGTCGTTGACGGGATTTCTATGCTTAGACAACTTCGCCGCTAACACCGTATAGCAGTCAATCAGCACGCGCACGCTTTCATACTTCCCGCAAATTCCGCTCAATAGCTTTTTCAGTTCTTCCGGCGCGAGATACATGCTAATCCCTTCCATTACAACGATTACCGTCTTTGCATTCGGTAATTGTTCTAGCCACTCTATTTCCCGCGCGTCCGCGCCAATCATACGATAATTTTCGTTTTCGGCATAATACAATTTTCTTGTTTGTATCACTTCGGGAAAATCGACGTCCACCCACAGTGAACATTCCGCTTGCACTCTCTCCACTCGGCTATCCAGCCCGCAGCCTATATGCAAAACTTGGCAGGAATCTTTACCCGCGTTGGCCTTCACCCATTCATCAAATACACGCGCGCGCATTGCCATATAATATGCAAGCCATTTCGATTTCGACTTTCCTTTAAGCTTAAAAGACTCTTTTACCCAAATCTCTTGCGCCTTTTTATCCTTTAACAAAATGCCTTTTTCGCTTACAAGCGCCTTTCCATAAAGCGGAATATATAGCGTTTTATTTACGTTTTCCATAAAAACACCCCACCCGTGTATGTGTTGAATTAAAAATAAAACAATTTATAACACCTTTTTTAAAAATTGCCCTGTGTAACTTTCCGCAACGTTTGCCACGTCTTCAGGCGAGCCGTAGCAAACGATTGTACCGCCGCCGTCGCCGCCTTCAGGACCCAAATCGATAATATAATCTGCTGTTTTAATTACGTCTAAATTATGCTCGATTACAATAACGGTATTCCCATTCGCGCGCAGCTTTAATAAAATCTTAATCAGCTTATCCACGTCGTAGGTATGCAACCCCGTCGTAGGCTCGTCTAAAATATAGCACGTTTTTCCCGTCGAACGCTTGGCAAGCTCCGTCGCCAACTTTACACGCTGCGCCTCACCGCCCGAAAGCGTGGTAGAGCTTTGTCCTAACTTAATATACCCAAGCCCCACGTCGTTTAACGTTTTAATTTTATTGTAAATCGCTGGTACGGGCGCAAAAAACTCACACGCTTCTTCTACCGTCATATCCAAAACGTCAAAAATACTCTTACCCTTGTATTTAACTTCTAACGTTTCACGATTATACCGTTTTCCGCCGCACACCTCGCAAGGAACAAAAATATCAGGCAAGAAATGCATTTCAATTTTAATAATCCCGTCGCCGAAGCAATGCTCGCATCTCCCCCCTGCAACGTTAAAGGAGAATCTCCCTGCTTTATAGCCGCGTTCTTTAGCGTCGGGCGTCATTGCAAACAAATCGCGAATCGCGCCGAATACCCCCGTATACGTCGCAGGATTGCTACGCGGTGTTCTGCCAATAGGCGACTGGTCAATTGCAATCACTTTATCAAAATATTCCACGCCTTTAATCTCGTCAAATTTCCCAAGTACCTGCCGCGCGCCGTTTAACTCGTTTGCTAAAACGGGATAGAGTATTTCATTTACCAAACTTGACTTCCCGCTTCCCGAAACGCCCGTAACTGCCGTAATTAAGCCTACGGGGAATTTCACGTCGATATCTTTTAAATTATTTTGCTTACAGCCTTTCAGCTCTAACCACTTTTCGCTAGGCTTTTCTCGCATACAAGGCACGCAGATTTTTCTTCTTCCTGCCAAATAATCACCCGTAATCGAATTTTCTGCCGCCATAACGTCTTCCTGCGTACCGCACGCAACCACCTCACCGCCATGCACGCCTGCTTTTGGACCAATATCCACCAAATAATCGGCTGTTTTTATCGTATCTTCGTCGTGTTCAACAACGATTAGCGTGTTTCCTAAATCGCGTAAACCCTGCAAGGACGAAAGCAATTTTTCGTTGTCGCGCTGATGCAAACCAATACTAGGTTCGTCTAAAATATACAAAACGCCCGTCAATGCGCTGCCGATTTGCGTCGCCAAGCGGATACGTTGCGCTTCGCCGCCCGAAAGCGTACTCGCCGTGCGCGCCAGCGTCAAATAATTCAATCCTACGTTCCGCAAAAAACCCAAACGGTTATTGATTTCTTTCACAATAGAATGCGCAATCATTGCTTCCGTCGGTGTAAATTTCGCCTTTACTTCATCCATAAACGCACACAAATTATCCACGGACATTTCGCACACATCCCAAATATTTTTGCCGTTGATACGGACGGAAAGCGATTCCTTTTTTAAGCGCTTTCCCTTACAGCAATCGCAAGGTGCCGAACGCATCAGTTTCTCTATATCGTATTTTACACCGTCCGAAGACGTTTGCCCATACCGTCTTTGTAAATTGTTTACATATCCTTCCCAATGCTTTTTAAAACTGCCGTTAAACGTACGGGTATTGTATTGCATGTCAATTTTTTCCCCGCCGTTGCCGTACATCAATAAATGATAAATATCATCGGGCAAATCTTTTACGGGTACGTCCAAAGAGAAATTATACGCCTTGGCAATTGCATTCAATTCCATCATGGACATTGATTGCGAGCCTAAATTCCAGCCCGTAATTTTCATTGCCCCTTCCCGTAAGGTTTTCGTTTTGTCGGGGCATATCAAATCAGGGTCGACAATTTGCCGATACCCTATCCCGAAACACTCGGGACACGCACCGTAAACGGTGTTAAACGAGAACATTCTCGGCTCGATTTCTTCAATGGAAATATTACAATCAGGACAAGCGTAGTTAATCGAATACAGCTCTTCCTTTCCGTCGCAATCGATAACCACCAACCCGTCGGCTAGCTTCAACGCCGTTTCCAAACTATCCGTCAAGCGTTTTTGAATGTTGGGCTTTACCACCAATCTATCCACAACGACGGAAATATTGTGACGGATATTTTTTTCTAGCTTAATTTCTTCTTGCAAATCGTAAACGATTCCGTCAATTTTTACTCTGCCGTAACCGCTCTTTTTAAAGCCGTTTAACTCTTTAACGTACTCACCCTTTCTACCACGCACCACGGGCGCGTTGATTAAAATTTTACTCCCTTCAGGCATTGACATTACCTTATCGGCAATTTCGTCTACCGTTTGGCGACGAATTTCTCTACCGCAATTGGGACAATGCGGAATACCGATTCTTGCAAACAGCAAACGGAAATAATCGTATACTTCCGTTACTGTCCCCACCGTCGAACGCGGGTTGTGCGAGGTCGTTTTTTGGTCGATAGAAATTGCAGGCGAAAGCCCTTCAATGCTTTCGACGTCCGGCTTTTCCATCTGCCCTAAAAATTGCCGAGCGTACGCCGACAAGCTTTCGACATAACGGCGTTGTCCTTCCGCGAAAATAGTATCGAACGCCAATGTCGATTTACCGCTCCCTGAAACGCCCGTCAGCACTGTCAGCGTGTTTCTGGGAATTTCTACGTTAATATTTTTTAAATTGTTTTCTTTTGCGCCTTTAATAACAATTTTTTCCATATTTCTTCCTTTTTGATGGGGGCAGGGTTGCGTTGAACGCGTTTTACCGCCCCTGCGCTTTACGCAATTTTAACTTTAATTGCGCAATTTTTTCTCTAATTTCAATCGCTTTTTCAAAGTCAAGCTGACCGCTTGCCACTTTCATAAGCGCCTTTAATTTTTCGATTTCGTCGGGAATATCCTTTAAGTCCACGTCGTCTGTATCCAACTTTTTCTTAGTAATATTCAGCGTTGATTTTACTTCCTTGATAATCGTTTTCGGGATAATGCCATGCGCTTTATTGTATTCATCTTGAATTTTTCTACGGCGCTCCGTCTCCCCAATCGCGCGTTTCATACTATCCGTTATCACGTCGGCATACATCACCACGCGCCCTTCGCTGTTACGTGCCGCACGCCCAATTGTCTGTATTAACGAGGTATCGCTGCGCAAGAACCCTTCCTTATCCGCGTCTAAAATCGCCACCAATTTCACTTCGGGCATATCCAACCCTTCGCGCAGCAAGTTAATCCCGCAAAGCACGTCAAATTCCCCTAAGCGTAAGCCGTTGACAATGTCCACACGCTCTAAGGTGTCAATGTCGCTGTGCATATATTTCACCTTGATAGAATGCTCTTTCAAATAGTCGGTTAATTCTTCCGACATCTTCTTCGTGAGCGTGGTAATCAAAACCCTGCCCCCGACGTCCGTTACTTTTTTAATTTCAGAAAGTAAGTCGTCTATCTGCCCTTTGGTTTGACGAACTTCAATTTTCGGATCTAATAATCCCGTGGGACGAATGAGCTGTTCCACCCGTTGCCCCGCTTGCTCCAGCTCATACGGAGCAGGCGTTGCCGATACGCAAATAAGCTGCGGAACGCGCGCGTCAAACTCATCAAATTTCAACGGACGGTTATCAAACGCCGCATTCATGCGAAAGCCGTATTCCACCAAGTTTTTCTTGCGCGATAAATCCCCGTGATACATTGCCCGTATCTGCGGAATGGTCATATGGCTTTCGTCAATAAATACCAAAAACTCACCCGACGGAAAATAATCAAGCAGTGTAAACGACGGCTCTCCGGGACGTCTCCCGTCAAAATATCGGCTGTAATTTTCAATCCCGCTGCAATACCCGATTTCACGCATCATTTCCAAATCGTGCTCAGTGCGCTGTTTCAGGCGCTGCGCTTCTAAAATTTTTCCTTCATCTTCAAAAGCGCGCACTTCGCCCTTTAAATCTTCTTCAATCATACTCAAAGCACTGTGCAATTTCTCCGTGCCAACAGCATATTGGCTAGCGGGAAAAATCGCCACGTGCGACAATTCATTCAGTTTATTGCCCGTCAACGCTTCCACTTCATAAATTTTATCAATTTCATCCCCGAAAAATTCTACGCGGATTGCCACTTCCGAGTTAGATGCCGGGAAAATTTCCACCGCGTCTCCTCTAACACGAAAAGTCGAACGCTTAAAATCCATATCGTTACGGCTGTACTGCAATTCAATCAATTTACGCAAAAGCGCGTTTCTTTCCCACTCCATTCCAGGCCGTAAAGAAATAGATAAGCGGAAATATTCTTCCGGTGCGCCCAGCCCATAAATACAGGATACCGACGCTACCACGATAACGTCTTTTCGCTCCATCAGCGCGCCCGTTGCGCTATTGCGAAGTTTATCAATCTCGTCGTTCATACTTAAATCTTTTTCGATATAGGTATCAGTAGACGGAATATAACTTTCCGGTTGATAATAATCGTAATAGGATACAAAATATTCCACGCGGTTTTCAGGGAAAAACTCCCGAAACTCGTTACAAAGCTGCGCGGCAAGCGTCTTGTTATGCGCAATGACAAGCGTGGGGCGATTGACGTTTTTGATGACGTTTGCCATCGTAAACGTTTTACCGCTGCCCGTTACGCCGACAAGCACCTGCGTACGAACCCCGTCTAATACCCCTTCCGTCAGCTTTTCAATCGCCTGCGGCTGATCCCCCGTCGGCGAAAAGGGCGAATGTAATATAAACGGTTTTTCCATCAAATACGTCTCTCCTTTTCCGCGAATACTTCATTCGCGAACATTCGTTTGTATTATACCACATTTTCGCCTAAAAGTAAACAATATAAACAAATTTTTTTATAAGAATTATAAAATTCGCTTTCAAGCTATACTATTTGCAATTTTCTCTGCTTTCATTCCGTCCCCAATTTTTTATTCAACGCATACATGCCCCTATCCTTTGCATAACTTTACAAAAAAAAATAGAGGCGGGGCATACGCCCCGCCTATAAGATTTTCCTATAAAATTTTGCACTCATCTAATATCATTTATAGAAAAATCTTCTATTGGCTAAATTTGACTTAGAATGTAATATTGCTTTGCGTAACGAGTGCATTTAATAACGTTGAGAACTGTGTAAGATGGCTAAGAATACGTCCAGGGAAGTACGATTCGATATATTCAAGATAATCGTTCTTGGTGTTCATCAACATACCGATAAGATACGTTTCACCGTAGCCGTCATATTCAGCATAAGGCCCAGGGATATCCCAGTTGGTTGCTTCGAAGTACAAGTACTTAATACCAACGTTCTTAAACCCAACGTGGTCGCTCCAATCCCCCGTCGAAGGCGCCGCGTAATCGGGCGCATCATAACCAGGCGCGGGATTTTCATAAGTCCAAGGATTACTCTTAAACGTCAAACCAAGTTCAGCCGCAACCGCCATTGCGTTGTCATACGCTTCCGTTTCCGTAACCGTTTGGTTTTCATCATCCTGCACACCGCCGTACAAATAGCAGTAGTCTCCGCACACCAACGAGTCCATATTGATCATATACAGCGTATTATCAATTTCTTCCTGCGACAAGGAGTTTGCATACGCCGTCGAGCCGTACAACCCATATTCTTCTGCATCAAAGAATACAAATTTAATGGTGTATTCCGTTTCAACTTTAAACAAATTCATTGCAGTGATAAGCCCAAGCGAGATACCCGATCCGTTATCCCCTGTACCGTCGCCGTCGTAATGCGCGCCGACGATAATTTGCTTATCCGATTTACCTTTCTTGGTAGCAACGATATTCGTACCGATAATATCCGCCTTTACGTGCGTACCTTCTTGTCCCTCAGCAGCTTCTACATACTTTCGACCCGAACGAACGTAAGCCTTTCCGTCCGTCGTATAGCCGGACGCAGTAATCGTCGTTGCCAAGTCGGTAGTATTCGAATAATATTTCGTCCAAGTAAAGTTGTGATTTTCAATATCTACGCCTTCTTGATAGCCCGCGCTGATAAGATTCCATGTAATCCACTTTTGCGCAAATTTATATTGTTCGCCCGCGATAGAATCGCGGTCTTTTACCATAGCGTCTATGTATTTTACCATTTCATATGCTTCCGCGCCATAGTTGTCAGCCAAGGCATTCGGATCTTCAGGCACAACCGTCATATATCCGTCAAGTGCGCTTTGCAAATCTGCAATTTCCGTTTGCAGCTTCGCAAGTTCCGCTAATAACGCGCTATCGCCGTCAGCAATGCCTCCCCCAAGATCAGCTTGAATATCCGTAATTTTCGTTTGCAACTTTGCAAGTTCCGCTAACAGCGCGCTATCGCCGTCAGCAATGCCTTCCTCAAGATCAACTTGAATATCTGCAACTTGCGTTTGCAGTTTTGCAAGTTCCGCTAATAACGCGCTATCATCAAAGGATGCGCTAGAATTTTCCTCCGTCGAACCGCACGCAGCCGCACCGCCGATCATTGTCAATGCCATAACCATAGATAAAATAGATTTTGTTGCTTTTTTCATTATTTTTCTCCTCAAAAATTGATTACGTGTATAATTATACACAAATTTTGCATAATGTAAAGCGTTTTAACCTCATTTTTTGAATATTTTTTCATTTTTTTACATTTTTTTGAATATTTATTCTTTATTACACATATTCTATACATTATTATATATAAAATAAGCATAATTATGCATGAAAAATGAATAACTCGAATAATCCAACGAGAACACGCCGTTTCGAGCGACCAACCACACCAAAAAAGGACACCGTAAAGGTGTCCTTTTTTGGTGTACCCGATTTGGAAAATTGGCTTCGCCAAAGTGTCGACTCGCAACCAACTGCGAAAAACTTATCTACTTCCTCGCTTTGCTCGTCTCGCGCGAACCAACGAGAACACGCCGTTTCGAGCGACCAACCACACCAAAAAAGGACACCGTAAGGGTGTCCTTTTTTGGTGTACCCGATTGGATTCGAACCAACGACACCAAGCGTCGGAGGCTTGTGCTCTATCCAGCTGAGCTACGGATACGTATCAGCGCCTGCGTTTTTGTAAGCGCTTTTCTATTTTACTATTTTTATATAGCTTTTTCAAGCGTTTGTCTATTACTTTTATCAAAAAGTAAAAAATCCTTCGATAAAATTAGACAAACTCTAACCGTTTATTAGTTCTGGATTGCCTCGTCCAATAAACGATTATATTCCGCGAATACCGCGTCGATAATATCTTCGTCTAATTCAATTTCAAAATGATCTTCCCCGTTTGCTCCACGAGATACTTTAAACACCAAAGCTTCATCTTCTTCCATTCCTTCCAACAATTCAACGGGTTGTAAAATGGCATAAAAATTCCCTTCGTGTGCAATCCCTGCAATTTCTACAAAATCTACTTCCTCGCCCGTCGCAGAAAGCAACGTAACGATACCCTCATCATCTTCTTCAAAAATTTCGTCGTTTAATTTATCAGTCATCTCATTTTCTCCTTGTATTTCCTTTCAGCCGTTCAGCGACCTTTTTTATTATACCTAAAATACACTCCGCTGTCAACATAAAAAAAGAATTTTTTACGTTTTTTAGCGTTTTCGCTTTGCTTTTTCGCCCCGCTATGCTATAATATGATAAAATTCTTCGGGAGTATCTTTTTATGGCAAAAACAGTCGTAATCGGAATGAGCGGGGGCGTAGACAGCTCCGTCGCCGCATTGCTTTTAAAACAACAGGGCTATAACGTTATCGGGCTGTACATGCTCAACTGGGAAGAAAACGACGAAAACGGCTGTTGCACCGCAGAGGACGATTACGCCGACGTACGCCGCGTCTGCTCCCTTATCGACATTCCCTATTATACCGTTAATTTCGCTAAAGAATATATGGACAGAGTATTCTCCTACTTCCTTGCCGAGTACAAGGCTGGCAGAACACCCAACCCCGACGTGCTTTGCAACCGCGAAATTAAATTCGGCCCTTTTTTACAAGAAGCGAAACGCTTAGGCGCCGACTATATCGCTACGGGGCACTATTGTAAAATTTCCCACGAAAACGGCGTACATCTTTTACAAAAAGCGAAAGACCAAAACAAAGACCAAACGTACTTTTTAAACCAACTTTCGCAAAGCCAACTTTCCGACGTACTCTTCCCTTTACAAGATATGGAAAAACCGGAAATTAGACAAATCGCCCTCGATTATAACCTTGCCACCGCAAAAAAGAAAGACAGCACAGGCATCTGTTTTATCGGCGAAAGAAACTTTAGAAAGTTCTTAAGCTCGTACCTGCCCGCCTGCAAAGGTAAAATTTGCGACCTTTCCGGAAGGGTTGTCGGCGAGCATATGGGCTTGATGTACTACACCTTAGGCCAACGCCGCGGATTAGAACTCGGCGGTATCAAAGGCGAAGACCAAGGCAGATGGTTTGTTGTCCGTAAGGATTTAGAAAAGAATATCTTATACGTTTCCCACGGCGACGAAAGCCCGCTCTTTTCCAAATCGTGCGAAGTAGAAGGCTTCAACTGGATTCCCTTTAAGCCGCAGAAAAAGACGTTTGAATGCACGGCAAAATTTAGATATCGCCAACCCGACCAACCGGTTGAAGTTACCCTTAACGATAACGGCAGCGTGCACATCCAATTTGCCGAACCGCAGCGCGCGGTTACCGAAGGGCAATACGCCGTATTGTACGACGGCATCAATTGCCTTGGCGGCGGCGTTATTCAATCGGCTGAATATTGATTTATTTATACAACAAAAGAGCGAACACGCTAATGTGTTCGCTCTTTTATTATCATTTATTCGAAAAAATCGCGTTCAACGCAACCATGCCCCTACCCTTTAATCGTTTTCACGAAGCCATTGACATAAATTATACGCCAACAAATTCCAACTTTGAAACCCTTTATTATGTACGGGCGCGCCCGTTTCCGGCTCGTAATATTCGTGCATATCGCCACATTCTTTAATATCCTTACCAAACATTGTTACCGTCTTAGCGGCAAGCTCTTTCGCCAGCTCGGTATAACCGTACTTCAACAAGCCTTCAAAAACCATATAATTCGCATTCGCCCAAATAGGCCCTAACCAACACGAAGGATTACCCGATTCCGTAATTAGATACATTTTTTCCATCTTAGATAAGCTTCTTACTCCGTACGGCGCATAGAAAGTTTTTTCATTGAGATAATGTTCTTTTACCAATCTTTCCGCTTGTTCCTTGGTTGCAATCCCATTCCACATAGGCAAAAATCCCGTCCAATACTCAATACGCATAGGAAGAGATTGCCAATGTCTAGGACAACCGCTATGCAACCACTCTTCCGGTTGAATAGGCAAGAGCAAAATATCCGCATTATAAAAGAATCCATCACGTTCGTCCCAGCACTGCGCATGAATAGCATCCTTTAAAACGCTTGCCCTATCCATATACAAGCTTGCGTCCGCGTCGCCCATCATTTCGCACAGCTTCGCCGTTGCTAAAAATTCGCTGTACAATAAACAGTTTAAATAGATTGCCGCCGTACTTTTTTTCGGACGATAGAACACACACGGGTCATTGTCGGTCCCGATTGCAAAATCATCCATCCAAAAATACAAACCACTTTCTTCGTGCTTACAGTTTTTTTCGTACCAGTTAACAAACTTTTTCAAAGTCGCAAACCCGTCTTTCAGCCATTCAACGTCGTTGCCGTACTTTTCACAAATAAACAACGCGTGTTGCGCTAAGCAAGGTTTATGAATATTCACTTCTTTCCCTGGTACAAGATCGAAAATAGACGCACGGCTACCGATAACGTTAATGGGAATTCTTCCATCTTCGTCAGCATGGTCTAAAAAGTTTAATACACAACCTTTTTCGTAAACGGAGATGTCTTCCCCTTTCGCCTTCGCTATTTCAAACAGCGCAATATCCATCAGCCAACTATCCCAATCCCACATTTCATAGGTATAGTTTGCCCCGGGCACAAAAAAGGGATTTTTCAGCGTGCCCATCGGCTCGCGAAAGTTTCTCTTGTAGGCATTCAATACGTATTCTTCTACAATTTGAATGTTCTCTAAAAGCTGTTTTTCCATATCTTCGCCTTCGTACGATTAAATAGAATAATTTGTAAAGTGTTCGGGATAAACACAAATCTTTTCCGCAGGTCTATTAAGCAATACTACGGACATAGCTTCCACGCTATATCTGCCGTGTTCGGAAATAAGGAAAAGAATTTGGCTATGCGCATTTACCTTTTCAGGCGCCTTCACCGTAATTTCCGAAGCTTCCGTGTAACAAGTATTTTCTACAATCGAACGGTACGCAGGCACGTAAACGTCAAAATCTTCATTGCTTGCAGTCCAGCCTTCAGGTAAAATCAATTTTACGTGAATATTATGCGGTTGATTGCCAAGCGCTTTTAATCTATTTTGGAAACTAATCGTAAATTTCTTTTCTTCGTTCGGCGTAATATACGGCCCGTCTTGCACCGTCAAAAGCGTAATTACCGAACCGCATGTTTTCGTCATTGTATTCGGCGTTTTTAACGACAAAATCGAGCGCGCCATTTCTTCCGATTCTTCACTTTGCCCATAAGGCAACAAGAACTTATCCGTTTCTTTAGCGCATACCTGGGTCTCCCCTTCCACGATTTCTACAACCGTTGCGAAATCCGCTCTGTTTTCAAAAAGCACGATAGGCGCAAATGCCACCACCTTTTCGGTAAGCTGCGAACAACTAGAAATCACAGGCCAACTCGTACCCAAATTGATACAGCAGGTCGTAATTTTATCCCCGATATATTCCGCCCAATCCTGAGGAATTCCCTTCGTGCCGTACATAATCCCCAAAATCGAACCAACGGTTGCCGCCGTACAATCGGTATCGTCGCCGCAGTTTACAGCAGTTAACATAGACTTTTTAAAATCACCCTCGCCGTACAAAATACCAAGCATTGCGTATGCCACGTTAGAGGGCGCGGAAAACCAACCTTCGCCAATATCCATGTTTTCTTGCAAAATCGCGTCGCGCGCATCCATTGCAGACATACCCTTGTCATAGCATTCAAACAACAGACGAATACTTCTTGCCATTCTACTTTCTGCGGGAATTTTCGCCAAACCGATTTCCACCAATTTTCTCACGTCGCTTACAACAAACGCCGCACTTTCTACCGCCGCAACAAACATTGCCGCATATGTACCCTCGCCAACGCCGTGGTCAATTTTCGAGTCTTCAATCGAATATCTAGCCGCCAAATCAGGCGAAGCAGGACAAAGACACGCCCAAATTTCCGTACGAATCCAAGCCCCGTTCGAATGCTTCAAGAAATCATTATTACGCGTTTCACCTGTCAAAGGGGGCACAATCCCGATTTCCATATTACGACGTGCTACAGCGTATTCCCCCATGTAAACGGGAATATACGAAAGCCAATATTCGCCAAGCGTTTCCGCCGTTACCTTTTTAGGCCCTTCCTTTTCCATTGCATGCAACCAAATAAGCTGCAAATCTAAATCGTCGTTCGGGAGCGCTTCGCCTGGCTTTGTCGAAAATCCCGTAATGTTTAATTTCTCACGTACACCTTCGTACGGACCGCCAATCGTCCCGCCGATATTTTTCCCAATCCAACACGCGCGCACCTTGTCTTTATATTCATTATAATTGAGTTTCATCCTTCTTCTCCTTACATTCAACTCTATAAAATTGAGCATTCTCAACTCATTTTATTATATCACACCAGCATTTTTTTGTCATTATACAGAAATTGCAAAAAGATGCTCTAAAATTGCATTTTTTTCTTTCTTTTGTTTTTTATTATATAAAAAATTAGCGTACTGTAACAATACGCTAATTTTTTTCATTTTTCAACTTTGCAATTTTTAACAAGTTAAATCCGTCTTCAAAGATAACGTTTCGCCGCTTTGTTCGATTTCATCCTTCAAGAAGGACAACGCCTCTTCTAATTTTACTTCCATTGCCTCGCCTATACGGGCAAAGCCAAGCTGCGCCGCCATCAATCTAAACAAGCCATCCTTTTCCACCGTAACGTTTTGCTTAAGCAACGCCCGCAACCCGTTTGCCAATTCTTTCGTTTCAATATATTTGACTTCACGCGGTTCGCAATCTTTTGCAGGAACGCGCAACATAGGCGTCTCTCTTCCAAGCAAATACAAGAACCCGTTTTGACGAACAATCCCATAATTTCGGCAATTTTGCATCAACGTCTCATACGCATTCCGCACGACAACCGTTACCTTTTCACGTTTCCCAAATAAAAATACAATACGTTTAAGCAGCCACTCTTCCGACATAGGCGCTTCATATTCCAATATTGCGCGCACTGTGTTCATAACGTCGTAGTTCAATTTTTTACTCAGCGCCAATTCATCTTGCATTTGATATTTCGGAAATTCAAAATGTTGTTCTTCTGCCTGTTCTTCAAACAAATTATTGTTGGGCTTTGCAACGTTTTTCTTCACCTTTTTCTCAGCATGTTCAAACGCTTCTTTCACCGCCATCAACAACCGTTCTTTTTCCAAACGCTTATTTCTTACCCAATCGGTTGACCATACTCGATAGAAGGTCCAACCCATTCTTTCCAAAATATCTTTACGGAGTCTATCTCTATCCCGCGTCGTCTTCGAAGCGCGATAACTAGGCCCATCGCACTCTACCGCCAACACGTAATCAGCCGAATCCTCTTTTTTAACCGCTAAATCAATTTTAAAAGAAGAACATCCCACCTGCGTATCCACGATATATCCTTGTTTGCGTAAAAACTCAGCAACTTCTGTTTCCAACTCCAAATCGCAGGCAAACGCGTCTTCCTGCTCAGCGCGTTGCAATAATGCCCCGCCGTTTTCCGCATACGCCAAGTAATCGCGCAACAATCTCGCGCCAACCGACTTAGAATTTCCTAAATCAATATCCGTAGCATGAATAGACGCTACCACCTTCACGTTCATTTTCGCGCGGGTAACGGCAACGTTTAAACGACGTTCTCCGCCATCGCGGTTGATAGGCCCAAAATTTAACAAAAATCTACCTTGCGCATCTTTCGCATACGCAATACTAAAAATAATCGTATCACGCTCATCCCCCTGCACCGTTTCCAAATTCTTCACAAAGAACGGCTCTATTTTATCCGACTTAAAGAACGCGTCTTTAGAAGGATCTTGCTGTCTGCGCTTAGAGATAAGTTTTTCAATTAAGCTTTGTTGCGAAACGCTAAACGCAACGACACCCAAACTGCGTTCAGGGCAGGTTTGAATATGCTCGAATACCATCTCCACGATTTTTTCAGCTTCCGCGCGGTTGGTTTTCGTACTTCTGTCAAACACCCCGTTCACGTGCACATAGTCAACGCCTACGCCCGCCGCATCCGTCTTCGCCGACGGGAAAGTAACCAAATCGTTATCGTAAAAATGCTTATTCGAGAAAGCGATAAGCTGCTCGAACCGACTGCGATAATGCCATTGCAATCTGCGTTGCGGGAACGCCGTCGAACAAATATCCAAAATAGACTCGAAATCAGTAACGTCCTCATCCTCTTCTTCGTCCGTTTCTACCGTCGCGCTAAAGAAATTGCTAGGCGGCATCTGCTTAGAATCACCTACGACAATCAGCTGTTTTCCGCGATAGATTGCCCCCACAGCGTCCTGCGGGAAAATTTGCGACGCTTCGTCGAAAATAACTAAGTCAAAGGCGATATCTGCACCCAAATACGTACTTACACTCAAAGGCGACATCAAGAAACACGGCTTCAGCGTTTGCGCTAATTCCCCAATTTCCGAAAGCAACAATCGAATCCCTTTCTGTTTGCGTTTCTTTTCACCCTCACGCAAAAGAATGGAAATACTGCTGCCTTGCGCAATCAAATCTAACGTCGGTCTTTGATGGGAAATCTCTGCTTTAATCTTCGCTTTGCTGATTTCGAAATGCAATCTGTCCTTTTCCACAAATCGCTTTACCATCTCGTCGTGCGGCACACGCGCTAAACCAGAAAGCACAGGCGATTCGCGTAATATTGTATCTATCCATTGTAAATAGAACGCCTTTTTATACGAGCGCACCATTTCACTCGGCGGAATTTTCACCTCAATCGCTTCGTCGACAAACGAACGCAACTCTAATGTTTCCAAGCTCTTTAACAGCTTAACAAATTCGCACCAGTTATCCAATTTATCCGTGTTTTCGTAGCATTGTTCGCATTTTTCCACGTACACAACCAAATCGGCGGCGCGCAAATCGTATTCTTTTGCATCAAATCGCGCCAACAGCCGTTTTTCCGATTCGCCATACGCCAAAAACGCCGTTTCATACCGTTTTGCAAGCTCTGCAAACACCGCTTTTTGCGCCATAAATTCCTCGCGCGTCATTGTTAACAGCTTGCCGAAACGCACACCCGTTTCGTGCACCCGCGTCAAATACGCAAGCTCGTACATACAACGCTCGAAATCGCTATTGACCTCCACGTACGCATGCCCAACCAGCTTTTCTACGCTTGCTTGAGCGCCCTTAAACTCAGCGGTTTTTTCTTGATAACGGCGCAAAAGCCCCGCCATTTCCACCGCTTCCTTGTAATTTGGCTTCTTGCCATCCTTCTTGCTCAACCGAATAGATGCTATTACGCGGCGGTATTCCCCGCTAAACAATCGCGTAAGCCCGCCTTCAAATTGTATCGTCAACTGCTTATGCAGCGTTTTACCGTCTAATTTATAAACGTCTTCGTCAAACGACTTATCTAAAACCGCCTTCGTCTGCAAAATTTCCTTCGCTAAGGCCTGCGCTTTTTGTAAAGGCGCAGCCAGCTTTTTCAATGTCGTCGGATTTAAAAGAGAGGGCGTTATAAACTTACTGCCCTTCACCAAGGCAAAGAATTTCGAAAATGCATTCGCAAATGTAAGCGTATCCGCCGAAATCTGATATTTTTCCTTCACCGACCCGCCAATCTCTTGCAAAGCACGGCCCAACGCAGCCGATTCAAACAAATCGTCTTTTACTTGCTTTATTTCTTGATACGAACATCCAAGCTGCGTATATCCATACCAAATATTTTGATGATAATCATACCCAACGGAAGAAATATAATCGACAAACCGCGTAAGCTCCGCTTCCGCTTTTTCGATAAATTCTTCGCCTTTTTCCTTGATATTGCTAACGAAGAACTCAACGCTCGGCGCGCGACGGCAAGCCGCCGCTTCTTCATACAATTCATACGGCGTCTTTTGAATAATCGGGCAAATCTTATGCAATTCTTCCGTGTACGCGTCCAAATACGCCTGCGCGTCTTTCTTTGCTTTTAATTCCTTATCCGCTTGCTGCGATACACGACTCTTGGGCAATTTCAGCGTATGGCAAAGCTCTTCAATCACTTGTTTCTTGTTGGCTTTGTGGCTGTGTAATTCCAAACAGAATTCTTCCAAGCCCGCATTTTTAAGCTTCTCATAAACGACGTTTAACGCGGCGAGCTTTTCCGATACAAACAACACCTTTTTCCCTGCCAGCAAACATTCGGCGATAATGTTGGTAATCGTTTGGCTCTTCCCTGTTCCCGGGGGGCCCTGCAAGACAAAACTCTTCCCCGCAAGCGCCATTTCAATCGCTTCCGCCTGGCTAGAATCGGCGTCCACAACGTTGTGCAAATCTAAAAGCTTGGTAGCAGGTACGGGCTGAACGCCATCCATCGAGGATTTCGCCCCCTTGTCCCCAAGCAAAACCTTTACGTCGCCATTTTGTAAAATTTTCTCCGTGTTATCCTTCAAATCTTTATACATATTGATTTTTAAGAAGGAGAAAATACCTATTTTACACTCCGCCGATACCCACCATTTCAGTTTGGAAACAAGCTCTTGAATTTTTGTAAAATACCCGTCAATGCCATCATCTTCGTCAAAGTCGGGCAGCTTAAGCCCAAACTCATTTTGCAGTTTAAATGCAAAGGTGGGGTTGACGATAATTTCATCATCCGTCATCTTGATATAGTACGGTTGCACAGGCGATTCATTTTCAATTTTAATAGGCGCAAGCAAAATGGGCGCGCGCATAATTTGCTGCGGGTTTTCTTCTTCAAACCAATGAATAAATCCAAACGCCATGTACGCAATATTCACACCCGTTTCTTCCACGGCAATTTTCGCCTTTTTGCTTACGTTTTTAAGCGCAGTAAGCGGCTTATTGTCGATATTGTAAACGAGAATTTGATTTTTCTTTAACTTTTTCGAATATTTCTCCAAATACTCTTGACGGGGAATGCGTCTTTCCGCCGTAAACTCTTCCCATTCGCTATTGACAGCCTCTTCCTCTTCTTCCGCCTCTAATTTAGGGTCATATACCTCAAATGCAGTAGAATGCTCCACTTTTGTAAACAGCGTAACGTAGTCGGGGGCTAACACTTCCGCCGTCCCGACCTTTGTATCTTTAAAATGAATAAGATTATTTCTCTTCCCTGTATCGAGCAGTAATTCCGCCCATTTATTCAACTTTTCCGCGCTCATTTGTACAATATCCTTATCCAATATTTTTTATTCAAGCCCCGCCCGACGTTCAAGCGGAGTTATCTTTATGATAGTATATTTTATTATATCACACTTCTTTTAAAAATTCAAGTGTTACGGGGAAATCGGCAATTTTTATTTTACAATTTATGATATAATATATCAACCGATAAATAAGAATTTGACGAACCGACTCGTATCAAGACAAGCACACGCCACGGTTGCATTTTTACTTTCTTACATACAAAATGCCATAAAGATAAAAAACAAAATTTAGTTCATTTTTATTGCCCTATACATACCATAAGGGATTGAAAAATTTGTAAAATTATGTTATAATTAATATAAAGTTGAGTGAGGCGGTATATTATGGGATTCTTTGATATTTTCAAAAAGAAGAAAAAACAAGAAGAAACAACCAAAGTTGTTTCCGTTGTCGAAAAATCTGAGCCAACAGTTGTTGAAAGCCCGCAAACAAGTCTTGCTATTCTTTTAGAACAATTACCAAACACATATGGGTTAGATGAAACTAGCCTAGTTGAAATTACAGATTCTCGTGTTTTAGCCAAAATTGATAGTTTAGTACCCTCTGCAAGCAATACGGGCGTATCGGTTGGTAATGTAATAAAAAGTCTTAATGGGCAGCAAGGTGAAACTCTGTATAGGGTTGTTTTGCAAAAAGGTGGTGAACTTGTTGATTCGAGCAACATAGCAGGCGCTAAAAGAGCCTTTACTATGGTTGGTAATCATATAAGCGAACACGGCGAGTTAATTGCAGTTGCCCCAGTTATAGATAAAGGTACAGTTATTGCTAATACTGGCACTGCCGTTATGGGTGTGGCATCTATGATAGTTGGACAATACTATATGCACCAAGTTGACTCACAATTAGGTTTGATAAGCGACCATATATCTAGGATTGTTGACTTTTTAGATGTTCAATATAAAAGCCAAGTTGCCTCTTTGATGGAATCGGTTTATAATATCTCAAAGTTTCAAATTTCAAGTATTGAAAATAATGAATTAAGATGTCGTGAACTTGATAATATTCAAATATTGAGAAATAAATGTCAAGAACTTTTGAATCAAGCAGAAACAACACTTGAAACTTTAACTAGCAAGAATTGTTCTACTTATGCTGATTATGAGAGCACCGTCAAAGAGATTGGTAAATGGTCTCAATACCAAACTATACTCTTAAAACTCTTATATCAAATTAATATTCTCGATTTCACTTTGCATTTAGGAATAAAAGGCAAAGCGCAATGTTTTGGTTCTTTTACACTGCATACAAGTAAAATTGAATCTATACATACTCGATTGGTTGGTTGGCACAATACTCAATGCGAAGTTTTGAAAATAGACCTTGCAGAAAGTCGTAGAAAACATACAGGATTCCTTGCATTTTTAGAAAAACCTATTAGTTGGATAAATGATGATTGGAATTATCAAAAGATAGGTGGTCAAATGGTCAAGATGATAAAAGGACAAACTGCTGATATTTCAACTATATCGTATACGGCGAACAATCTTTTCAACGAAGAAGTAGAAATTATTGCAAAAGGCGGTAAGTATTTTTATTTACCTAAAAACAATAATTTATAGGACAAAAAATTAAATTGTTTGCAAATTTCTTGTTTGTTTTAATTGGGTGGGTTTAATAATAAAACTAAATATTTTCAAAGGGTGGGAAGTAAAATTCTTGCCCTTTTCTATTTTTGAGCATAAAAAACAACGTAAATCAAACCTTTTGGTTCAACTTACGTTGTCAATGGTGCCGCTGATACTCCGCTTTCGCTCCGTGGCATCCTCGCTCGACAACGAACAGAAAAAGTCAGCTTTCCCGTTTCTCGCTCGTCGCGCGAACTTGAAATAACTTTCAAGCCCTCAGGACACCAAAAAAAAGACAACCCATAAAAAACACATACCTTAAATCTAATAGGTGCCGCTGATACTCCGCTTCGCTTCGTGGCTTCCTCGCTCGACAATAAATAGAAAAAGTCAGCGTTCCCATTTCTCGCTCGTCGCGCGAACTTGAAATAACTTTCAAGCCCTCAGGACACCAAAAAAAAGACAACCCATAAAGGTTGTCTTTTTTGGTGCCGCTGATCGGACTTGAACCGATACGGTATTTCTACCGAGGGATTTTAAGTCCCTTGCGTCTGCCTATTCCACCACAGCGGCAAATAAAAACTCCGTACAAGCTGGTACAGAGTTCTGGAGGCGCCACCCGGATTTGAACCGGGGGATAAAGGTTTTGCAGACCTTGGCCTTACCACTTGGCTATAGCGCCATCTCCCTGCCCCGTTGGCATTTTAAAAAAAGAAAAAACAGTGCGAATATTTGGAGCGGGAAACGAGATTCGAACCCGCGACATTCACCTTGGCAAGGTGACGCTCTACCACTGAGCTATTCCCGCATATAATCATCCGCACTGTTTTTTATGGTGGAAGTTATAGGGTTCGAACCTATGACCCTCTGCTTGTAAGGCAGATGCTCTCCCAGCTGAGCTAAACTTCCGTCGAAAGCTTATATACTATACCACATCTAAAAAAGAAACGCAAGCATTTTAACATACTTTTTTAAAAAAAATTTAAAATTTTTAAAAAATTTTTTTTCGCCCTCTTTTTTATGCAATCAACGCCCAAAAATTCCTCTTTTCCGATACTCTTTTCCCTTCTATAATATATATTATACGCGCGCGTACAAAAAAATGTAAAAATTTTGTTTAAAGAAAAAAAGAATTGGTTATATATAAATATCGTGAATATATCACGAAATCAATACTATAAAATAGGCTATTTACAAGCCAAATAAAATAATGAGGTAATTATTATGACTTACGCGCTTCGCGCCATCACTGCTGAAGAACTTAAATTCAACTTAAACCCCAACGTAAAAATCCAAGCTAACGCGCCTATCGGTATCAAATATAACCGTAACGTTAGACAAGCCAACGAAAAAATTTGGCAAATCATGGGTGAAATCGTTATCGAATCCACCGAAGCGCAACCTTGCCCTTACAACTTAAAAGTTCGTCTTGTAGGCACCTTCGAAGCTGATGGTATCGAAAGCGATTTAGACAAGCAAGAGCTTACCTTCAACATGGAAGAAGCATTATTCCCCTATTTACGTACGGCTATCACCAACTTAACGACAACGTCGTTTATGCCTCCCTTGGTGTTACCACTTTCTCCCACGAACATGACGCCCGTTAAAAAAGACGAAGCGCCCGCTGATAAAACTTTAAACTAAAAACAAAACTCGGAGTTTTCACTCCGAGTTTTTTGTTTCCGCAACTTAACGCCACCCTATACAGCCAAAAAAATAACCCCCGACAACAGTCGGGGGATAATTTTGCCTGCATTGCTATTCAATTTTAAGAGCTTTTCCTCATCATATCCGTTTATTTCGGTTCATCACGTCCGACGCGGTTCACCTAAACCGCCTACTACTTTTCTATTGTTCTCGGATATTAACTTTTTATAAGCTCCTTAATCTCACAGTTCATTGGAGTTATACCTCGCTTTTTCTTCTTTGTTAAGGATCCGTACCCATAAATAGAACTTAGTCATCCCTTTTCGTACCTCCTTTAACTTGAATTTTTTTACCTTTCGGTTGGGGTTCGGCCGCATCCCTACGGTCTCCGCGCCAATCGACATTGGCTGAAATCTCAGCTGTGCATTGGTTTGTTCTCCTTCTCTAAATTTGAAAGAAACTAACATTTTTTGGTTGTTTCTTTCTCTTTGTAGCCTTATTATAGCACATAATTTTCATTTGTCAAGGGGTTTTTTAAAAAAAATTTAAAAAATTTTAAACTTTTTCAAAAAAGCCGACGGAGCAATCCCGTCGGCAAACTCATTATTCCCTTTATTTATAAGGCTTTTTAAGGTTTTCACATCACGCTTTCAGCGCCAATCTTTCCAACAATTTTTTATCACGAACAAGGTTTCCACCCCCTAAAATACACGAAAACTGCGGTTCTTCGCACGCATGAACAGTCATTTTTAACTTACCAGCGATATAATCAGCAACACCCGAAAGTTTCATCACCCCACCAGAAAGATACACACCGTTTTGATTAACCGTCGCAGCTACCTCGGCAGGCAATTGTTGCAATGCTTGTGCGGTATATTCTAAAATTTTATCTATATAAATACGGATACACGGCGAAACCTCTCCCGCTTCCACCGATACGGAATGCGGACGCGCTTCATACACCGAACGACCTTCCGCCAACGCCGTACCGCGCGCATTCTTTGAGAGCGAACCAATTTCATTTTTAATGCGCTCCGCCGTAAGCATACCCACGCGCAAGCCTTTATACGCCAACAAATTTTGCACGTTGACGTCCATATTCCTTCCGCCCAAATTCATTGAAAAGCCCACGATAACGCCGTCCGTAGACAATACCGCCATATTCGTTACCCCGCCGCCAATATCCAAACAACATACGGGATTCACTTCACTAAGTACCGCATCCGAACCAATCGCCGACAAAAAAGGCGCAGGCACAAATTGCACTTGCTTTAATCCGCACTCTTTGGCCAAATCACGATAATCCTCTAACGCGCTTTCAGGCAATCCGCAGGGCACCGAAAAAACGGTTAACGAACGTTTAAACATCAGCTTTCCAAGCCCAATACGGCTTAAAAACTCTTTGAGCATTGCCACAGCAAGCCGACTATCCACAATTTTACCTTCATGAACGGGATAGACGATACTCGTCGCCCCCGATGTTTTCCCAATCAACTTTTTCGCTTGCTTCCCGATTGCGCGAATTTCCCTCTCTTCGCTCGTTACAGCGACGCAAGAGGGCTCCACCAGCACAATGCCGTTACTGGTGTCCGCACGGTATATTTTCGTCATTGACGAACCTAAATCGATTGCAAGTTTAATCATTTTTTCTCTCCGTTTTTCGAATGGTTACCCAAAATTAGCCTATTTCAACGCGTACCTGGTGCCGTTCTTTCATTCTATTTCCGCGTTTATACCCGCCACAAGTTTTTTACAAAGCTCCACAGGCAATCCTACAACATTCGAGTAACTCCCCGTGATTTTTTCCACCAACCCGCCGTCTTGAATCCCATACGCCCCCGCCTTATCCATAGGCGAACCGCTTGCCACGTAGGCGTTTATAAACTCATCCGACAGAGCATAAAAAGTTACTTGTGTACAATCGGTCTGCGCAATTATTTCTCTACCCGTTTTTGTAGGCACGCTAATACAAACCCCCGTATAAACACAATGCGTTTTTCCAGACAGCATTCGAAGCATTTGTTTCGCCTCTTCTTCGTCCTTCGGCTTTCCAAGCACTTTATTTTCTAAAGCGACAACGGTATCCGCGCCCAGCACAATTTTTCCTTGCGCTTCTTGCAACGCGGCAACCTCTTCCGCTTTTTGTTTGGCTAATTGTTTTACAAGTTCAAAAGGCGCCAATCCTTCTTCCGCTTTTTCCTCGCCCTTAGCGCAAATAATTTCAAATTCCGAAACAATCTCTTTTAACAATTCTTTACGGCGCGGTGACGCGCTCGCTAAAATCCATTTTTTCATATTCAACGCGTACCTGCCCCACTGCGTAACCCTTAAAATTAAAACAATTTCTCAAAAAAGAAAGACCGTCCGCTGAGAATAGCGGCGCGGTCTTGTTACTCTTACAAAATTTCCAAATTCTTTCTAAACGCTTTCTTAAACTCGCCGTTCGCCGCCGAAGCGTCTCTAATTTCAAGCGCCGCATCGCCGGTTACTTCCGTCTTCATAATAACAGAATCGCCTAACACGTCGCAATTTACCCCCGCCACCAAGCCGGACATACTTCTATCCAAGCTTTCAGCGATACGGAGCAATACCCCCAACTTTTTCACAGCGTCTAAATCCTCTTCGGTAACAATACCCTTATATTTTTGCCACTCAACCATAGATACGTCTTCACGCTTATGGCAACCTGCCACAAAGGCCGCCAAAACGATTTCCCTATGCGTTGCCCCGAAAATATTAGAGTTTAAAATCATATACCAGCTATGCTTTGCATGATTGTAATATTTCATTCTCATACCGCAATCGTGCAATTTCGCCGCAATTTTTAACACTTTCAAATATTGGCGGGGGAACTTATGCAAAACGCGAAGCTGTTTGAACAACTGTACGGACAATTGCACCACGTGATCTACGTGCTTCAAATCGCAATCATGATATTTCACTAACGTATCCAAGCTATATCCCAATACGTCGGAAACAGGTTTTTCCATTGTAATAGGCAACGCTTGGTTAATCATAAGCCCTTCGCGGAGCCCGCTGCCGCTTAAGATAAAGTTTTCAATATTTAAGTAGGAAACGAAAGATTTAATAATTGCCATCGCCGCGGGCATAATATCCGCTCTTGCAGGCGACAACCCCTTAATCTTCTTACGCTTTTCGACGTCAAGCGCTTTAACCATATCGTACACGCTCGAAAAATCTTCCACCGCATAATTGTAATTATGCACAATATCCAAAGGATATTTTTTAACAAGCTTGCTAATTTTAAACAAGTTTCTAAACGAGCCGCCCACCCCAATCATCTGCGTTTCAGGGTCGAGTTCTTTCAACCAAGGCAGCTTCTTCAACTCTTCCGTGAAGAATTCTTCAATATGTGCCGCAGCATCTTCGGGGCTTGCATCCCCTGCGAATAAGTCGGTTAAGGTAACCGCGCCAAAAGGTAAAGATGCATAATTTAAAATATTTCTGCGGTTGTAGTACACAATTTTTGTACTGCCGCCGCCAATTTCTAAAATCAATCCCTTAGGGATATCCATCGAATTGATAACCCCTCTATACACCAACGTTGCTTCTTCCTCTTCGGAAAGCACCTTGATTTTTAAGTTACACGTCGCTTGAATTTCATCTAAAAACGAGCGTTGATTTTTCGCACGACGAACCGCCGCCGTTGCCACAGCGATAATTCTTTCCACAGCGGACGCGTCGCAAAGTCGTTTAAACATCTTCAGCGTTTTAATTGTTTCCGCAACACGCTGAGGCTTTAAAAAGCCATCCCTTTCCATGTCTTGTCCAAGGCGAACGCTTTCTTTCAACTCGTCCGTTACCATGTAATGACCTTCGGCAAACATATTTACAATAACTAATCTTGCGGAATTAGAACCCAAATCGATAATACCAATTTTTTCCACTTTTTACCTCTTTTCCGTTTACTAATCAACGGTTTTCACTATCCGTAAATTTCTTTCTTGCTTTGAAAAGAGTTTTCCCATTAGGGAAATGCCCTTTTACCCATAATAATTTCCCATAGTTTACCACAGAAAATTATTTTTGTCTATACCCTTTTGAAAAATTCTTTAATTTTTTTTATATTTTCTTCATTTTCGACATTTTCGGGCTGTTTTTTTGTGCGTTTTGTTTATTTTTAACATTTTTACACACCCTTAAACACAAAAAGAGCAGATTTTTTTCCGCTCTTTCTTCCTTAATTTATTAACCGTTGTACTTTTTTGCCATGTTTAAATTTCACAAAATTGAAGAAGCTTTGCAAAATTTTTAAATAAATATTGCGGAGATTCCCGCTCAAATTCTCCCTTTTCCGCATACCCAACGTCGACGATAGCACAATCAACTTTAGCCTCTTTCGCCCCCGCTAAATCGTGTTTTCTATCCCCAATCATTAAGCACTTTTCTTTCTCTGCGCCAAGGCGTTTTACACATTCCTCAATCACCGATTTTTTGTCAGGTAAGCTCCCGTCTAATCCACTGCCGACAACCACAGAAAATAAATCGTAGATATCAAATTTTTTTAAAATTTTTTCAGCGAAAAACAATGGCTTCGACGTCGCCAATGCAAGCGTGTATCCGCCATTTTTTAAAGCAATTAACGCTTGTTTTGCACCGTCAATTAACTCGCATTGCTCCCATCCGCATTTTCCGTATTCCGCGCGGTAGTCCTGCTCTGCTTTTTTCATTTGTTCTTCCGTAAGCCCTAAAATATTCACCAGCGAAACGCGCAGAGGCGGGCCAATACATTTCCGCAGAGTTTTCTCACTCAACTCGACCATGCCCTGCTTCTTTAATGCTATTTTCAATGCATAAAAGATTCCCGAATGCGAATAAATTAACGTCCCGTCTAAATCAAACAGCAGGTACGGATAGCGCATATTCTCTTCTCCTTTTCATTTCTTCACAGCATATTTTCGCCCATCACTATACCACAATTTTTAAAAAAAATCAACCCTTTTTCTCAGCTATTTGCTGAAAGGAAAAAACGGATAAAGCAATCAAAAAGACACCGAATAATTTCCCTAAAATTTCAGAAGGAAGCTTTGCTGTAAAAAACGCGCCGATAGCCGACGCTAAAAGCGCGGGGATAATCATATAGCCAGCCCCCTGCGTTTTTAATAAATGATTTTCCGCGTGCATTTTCAACGCCCCGACGCTCATGGGTGCAAAGGAAAATAAATTCGCCGCTTGCGCAATTTTTTGCTCTACTCCGCCTATTAAGACAAGCAAAGGAATAGTAACCGTCCCGCCACCCATTCCCATCCCCGCAGGAATTCCGCCCAAAAAACCTAAGATTAAGTATAAATAAAATTTCATTTTTCCTCTCCCGACAAACAAGTTTAATTTGTGTTTCATTTTTTATCCTTTGAGAAGAATGCTATCGACGACTCTTCGGCAAACCGTATCACACTCCATCAACGAAAACAGCTAAAACGTCATCCCCGTCGCGCAAAAAAACGTTAATTTTGTTTGCAACTCACCAACTTATAAACAGCCAAATCCCCGCCATCAATTGCAAGATAGCAAACACAATTTGCACTATTTTGATCGGCAATTTCTTTAATAAAACAGCCCCCAACGCCCCGCCTGCCGTTACGCCGATTGCGGTAGGAATACATACCTGAAAATCATAAATCCCGTTAAAAAGATACAAGAAAAATGAGCAAACCGATACGGGCAAAATAATCAAAAGAGCGGTAGCATGTGCTTGCTTTTCTTGCATCCCAAAACGGCTAAGCAAAGGCACTGCAAGCATACCGCCCCCGCCGCCAAAAACGCTGTTTGCTATCCCGACAGCAAGCGAACAAGCCACCCGCTTTGCGTTCTCTCTCACTTTTTCCTGCATACGTTTTCCCCCATATTTTCCTAAAAAAAGCAGGAAAATCGTCCGTAAAAGACTTCCCCTGCATTTCCATACAAATATTTTGCGTAATTTTTTTAAAATTATCAAACTTTTTCTTTGATTTTTAGGTATAAACGCTTGCAACTAATTTAATTTTATATTAAAATAGTATGGTACAATTCTTTCGAATGCTCTCATTATGCATTTTTGAAAGTATGCGCACGAAACGATAAAAAACAAAAACCGAAGGTGGTTACATGGCAAAACATTTTAAAAACAGCAAGACGAAAAAACTTCTTGCGCTTTTCTTATCGGTAATGATGCTCTCCTCGACGGCAGGCATTCTCGCTTCCTGCGACGACAGCACCTCGTCCGATTCCTCTAGCGACTCGACTTCCGAATCGACTTCCGTTCCCAAGGACGAATCGCGCATCAACAACGGCTCGTTCGAATTCTACAATAAAGAAAGCGAACTCACGCCCATCATTACGGCGCCGACGGGTTGGTCTTTAACGCAAAACTCCGCGTCCAACTCTTCCGCAAACGCATCCAAAACAGCAAGCGGTATCGTTGACGTAAAGAATTGGGACGAAAAATACGTTTATACCGAAAAGTCTATCGACGACCTTAAAACCGAATTAAAAGCAATGTCCATCAGCGACGTTAAAGCAAACTGGTCGGAAATGAGCTTAACGGAAAAGCTTGCGTTCTACGACGTATACGACCCCGATAAAAACAACGACGTTGCTTTGAAAGATCTCGAATTCTATCAAGCATTCAATATCGATTTAGAAGACCTTCCTACCTGCGCAAATCCCGGCACGCACAACAACGGTGAAAACGACAACGACAGCGTTATCATGATTCACAACGAACAATCGGGCAAGCGCGGTACTTCTCAAAAATTCACGTCCTCTTCGACGCTTACCCTTGAAGCAGGCACCTCGGCAACCGTATCCCTTTGGGTGAAAACGAGCGACTTGCAAATCGGTTACACCGACGGCGACGAAGATAGCGCGCAAGACGTTACCAAAGATAGAGGTGCTTACATTGCAATTACGCACGCTATCGGCGGCACGACCCTCGATCAATTCCAAGTTAAAAATATCGTTGCAGACGAATGGACGCAATACACCTTCTATTTAAATGCAAGCGCGTATGCAAGCTCGACCTTCACAATGGTACTTGGTTTAGGTCAAGGCGGCGGTTTGGATAGATGGGAACACGTAAACGGCTACGCATTCTTCGACGACGTAACGGCAGAAACGTACGTTAACAAAGATTTGCCCGCAGATGTTGCAAACACAACCGTTTTCGTTGAAACAAGCGCGGAAGAAAAAATCTTCAACGCTTCCGAAATTTCGGACACGAAGTTCGCAATCGACTTGTATTCGGCATTCAACCCCCACGTCCTCAACTCCGTTGAAATGAAGTTAACGGAAGAAAAGCTCAACAAGAACACCTACGTTTCGGGCTTTGGCGGTACGGGCGAATACAACCCCAACAACTATCCCGTATATTCGGGTCTCGGCACTGGCTTTGATACAACGAACGACAAAATCGTTTACAACAAAGCGTCCACGTTAAACGGCACAAACAACACTTACTTGCAATCTATTTACAATAACGATTTTAAAGATAACTCCTTTGTAACAGACAGCGACGAAGTGTTGATGCTTATGAGCGCAAGCGGCGCATCCTACACGGCAACGGTTACGGATGATAAGTTCACCCTCGCAGCAGATTCCCGTATAGCAATCTCCTTCTTCGTGAAGACGTCCGACGTTAAGAGCTACACAGGAGCAGGTGTAACGTTAAAAGAAACGAAGAACGCAAACAGCTCCGCATTCGCTTCTTTAAACACAACGTCCATCACTTCCGTTAGCGTAGGCGAAGGCGAAAACGCAATCGAAGACATCTACGACGGTTGGCAACAATGCTTCTTCTTCGTTGAAAACCCGACGGATGCTCCCGTAGAATTTACCCTTTCCTTCACGTACGGTCCTACGACGATTATCGACCAAACGAAAGCTTCTTTCTATCCTGGCTATGCAGCATTTGCTAAATTCGAAATTTTCGAAAATATGGACGAAGTATACTTCGACTATGCAACGGCTGGCACGTATGCAAAGAAAGTAACCCTTATCGGTGCAGACGAAAAAACGGGCGACAACGGCTTCGACACGACGGCAACCGTTCCTTCTTCCGCAAACAACCACATTGAAGACGGCTTCGCAACTCCCAAAAACTATACGGGCGTTGTAGGCGGCAGCGGTTATATCGTAAATGATAAAACCGCAAGCGTTGACATCAACGACAATGCTTATGCAGGCCTCTTGCATAAAGATTATATCGACACCTATAAGACGCAAGACTGGGCAACCGGACTTGACTTAAACAACCTCTTCGGCAACGCAACGCAACCTCTCTTTATATATAATAAGGAAGCGCAAGCGTATGGTTATATCGGTGCAACCCAAACCCTTACCGCTGGCGACTACCTTGCAGTTTCCCTTCGCGTAAAGGTTAGCGAAAATGCAACCGCAAATATTTATCTTGTAGACATGAGCGATACGGATAGCAAATCCGAGCTTTCTGTCTCCAGACGTCTTTCCTACTGGTATGATGCAAACCACAACGTTTGCGTAGTAGATCCTACCTCTCACGATTTCAATGAAAAGACGGATATCGCATTCAAGTATGATGAAAAGACGGGTCTTTACAAAGTCAACGCATCTTGGAGCGGTGCAAGCAAGTACAACGCAGACATTTATTATGCAAACCTTAGCGCTTACAGCGAAGATGCAGACGGTAACAAACTTGTTGCAGAAAACGGCGTAAGCTACAACTACACAAACCTTTGGAACAATCAAGGTATGGACGGTATCGCGTTCTACAAGCACGAAGGCAAGTATTACGGCGATAAGGCGCACACGCTTGAAGTAGAACAACTTCCTACAAGCATTGCCCGTTACCAAGCAGAAAGCGCAAAAGCTCTTTCGGTGGCAGTTAACAACACCAACGGCGCATGGAAGACGGTAACCTTCTATCTCCACGCAGGCTCCAAAGACATCTCCTATCGTTTAGAAGTATTCAGCGGTACGAGAACGGGCGACAATACGAACCCCGCTAACACGTACGTTATGTTCGACTCGAACAACCCTGGCTCGTTAAGCGACACGACCATGAGCGATCTTCAAAACGACGTTTTGGATAAGATTGACGAAGCAACGGTTGTATACGACGCATTCTCCTTCTACGATACGGATAAGTTCCTTAGATACTATCAAGACGCAGATGAAAACGGCGTTGGCAACTCTTACGCAAACTACGACCAAACGCAACAAGCAAAAGGCATTGCGTACATGGCATACGACAACGGCAACAAAGAACATCTCGTATTTGCAGACTTCTCGTTCACCGATAAAGAAGTAAGCCCCGACGTTGTAGAAGACGAAGAAACAGACGATTCGACTGACGAAGATACGACAACTTCGACGGACTCCGAAATGAACGGCTGGTTGCTTGCAAGCTCTATCGCAATCGCAGCAATCTTGTTGTTTGCAATCATCAGTATTATCGTTCGTAGAGCGGTAAAACAAGCAAAAAAGAACCAAGCTCGTGCAGCAGCAACGCAGCCCAAAGCAAAAGTTCAAAGACCTGTTAAAATTCGTAAAGTAGAAAAGCCTGAAAAGAAAGAACCTAAGGCTGAACCCCTTGACGAAAACGATCCTTATAACGACTAATTGTTGTTAACAATTTATACGGCGTAGGCGCCTTGCCTACGCCGTGTTTTTTTTTGCTCAACGCAACCCTGTCCCCCGTTTAAGCCCCTTTTTACGCGATTTTAACGTAAAAATTGCCCTATCCGTATTTTTTATAGTGGAAAACGTTTCAACTCGTACATGCCCCCAGCTAAACGAAATTTTAACGTTAAAATAACTCATATGTTCTTCCTATCCCTTTTTAAAAATACCTAAATCATTCCCCGTTGTACAAATCTCCCTTTGTATAACGTTTTATGGATGCAATTTCACCGCCGCCACCCCGCGCTATACCCTATATTCTCTGTTTTATGTGAAAAATGTCATAGGTTTATATGACAACCCTTTACCCTCTATGTGAAACCTAAATGAAATATCAGCCACACCCCGCTTTTTCGCGAAATTTTCATTGACAAAACAGTATGAAATCACTACAATGTCAGTATGTATTTTATACATACTCACTCGGCTAAAAACCATTAACAGTCGAAACAAAAAAAATCTTTTTTCATAGTCAAAGGAGGACAAAAATATGAAAAGAAGAATTGTAACAATAGCAGTATCCTTTTTACTTTGCATCGGCATGATCGGCGCCGGCTTCGCAGCATGGGTTATCACGGGTAACACGCAAGATGACGCTAGCGGTAATATCGAAGTCAAGGAAGTTGTTGATAACCGTATCATCTTGTCTCATGATTGGAAAGATGCCGACGCTACCATTACCTATGGTCCTAAAGCGGGCACCTATACTTATAACTGGTTGACGCATGATGCTAGCGACCCTGCAGAATCTCTTTCCGTTACGTTGGTCGTTACCCTTGAAAACTACGCTAACCTTAAATCTAGCAAAGATGCTGGCACCATCAGCGACATCTCTATCGCTTTCGCTTGGGATGAAACGCAAATGGCAGAATATGTAGCAGCACGCGACACTGACAAAGTAGTAGGCGCGCTTCCCACCGTAAACGCTCTTAATTTGGCAAGCTTTGCTGATGCAGATGCAGACGGTGTTTACACGGCAGAAGTTACCTTTACGTTCGCTTGGGGCGAAGCATTCAATTTCGTTAACCCTATGGAATTCTACAACAACCAAGAATTCTCGAACGCTTTAGCCGACGAAGCAAGCGCTAACCTTACCAAGTTGTATGCATTAAACGCAGCAGGTTTCGTGTTAGATTTAAACGCTTCGATTATCAACCCGAACAACTAATCACTCGGAGATAACAAATGTTAAAAAAACTCATTGCATTAGTGGAAGCGTTAATGCTCGTTTCGCTCTTTTGCATAGGTTTTGCAACGTGGTCGATAACCGACCCCAACGGCACAACGTTAGGAGACGGAACCCTCGACGGCTCCATCCAAACGCAAAGTGTAGAAAGCGTTTCGCTAGACAAGCTTGGAATAGGCGCCATCAGTAGCCAAAGCGGATTTGAGTACAGCTTAGAAAATGACGGCACCGGCCTAAAAGCAGTTTTTTCTAAAACCACACTCACTGTTAACGTTCCTTTCAATAAAGCGAAAATGGAAAAAATCAGCTACACCGACGCTTATTATCTCACACTGGAATGTGTAAACACCACAAATGCGGTTGACATTTTTGAAAGCACCGCGTATATGACAGCCCCCACCGTTGCCACAGCACATTTAGACGGCTTCCCCAACCAAAAGGTAGGCGGTTTAGTGTCGGCAAGCAGTACGGCGCTTTTGGCGAAATTTCACGTCAAATCAACGACGTCGGCAAGCCTCTACAACTTGGTGTCAAGATCGTTAGACGATACGGCAACCCTTGTGTTCACGTTTGATTTCATTCCTAACGCAAGCGGCGTGGCGAGTGATTACGTTCAAGCAATTTGTTGGTCGAATTACAAGCTGACCTTTAAAATCAGTGCCGCGTAGCAAAACCAACTCTTAAAAACTCTAAAAGTCGAAGTAAAAGGTAAATTATAAAAAAATTCAAAGGAGGATAAGAATATGCGATTTAATATCAAGCGTTGTTTGGTAATTCTTTTGGCGTGTATTTTTATCCCCCTTTCTATTTTAAGTTCGGGGAATTCCAACTGGTTTATCTTAGACCAAACGACAAAAGAGCAATCTATGGCGGGTAATTCGCTTTCATCAAACGAAACAGACGTAACAATAGGCGAAACCACCGTTACAAAACCCAATCAAAGCACAAGCTTGTTCCTTGTCCCCGTAGAATTTTATTACTGGACGATGGCCATTCTGCCAGATGGTTGTAAAAACGAAACTGTTAGCGAATCTTCTGCAAGCAAACAAACTACAAGCAGCGGTTTACTAAGCTCTCCTGCTGAGCCTACTGTTTCTTTCACTGTAAACGGAAAATCTTTCTCCGCCGGCATAGACTCTTGGGAAAGCTACAGCAAACCGTATTTATTGCATACCTTTGAAGGAACGGAAACGATCGACCAAGAGACAGGCATTCTCACAAAAATATATCATGAATTGTATCTAATTAGTGCCACTGATGATACAAAGTCTAGCGGTTCATGGCTTAATCCTACAAAAACCCGTACTGGAACAGTTACTTATCGTTTAAATCAAGTAACCGAAACGTACAAGGCTGGGTTGGTAACCGAAGAAAACTCCTCTTCCACTAAAATTTTCCACACGGCGCAGGTCGCTTTGGGCAGTACGGTTAATAAACCTACTCTTACCTATGGAGATTACGCCCTTATCGGTTTTTATAATATGACCATAGGCAGTTCTACCCCTTCTACTGAATTCGATTTCACAAAGCCTATTACCATTGATGACATAAGAGACTTCAATGACACGTTGCCTATCATTGTACAATGGTCTACGCAATCGGATACCGATTACGATACAACGTCTTACAACTCTTTAACAGACAGCGTAAATTCGTTAAGCGGTACGTTAAACGCTTACGCAAACGGCGCGCACGATATCACCAAAGACGTTACGTATTCCTCTTCATCCGCAGCGCTTAATTTAGGCAAAAAAAGTACGGCTACCACTATTAAAAGCGGTGCAACGGTAAACCTTTGTATGAATAGCGGCGCTTACCAATATGAAGCTAAGGAAGGCTCGACCATCACTGACGTAGAGGGCAACGAAAAAAATGCCATAGTCGGAGACGACTATTTCGCTTCCCTTGATTACACGGGTAAAACGCAAGCCAATGCCACAAAGAAAATCGCTAACCCCCGAGATTACACCGTTCGTTTGCAAAACGACTTAACGATAAAAGGCACGCTTAATTTAGGCGGTTACACAGGCGCAACGCTTTCAGGCGGATTTAGCCCGCAAGGCTCGATTATCGGCAACTATGTCAAACTCGACTTAAACGGCTATACCATCACTATCGAAAACGGCGGCGTCCTGCATTCTTTTGGGTATATCACGGATAGTGTCGGCACTGGTAAAATTGTTGTAAAAACAGGCGGGTATTTATACTCACAAATGGTTATCGCGTCTTTAAAAGGCGGTAATAGTACCCTTTGGTCGTACGCAAAAGGCATTTCCCCTTTTGAAAATTATTATTTCCCTTACTTAGACACCCAAGTAGAAATTCAAGCCACGTCTTCGGGTGCAGGCAATTTCACGGCGTATACCAAGCTCAATTTAGGGGATTTAGGCTTTACCAACATGTACTTCCCAATTATGGGCGGAGACGCTAGTTACATGTTCTACATCAAAGCGAAGTCTGGTTCAAACGGCGTAGTACGCTTAACCCGCGCGGAAGTAGAATCGTTAAACGTCGAACCTTTCACGTATCAAGACTTAAAGAAAAACTGTTTTAATTTCGAAAACGTAGACGCTATCTTTAACCCGCCCAACGTTGACGTTATCGCGTCTATGGATTTATCCAGCGTTACGTCTCTCTTAGGAAAATATGAATTCCCTATGACGTTAGAACTCAACCGAATCATTTTCCCCATTTCGTCGTTCTTGGATATGAATTTCTATTCGTCCACCTTCACGCTTTCGCAAAAAATTCAAGTTATGCCTGGCGCAAGCATTATGCTTGACGAAAACAGCGAACTTATTTTAGGTCATTCCAACGGCAAAGTAACTTTCGAAGATAAACAAGTTGAAGTTTCCGTTATAATAACCTTCACAAAAACCATGCCAGGCGAAAGCAAATATCTCTCCGGCGGTATTTTGGCAATGGACAACGACCCCATCGAAAATAGTCAATATATCGGCTCCGGCTACGATTTAAATAGTTCTAGCACCACTACCAAACTCTCTTATACAGATTACTGGAATAGAGTGTTTAAAAGCGCCAACGTTGACGTTTACGGCAACATCAAATTTATGACGGGCAACGCAAGCGAAGCCCCCTACACGTTGGCAGGCAATATCAACGTAAACACCTTCTCCACGTCTGCCGATACAACCAAAAAGGCGTGGAATACACAAAACTTAAGCACCTTAAACAACGTTTATTTTAATTCGTACGATTTGAATATCTTCTCGGGCAACTTCTACTGGTTTGGCAGTTCGAGCATCACTTCGTCCAGCAACGATTCCGCCTATTCAGCAGCGCTGCGTTTCTACGCGCAACCTATGATTTCTAACGGCGTGGCGTACTTACATGATGCCAATAATAACCTGCAAGGCAGTTACAACAGCAAGACAGGTATCTTCACTTCAAGTACGGGTACAAAATATTTCTTCTTAGCAAATAATTCCTTGCTTACCACAAGCAGCCAAGAATCTATTATCGACTATAAACTTACCCCTACTGTCGTAACCAACGAATTAAAAGATTGCCTTATCACTGTCGGCGCGCAAAACTATGCATATTTTGGCGGATTATACTTCCCCATTACGTCCACAGGCGTTACGGCAAGCACAACTTCCGTTACGGCAAACTTACAAAAGTTCAGCTCTAACGCAGACTATGTAGCGTCAAAAACGCTCACTTATCAAAACGGCTACTGGAAAATAGCCACTTAACCACGCAAAAAACAACCTTTTCATAAGGAGTAAAATATGAAAAAACTCACAAGAAAAACTTTCAGCCGTAAATTCGTAGCCATTGGGCTCTCTGCCTTTTCGGGCGTAGGGCTTGTGTCGACGGGTTTCGCTGCATGGGTTATGTCCTCTAATGCAACGAACGAAACAAATTCCAACGTAACCGTTGCCACCTTATCCGACGTATCCATGTCCTTCCAAGGCGTCAGCATTCAAGAAGATAAATCCATCGTCTTCGGCGCTGAACCAGGCGACTTTTCGGGCAGATTGATTAGCGATGGCAACGACGACGCATGTCTTTCCATTGTCATCAACGGCAAAATTACCAGCGCTATGCAGCTTGGTAAATTATCCGCCAAATTAGAATTGCCCAGCCCCGTTATCCAAGCAATCCAAGCAGGCTATATTGTCGCGCCCGATTGCGCAAACCCCAACGGGATTACGCTCTATACGCCGGCTATCGAAAACAGCAATACGGCGCAATACCAACACCCCGACTTAACCCGCTTCAACTTTGAAGGCGAAAACAGAGAAACGGTAAGCTTCTCTTTCACCTTAAAGTTTGCTTGGGGCGAAAAATTCGACGGTATGAACCCCAGCTTGTATTACGATTACAACTATAACGGCAAAACCCTTCTTCTTGAAGGCAACGAATACGTTTACGATTCTGCATACGTCGGCAAACAAATGACTGGCACAAGCCTGATTTATCCAGCGCTCGGTAAAGACGTTTCCAACGAAAATATGGCAGCGCAAATGCGCACCTTCCGCGAAACGCTCTCAGGCAGTGCATCTTCCGAACAAACCACCAAGCTCGATTACAAACTGACGCTTACGGCAACGTCGAATACTTCGGTATAATCTAACCGCTTATGACGTCAGTAGAAATCATCTCGCTCGTTGTTACGGCAATAGGCGTAACAAGCTTTGCGGCAATCTTTACAATTTTATATCGAAACTACACGCTTTCCAACGTCGTAGAAATTAACGCCGGCAAACGCGATATCGAGCTGATTGACGATTTCATTTACAGCGGAAAATCCACGACGCTCAAGCGCCGCCGCGTCTTTAAAATTATCAAAACGGTAATCTTTTATCTCTCGTTGTTTATCCTTATCCCTATTTTTGTTCTCTCCATTTTAAACAAAATCAGCGGCGAACAAACCATGCTGGGCGGTAAGGGCTTTATGGTCGTCGCATCCGGTTCCATGAGCCAGCGCCACGAAGACAACGACTATTTAGATACGTATTCACTCAACAATCAGTTCAACACGTACGACATTATTATATTAAATCAAGTATCGTCCGCGTCGCAACTGAAAAAATACGACGTTATCGCTTTTGTCAACGACAAAGGCATCAACGTAATCCATCGTATTATCGACGTGCAGTACACAGCCACAGGCGTTACCTACGTTACGCGCGGAGATTCCAACAACGCCAGCGACGCCTACCACCCCACTTTTAAAGACGTTATCGGCGTATATTCAGGCGAAAAAATCGACGCTATCGGCATTTTCGTAATGTTCTTCCAATCCTACGGCGGTATCGTAACGATTGCAGCGCTCGTCTATTGTTTATTCATGTTAGATCGTTACAACGTCCAAGCGGAAAAAGTGCAACAAAACAGAATAAAGCTGTTGCAAGAAGCAATTGACTTTCAAAGCGTACAATCCGCAAAAGACGATTTGCAAACGGAATTTGTCGAAAAAATTTACTACAAAGGCTACGCTTATTACTTTAGCGAAAATGGTTTTGTCAGCAAAGAAGAAATTTTAAGCGAAGAAACCTTACAAAAATCTCAAAAGACCCTTATCAAAGTGGTCGAAACGCAAACGGATACGCAAGAACAAGAAATCGCTATGCCCCACACGGCAAGCGAACAATAACCGCTATCTAAAAACCAACGGCGAGCGTTTGCTCTGTCGAAAAAATAATCAAGAAGGGAAAAAAATCGTGAAAAAACCCTATTTTACCAGAAAAAATTTAATTGTCCTCTCTTTAGCTATCTTCTACGGCTTAATCGTTGCTTTTGCGGGTATCTGCTCGGATGCATCTCACGCCGTTATGCCGAAAAATAACTTGATTTTTAAATTCGCTCAAGTCCTCGGCTTTCAAGCAATCGAATGTTCCCTCGTTGGCTACGTGGGCTTAATGCTTGTTGGATTATACATAGTCTTGTTTGTAGCAAGCGTACTGTATATTAGAAGATACGCCATCAATAACCATGTCAGCGGTAAATCCCCTAAGCTTTGGTTGACATATATCGGCGCATTCCTGATTTGCGTTTTGCTTTCGTTTGGTTTCACCATTCTTTTTATCGACCCTAAAACCGGAGAAAATATCGGCAACACGCTTACCTTTTTAGGCCAATCCTTCTTGCTCGGCACCCTCATCTTTGTTATTTTGGGCGCGCTGATCGGCGGTATTGCCATGCTTGTTGTCAACTTCATTCTTATTGATAAACCCTTCCGTTTCTCTAAAGATATGGAAGAACTTGATATTGCGGAAGACGTCGATCCTATCGACGTAACCGCAAGCTTTGACGCGCATGCTTCCGTAAATAGCGAGTTGGGCGTCGCAGACGCAAGCAACACAGTTGCAAGCACCGCAGGCGGCTCTCAAATGTCTGGCGGCGAATTTACGTCTGTAAAGAGCAGCGAACAGCTCGCCGATAGAAACGTCGTATTCCCGTCCTTGACGTCTATGGACGTACAATACAACGCATTTATTAACGAACACGTACAGTCAGACGAAACCACGCTAGAAGAGCTTTGTATCCGCTTCCGTAATTATTTAGCAGCTAAAGAAGGCTTATATTTCGACGAAGAAACCATTCGCTTATTTATCAGCGCGTTCGCGGCTTCCCACTTTATGATTTTGGAAGGCTTGAGCGGTACGGGTAAATCGTCGCTTCCCAGATACTTCTCCAAATTCTTAAACGGTAACGTGCTTTTCCTGCCTGTACAAGCAACGTGGCGTGATAAATCTAATATTTTAGGGTTCTTCAACGAATTCTCCAAAACGTACAACGAAACAGATTTCTTAACCCAGCTCTACCACGCTGTTTATAATCCCGATCAAATGCACGTATTCGTTCTCGACGAAATGAACATTTCCCGTGTGGAATATTACTTTGCAGACTTGTTATCCGTACTCGAATATCCTCAAAGCGAATGGAAGCTTCGTTTGATGCAATTCCCGCACGATTTCCTTCCCCCTGCAAAAATTGAAGACGGTTTTATCCAAATTATGCCCAACTGCTACTTTGTTGGTACAGCAAACAAAGACGATTCCACCTTCTCCATTGCAGATAAGGTTTACGACCGTGCTATCACCATGGAATTCGACTATCGCAACAAGCCCTTTAAACCCGAAGGCAACAGCGAGCCTATGACCGTTAGCGCCTCCTACTTGCAAGGCTTGTACGAAGCTTCGTTTAAGGTCAAAGAAAACCTTATGAACGACTACGACTATGCAAAATTCGAAACGCTTACCGAATTTGTTTACGAGCAATTCGGCATCACCTTCGGTAATCGTATTATGGCACAAATCGAAAAACTCGTACCTGCCTACGTCGCTTGCGGCGGCAAGAAGGAAGAAGCGCTCGACTTCATCTTCTCGCGCAAGGTACTTTCCAAGGTAGACGGCAGATTTGAAGAATACGTAAAAGGTGCGTTAAAACAACTTTTAGCACTCATTCAAAAGACGTACGGCGCAGGCGTATTCAAACGCAGTGAAAGAGCAATCGCCCAACTTATTAAGAGATTATAATATTAAAGGTTCCGTATGAGAGTTGTAGAAGAAAGTTACTTGAAACGTAACGTTGCAAAACTGAATATCTATGCGCTCTCGCACGCTGATTACCAAAGTTTTTACGAGAGCGTTGAAAAAATCTCCATAGAGCCGTTGCAAGATTTATCTTTCAAAACGGACTTGGATTATTTTGAAAAAATTAACTTCACGTTAGGGGTTATCGCGTCCATCATTTCCCGTCCGCGTATTTCTACGCAGACGGAAGAAGTCATTATGCGCGCAGAGCTTGCCAACACCTTCTCCCCCGACACTTTCCAACGCACCTTACGCGATTCGAAATTGTGGACGGAAGAAGGCTTGGAAATGACCCCTCAACACGTCTATTGCTATCAAAGCACAGACGAGCTGAAAATTTACGAAAACGTTTTCATTGTTACGCTTATCGACCTTATCGACGCAGAAATTAAAAAATACGCCGAATTTTACGCCTCTCTTGTCCAAACCTTCTTTGGACAAGAAGAAATGAGTATGGACAGCAACGCGGTGAATATCGCGTTTGCAAAAATGGACGTAATCAACCGTAAATTAAAGCATATTAAAAGCACACATTTTTACCAAACCATTCGTAAAAACTGCGCGCCTTTAAAAACGGTACATCCTACCAATATTCTGCTGAAAGAACGTGCGTACAACTTATGTTTCAAATTTTACCGCACGCTGATCACTTACACGGACAAACAAGCGCTGATGTACGATTTACAAACGTATCATTTGGTACTGTTACTCAAAGCGCTTAAAAAGCATGGCTTTGCCTTAAAGGAAAATTATCCGCTTGGCGTCAACGCCAACGGTCAATTCCGTGTCAAAACCCTGCAGTTTACGTCGAAACAGTTTGATGTTACGTTATCCCCTTATCAAGAGGAACAAGGCTTTACCCTTACCATCTTGCACCATTTTGCCGAAACAGGCTCGTTAAACCAAGCCTCTCATTTATTGTTGCTTTCGTCGGCGGCGTCTTTCTCCGACGTTTCCCCTACCGAGCTTGACAATCTTCCTTTCACGTCAAAATCAGCAATTTCTCTTTGGAACGTCGCGCACATCACTTACAATGCGGTTACTCCCGTATTCGACAACGTCTTTTCCGAGCAAGAGCTCGCAGACTTTTACCTGCAAGCGCGTCTTAGCCACGCGAAAGCGGACGTTCAGCTCTATTCTTCTTTTTGCCCAGTTTGCAAAAGTCGCAGCGTACAGCTCGAAGAAGGAAGATTCTTGTGTTCCGACTGTAAAGCAGAATACGTTTTCTACTCGGACGAAAAACAAAAAGACTGTATTTGGTTTCTCAATCTCAAAGGCGCAATCAACGTACCTTTGGCAAGCAAACATCCCGAAGCGCGCATGCGCTTAGTGCCTAAAAATAAGGAGGCTGGGTTATGGAAAATACAACCACCCAAACCGTAAGCAATCCGTCTGACGAATTAGAATTTGCTATTCAAATTCGAGACCTACATAAATCCTACGGTCCAAAACACGTTTTAAAGGGCTTATCGTTAGACGTCCGTCCAGGCGAACTGTTTGGCTTTTTAGGAAAAAACGGCGCGGGTAAATCGACGACCATCGACTGTATAATCGGTGCAAAACGCTTTCAATCTGGCGAAATTACCGTCGGCGGCTACGACATCAAAAGTGAGCCGTTAGAAGCAAAATACTCTTACGGCTATGTCGCCAGCGAACCCACCTGCTACGAAGTGATGACCGGCTACGACTATTTAGAATTCGTTGCCAGCATCTATAAATTAAGCGAAGAAGAATTCATCAAATCCTACCGCTATCTTTGCGGAAGATTAAAATTAGACGTTACCGAGCTCGCCCACCACGTTTCCGGTTATTCGCACGGTATGAAGCAAAAGCTCTGCTTAGTAGCAAGCCTTATGCACAATCCAAACGTTTGGATTTTAGACGAACCGACAGTCGGCTTAGACATTATGGCGCAAGAAGAGCTCAAAAAAATGATGCGCGAATACGCCAACCATGGCAAAACGGTGTTTGTTACGTCGCATAATATCGAATTGATTGCAAAAATCTGCGATAAAGTCGCTATCATCAACGACGGGGTTATCGCTACTGTGTTCGATTTAAACCGCGACCCCAATAAACGCTTACAGCTTCCCAAACTCTTTATCGATACCTACGGAAATTAAGGAATTTTTATGTTAAACTTGTTGCTTAAAGACTTCAAACTGCTGTTTGCAGGAAAAGACAGTCTAAAAAAGAATATATTTTCGGCAATTGCAGGCGTGTTGCTTTTTGCCGTCTTTTTGGTGATTGAAACGTTTATCTTTTCGACGATTTTAAAAAAGCTTCGAACGTATGATAACGCAACCATCCCTTTTTTGACCTTCTTTTTATTCATTGTTTCCTGCATCATCATTTTGTTAGACACGGTGCAAGCCAACAAGTTATTTTTCAACGATAAGGACACCGAACAGTTAATTATCCGCCCCATTTCCAACGGGCAAATCGTCCTTTCTAAGCTAATTTTCTTATTTCTTTCTCATGTATTCACTTCTCTGCTTCTTATTTACCCGTTAATCGTTTCTTACGGAGACATTGTAGGGAAATCCTCTATTTTCTATTACACAGGCTTTTTCTACCCCGTTTTCTCCTTCTTTTTCGAAGCGGGAATCGCTTTATTTTTGGTTTACCCCTTAAAAATTGCAGGGGAGTTTTTAAAAAAACACACCCTCTTACAATTTATCATTTCCATTTTAGTTATGTTCGGCGCATGTTTTTTATACAACGCCGTACTCACTAGTTTTATGAATTTAGTCGTTAACAACGACGTCAGCGCGCTTTTCACCGTCGAATCAATTGAAAGCATGTCCACAGCCCGACAATACCTTGTCCCCGCAATTTTTTATGCCGACATCTTTTTTAGCGGTTCGTCCAGCCAATTTTTACCCTATATTTTACTTGCTTTAGGCATTTTTGTCCTTGGCTTAACCATAGCCGTCGCGGCATTCCATTATTTCCGCAGCGTAAAAATTATAGACAAAAAAACCACCCCCCGTTCATCTGCTAAAATCGTGGGGCCTAAACGCGCGCTGTTAAAAAAGGAACTGTTGCTTTTATTTAAAGACTCTACCAACATTTTCTCGTTTACAGGTCTTTTAATCGTACAGCCCTTCCTTGTTTATATCATTTTAAATTCGCTTAATTCGGTATTCTCCACGGGCGCATTTTCCTATTATATGGCAGCTTTACCCGAGCTGATACCGCTTATCGATATGTTGATAATTATGTTTTTTACCCTCATTATCAACAGTGGCGCAAACGAGTATATACAAATTGAAAAATCCAACGTCCGCACGATAAAGACCCTACCCGTGTCCGTGTTCACGCAAGTCCTTATCAAAGTCGGCGTACCCTTTTTGCTGTCCGTTTTCTCCTTACTTTTCACGACAGTTATCCTGCTCGTATTTGAAACCGTATCGTTTACAACCTTCTTATTTTCAACGCTCATCTCCATTTTATTGCTACTCACTTTCGACGTAATCTCCTTAAAGGAAGAGTTGAAAATCGAGCGTTACAAAACTCGTTCTACCGCGGCAAGTACGGCATATTCGTACTTAATGCCCACGTTATTTTTCATAGGCGCCCTCGTCGGCTGCCTGCTTGGGTTAGAGTTGTTCCTCGCCTGTCTTGTAGGTTTTCTGTTTTTCACAGCGCTTGCTCTGCCCCAATTTATTCATCTTAAACGCAAAATACAAGACGCATTTTTGGATATGGAGCTGGTAAATTAACATGAAGAAGAAAAATCTTGCCATTATCTTAATTTTACCGTTCATTATTTCCTTGCTAGGCGTCATCACGGTCAACGTAGCGTTTAAAACCTTCAACCATGACATTTCCGCAATCGAATGGTCGTACGAAGACGTCGAAGTATTCAAATTAGAAGACGGTGCAAAATATCCGTTGCGTGCAACCGCGGTCAATGCGTCCCAATACCCCCTTGCCGAAGGCAACGAGTTGGTTTGGTCTATTGACAATGAAGAGGTTGCGCAACTTAAAGAAGAAAACGGAAATTATTATCTCATTCCCAAAGCCGAAGGCGAAACGACCATCACCTGCTCCAACCAAAAGGGCAACGTTTCCCGTCGAATGACGGGTATTGTTTACGACAAAGGCGTTATCGTCGCTATGACGAAACTGCAAAGTTCGCAAAATAATATCGATCAAAACATCTATTATGGCACGCACGATTTTAAAGACGGCAAAAAACAACAAGCAAGTGTCGAATTTACCATTCGTTGCATACCTGATGCCTTGCAATCGACCTTAACCGTCCCTCAAATTACGGATAATATCTCCTTTGATATCGCCACTTCGACAATGACGATACAAAGCGGAGGCGACGCGTCCTTCACCTTACAATCGTTTGTAGACGAAACGCCGATTACCGCACACTACTCGTTTACGGCTGTGCAAGACGGCGTCAACGTATATACCTACGACGACTTACTCAACTGCACAAACCGTTCGCAAACAGGCGAAATCGTTGTTCTTCGTAAATCTTTCGAGTCGCTTACCAACACCTACGTATGCGACGCAAACGGCAACTTGGTATTAAACGGCGGCGCCCCCCAGAAAAAGCAAGACAACGTCGAATTATTCGGCAACTACGACGTCAACAGCAAGCGCTGGTCGTTTGCCAACGAAATCTATTCGTTCACAACTACCTACAATAAAAACTATATCGATCAATGGAATGCGTTTGCACAAGCAAATTCCAAATCGTATAAACCCATTTCCGACCAAATCCACGTCGGCTTAAATATTCAAAAAGATTTTTACGGCAACGGTTACACGCTCAATTTACACAACTTGACGTATCCGTACGACAAATATTTGGTTAACAATCAACCCATTCCGCGCCTGCGCGACGATAACTTATTCCGCGGTCCTCTGCCCTTCTACACGCTGGGCGACCCGAATAACTTACCCTTAATTTCCACGTACGGACAAGATAATATCGGGGTATATATCCAAGGCGACAACATCTTATTCAACGACGTCAATGTAAAAAATTGCGACTTTGGTTTCAGCATTAACGAGCTTGATACCGTCGGCACGGTATTAGAAATTGCAGGCAACAATGCCACAGTTAAGAATTCCATTCTCCAAAACGGCAAAAACGTTCTGCGTTGTTTCTCGGCGCAAAACGCCACTATCGAAAATTGCTTGCTTTCCAACTCGCGCAACTTCCTTTTGACGTTAGGCTGTAACGAATATATGCCTTTAGACGCCCAAACCTTATACGATTTAAACGACGCCGAAGGCAACGCTTTCACTAGCTCGCTTTCAGCCTATCTATCCCTTCCAAGCGGTGAAACTATTTCCGCAGGCGATAAACTTCTCAGCGAATACCTGCTGGGAACGGGCAACGCGCAACAAACGAAAATCGCATTAGAAAAGCTTCAACGCGCACTCAATCAACAAGGCGCAGACGCTTCTACCTTATATAAAGGCAGTATGACGGTAAAAGACACTCTCTTTTATCGAAGCGGTATTACAAGCATTGCGCTCGAAAGCTACTTTAACGGTCCCTTCCTGTATTCTGGTTCCCCGTCGCTCATCTCCACGCTGTTTGGCGAAGCGTCCGCGGAAAGCAAACCTCTTGCACCTCTAATCCCGAAAAACGTTTCCGGTGCAAGCTATCCTTTCCAATTAACCATTTCAGGAAAAACCAAGTTCTACGATTATAAAACGGCAGACGATATGGATTTATCCGGCCTTATCGACGAAAATATCTCCTTGGTCGCTAACGAACTTTTGGGCGAAAGCCGCAGCGTTGATATCGACGATATTTTCCCTTTAAAAACGCTGTTATATCAACAAGCTGCAAACACTAACGCAGCGGTAAAGGACAACGGAAAAACATATCTCAACGTGCCCATTGCCTTCTATGGCGGCGGCGCAAACTACTCAACGGTTACCTTTGAAGATATGCAAACGCCGATAGACGTCAGCATTTCTCCCGACTGGATTTCTCGCTATCTTTCCACAGGCATATCCAGCGACGGCAACATAGAGCTTACCAACGTTTCTTTCGTAAAAAGTTTAGTACAACGCACGGTTACCGTCGTAACGGGCTTTGACAACTTCCAATTCCGTTTGGTCGGAGAAGGAGCTTTGTACGGCGAAACGCCTAACGTTTCTCAACTTCGCAACAACGAATAATAATGCCGCATTTCACGGCAATAACACATAAAGGATATAATTATGAAAAAGAAATTCTTAACGCTTGCTCTTACGGGTATTCTTAGCCTCGCTTCCCTTTTCGGCGGGTGCGGTTTTAGCGGCTCCGACAGCAAAGTTATCGACAAAATCTCCACTTTCCACGACGCAGAAAAGGGAGTTACTGGTATCACCATTACCTACGTTGACGATTTATACGAACCCGAATATTTTGAAATCCCCGACGGCGTCCAAGGCGCTATCGGCTACACAGGCAACGGCATTTTAAATATCGAAGCCATTGAAAAAACCGTTGGCGAAACCGTCCAACGCTTTATGCTTATTTCTTACACCGACGGCACGCAGATGGAACTCCCCATCATTGACGGACAAAACGGCGTAAACGGTGAAGAAGGTAAAGGCATTGACCATATCGAATTTAAAGAAGACCCTTCCGGCGATAAAATTCTCATTTATTACGCAGGTAATACAACTCCCGTATCCATCAACGTTCCAAGAGGCAGAGACGGCGATAAAATCTCTATGTCGGAAATCATTGAAGAAGACGGCGCCATCAAGCTTACGTTCACTGTAACGAACTATTATGGCCAAGTAGCTGATACGTACACGTTCACTATCCCTCGAGGCGAGAAAGGCGATAGTATTCAATCGGTTGTCGGCTCTATGTCCGAAGACGGTAAAGAATATATCTTAAAAATTCAAATAGAAGGCCAAACAGACCTTACCGTCCTCTCCTTCCCCCGCTCCAACACGCTTTTAACGGGCAGTTATAACCCTCGTAACGACGAAGGCGACGTAAAGGGCGACGGTATCAACGGCGATATGTTCTACAATACGGCAACTAATATTTTCTACCGTAAAACAGACGGCGTATGGAGCGAAGTTCTCTCCTTCAATCAATCGGATAAAAAGTACGAGGTGTATTTCTCCACCGAAGCGCTTATCGACAACGCTTTTGTAACCGTTGACGTTACGCCAAGAAACAGATTCTCTAACTTATCCGCAGGTACTTTCTATTCCAACAATAATACGCAAGTACCGCAAGCAAGCTTGCCTAACAATTTCGTTTCGGATAAAACGTATCAATTTGTAGGCTGGTACACTTCTTCCGAGCCTGATTTCATAACGCAAGGCGCGTTTACAAACTTAACGTATATTGCAAGCAATATGACGTTGTATCCTGTCTTTGTTGAAGTTTAATAACCCTGCTTTTTTATAAGAGTATCTCCATAAAGGGAATGGGGAGAGCGAAATTGCTCTCCCCATTCCCTTTATGTTTCTGTATTTTGTTAATTCATTTTTCGAAGCGCTTTTGGAATATGGTTTTTCAAAATGCCATTTACGCATTTTCCAAGCCCTATCGGATATCCATCCATGCAAACCAAACACCAGCCCTTCTCTGCTTCTGCTTCTACCGTTTCGCCCCGTAAAAACTTTTCTACACGCGTATCGTCCTTTTCAAACGAGCATACGTTTTTGCAATTTTTTTCGTTGCACGCCATTGCAAGCGAATGAGAGGGCTCAAACCGTCCGCCAACCATTTCTCCAAGCCGTACACCTACGCGCAGTACTTGCAACCCCTTCCAATCGAAGACGCTTTTAGGTAACGAGTACACAACGCCGTTAACTTCGTGCAAACGCTCGTACCCCGCCTTAAAAAATCCTTTTTCGAAATCGCGGTACGACTTTTCAACCGCTTTAGTGCAACAAGGTTTTATCTCTTTTACCGCACGCGCGCTTTCTCCGTCCGTCTTTTCAAACAGTGCGGCAAAATGCCCTTCGCCAGCCACCTTGTGCGGATACAATTTTTCTTGCTTTATCAGCTTCATTTCGGGGTGTTTTTGTAAATAATCTAATACCTGCCCCTCATCTTCTTCATACGCAAAGGTACAGGTCGAATACGCCAACCGGCCGCCGACTTTCAACATTTTTGTCGCTTCGTCTAAAATTTCGCTTTGCCGTTTTGCACAAAGCGCAACGTTTTCTTCGCTCCATTCCTCTAATGCTTCCTTAGCATTTTTTCGAAACATTCCTTCCCCAGAGCAAGGCGCGTCCACCAAAATTTTATCAAAATATGCAGGGAGCTTTTGCGAAAGCTCACTAGGCATAGCGCATACCACCACCGCATTTTCAATCCCCATTCTTTCAACGTTTTGCGACAAAATTTTCGCCCGCGAAAAAATCGGCTCGTTGAGTACAATCAATCCCTCGCCTTGCATTGCCGAAGCCAACTGCGTGCCCTTTCCGCCCGGCGCAGAACAAAGGTCTAATACCTTTTCCCCCGCCTTTACTTCCAACAATGGCGCAGCGCACATGGCAGACGGCTCTTGCGAATAAAATAACCCTGCAAAATGCGCGGGTTTTCCGCCCACCTTCTCTTCAAGGGTATAATAGCCATTCTTTTCCCATTCCACAGGGACAGGGTTGAGTTGAACGTACTTTTTTACTTGCTCAACACTGCATTTTAAGGTGTTAATGCGCACCCCTTTATACGCCTTTTTATCATAGACGGCAAAAAAATCCGCCCACTCGCTTTCAGGCAACTGCCTTTTCATTTTTTCAATAAACGCTTGGGGCAAATTACTCATCAAACAACCGCCTTTCCAGCTCGTCCGGCGTTAAAATTTTTGCGCCGTTTTGCTCGGCTGTTTTTCTTCGGAGCCCCGTTTCATGCTCTTCGCAAACGTACAAATTACATTCCTCTGCTTTAAACGTGAAAAAAGCCGCTTGGGAAAAGAGCTGACGGGCAATTTTCTCCGCTCTTTCCGTTTGCAATTCAAGCCCGTGTGAAAAACACACGCTCACGCCTTTATACAAGCCGTCTTTTGCCCTTTTTCTTTTCTGTTTATCGATAAAATTATGAAAATGTGCACGCTTTTTTTCGCGTTCTTCCTTTTGCCGTAAGGCTTCCGCTAAATATTTTTTATGCGCAACCGACTGCATTTGTGTAATTTCGTAGTTTTCAATTTTTCCCGCGGAAATTTGATATTTCGCCAGCAACTCGGGTAAAGAAAGCCCCTCTTCTTCACACATAGCTTGGGCGATTTTCATGGTGGCATATGCGTCGTCCACCGCTCTGTGCGCCGTAAATTGCACCCCTAATTTTTCTGCAATAACGCCTAACCCAAACTGACGTTGAAACTCCCCGATTTTGTTCATATAAATAAACTGGGTATCTACAAATTCAAAGACAAAAGAAGGCAAAGAGAAGCGGTGCGTTTCAAGGTTTAAATACTTGACGTCATTCATTGTCGCGTGTCCCGCCACCAACGTATTTTTGTCTTGTAAAAGCGCATAAATTTTCTCTTTTACTTCCATAAACGTAGGATAATTTTTAAACTTATCATACTCATAAGGCAATACCAGTCCTTGCGTACCATTTCTATCCGTCAAATGAAAGCTTCCTTTAGGATTTATAAGAATATCTTCCTTTTCCAAAACATTAAATTTTTCGTCCGTCAAGCAATATCCAAACGCGCAAATTTTCGCCTGCGTTTTCGAAACTACCGAACATTCAATATCAAAAAATAAATATTTCATAACTACCGCTTTTGTTTTTTTATCTTGCATATTATAGCATAAACCGACAAAAAAGGCAAAGATTTTCTACGTCTGCTTTATAAAAATCAAAAAAAGTATTGACAGTACCACCCCCCAATGATATACTATGAATAGTATATCAAAGGAGTTTTTTATGAAACGTACATCAAAAAAAGTTTTAGGCATTTTGCTTAGTGCGTTTTTCGCCGTAACTATTTTTTCGGCATGTAATAATAACGGCAATTCCTCTTCCGACGCGCAATCGGAAAACAATCAGCCTAACGAGGTTTGTTCGCATCAGTACGACAACGCCTGCGACGTAATTTGTAACCTTTGCAATGAAGAGCGCGACGTTCCCGACCACGTGTACGATAACGACTGCGATATTCTTTGCAAGGTTTGCCAAACGAAACGAGTGGCTCCGCATAGCTATGATAATGCGTGCGACGATATGTGCAACTTGTGCAGTTCGATTAGAGAAACGCCTGACCATGTTTATGATAACTCCTGCGATACAACGTGCAATATTTGCTTGGTAAAACGAAATATTACGCATAAATACGACAACGATTGTGATACAACTTGTAACGTTTGTCATAAAGAACGCGAAGTTCCCGACCACGTTTATGATGATGATTTTGACGCAACCTGCAACGTTTGCAATGAAGAGCGTACGATTGCTCATACCCATACTTACGACGACGATTGCGACACAACTTGCAACGTTTGCAATGACGAACGCACTGTGCCCCATAGTTATGACAACGACTGCGATACAACGTGCAACCTTTGCAGTGCAACGCGCGAAGTGCCCGACCACGTTTATGATGATGATTTTGACGGCAGTTGTAATTCGTGCAGTCAAACGCGTATCGTACCCGATAAAAACGACCTTAGCGATTTGACGTATGCTTCGTCGAAAATTATCAACAACTGGATGGCGGTTTCGGATTTGGCTTTACAAAACGAATGCATTTCCGACAACAGTACTTCCGCTATCAAAGGCGTGTTTAACTATCGCATGGGCGAAGCTTACACGGAAATGGGCGGGCATCAAATTTGGACGGCTGTTGGCTTTGATTTGCAAGCGTATTTGGGGACAAGTCAAAACTTAACAGGAAAGGTTATTTCCTTTGATTTGAAAATTGAGAATTGTCAAAACACTCCTTCCCTTTTCGTTACGGACGCAAACGGACAAAAACAAACGGAATACGCTTTTAATATACAAGCACAGGACGGCGAACTTGAAAACGGCACTGTAAAAACCTCTTTATCAAACGGATGGGTGCGTATTTGTGTTTACCCAGAATATTTATACGACAGCGAAGTAATTTCTCAAATACAATCTTTCTCCTTAGTGTTTAGCAACGTAAATTGCAACGAAGAAGAAAATTCGGTATTTTATATTGATAACGTTTCCGTGCAAGAAGGCGACTTGCCTTGGTTTAAAAACGCTTATAACCCTACGGGGTATTATTCTTATGAAAAGCGCTTAACCGTTAAAATCGTTGGCAACAGCTTTATTTATTATTCGCAAACGGCGGCTTGGTTACAAATCCTTGGCGGAAATTTAGACGTTAGCTTTGATTGGACGTCAGGCGGGAGAATTCCCGACCAGTACGAAAAAGCCTTCGGCGAAAATGGTTATATGGACGGCACGTACACGCCCGACCTTGTATACGTGCAAGATTTCTATTCGCTTGGCGACGCGTTGGCTTTTAACGATTTTGCAAGGACTATGCACGAACGCAGCCCGAACACCGAACTTAAAATTTATCCCGCTGAAAACGAAACGGAAGCCGGCATTGTTGCCGCAAAGAAACTGGGTTTGGATTTGGTAAACTGGCGCGCGGCAATTAAAGAGTTAAAAACCAAGGGCTATACCGCAACCAACTTAAACGACCAAGTGGACGGCTGGCACCCGAGTATCCTTTCGGGGCTTGTCGGCGCGTTGATGATTTATATGGATATTTACGGAGAAGTTCCGGATTTACAAATGATATGGTTGCGCCACGAGCTGATAACCGATTTCTATAATAAACACATTGATAGCTATCTCCCCGGACAAACGGAAATAGACAAACAGCAAAATTGGGAGGATATTTTTAAACTTGCGCAAAAATATACGGGCGCTTGGTCATCAGAAGAAATTTGTTTTCATAACTGGACTTCAACAATTATCGCAGAGCCCACTTGTCAATCGTACGGAATAAACGAGAATACTTGTGTAAAATGCAACGTTAGTTATCTCTCCTCCGTCGATATCCGCAAACACTATTTTGACGAATTTGGTATTTGTCCCGTTTGCTCCACGCGCGCTCCTATTGATGACGGCGATTACGCGGCGTTAGCGTATTTGTACTCATCTGAAATTGCGCCTTATACAACAACAGCAATCTTGGAAGACGAATTTTTCATTGTTTCCGAAAACAGTACTTCCTCTATCAAGGGTACGTTTAGCCACGTAGGCGCGGATGCTTATACACAAAGCGGCGCAAACCAAATTTGGTGCGTGGTATTGCTTGATTTCACCACTATTTACGAACAAGAATTTGCGGACATGAGAGGCAAAACGATTTCCTTTGACGTAAAGGTAGAGAACTGTGAAGGTTATTGCTCTACCTTGATACTGGACAACGCCACAAATAAATCGCCCGAGCCTATGTTTAATAATACGCCTACGGACGAAAATATCCCTAATTGCTTATATACAAAAACTGTTTTAAGTAACGGATGGGTACGCATTACCGCTCAACTCGATAGTTTGTTTACAGAGCACTATTTAATGGATGCCACACAATTTGGCATTGTATTTAATAACGTAGAAGCGGACGAAAGCCAACCGTGCGTATTCTATTTGGATAATATCCATATTTCCTAACTGAATTTGAGTTAAATGAAACAGGCAGGTATGCGTTGAACGCATACCTGCCTGTATTTTTTGTTGTGATTTTTAAGAGCGAATTTCGCATTGACTTACGTTAAAATGCGGAACACCCGAGGGAATGTACATAGACGTACACGAGCTAGAGAACGCGGACCGCAACGAAGTATTGCGTAGTATATACACATTTAGCTTGTTTGCAAGCAATTAGTTCTTCGGAACGATTACGCTCTTCCCGCCCATATAAGCGCGCAACGCTTCGGGGATACGTACGCTGCCGTCTGCTTGCAAATGATTTTCAACAAATGCAATCAACATACGGGGGGGAGCCACTACCGTGTTGTTTAAGGTGTGCGCAAGCTTTATCTTGCCGTCGCTGTCTTTATAACGAATGGAAAGACGTCTTGCTTGTGCGTCCGTCAAGTTCGAGCACGAACCAACTTCAAAGAATTTCTTTTGACGGGGGCTCCATGCTTCTACGTCGCAGCTCTTATACTTCAAGTCTGCCAAGTCGCCCGAGCAGCAGCCAAGCTGTCTTACGGGGATTTCAAGGGAGCGGAACAATTCAACGGTGTAATACCAAAGCTTTTCGTACCAGTCGTTGCTTTCTTCAGGTTTACAAACGACGATCATTTCTTGCTTTTCGAATTGATGAATACGGTAAATACCGCGTTCTTCGATACCGTGTGCGCCCTTTTCTTTACGGAAGCAAGGCGAATAGCTGGTAAGCGTTAAAGGAAGCTTTGCACCGTCGATAATTTGACCCATAAATCTGCCGATCATGGAATGCTCGGACGTACCGATAAGGTATAAGTCTTCCCCTTCGATTTTGTACATCATATTTTCCATTTCGTCAAAGCTCATAACCCCGGAAACAACGTCGCCGTGAATCATGTAAGGGGGAATGACGTAGGTGAAGCCTTTGTCGATCATGAAATCTCTTGCGTAGCTTAATACCGCAGAGTGCAATCTTGCGATATCCCCTGTCAAGTAGTAGAAGCCTTGGCCGGAAGTACGGCGGGCGGAATCAACGTCGATACCATCGAGATTTTCTAAAATGTCAAGGTGGTAAGGGATTTCAAAATCCGATTCTTTTGCTTCGCCAAAGCGAGCAAGCTCGACGTTTTCGGAATCGTCTTTCCCTACGGGAACGTCGTCGGCGATAATGTTGGGGATTGCCATCATTGCTTTTTTAAGCGCCGTTTCTACTTCTTCCGCTTCCTTTTCGATTGCAAGCAATCTATCAGCGTCCGCTTTTACTTGCGCTTTAATTTTTTCTGCGCCCTCTTTGTCGCCTGCTTTCATCAACATACCAACTTGTTTAGAAAGGGTGTTTCTTGCCGAACGCAACGTGTCGCCTTCCGCAATCAATGCACGGCGTTTTACGTCAAGCTCTAACACTTCGTCTACAAGGGGCAATTTTTTATCTTGGAATTTTCTTTTAATATTTTCTTTTACAAGCTCTGGATTGGTTCTAATAAGATTGATATCAATCATAGTGGCACCTCATTTTTTACTTTATCATACTTATTATACAACTTTTTTTGCCGAATTGCAATTAAAAGGCAAGCAAAATCCAACGAAATTTTCGTAAAAAACTTGTGTTTTTGAAAATGCTGTGCTATAATAAGAATGTATTTCGTCTAAAGACGAAGAAATAAGGAGTTAGTATGAATTCCAACAAAAACAATAAACAACCTAAATATATTTCGGAAGAAGAAAAACAAGATAGAAAGTTTCAAGAGCTTTTTCCGAAAGTAAAAGAGACAAAATCAAAAAAGAATAAATCGAAAAAGCCAACGCCTGTCGAAATACAGCGTTTTAATCCCTCGGCAAGCGTTGGGCTTTCACAAACGCAAGTGGACGAGCGTATCGCACAAGGCTTAGTGAATAAAACGACAAAAAAATATTCTAAGTCGTATAAGAGTATTTTCTTTGGAAATATTTTTACTTTCTTTAACTTGCTTTGTATCCTTGCCGTTATCGCGCTATTGCTTGCAAGGGCGGAATTTGCGCAATTCACTTTCGTGTTTATCTTTGGGATTAACGTCATTGTAGGGATTGTGCAAGAAATCCGCGCGAAGAAGAAAATCGACAAGCTGTCCATTCTCTCTTCCCCTACCGCCAAGGTTATCCGAGGCGGAAAACGCAAAGAAATTGCGGTTACGGAAATCGTTATCGACGATATTTTAATCCTTTCCGCAGGACAGCAAGTCCCCGCAGACTGTATCGCGCTGGACGGCTCGGCTGAATTTAACGAAGCGCTTTTGACGGGGGAATCCGTTCCCATTAAAAAAGAACCGGGAGAGCAAGTATTTGCAGGTTCGTTTGTCGCAAGCGGCAGTATTGCGGTACGCGTAGATAAAATCGGCGACGAAACGTATATCAACAAATTGACGGCACGCGCGAAAAAGTATAAGCGTCCAAACTCGGAAATTATGAACTCTATCACCTTGTTTATCAAGATTATCGGGTTTGCAATTGTCCCCGTTGCAATTTTTATGTTCTTTACTAACTATCGTAATATTGCAAACGTAACGGACATTGATTTTTCCAGCCACGGCGGGTTCTTCGCCGCATTGTTTGCTGGCAGCGACCCGAACTTGAACACGGCGATACAAAAAACCTGTTCGGTTGTTATCGGTATGATTCCGTCGGGCTTGTTACTGCTTACCACCGTTGCTTTGTCCTTGGGTATCATTCGTCTTGCGAAGTATAACACCCTTGTACAAGATATGTATTCGCTGGAAATGCTAGCGCGCGTCAACGTGCTTTGCCTTGATAAAACGGGTACGATTACAGACGGGCGCATGAAGGTAAGCGACTGCTTGCTGTTGAACAATAACACGGGCTATTCGTTAGATGATATTTTAGGCTCTATGTTGGCGTCGCTGGATGATAATAACCAAACTTCCATTGCGTTAAACGATAGATTTGGGCATTCCAGCGCGTTGCATGCGACAGCGACAATGCCCTTCTCGTCGGCGAGAAAGTTCTCCGCCGTATCCTTTGGCGAAAACGGAACGTTTGCGCTGGGTGCTCCTGAATTCGTATTAAAGCCCATGCCTATCCGTGTGGAAAAAATTATTAAGCAATATGCGCAAATGGGCTTGCGCGTACTGGTAGTGGCGCATTCTACGGGACAAATTTCGGGAGATAAAGCACCTGGCGGGTTTAGACCTATCGCTTTAATTACGCTTTCAGATAATATCCGTCCCGACGCTATTGAAACGATTAAATGGTTTAAAGAAAACGACGTGGACGTAAAGGTTATTTCGGGGGATAACCCCGTAACCGTTTCCGAAGTGGCTAGACGCGCGGGTATCCGCAACGCGTCGCATTTCATCTCGTTGGAAGGCTTGTCGGATATTGAAGTAGAAACCGCAGCCAAAGAATACACGGTGTTTGGCCGCGTTACCCCCGAGCAAAAAGCTATCTTAATCCGCGCGATTAAAAAAGCAGGCAATACCGTTGCCATGACGGGCGACGGCGTTAACGATATTTTGGCAATGAAAGAAGCCGACTGCGCCGTATCCGTTGCGTCGGGCAGCGAAGCGGCGAGAAATATCTCAAACCTTGTGTTGCAGGATAACAATTTCGGCTCGATGCCGCATATCGTAAACGAAGGGCGGCGGGTTATTAACAACATCAAAAACTCGGCTTCGCTGTACATTATGAAGACGTTTTTGATTTTGTTCCTTGCTATCACTTGCATCTCGCTGAGCAGCGCGTACTTCTTCACAACAAACAATATGATGATGTTTGAGTTGCTCGTTTCTGCCATCCCCTCTTTCGCACTTTCGGTACAGCCGAATACCAACCGCGTCAAAGGCAAGTTTATCCCCTACGTTTTAAGCAGGGCGCTACCGGGCTCTATTACAATGGCCATCGGGATTTTATCGCTGTATATCGTGCATAAAACGGGAATTTCCGAAGGTATGGGGCTGATTACCGCGGAAGGTGCAGATACTAATGAATACAACGCTTTAATGATGTTGGCGCTAACGTTTACGGGGCTTGTAATGCTGTTTAGAATTTGTCAGCCGTTTAACGTACTGCGTTCGATTATCTTTATCGGTTCGATGGGGTTGTGCTGTTTGGTAATTTCCGTGCCTGTTTTAGGCGACATTGTGTTTAGCGGTTGGAGCAGTTTGCAATTTACCTTACCGCAAATTTTGATGATTATTATTATCGTACAAGCGGCAATCCCTATTTCCGACGTTTTGATAAGGCTGTTTGATATGATGAACCCTGTGGATAGTTAATTTCAAACGAATTAAAAAAATCAGGCTTTAATTGAAGCCTGATTTTTTATATTACTTCTTAAAAATAAATAGATATTCGTGCGCTAAAAGCAAAAAATTATGCTTTATACTATTTGTTTTCCAAAAGCCTGTTGCCTTACAATTATGCTGTTCTTTAATAATAATTTCTTTCGTTTTAAAGCCTGCCAATTCAAAAAGGCGCATTGTTTCAAATCCTAACGGCTGAACCATACCATTTTTGCGCGTATCACCCATAAGAATCGCGCAAAATTTCCCTTTTTTTAATACACGATAGGCTTCGTCTGCCACCTTTCCCATTTCGCATAAAAATTCTTTCATTTTTAAGTGAGATAAATCGCCATCAATATCTTCGCTATATTGAATAATATCCGCATAAGGTGGGTGCGTACAAACTAAGTCCACCGATTCGTCCGATAAATCCAATTTGCGAGCATCGCCAAGTATAAACGTAATTTCCGATGGAGAATCGTACCCAAAATTACATTTTTCCATAGACCGTTCTATTGCTACGGGATTTATATCAACGCCAATAAAATTTCGCTTTGTTAGTTTCGCTTCAACGGCAGTTGTACCACCGCCCACAAATTGATCTAAAACGGTATCCCCTTCAGATGAATAACGCATGATAACATTACGTGGAATATACGGCGACCAATTACCGCGCCATTTTGCGTCGTGTGTCGCCCACTTCCCGCGATTTGGGAAACTCCAAACAGTATTTGTTTCTAATTCAAAATTATCTGGATTCCACTTTTCTTTTTTTTCTTTCTTTTTCATATTAATCTTCTATCAATTCAGTTGGAACAGGTAATCCTAAACGTTGGAGAGGTATATATTCAAAATAGTAATCGCAACCAACAGAATGAATATAATTTAACACATCTTTATATTGTTCTTTTCTAAACCAATCATCCAACAAATAAATATATTCAACATCTATATTTGCCGGGGCCATTAATTTTTTATATTGCCTCTTTTTAAAATCACAGGTTTGTAATTTCTCATCAACCGATCCTGCAACTTCTTGATGTTTACATTCAATTATAAAAAGCTTATTGTTTAATAATACAAAAATACTATCATCAGGCAATAATCTTTTTGATATATAGTTTTTCCAATTGATATTTAATTTCGTTAAAAAAACACTGTAAAAATTATATTTTTTATAGACTTCTGCTACTTTATTCTCGTTATAATAAACATCATGTCCGCTAATGCTATAATGTGGTTGTTGACTCAAAAATGTCGATAAATCTGTTTTTCCTTCAAAAACCAATCCCGTTCGAGTATTCCCCCCGCCTTTTCCGCTTTTTATCATTTGTATTTCTCCTTTAGTAATTTTTAATCAAAAGTTCAGTAACGTTTCCACGTTTTTCCGCTTTACTGTTTATCATTCTAGTAGCCGTAATACGTTGTATTTCAAATCCCGCATACAAATCATCAAAGAAATTATCATCAAAATCAACATTGTGCGGATCGGAATTGCTTAACAAAACCTTAACTCCGTTATCCGATAACCTTTTATAAAAATTCGCAAGCTCTATTTGATCTTTATCAGTAAATTGATTTTCGGTATAAGACGTAAAAGCAGAAGTAACATTCAATGGCCGGTAAGGCGGATCAAAATAAACCAAAGTATTTTCGTCGGCAAAGTTTTCAGCGTCATGATAATCGCAACAGCGAATCGTTACATTTTGCAATTTTTTAGAAATCTTTATTAAATTTTTTTCATCGCAAATTAACGGATTTTTATATTTGCCCGCAGGAACGTTAAACTTTCCCGATTTATTAACACGATACAATCCGTTAAAACACGTTTTGTTGATAAAAATAAATAAAGCCGCTTTCAATACGCTTGTTTCCGGCGACAATAAAACCTCATTAAACAAATCTCGTTTTTGATAATAATACTCCTGCTGTTCTTCAATAGTTCTATTTATATATTCTTCTTGTAATTGGTACAAAAACTCAATTAAATTCTCACAATCCGTTTTTATAACGGAAAACGCGTTCATCAGTTCTTTATTATTGTCGTTTATATATACTTCTTCAAAAGTGTATTCATTTAAAAGAGCAAATAAAAGTGCGCCGCCACCCACAAACGGCTCGGCATATTTGGTAATTCTATCCCCAATACCTTCAGGCAAATTTGCTTTTAGCACGTCTAATATTTGACCTTTCCCCCCTGCCCATTTTATAAAAGGGTGTGTATTTTCTTCCTTTGTTACAACTTTTTTCTTCATTCTTGCATCTTCAGGCTTTTGTGCATCACGAGGAATCAACCACATATTTCCAAGCATTGCAACGTTGGGAATCCTATTTTCTGAACAAAGAATAGATACTCTTCTTTGAGAAATGTTCCATTTTTCTGCAGCTTCTCTTGCCGACATATATTGAATCATATTAAACTCCTACCTTACAAAGTATAGTTATATTATATTCCATATCTCGAATAATATCAAGCATTTTATATAACAAAAAGAGAATTAGGTCTAGCCTAATTCTCTTTTTTTCTTGTTACTCTTCAGAAGCAGTTTCCGTCGTTTCTTCTACTACTTCGTTTTCTACGCCTTCTGCTAATTCTTCAGGGGATAAATCCGCCGCCGTTTCTTCGGGTGCTTGCGTTTCTGCTTCGTCGTCGCGTTCGGTTACGTCTACCGTTGCCACTAAGCTGTCTTTTACGTTCATTACACGCACGCCGCGCGTCGTTCTGCCGATACGGGAAATGGTGTCTGCGTGCATACGGATAATCGTACCGCCCGTCGTGATAATCATAATATCGTTATCGTCCGTTACCATCTTCATATTGACAAGATAGCCCGTCTTGTCGTTGAATACACCCGCTTTGATACCTTTACCGCCGCGGCTTTGCAATCTGTAATCGTCAATAGACGAACGCTTACCATAACCGTTAGACGTCAACGTGAAGATGTCTTGCGTCTTATCTACAATAAGCATATCTACCAGCTCGTCTTCCTTGTCCAGCATAATAGCGCGAACACCTTGCGAGCCTCTGCCCGTAGGACGAACGTCGTTTTCGGAGAAGTGAATACACTTACCTGCCTTGGACGCTACCAAGATTTCGTCTTCGCCCGTTGCGAATTGAACGGACATCAATTGGTCGTCTTCCGTCAAGCTAATAGCGATTTTACCGTTTCTTGCGATACGCGCAAATTCGCTGGTAGCCGTTTTCTTGATTAAGCCTTTCTTGGTTGCCATTACGAGATAGCCGGCACCGTCTTCGCGCATAGGCAATACCGTTTCTACCTTTTCGCCCGGATCAAGCTGAACAATATTTACCACCGCTCTACCTCTTGCCGTACGGTTTGCTTCGGGAATTTCGTAGCCCTTAATCGAATATACCTTACCTTTCGACGAGAAGAGCAAGATAGGATCGTGCGTGCAAGCTACGAACATTTTTTCAACGTAGTCTTCATCCTTAGGTCTGTGCGCCGTAATACCTCTTCCGCCTCTGCCTTGCGCCTTGTATTCGGCAACAGGCAAACGCTTGATATAACCAGAGTGGGTAAGCGAAATAACCACGTCTTCTCTTTCGATAAGGTCTTCGTCGTCAATCGAGCCGTAATCCACGGAAATTTCCGTCTTTCTAGGCGAAGGATATTTGCTTTTGATTTCCGTTAAGTCCGCTCTGATAATTTGCATAACACGCCATTCGTTTGCGAGAATGTCCTTTAAGTCTGCAATCGTATTTTGGAGCGCAACTAACTCTTCCTTAAGCTTTTCTACTTCCAAAGAAGTTAAGCGTTGCAAACGCATTTCCAAAATTGCGATAGCTTGTTTTTCGTCTAATTCAAACGCGCCCGTCAAGCCTGCGATTGCCGCGCCTCTGTCAGCCGACGTTTTGATAATTTTGATAACTTCGTCAATATTTGCAAGCGCGAGTACTAAGCCTGCGATAAGGTGCGCGCGTTCTTCCGTTTTGTTGAGTTCGTAACGGGTACGGCGGGTGATAACTTCTTTTTGGTGTTGCAAATAATGATACAAAATTTCGCGAAGGTTTAAGTTCTTGGGTTCCGTGCCGTTTTCAACGAGCGCGAGCAAGATGATACCATCTGAAATTTGTAATTTGGTCTTTTTATACAGCGTGTTGAGTACAACTTGTGCGTTTGCGTCCTTTTTGCACCCGATTACGATACGCATACCGTCTCTATCCGATTCGTCGCGGATATCCGAAATGCCTTCTAAGCGCTTATCTCTTACCATGTCTGCCATGGTTTTAATAAGCATTGCTTTATTTACTTGGTAAGGGATTTCCGTTACGATAATGCGCGAACGGGTATTACCGCCCGTACCGTATTCTTCGATTTCGCATTTGGAGCGAATGACAAGGTTGCCTTGACCCGTTCTATATGCCTTTCTGATACCGCTTCTGCCCATGATAATACCACCGGTAGGGAAGTCGGGCGCGGGTACGTATTCCATCAATTCGTCTACCGTGATTTCGGGGTTGTCAATCATGGCAATCGTACCGTCGATTACTTCGGCGAGGTTATGGGGAGGAATGTTCGTCGCCATACCTACGGCGATACCGTCCGAACCGTTGACAAGCAAGTTGGGATATCTTGCAGGCAATACGGTGGGTTCTTCTTCGCTGCCGTCGAAGTTGGGAATGAAATCTACCGTTTCTTTATCCAAGTCTTTCAGCATTTCCGAAGCGAGCTTGGTAAGTCTTGCTTCGGTGTAACGCATTGCAGCGGCGCTGTCGCCGTCTACCGAACCAAAGTTACCGTGCCCGTCTACAAGCGGGAAGCTGATGGTAAATTCTTGCGCTAAACGTACGAGCGCGTCGTATACCGAGCTGTCGCCGTGGGGATGGTATTTACCCATACAGTCGCCGGCGATACGAGCGCATTTACGATACGCTTTATCGTTGTAAAGCCCCATTTCGTGCATGGAGAATAAAATTCTTCTGTGAACGGGTTTTAAACCGTCGCGCACGGCGGGGATTGCTCTCGATTTATTAACCGCCATAGCGTATGCGATAAACGAACGCTTTAACTCGTCGTCAACTTCGACGTCGAGCAGTTTCGTCATGGCGAGTGTTTTCTTAAATTCCTCCGTTAATTCGGGGCTGGTTTCTTTTTTAGCCATTGTTTTTCTCTCCTATCAAAATCATACGTCTAAGTCGGTTACCAAAGATGCGTTTTCTTCGATAAACTTACGGCGGAGTTCGGGGCTTTCACCCATGAGCATCGTAAACATTTGGTCTGCTTCCGCTGCGTCCTTCATGGTTACGCGGATAAGCGTACGCGTTGCAGGGTTCATGGTCGTATCCCAAAGCTGATCCTTACTCATTTCGCCCAAGCCTTTATAGCGTTGGTATTCTACTTTACCGGGTGCGTTTTTGTCGTATTCAAGTTTTTCTTCTTCCGAGTATAAATAGTCTACGTTGCCCTTGCACGTTGCTTTGTAAAGGGGCGGTTTTGCCGCGTATACGTGGCCGTGTTCGATAAGCGGACGCATATATCTAAATAAGAAGGTATATAACAAGATACGGATATGCGCGCCGTCTACGTCGGCGTCGGTCATGGAGATAATTCTATCGTATCTAAGCTTGCTTTCGTCGAAATCGTCTAAGATACCGCAGCCAAACGCCGTAATCATAGATTTAATTTCTTCGTTTTCGAGTACACGGTTTAAACGCACTTTTTCTACGTTCAAAATTTTACCGCGAAGAGGCAAAATTGCTTGGAAGCGTCTGTCGCGGCCTTGCTTTGCCGTACCGCCTGCCGAGTCGCCCTCTACGATATAAATTTCGCAAAGTTCACTGCGCTTATCCGAGCAGTCCGCAAGCTTGCCGGGCAAGGTGGAGTTTTCTAAAATCCCCTTTCTTCTTGTCAATTCTCTTGCGCTTCTAGCCGCGTCTCTCGCTTTTTGTGCCGTGATACAACGAAGCACAAGCTCTCTTGCAACGGCGGGATTTTCTTCTAAGAAAGTACTCATGTGTTCGGTAACGCACTTGTTTACAAACGTACGGATATGGCTGTTATTGAGCTTATCCTTCGTCTGCGATTCGAATTGTGCGTTGATAAGCTTTACGGAAACAACTGCCGTAATGCCTTCACGCACGTCTTCGCCCGTGAGTTTATCGCTATCCTTTAATACGTTAAGCTTTCTGCCCGCTTCGTTGATAACCTTGGTAAGCGCCATCTTCAAGCCTTCTACGTGCGTACCGCCGTCAATCGTGTTGACGTTATTTGCGTAGCTGTAAATAACTTCGTTATACGTATCGTTGTATTGAATAGCTACTTCGCAAACGGTATCCCCTTCCTGTTCTTCAAAGTAAACGGCTTGGGGGAACAAAAGCTCTGCGTGGTTTTTATTGAGTTCTTCTACAAACGAACGGATACCGCCTTCGTAGCAGAAGGAGTCTTTTCTTTCCTTTTCGGGACGGGTGTCTTCCAACGTGATACGAAGACCTTTATTCAAGTATGCTAATTCGCGGAGTCTGCCCTTTAAGGTATCGTAATTGAACAGCGTCGTTTCAAAGATTTCTTCGTCGGGCATAAAGGTTACTTTCGTACCCGTTTTATCCGAGTCGCCTACGATTTGTACGGAACGTTGAGGCACACCGCGGTTATATACTTGTTTATAGACGTGGCCGTTTTGATAAACTTCCGCTTCTAACCATTCGGAAAGCGCGTTTACCGCTTTAACGCCGACGCCGTGCAAACCGCTGGATACTTTATAACCGGAATCTCCGCCGAATTTACCGCCTGCGTTGACTTTGGTGAATACAACTTCAAGCGTGGAAATGCCTTCTTTGGGGTGTACACCCGTAGGAATACCACGCCCGTTATCTTCTACCGTACAGCTGCCGTCGGGATTAAGCGTTACTTCGATATGCGTACAATATCCTGCCAACGCTTCGTCGATAGAGTTATCTACAACTTCGTGTACTAAGTGGTGCAAGCCCTTTGCATCTGTCGAAGAAATATACATGCCAGGACGCTTACGGATATGTTCGAGCCCGTCCAAAACTTGAATTTGCTCTGCGCCGTATTCCCCTTCTACTTTCTCCCTTTCCACAGGCGCGCTTTCTGCCTGAGACTGTAAGCCGACTTCAACTTCCGTAATCTGTTCTTTTTCCGTCATTTTACCTTTGACTCCTTGTTTGCTATCCCTTTAAAAAGGGATAGACATTATTTTACAATCTTATTATAACATACTTTTTTATAAATGTACAGCGTTTGAAAGAAAGTTTTTAAAGAATTATCGCAAATTTGCCTTTTTTCGCTTTCTTTTAGGGGTATTTTGCTTGATTTGACTACCGATAGGGAATTTACCGTCTCCACCACCGTTGGCGAAATTTAGGCAAAAAGAAAGCGGAGTTTATCTCTCCGCTTTGTCTATTATGATAATCGAATTAAAAAATTAGTTTTCGGCAAAGATATCGCGTGCGATATTCAGTACTTCTTCGGGCGTTTGCGCTTTGAATAGCCGTTCTTTTGTTGCCGCCGCACCGCGCATTCCCTTTACATAGAACGCCGCCATCTTGCGCATAAAGACAGCTGTAAAACGTTCGTCGAATACCTGCCCCGTCCATTTTAACTGTTTTTCGAACATAGACAGCTTGTTTTCCGTCGGCGTTTGCGTGAGTAAACAGAAAATTTGCGGGTCGGTCAGCGCCGCCCTTGCAACCATAATTCCGTCCGCGCCCGTCTTATCCATTAGCTCGTTAGCGTCTTCCAAAGAAAACACGCCGCCGTTTGCAATGACGGGGATTTGAACACTCTTTTTCGCTTCTTCAATCTGGGCAAAATTTACCTCGCCCGCATAAATTTTATCCTTTGTTCTGCCGTGAATGGAAATCAGGCTTGCGCCCGCGCCTTCCATACGCTTGGCAAAGTCTGCCGTAATTAAATTTTTGTCCGTAATGCCGATACGGAATTTAACGGTAACCGTCTTTCCGCTTTTTACACATTCGGAAACGATTTTTTCCGCTAACGCGGGCTTTTCAAGCAAGGCGCTTCCCTCGCCGTTTTTATAAATTTTGGGTACGGGACAGCCCATATTGATATCAACGATATCAAAAGGCGCAAGATCTTCGCTTTCGCATGCCAAGCGCATAATATCTGGATCGCTGCCGAAAATTTGAACGGCTTTGATGCGTTCTTCCGACGTTGTGTAAAGCAATTCTTTGGTGTTTTCGCTGCCGTATTTTAAGCCTTTCGCGCTAACCATTTCACTAAAACACAACCCCGCGCCGTAGCCTTGGCAAAGCAAGCGGAAAGGATAGTTGGTGTACCCCGCAAGCGGTGCCAAAAATACGTTGTTAGGCGTTTGAATTTTACCGATTTGAATGGGTTTTAATTGCATTATTCTTCTCCGTTTTCAATGGCGGATTTTGCCTTGCGATAATAGACGTCCCATTCCGCAGCAGTTAAGTTCGTTACGACCATGCCCTCGTCTAATGCGTATTTTTCAGCTAACGTAAAGCGTTTTGCAAATTTATCTGCACTTTCCTTTAACGCCTTTTCACAGTCGCAATTTGCCTTTCTGCCCACGTTGACCGCCGCAAATAAAACGTCGCCAAGCTCCTTTTCGATTTGTTCGGGCGTCCCTGATTTTCGCGCTTGCACAAATTCTGTTATTTCTGCTTGCAATGCCTCAACAGCTTCGTCGGTATCCGCAAAATCTAAACCCGCTTTTGCTGCGCGTTTGCCGATTTTTTGCGCACGCATTGCCGCAGGGAATGCCTTAGGCACGTCGTTGACCGAATCGGCAAAGGTAGCTTGATGCTTTTCCTTCATTTTATTCGCTTCCCACACGTTTAACGCCGAGCCTTCGTCTTTTGCTACGTCTTTTCCAAAAATATGGGTGTGGCGGAAAATCAGCTTATCGCAAAGGGCAGTGATAGCGTCCGTTAAATCAAATTCACCGCGCTCTTCTTGCATAACCGCATGGAATACTGCCTGTAAAATAACGTCCCCCGTTTCTTCCATAATTTTTTCGCTATCGTCTGCATCAATGGCGTCCATCAACTCGTACGCTTCTTCTACCGCGTTCATTTTTATCGTTTGCGGCGTTTGTACTTTATCCCAAGGACAGCCGTTTTTTCTATCGCGGAGCAAGACGATAATTTCCTTTAAGTCAGAGATTGTAAAGCGTGTTTTTTGTAAAAGCGAGAGTTCGTCAATAGCAAATGCGGTAGAATAATTATACGTTTTATATCTATCAAGTTGGTAAATAGACGTCTTTTTTACGACGTCGCCGCAGATATATTTACAGGGCGTTTCGTCGCCAAAGAGTTTGCCAAGCGTGAGTTTTACGTCGCAAGCGAGCGTTTTATCGTCTACGTCGTAAACAATCAAAGGCAAAGCAAGTGCGCCTTGACGGGCTTTTTCTTCCAGCTCGTATGCGGAAACCGCCGTGTACGAACAGCCTTTAAACGCCGCTTTTTCAACCAACGCACTAATTTTGGACACACCGCCGATAATTTGCAATTTGCCCTTCGTTTTTTTAAGCAGTTCTTTTACCGAATTATCTTCTCCGGCACTGCCTTCTACGCAATAGACAGCGTTTTCACTGCTTTTTAAAACCTCTTTGGCTAAATTTTTATTTAATGCGTTGAAATGACGGCTGTTTTCGTAAACGTAGTCTAAACAAACGTGCGGAACGTTCAACTCGCAAACGTTTTCATAGGAGCGGGTAAACGCCGTACGGACAAGAATCTTCTCCCCGTTTTGCGCTGCCTGTAAAATGGCTTTCTCCCCCTTTTTTGTTAAATCGCCTTTTTCTACGCCGAGCCCTACGACTGTAATCATTTTTCCTTCCTGCCTTATGCTTTGTTTTGATTAGTATAGCATATTTAATAAAAAAAAGCAACGGTTTATAACCGTTGCTTTTGTCTTTACTTTTATAGTTTGATAAGCACCTTTACGCCACCGTCTTCCGTATAAGCACGTTCGAAACAAAGGCTGTCTACTAAAAATAAACCCCTTCCGCCTTCCGCGAAGACGTCTGAGCACTCGCTTTTTTTCGGAGGTAAAAAACAGTCGCTTGCATAAATTTTTAATTCGATAAAGCCATTTTTTAATTCGCTTTGAAAGCGCGCGAAGCCTTGCGAATGTTTGAGCACATTGCCCACTAGTTCACTCATCACCAACTTGCTTGCAAAAATGTCTTCGTCGGCGATATTTTGGGCAGACAAGAATTTGTCTAACTGCGCAAGCGCGGCGTTTAATTCTAACTGGGTTTTAATCGTTAAAACCATACCTGCCCCCCTTATATTGAATTTTTCAGCTTTTGCTTTAAGCGCATAAGCAGGTTTCTCTCCAAGCGGGAAACGTACATTTGAGAAACTCCTAAATACTTTGCCGTTTCGCTTTGAGAAAGCTCGTCGAAAAAGCGGCAAGCAATGAGTTTTTTCTCAACGTCGGAGAAATCCTGCATTGCCGATTTTAACGCTTCGCGTATTTCAAACGCTTCAAATTCGTTACTCTCGTCGGGGATAATCGAATACAACGACGTCGTTTCGTCCTCACCTGAGCTTGCCACGCTATCCAGCGAAACCGTACCCGAAATTTCCATAGCGCGCACAACGTCTTCTTCTAAAAATCCCAGCGCCTCGCAAATGGTTTTTACCGGCGGTTTTTCGCCTTTTTCCGCTTGATATCCGTTGATGTATTCTCGTACCCTTACGCTGATTTCCGACAATCTACGCGGAAGTTTAATCACACGGGATTTATCACGGAAATAGTTTTTTATTTCGCCTGTGATGGTCGGCGTGATAAAGGTGGAAAACTGCATTTGCATCTCAGGGTCGAAACGTTCGATACCTTTGATTAGCGCAAGGGAAGCGACTTGTTTTAAATCGTCGAATTCCACTCCGCGACCAACGAATTTTTTGGCGAGAATATCGGCTATGTAGAGATACTTTTCAGCGATTTGGTTGCGAATGGCAATATCGCCCGTCTCTTTGTATTTTATAAACAGTTCGTTTATCGTTTTTTCAGCCATAATTTTTACGCCTCGAACGCAATCGTCTCTACCCTGCCCCCATTATCTTTGATAAAATCCACCTTTCCAAGCAACGCGTTTAACAGCGCGTATGAAATTTCGTCTTCGATACTTTCCTGCGGTTCAGCTTCGGCGTTGAGCCCCTTAATTTTGCAACCGAGCTGGTCGCCGAGCGTATATTCTATCTCCGCGCTTTGATAACCATTGCGTTTTAAAATAAGCAAGCTTTCGGTAACGCAAACTTTAAAATCTTCCGCGCTGTCTACGTCGAAGTTGGCAAGCGCGCAAATTCCGCCCGTTGTTAAACGGACCGTCGTAAAATATTCCCCTTCGCCAACAAGCGATAATTTAATTTGAAAGGTGTTCATATTACGCAATCTCCATAATCGTATCTAACGAACAAATAACGAAGAGCTTTTTCAGCTTCGCTTGCAAGTGAACTAAACGCAATTTTTTGCCGTCCGCTTTAAGCTTTTTGAAAATTTTAACAAAGGTACCAAGCGCTGTACTGTCAAGGAAATCAAGTTCTTGGCAATCGAACGTAACGTCGCAAGGCGCGTTTTCGTAAGACGAAAGGACAACGTTTAAAAATTCTTCCGCGTTAACCGAGTGCAATTCTCCGCAAAGCGCGATTGTGAGATTGCCTTCTTCCATAGATTTTACTTGTACTTCTTGCATAATTTTTCTCCTTAACTATCCTTATCTATATATAAACAATATATAGGCTTTTTCAAACATTAACCGATTAAGATACAGTTAAACAATATCCCGACCACAACCGAAATTGCATAAGTTGCGCCGATTAAAATAAGGTTTCGTTTCCATTTTTTTACATTTTTAAGCAATACGACAAAGCCCATGCCTGCATTGGCGCAAAGCCCCGCCACACACGATCCAAAAGTAATCCCCTCGTTTAAAAAGGTCTGCGTAAGTAAGACGCTAGATGCACAGTTGGGGATTAACCCTATCGCCGACGTTAAGAGAGGTTGCAATAATATACTGCGCTGCATAAAGTCGATAAAGGCTTGTTCGCCTACCCCGTCAATAATCGCCGTCAATACGAAATTGACAAGCAAAATAAACAGCCCGATTTTGAGCGCATGTAATACAGGGGAAAGGACGTAATTTTTAAAAGGATTGTTTTCTTCGTGTGTTCTGCCGCAAGCGCAACCCACTTCTACGTCATTTTCTAACAGGTAGCTTTTAATGAAATATTCGTGGGCGTTTTTGGGGCTTTCTTGGTATTCTTGAATAGGTTGAACGCATACCTGCCCCTTACCTATACACTTTAACAATAAGTCGGCTGCATACCCGACTGTAACACCGATTAGAACCTTTGCCGCCAACATTGGAAGCACCCAAACCGCACCTTCGCCTGAAGAAAGCAATAGGATAAACGCTTCGTCGCTGGTTGCCATAAAAATAGCAAGCAACGTACCGACGGTAATGTACTTCTGCTCGTATAATTTCGCCGCAAGCACGGAAAACCCGCATTGCGGAATTAAGCCGGTTGCCGAGCCGACAACGGGCGCAAGTGGGCCTTGCAACTTTCCATTTTTGGAAAAGTCTGTTTTCGTTTCAAGCAACTCTATTACGATATAAATTAAAAGAAGCCATGGCAACAGCGGCAAAGTATCTTCTAAGGCATGCGTAAACGCGTGGCCTAAATGCAATAAAAATTCCATGGCTATTTACCCGAATTCTGCGGTGTTTTTAAAGTTGCCGCCAAAGGAATAGAGGCTTTGGCGTTTAAACTCATATCCGCAAAATTGCCTAATCTATATTGTACCAATCCCTCGGACGCAATCATTGCTGCGTTATCCGTGCAGTAGCGTTTGGGGGGTAAAACTAGTTTCAACGCATACCTGCTGCACTCCTTTTGCAATTTTTCGCGCAAGTAGGCATTCGCCACAACACCGCCGCCTGCCGTTACAGTATTCACACCTTTCTCTCTTGCTGCTTGCACCGTCTTTTCGACAAGCACGTCTACCGCTGCGCATTGGAACGAGCAAGCAACGTCTGCCTTGGAGTATTCTTCACCCTTTTGGTCTTTGGTATGGCAATAGTTGATAACCGCCGTTTTTAAGCCGCTGTACGAGAAATTATATCCTCCGCCGCCTTTGAGCATTTTGGGCATGGGTACAACGGGTTGCCCGTCTTCCGCACAACGTTGTACGTTGGGTCCGCCCGGATATTTTAACCCGAGCACTCTGGCCACTTTATCAAACGCCTCGCCCGCCGCATCATCAAGCGTCGCGCCGAGGATTTCAAATTCAGCTTCTGATTTTGTGTGCAGAATTGCCGTGTGTCCACCGCTTGCAAGCAACGTAACGAAAGGCGGTTTTAAAGCAGGCTCGTCTAAATACGCCGCTGCTAAATGTCCGCGAATATGGTTGACTGCAATCAGGGGCTTGTTCAGCGCATAAGCAAGCGCTTTTGCAAAGGATACGCCGACAAGCAACGCGCCTAAAAGCCCTGCCCCGTAGGTTACGGCGATTGCGTCGATATCTTGATAGGAAATCCCTGCGTTTTGAACGGCGCGTTCTACCACTTCGGCAACCGCATCCGTATGCGCACGGGAAGCGATTTCAGGCACTACGCCACCGAATAACGATTGTACGTTGGCTGATGACGCAATTTCGTCGGAAAGAATTTTTCTACCGCAAATACCCGCCGCTGCCGTTTCGTCGCAGGACGTTTCTATCCCCAAAATGATGGGGTTTTCTTTATCAAGTTGTACATTTTTAAATGCTTGGTACATAGTTTTAAAATGCAAATGATGTGTTTCGCTTGTTCGTAAGCGAATAAGCTACGTTAAAATGGGTAGATGCAAACAGTTTAAGGCGCGGGAGTATTTCCGACAGGAGCGTACATAGACGTACGCGACTTAGGAAACACAGACCGCAACGCAAAAATGCGACGCATATACACATTTCGCTCTATAAAAGGTTAAAAAGGGGGTACACCCCCTTTTATTAAGCTTTTTTAAGATAATCAATAATAAAGCCGTGAATATCTCCATCCATAACAGCCTGGATATCCCCTTTTTCAAAGCCTGTTCTATGGTCTTTTGCAAGGGTATAGGGACAGAATACGTAAGAGCGGATTTGCGCGCCCCATTCGATTTTCTTTACGTCCCCCTTCATAGCAGCGGCTTCAGCTTGGCGTTGCTCTATCTTCTTTTCTAAAAGCTTAGAACGAAGCATATTAAAGCACATTGCCTTATTTTGAAGCTGCGAACGCTCGTTTTGGCATTGTACTACGATACCCGTAGGGAAGTGCGTAATACGAACAGCTGAGGCTACTTTGTTTACGTTTTGTCCACCTGCGCCGCCCGAGTGGTAAATATCGATACGGATATCGTCGTCATTGATTTCTACTTCGTTGTCGTCTTCTACTTCGGGCATAACTTCCAACGAACAGAAAGACGTTTGACGGCGTTTATTCGCGTCAAAAGGAGAAATACGCACCAAACGATGCACACCCATCTCCGCCTTTAAATAGCCGTAAGCATTTTCGCCTTCTACACGGAAATCGACGCTCTTTAACCCAGCGCCGTCCCCCGCTTCTCTGTCTAATTCAAAAACCTTAAAGCCCATCTTTTCGCAGTATCTGCAATACATACGATACAGCATAGAGCACCAGTCGCACGCTTCCGTACCGCCTGCGCCTGCGTGAAGCGCGAGCATTGCATTATGGCTGTCGTACGGGCCTTTTAAGATGGCGCGGATACGCATATCTTCGATATCTTTTTCCGCCGTGGCAAGCATGCTGTCAAGCTCGGCAATCAAGCTTTCGTCTTCCGTTTCTTCGATTAAATCGATAACGTCGTTTGCGTCCGAAAGTGCCGTTTCGCCTGCTTCATAAGCATTGATTTTGTTGCGGAGAAGAGAAATTTCTCTGCCGATTTTGGTGGATTTTTCTAAATCTTGCCAAACGTCAGGATTTTCTTGTTCCTTTTCAAGCTCTGCAAGACGGGGACGAAGATTTTCGATATCAAGCGCGTACCCCGCTTCTTTTAAGATGCCGCGCATCCCTTGAATTTTTAATCTGTAATCGTCTGCTTTAAACATAACTTTTCCTTAATTTTCGGTTTATTATTCGCCCTTCTTTGCGTCGTCAGGGTTTACCGGACGAACGGAGTTTTGCGCTGCTTGCGCTTTTTCTAATGCTTCTTTAAACGAACTCATGCTCGTAATCGGAGAAGGCATTTGTCTTCTAAACGTTCTTTGCGCAGGAGCAGGTTGAGCGGGCGCGGGAGCCGGCTGCACGGGGGCTTGTGTAGGCGCTTGCGCAGGAGCAGGTGCTTGACGAACTTCGATTTTTACCTTTAAGAGCGTGGAAATGGTCGTACGTTGAACACGTTCTACCATTTCGTCGAACATATCAAAGCCTTCTTTCTTGTACGCAATAACGGGGTCGAGCTGACCGTATGCACGAAGGGTAATACCCTTTCTAAGTTGGTCCATTGCGTCGATATGGTCAATCCAGTTTCTATCTACCGTCATAAGCAAGACTCTGCGTTCGATAGCGGAAAAGTCAACGCCCATTTCCGTGTATTCTGCAATTTTCTTTTCGTATTCGTCTACGACCTTTTTGGTGATGCGTTCGATTGCTTTTTCGTAGTTCCACTTCAAAAGCTTTTCACGCGTTACATAGCCAGTGCCTTCGGGTAAAAGCTTGCCTTCAAGCGCAGTATTTAAGTCGTCTTCGTTCCAAAGTTCAGGCATATCTTCTACGTTTACCGCCGAAGATACGGTATCTACAACGTAGTCGGGAATGTATTTCAAAACTTGTTGATGCACGTCTTCGCCTTTTAATACGTTCAAACGTTCAGCGTACATAACCATACGTTGTTTGTTCATAACGTCGTCGTATTGCAATACGTTTTTACGGATACCGAAGTTTCTGCCTTCAATCGTCTTTTGCGCGTTTTCGATACCGCTGGAAAGAACCTTCGATTCTAAGCACGTATTTTCGTCGATTTTGAACGCGGAATACAACGCCTTCATTCTTTCGCCGCCGAAACGCATAACCAAATCGTCTTCAAGCGATAAGAAGAAGATGGATAAACCGATATCCCCTTGACGACCTGCACGCCCACGAAGCTGGTTGTCGATACGACGAGATTCATGACGCTCTGTACCGATAATGCAAAGACCGCCTACGGAAATAACCTTTTTCTTTTCTTCGTCCGTTTGTTCTTTATAGTATTGATATACTTTCTTATAGCGTTCGCGAAGAGCTTGGATATCTTCGGGAACGTCTGTGATATACATACTTGTTGCAAGCTCGATTTCTTCGTGCTTTGCACCTTCTTCTCTCAAACGCTTTTTCGCCAAATATTCGGGGTTGCCGCCAAGCAAGATGTCCGTACCACGACCTGCCATGTTGGTGGAGATGGTTACCGATCCAAAACGGCCTGCTTGGGCAACGATTTCCGCTTCACGCTCGTGATTCTTTGCGTTTAAAATGTTATGTTTTACGCCGTTTCTCTTTAATAAACGGGAAATTTCTTCCGATTTTTCAACGGACGACGTACCAACCAAGATGGGCTGACCGCTTTCGTGGCGTTCGATAATTTCGTTGATAATCGCGCGTTTTTTACCATCCGTCGTCGAATATACTCTGTCGGGTAAATCAACACGTTGAATGGGACGGTTGGTAGGAATTTCGATAACGTCAAGCGAATAGATGGTTCTAAATTCTGCTTCTTCTGTTTTTGCCGTACCCGTCATACCCGAAAGCTTGGAGTATAAACGGAAATAGTTTTGGAAGGTTACCGTTGCGTACGTTTTGTTTTCGCTGCGGACTTCTACCCCTTCCTTTGCTTCGATAGCTTGGTGTAAACCGTCTGAATAACGTCTGCCGTCCATCAAACGACCCGTAAATTCGTCAACGATAACGATTTCCATGCCCTTATCCGTTTCTTTTACGATATATTCTTCGTTTAAATGGAAAAGCTTGTGCGCTTTAAGGGCTTGTTGAATATGATGGTTTAAGTCGGCATGTTCGATTTCCGCAATGTTGTCGATACGGAAGAATTTTTCCGCTTTTCTTGCACCGCTGTCCGTCAATTCTACCGTTTTGTCTTTACGGTTGATGATATAATCCCATTCTTTTTGGGCTGCGAGCGAACGTCTGCTTTCAGGCGCAGCTTCTAATGCGGCTGCTTTCTTTTCCGCTTGTTCCGCTTCGTAGTTTGCTTGCTCTTCCAAAGTCATCTTCGTGTAGTCGACAACTTCTTCTTCGTCGCCTTCTACCACTTGCTTCTTGCCTTTGTTTTTCTTTTTTGCCGCCTTTAATTGCGCCAAAGCTTCTTCTTCCGCTTCCTTTAATTCGTCGTCGAAACCGCCCGAGAAGGTACGTACAAGTTTATCTACTTGCACATACAAGTCGGAAGATTTTTCGCCTTTACCCGAAATGATGAGCGGCGTTCTTGCTTCGTCGATTAAAATGGAGTCGACTTCGTCCACGATTGCGTAAGTCAAGTCTCTTTGTACCATTTTAGAAAGGTCTGTTTTTAAGTTATCGCGCAAGTAGTCGAAACCAAATTCGTTGTTCGTACCGTAAACGATATCGCACTTATACGCTTCACGCTTTTGGTCGTCCGTCATACCAGGTACGACAACGCCAACGCTCAAGCCCATAAACTTGTGCACTTTACCCATCCATTCTGCGTCACGCTTTGCCAAGTAATCGTTTACCGTAACAACGTGTACGCTTTTGCCCGACAATGCGTTTAAGTATGCGGGAAGCGTGGATACGAGGGTTTTACCTTCACCCGTACGCATTTCTGCAATTCTGCCTTGGTGTAAGCAGATACCGCCGATAATTTGTACGCGGAAATGTTTCATTTGCAATACGCGCCATGCCGCCTCGCGAAGAGCTGCAAAGGCGTCAGGCAAAATATCATCAAGCGTTTCGCCCTTTGCCAAACGGTCTTTTAACACAGCCGTTTGTGCTTTGAGCGTTTGATCGTCCATTGCCGCATATTCTTGATCAAGCGCTTCAACTTGGTCTGCAATTTTGTTCAGCTTCTTTAAGCTTCTTCTGCTGTCGCTGCCCATTAAATAACTAATCAATCCCATTATAAATAACTCCGATTGTTTTTTTCTGATTTTTTATTTATACCCGTTTTTTGTTTTTCTCAAACGGTTTTCACTTTATAAATACTTTTTTAATTCGGCCACCTTGTCCGTCTTTTCCCAAGCGAAACCATCTCTACCAAAATGACCGTAAGCCGCCGTTTTTGCAAATACGGGTTTGCGCAATTCTAAGGTGCGAATGATGGCGTAGGGGCGAAGGTCGAAATGTTCTTTTACGATTTCGACAAGACGTTCGTCCGAAAGCTTGCCGGTGCCGTGGCTGTCTACAAAAACAGAAACGGGATTTGCTACGCCGATTGCGTAAGCTACCTGAATTTCTAACTCGTCTGCGAGCCCTGCCGCTACGAGATTTTTTGCAATATAACGACAGAAATACGCCGCGCTTCTATCTACCTTTGTGCAGTCTTTGCCCGAGAATGCGCCGCCGCCATGCGCGCATCTGCCGCCGTAGGTGTCTACGATAATTTTTCTGCCCGTCAAGCCGCTGTCCCCTTCCGGTCCACCGATTTCAAATCTGCCCGTCGGGTTTACGTAAATTTTTGTGTTTTCATCCATCAATTCTGCGGGAATAATTGCGTCGATTACGTACTTCTTAACGTCTTTTTTAATTTGTTCTTGCGAAACGATTGCGTCGTGCTGCGTAGAAACGACTACCGTATCCACACGTTTTGCTACCCCGTCTACGTATTCGACGGTAACCTGCGTTTTGCCGTCGGGACGAAGGTAGGTAAGCGTTTTGTCCTTTCTTACCTTCGTAAGCTGTTTCGCCATTTTATGCGAAAGGGTAAGCGTAAGGGGCATCAGCTCTTCCGTTTCCTTGCAAGCATAGCCAAACATCATGCCTTGGTCGCCTGCGCCAAGCTGGTCTTCCGCTTGTGTTTCGCCGTCCGACTTGCGTTCGAGCGAAGCATTTACGCCCATTGCAATATCGGGGGATTGCGTATGAATGGCTACGATAATTTCGCACGTATCGTAAGAAAACGAGCCAAAATCGTAACCGATATTTTTGATGATTTCACGTGCGGTTTTTTCATAATCAATATTCGCCGTCGTGGTTACTTCGCCCATAATAAGAAGCTTGTCGTAAGCCGCTGCGCATTCGATTGCCGTGCGCGCCATAGGGTCGTGGGTTAAAATTGCGTCTAACAAACCGTCAGAAATGCAGTCGCATACCTTATCGGGATGTCCTTCTGTAACGCTTTCGCTGGTAAAAAACTTTTTCATGTAAAAAATCCTCTTTTTAACATAGTTCATTTCTGCCTTTGGGATTTGCAGAAAAGTTCCCATATAGAAGCGGGTTTTGGACTTAATTTTGTATGCATTTTTGCGTTAGCCCACAAAACGCCATTCTATTGAGAATTACATTATATACTATTTCGTTGACTTTGTCAACTTTTTTCTACTTTACAAAGGCTATATTTACACGCTTGCAAAAAAAATTTATTCGTGTTATAATATTTGCATTATGAGTATTTTACACGATGGACAAGCAAATATCTTAGATTTAAGCGCGTGTCGGCTTTGCCCAACCGAATGCGGCGTGGATAGGACACGCACTATCGGTGCTTGCGGCGCGGACGGTTTGAAGATTGCCAAGTATTATCTCCACCCCTTTGAAGAGCCTTGTATCTCCTTTGAAAAAGGGAGCGGAACTATCTTTTTTTGCGGGTGCAACTTACGATGTCCATTTTGCCAAAATTTTGAAGTTTCCCGCGCTTTACGCGGTAAAAAAATAACGCCCGCTCAGCTTGCGGACGTCTTTAAAGAGCTGGAAGATATGGGCGCGGAAAATATCTCACTCGTTACCCCAACCCCTTTCATTCCATACCTGCTTGCCGCATTCGACATTTACAAGCCAAAAATTCCCGTTGTGTACAACACAGGTTCGTATGAAAAAGTAGAGGCGCTAAAACAGATAGACGAGTACGTTGATATTTATCTGCCCGATATGAAATTTTATTCTCCCTCGCTGTCTAAACGCTATTTAAACAAAGAAGATTATTTCGACGTAGCGAGCCAAGCCATTACGTTTATGGCGCAAAAACCGCTCACGTTTGACAAAAGCGGAAAAATGCTGTCGGGGACAATCGTCCGCCATCTCGTAATGCCTATGGGCACAAGCGATTCGAAAACTATTTTAAAATGGTTTTCAAACGAATTGCCTAAACACACATATTTAAGCTTGATGAGTCAATACACACCTTTTGGCGAAATTGAAAACTTCCCCGAATTATCTAGAAAGGTTACGCGCAGAGAATATGACAGCGTGCTTTCTTACGCCTTTGAATTAGGAATTGAAAACATTTTTGCGCAAGAGCGGGAAGCCAGCGATAAAAAGTATATTCCTGCTTGGGATTTTTAACGTTCGTTAAATACCTGCCCCATTTGTTTTGAAATTTTTATTTTTAAACGAACGATTTTTAAGGCAAGGCGAGCCGCTTCTTTTGGGTTTGCCGTCAACGTCTTTTCCTCTAAATTTCGCAATAGGCGATAGTTTTCTTTTAACATATCCATACGCACAGTTTGCGTAATATTTTTTACAATTACACTTATTTGGAGAGATTTATGTTAGTTTCTTTCGAAAACGTATCCTTCGGGTTTTGCGGGAATAGCTTACTCGAAAATATTTCTTTTACCTTATCCGAAGGCGAACGCGTAGGGCTTATCGGCGCCAACGGCGAAGGAAAAACCACCCTTTTGCGTTTGATTTTATCCGAATTAGACGCGGAAAGCGGCTCGTTATTTAAAAAGAATGGTATTCGTATCGGGTATTTACAGCAAAACGGCGGATATGATTCGGATAATACCGTTTGGGAAGAAATGCGCTCTATCTTCAACGAAGACATTAAGGCGGTGCAGGATTTGCGTTTAATTGAAGAAAAAATCGCAACCACCAACGAAAGCACGGACGAATACCGCACCCTTGCCGCGCGATATGAAGCTTTAAATAAAAAAATTGCCGCACGGGATAGCTATCATTACGAAATCCGCATCAAAACCGTACTCAACGGTATGGGGTTCGGCAACTGCTACGAACAAAAAATTTCGACAATGTCAGGGGGCGAAAAAACACGCTTAAAGCTTTGCCGACTGCTGCTAGAAGACCCCGAATTGTTAATTTTGGACGAACCTACCAACCACTTGGATATCAAAACACTGTTTTGGCTGGAAGAATATCTTTCCTCCTATAAGGGCGCTATTTTGACGGTATCCCACGATAGATATTTTTTAGATAAGCTCGTCAAGCAAATTTATGAGATTGAAAATAAGAAATTGCTTGTTTTTAAGGGCAATTATACAAAGTATAAGCTACTCAAAGCCGAACGCAATGCGCATCTATTAAAAGAATACGAGAAACAACAAGTCGAACGCGCAAAATTGCAAGAGTACGTAGATAAAAATCTTGTGCGGGCTTCGACGACAAAATCGGCGCAGTCGCGTCGGCATAAGCTTGAAATTATGGAGCTTGCGGAAAAGCCCGTTGCTCCCCCTACTCCGCCTAGATTTTTCTTTACCTATGCCGACAAGCCGTATGAAAAGGTTTTAGGAATTGAAGGGTTAAGGCTGACGGCGGGCGAAAAAGTATTGCTGGAAAAATTAGATTTTGAAATGACACGCGGGGAAAAATGCGCCGTTGTGGGCGACAACGGCACAGGAAAATCGACGCTGGTAAAAGAGATTGTTAAAGGTAAAAACCCCGCTGTTAAACTTGGACGGTTTGTAAAAATTGCTTGTTACGACCAAGAAAACGCAAACCTCGACCCCAACAACAGCGTTTTACAAGAACTGTGGGGACGGCACGTTTTGTGGGACCAAACCAAAGTGAGAAATATCTTGGCGCAAGTGAAACTGGACGCGGAAGATATGGACAAAAAGGTTCGTATGCTTTCAGGCGGGGAAAGAGCAAAGCTTGCTTTAGCGGTATTTGAGTGCGAAAACGGCAATTTTTTAGTACTGGACGAACCGACCAACCACCTAGATTTAGCAGCAAGAGAAAGCTTGGAAGAAGCCTTAAAAGCGTTTGACGGAACGGTATTATTCGTATCGCACGACAGATATTTTATCCAAGCTATCGCAGGAAAAATTTTAGAACTGGAAAATGGAAAGGGCGAAGTATTCAACGGCTCGTACGACGAATACAACGCATATAAGACGCAATTAAAGGAGAGCGTTGCAACGGCGGAAAAGTGCGTTCAACCCATACCTGCCCCCTCCGTTTCAAGTTCTACCCCCTCTTACCGAAGCAAAGAAGAGCGCGCCGCGCAAGCAAAACAACGGGATCGTATAAAACAAATTGAAAAGGAAATTTCGGCTTTGGAAGCGGAAAATGACACCATCAGCGAAGAGTTATCTTCACCGCAAGTAGCGGGAGATTTTACGCTTTTAACACAAAAATGCGCAAGACTGGAAGAAATCAAAACGAAGCTTGATTTGCTGTACGAAGAATACGAAACTTTCCTTTAATCACCTTTTATATTCTTGACATCATATAAAAAATATGATATGATTTTGATATCAAATAGCAAACGGCGCTTTTGCGAGGGCGATTGCGGCGTCTAATAGGAGAAAATTATGCAAGAAATTATTTTAACAAACAAAAAAAAGGGAATGCAGACCTTACTCATTTGTATCACGGTAGAAATTTTAGCGCTTGTCGGCTTGATTTTCGGCGGTGAGATGCTTGAAACGGATAAAAATCCTATTTTATTTATTCCGTCTTTGATTGTATTTTTATTCGCTTGGATTCCGCTTGTCGGATTAAAAGTTTTAAAACCGCAGGAAGCGCTTGTACTCACTTTGTTTGGTAAATATATCGGTACGTTAAAGGGTGAAGGCTTTTATGCTGTAAATCCTTTCTGCCAAGCCATCAACCCTGCGTCGCAAACCAAGCTTAATCAAAGCGGCGACGTGGCACATAAGGGCTTAAAGATTTCGGATGAAGAACTACTCACTTTGCAAATCCCCGATAAGAAAATTTCCCTTAAAATTATGACGTTAAACAACAATCGTCAAAAGATTAACGACTGTCTTGGCAACCCCGTCGAAATTGGGATTGCGGTTATGTGGAAGGTTGTTGATACGGCAAAGGCTGTGTTTAACGTGGACAATTATAAAGAATATTTGTCTTTGCAATGCGACAGCGCGTTAAGACATATCGTACGCTTGTATCCTTATGACGTTGCTCCAAACGTGGATACGACGGGCGACGGCATTGCAGACGACGGCTCTCTCCGCGGTTCGTCCGACGTGGTTGCTTCGCGTATCCGTGAAGAAATCCAAAGCCGTGTAGAAGGCGCTGGTTTGGAAATTTTAGAAGCGCGCATTACTTATCTTGCTTACGCACCTGAAATTGCGGCGGTGATGTTGCAGCGTCAGCAAGCATCTGCTATTATCGACGCAAGAAAAATGATTGTGGACGGCGCGGTCGGTATGGTCGAAATGGCGTTAGAGCGTTTAAACGAAGGCGGTATCGTTTCTCTCGACGAAGAAAGAAAAGCGGCAATGGTTTCCAACCTTCTCGTCGTGCTTTGCGGCAATCACGACGCGCAGCCCGTAGTCAACTCGGGAAGTTTATATTGATATGAACGATAACCAAAAAAAGCAATTGCCTTTACGCCTTTCCCCCAAGCTTTACGAAGCAATCGCCGCATGGGCGGAAGATGATTTTCGCTCGATTAACGGACAAATCGAATATCTTTTGAGCGAATGCGTAAGACAGCGTAAAAAGAACGGAAAATACGTCTCCGACGAGATAGACGTTCCGCCGCAGTTAGATATATAATGTATTCAACGGATACACGGGTATAACGTATACAAAAATTTATTACACAATGGGTGATTTTATGAAAATATTTAAACGAATTTTATTAGGATTTTTTACCTTTTTGGTTGTGGCAATGTGCACTATATTTATCGCAGACCGCATTGCTTTCTCTGAGTTCTATGCAAAAGCAGAAAAGGAAATGGTATTGCCTGGAACATGGTCTGGCTTCACTTCGCAGGGCTTTGATTTCGTCGAAGAAGAAAACAAATATCTTTTGGGCGGATACCACCAAGACGGCGTATCTTCTTCCGTCGTTTACGTTATAGACGAAGAAAATACAAAAGACCAAAAGGAAGTAAAGCTTTATAACGCAAAAGGCGAAAACTATACCAGCCACGCGGGCGGTATTACGCACTTTGGTAAATACGCGTATATCACATACGGGAAAAGCTTGTCCCTCTTCTTGCTTTCAGATATTTTAGACGGCGACGGTAAGGCAACCCAGCAAGGAAAAATTTCGCTTCCGCTTTCCGCAGCGTATTGTTATGTGCAAGACGGATATTTATACGCAGGCGAATACTACTACCCTGAAAAATACGAAACGCCTTTAGACCATAGATTGACTACCCCGACGGGTGAACAAAATATGGCTTTGATGTGCGTATATCCGTTAGACGAAGAAACCTCCTTACCCGCAACCGATACCCCCGAAAAAATATTCTCTACCGTGGGTATGGTACAAGGCATGTGCTTTACGGACAGCGGAAAAATTATTCTTTCAACCTCTTGGGGTTTATCTCCCTCGCAGTTATATGTGTATGATTTAAGCAAAATCCCTGCGCTTTATTCTGCAAACGAAGCATCCCCCTATACGTATATGCTTGGCGAAACGGAAATCCCCCTCTATTATTTAGACAGTTCTTGTTTGCAAGAAATTATTAAAGCTCCGCCTATGTCCGAAGAATTGGTATATAAAAACGGCAGAGTGTATATCGCCAATGAATCAGCGGGCATGAAATACGTCTTCGGAAAATTGACGGACGCATCGTTTTTATACAGCTACCCTATTAAATAATTAAATACGGCATAAACAACGCCCCGTTTGCATTACGCAAACGGGGCTGTTTGTTTATTTTAGAAAATGCGTTAAGGAAGTTCGTCTATACCAACCACTGTTAACAGCTCTTCTTTTACGCTAAAATGTACGTCGAAATCAGCAAAATGCATACTGTATTTCCGCTCGTCCGTTTGATAGGAAGGGCGCGGATCATCCGCCAAACAATCGATCAAGGCTTGCCGTTTTTCCGTTGGAATTTTATTTAAAAGACTATCAGGAAATACGACGTTTAATCGGTGGTTTTGCCACGCATCTGCATATCCGCCGACAGCGTCTTTTTTGCAATCCGCATAGGGCAGGTATGGCTTTACGTCGTAAATAGGAGTCATATCAAGCAAATCAGCACCCGCGACAATCAACACGGCACCCTCCTCTTTGGTATGCTCTACGCGCAAAAGCTTTACGCACGAAAGACCGATAGAATTAGGGCGAAAAGGCGAACGGCTTGCAAATACGCCTACCCGTGTATTACCGCCTAATCTCGGCGGACGAACGGTAGGAGAAAACTCCGCAACGTGCGCTTTTGAGAAATCGAAAAGCAGCCAAAGATGCGAAAATCCCTCAATCCCTTTAATCGCTTCCGGTACGCGAAATTTAGGCAAAAATACTATCTTTGCCGTCAGAGTTTCTACCCTCCCGCTTTGCCGAGGAATGCCAAATTTCTCTTTAAAATCTGTACGAATATATGCAATTGGTTGTATGGTTGTTGGGGAAAATTGTTGTTCCATAAGTTTATGCGAAAGAATTTTAGATAAGCTCTTGATACAGTGCTTGAATACTCTTATTTAATTGACTGTTGTCTATCCCTATAATGATATTACATTCGCTAATGCTTTGATAGATAGTTTTCACACTGACGTTATTTTCTTTTAATGCATGAAAAATTTTTGATAAAATCCCTACCTTTCCCGACAAATTATGCCCGATTACCGCAAGCAATGCCATCTGCTCGTACGATTGAATTTTATCCGCGTTAATGCGCGCTTTCAACGTTGCTACAAAGTCGCGAAAACTGATTTTTCTATACTCGCTTTCTTCTACGAAAAAGCACAAATTATCTAACCCAGAGTGCGTGTGTGAAATGTTGATATCGTATTCTTCGAATACGGACGTAACCTTTTTAACAAAGCCAAGTTGCTTATCTAACATCATCTTGGAAATTTGAATACACGTATAATCGTTTTTCCCCGTGATGCAGGTTATCGTTTCTTTTTCGTCTACCCGTGTGCGCTTTTTTAATATCTGCGTGCCTACCATGTATGGAGCGAACGTGTTTTTTAAGTGAATAGGAATAGGATTTTCATAGATGGGAAGCAAAGTTTCTGCGTGTAATACCGACGCACCCATATACGACATTTCACGCAATTCCCTAAAGGAAACTTGCGCAACTTGCTTGCTGTTTTCTACAATTTTAGGATCGCAAACGTGAATACCGTCTACGTCCGTCCAATTTTCATACAGTCCGCAAGCGAATGCCCTTGCCACAACCGAACCGGTAATATCGCTTCCGCCGCGGCTAAACGTTTTGATATGCCCGCGCTCGTCTATCCCGTAAAACCCGGGAATCACGTAACGGGTATTTTTTAAAGACAAGGCTTCGGCTTTTTTTAACGTAGTTTCTAAATCAAGTTCACCATTTTTAAAGCAGATAAAGGCTGCCGCATCTAAAAATTCGGCGTTAAGATATGCCGCAATCAGCCTTGCGTTTAAATATTCCCCGCGCGAGAGTACGAAATCCTCATTGGCTTCAGAATGAAAAATTTGCGCACGAATTTCTTGCAAACGCGTCTGTATGGGAAAAGAAGGGAGAATGGACGCGACTTCTTCAAACGTTTCTTGAATTTGTGAAAAAGCTACGTTAAATTGTCCTTCATCAAAACGAGTTTGATAGCATTCGTGCAATAAATCGGTTATCTTTTTCCCTTGCTTACTCTTTTTCCCTGGTGCAGACACCACGATAAATTTTCTATTTTCGTCCGACCGTATAATCTCGCAACATTTTTTTACATTTTCAGCCGTTGCAAGCGACGTACCGCCAAATTTACAAGCAATCCACATACTTATTCCTTTTATCCTAATGGACTTTCTTTTTTCCTTATTTTAATAATTTATGATAGTAATAGACGGGAATGGCACTCCATCCGTGGCAAAGGCTGCCCGCTCCGCAGAATGCGCTTGCGCCTTCGCTCGTTTCCCACGTAGCCGTTGCGCCCGCGTCTAACATATTTTTATAATCAACCTTGATTTCGTCTAAAATGTTTTGTTTGTATTGTTCTTTATCTACTTGCAGCAACGCGTCGTATTTGAGCGTTTTCATACTCAGCGTACAAGGCGAAAGCTGACCGTTTACTAGCTTTTCGCAGATAAATTGACTTTCCTTTGTGTCCGTCAAACCAGCCAAAATCGCCACTGCGTTGGGGAGTTCTAAATACTTTTTGCTCGTTTTTGTCAATAAAAACAAACCGTCTTTTTCGCAGAAGAAGGTGCGTTTTGCCTGCGCTCTCGTTTGCGTAATTACGTCAGCGTATACAAATGGCTCGCCCACCTTTTCGCAAAGCTGTTGCATCTTTTCAAGTGCAATTACAAACAGGGCATTGAGCATTAAGTCGGGTTTATCCTTTTCTTCATCAGACAAGCTATCATTATCCAGCTCTTCCGACCAATCGTAAAACGCCCAATGGTTTTCACCTAAAAAACGGTAAACCAGCCCGTCTTTGCGATTATCCAAAAAGGCTTGCATAATCGAACGGAGCTTAGGCATCAGCTCTTTCACAAGAGAAATATCTCCCGTGTGTTGCACGTATTCCCACACAGCGACAAAGTAGTAGAGCGAGAAGGACGGAATGGTTAAATCGAGATGGCTGGGGAAGCAGATAGAAAGCAATTTATCCGCGCGGTCATCTTTACCCATCAGCAATAAATTTGCCCTTGCATATTGGGTATTTCCCCCTTCAAACGCATAGTATCCGCACAGCATTTGATTTCTCGAGTCGAATGCGTACAAGCATTGTTCGCGCCAAGGACAATCGACGTAGTGTTCCATCATGCAAAGCTCTAACGTGTTGACGCAAAGCGCGTAAATGCGGTTTGTCAATTCGTCGCCAAAATCCGCCTGCACGCGTTTGGTCGGGTATTTTTGCGGAAGCAAGCCGGCAAATTCAAGTTCAATAGGCTCGGTTGCTTGAAATTCTAAATAACGGCACCCCAAACGCATCATATAGTTTGTGTATTCGTTTACACCTTTTTTTGCTACGTACGTAAAGCTAAAATCTCTTTGGTGAATTCTACGGCGGACGTGTCCGTCTTTGGTATCTTCGCCGAAACTAACCAAAATTTCCTGCTCGATGGGAGAATAGAATGAGAAGGTGGGTAAGCCTACGGTTTCTTCGCCAAGCTCAATCAACCAACACCTGCCCCCGTCATTTTTTATTTTTTCGCCTTTTTTCACGGGCATCAAAACGCCTTTTTCTACAGGACGGGGAAAGAGCGTCGCATTTTTTTCCACCACAGACGAAGGCGTGCAATCCTTACCTGAAAGCATCCAATCGTCTTCTTTGGTTGCGTCGTAGCCAAAGCTAAAACCAAATTGAGGGGTCATCCATTGCGCTCTGCCATTTTGGTAGGCTTTACTGATGCGCGACAAGGTATGCGCGCCCGTGCTTGCCAAGATGTTATCCTGCGCAGTAACTTCGCACAGCAATCCCGCTTGATATGCAGCATAGCGCATTGTGCCTTCGCCGTAATGCCATACTAAAACCGCCATTTTATTTTCCCCTGTTTTGACAAAGGACGTAATATCTAACTCATCATAAACTTTATAATATTCAAAATCGCCGTATTGATTGCTTGCCGCGTACTTTCCGTTGATAAACAACGTATAATCGCCGTCGCAAGAAAGTTTACAGCTAACTTTCCCCTTACCGTCATACGTGAAAGGAATAAAAAATTCGCCGTATTCGTCTTTAGCCGCGGTAGCGTTGACCCAAATCCATTGTGCTTGTTGGAAAATATCCTTTTTCATATTTGATTTCCTTTGAGCTTATTTATTATTTCTATTGTACCAAAAAGCCGCGCATTTAGCAAGTGATTATAGAAATTTTTTTATCCTTATTGCGTTTTTCTGCGCTTACTTCCTATAAAAAATACGGGGATTTTAACTTTCCTCTAAATCCCCGTTTACAATCATTTATTTTTGCATAATTTGTTCTAACGTCAATTGTACTCTTTCCGAAACATTTACAGTTTTAAAACCAAAAATGTTGGTATGCAGCTTATCGTTAATAGGGTCTGTCCAATATGCAGGAATACACTGCGCCCCATATGCCATACCTAATATCGAACCCACCGTCGCGCCGTTACAGTCGGTATCAAAACCCGTTTCTACCGCCATACAAATAGATTTTCCATAATCCCCCCGTCCATACAGCAAAGACGCAACCACAATCATTGCATTGGGGATTGTGTGGCACCAATCGTTGCTATGTTCGTCAAATAGCGTATGGATAAGACGGAAACATTCTTCTTTCGTCTTATTTTGTTTGTACGTATCCAACACAAGCATAATTTTTTCATACAACCGTGAGGTGTACGGAATTTGGCTAAGCCCGCCGAGGATAATCTCTTCGATATCGCTGGTTATTGCCGCTACAGAAAGCATTGCAGAAACAAACATCTCCCCGTAAATACCATTTTTTACATGCGAAATACGGGCATCCCGCCATGCCATTTCCGCCGCCAGCTCTGGATTTCCAGGGTTGATATACCCAAAATAATCCCCTCGGATTTGCGCGCCTATCCACTCGCGGTACGGGTTTTGGTAAACCGCTGATTCAGGCGGAACAAAGCCCTTGATAAAATTACAATACGCCACGCGCTCCGCCGTGCAGTAAGCATCCTTACATTGATAATTCAACCACGCGCGCGAAACGTCGTATGACGTAAAATCTTTTCCGTACGTTTTAATAATTTCTTGTGAAAGCACAACGTAATTCATATCGTCGTCAGCGGGCATACCGTCTATTTGGTCTGCGTAATCGCGTCCCATAAACCCAAACTTGTACTTATGCACGCTTTCCTCGGTAACGTCCGTTTTATAGATATACCTATGCATTGGAAAGTTACCCGTTTCTTTTAAAAAAGGATGCAATTCATCCGTGCGAATGCCCTCTATCGTTTTTCCAAGTAAACAACCGCAAATGCGTCCCAGCCAAGCGCCATGTATCTTTTCTTGCAGTTTTTCCCTATCGTAAGCCTTATTTCTTACAAATGGCTTGCGCAACGTCTTAATTTTCTCTAAATCGTTTGGTTCGATATACGCATAGTCCTCTTTTTGCTTTGCGGAAGATACAACCTCAAACAATACGTCCCCAAACTTCTTTTTTATTTCACCCTTTGGCAACCGCAAAACCGAAGAAAATACGTCGGCATATTTTTCTACGTTCAAACCCTCGTCGATAGATTGCTGATATTCGATATCTAAAGTAGAAGAATAGAATTCCCAATCGTGCATATTTTGGTATTGCGGTTTAATTTCTTTGGTCTTTTTCATTTCTTCTACCACCCGATTATCATTCCCTAAAATGAGCGCATCCAAAGAAACGTCGAAATATTTTGAGATTAAAACAATTTTTTCTAAATCGGGCGTAGAAGCACCGCTCTCCCATTTTTGCACCGATTGCTGTGATACTTTCAAAATTGCGGATAATTGCGTTTGCGTGAGTTTTGCTTCCGTTCTTAATTTATAAATCGCCTCGGCTATCTTCATTATTTCCCCTCCAAAGTTTATCACCTTATCTCTATTATAACAGCATTTTCTTCTCTCGACAAGCAATTTTTAGTTGTTTTATATACAACTGTAAGTTGTTTTAGAATATAATAAAACCGACAACTTCTTTAAAAGTTGTCGGTTTACTCTTTTTATGAATAGCGTTTATATGTTGAAATATCCCGATTAACCTAATATCCAAACGATGTTAGTGCAAACAGCTTTAACGCTTGCCTACCCGCTTACACGACATAATTTCCAACGTGCCTTCTTCTTTGCCAAACCCAACCAAAACGATTTCGCAAGGCGTGTCAACATATCCCGTCAGCATATCCCAAAGCGCGTCCGCATTGCAACCGAAATAATCAGGCAATCCCATTTTCTTTTTTATAATTTCGTAAAATTCTTCCGCCCAAGTAAATTCATCTCTATTGAATATATATTTTTTCATACTAATATTTTTCGCAAAACTGTTCGTAGAACTCTATTTCCTCTTCTTCGGTGGTTTCTTTATCCATAAAAACTTGCAATTCACTTTTCATTACTTCGTATAGCGCATAGGCATCTTTTTCTGAAACGTAGGTCGTATGGCAATAAGCTC
>JAZRDM010000037.1:0-9509 GCA_045660265.1 Candidatus Scatosoma sp. | reverse complement strand
ACAGGCAATATTTCTTTTCTCACTGTAATGGGTTCAGCACTCGCTTTTACAAGCTTTCCCATAGGTGGCGAAACTGCTTTTTTCACAAATGTCCACGATGAATCATCAAAACCGTACAGCGACCAACCTTGCTGTTCTTTTTGTGCATCATAATATTCCCCACAACGCAAATCATCAAAATAAATAGGCGACGGCGCAGTCTTAAAACTTTCATCTGATTTTAGTATTTCCTTTCCATCAACCTCCAAAACAAGTGAAACCATAGGCGCGCTACGAAATAACGCTTCATCAAACCCCCAAGGGTATCCACCGATATTATTCAAAAATCCATTTCCTAAAATAGTACCGATTGTATTACCGCCTTGATTTAATAGATTCGTAATATCATATTCATCATAATAAATCAAATGGTCCGGATTGGAAATATAAGGGGCAAGCTTCCCTTTTGTAATTTTTTCACCATTCAAAAACAACTCGTAGAATCCAAGCCCACAAATTCGTACTTTCGCAACCTTAAAATTATGGACAATAAAATCTTTACGAATGTAAGGCGCAGATATATGCTCGTATAATTTGCAATAATCTTCAGTTGCGCAAATAAAACTGTCTCTCATTCTCCACCTACTTAATCAAGTATTTCAATTTTCTTACAATCCTGTAATTTTTTCACAGATACAAAAAAATTCCTTCATTTATCTTTTCAAACCTATAGCGACATCATAATAATTCAAAACTGAACAATCTTAGTTTGAATTTCAATGTCGGCTCAAAAATCTTGCTTCCCGCAATTTTTTAAGCAATCATTTGCGTAATCCCGATAATAATCGGCATCGTAAATAGTGAAAGCACCGTGGACAGCGAGACCAAACGCACAGAAAGTTCGGTATCCCGATTAAATTTCGCTGCAAATATAGTGGCCGTTGCACCTACGGGAGCGCTTGCACCGATTACCGAAACAATAAGCACGTTTCCGCGCGCACCAAATAAGTACAATGCGCCTAAAAGCAGTAATGGAAATATAATTAAGCGCAACACTAAACACAAATATGACCCAATGTCGCAAAAAGCCGCTTTCAAATCGGCTTTTGCCAAATAAAACCCCACCATAAACATAGGCAACGGTAAATTGAGTGCCGACATTGCTGAAAGCGCATCTGTAAGCACGGACGGCAAATGAATCCCTGCCGTTTCGCCGCTACCGATATACAAAGGCGACGTGAAGAAAATCATTCCCACCACCACGCCGACCACACCTGGATTGAGCAAAATTTTACGGAAACTCATCGTTTTTCTATCGCCGCTCATGTCCATAAGTCCCCACGTCCAAAGCACAATGTTGAACACAGCAAGATACACCGCCGCATACAACGCTCCCTCGTGACTGGTAGGAGTGTCAATAAGCGCCTGTGCAAGCGGAAGCGCAATGAACCCTGCGTTAGAAAATACAGCGGCGAAGCGCATCACTCGGCGTCGATTTTCTTCTTTATTTCGAAAAACCAAACATACAACCGCAATCATGACAACGTGCATGACGGCAGCGATAATTGCCACCAAACCGATGTTTTTCAAAATATCGTAGAGTTCTTCTTTGGCATAAAGCGTAGCGCTGAATGCGTTTACAATCACGCAAGGCGTTACGAAATACATTACGATATCCGCCAAGCATTTGTTCGTTTCTTCGGTAAGAAGCTTTTTCTTTTGACAAAAGAATCCAACTGCAATCAAAATAAAAAGTAGCCCTACTTTTTCTGCGACGGCAAGAAAACTATGTAAAAAATCCAAACCCTCGCCTCCTTACAGTGTAACATTGAATTCTTTTTGTAATAGAGAAAGAATTTCGTGACGATAAGGCATAGAAGGCGAAGACCCCAAACGAGTTACCGAAATCGCCGCTGTACAAGTAGCAAATTTTAACGCAACGTCTATAGGAAACCCTTCCGCAAGTGCTGTGGCAAGACCGCCGTTAAAAGCATCCCCCGCACCCGTTGTTTCCACCGCTTTTACCTGTAAAGCGGGAACAAAAAGCTCACGCCGCCCATCCGTATAGTACGCACCTTTTACCCCGAGCGTAAGAATAACGTTTTTCACGCCCATTTCCAAAAACTTTTGCGCTGCCTTTCGATAACTTTCTTCCCCTTCAATTTTTACACCCGTGAATTGTTCAGCCTCGGTTTCGTTGGGTGTCACGTAATCCACACCGTAAAACAGCTCTTGGGGCACGGGAACGTAAGGCGCAGGATTTAGAATAAACGGTTTATTATATTTTTGCGCTAACTCTTTTGCTTTTTCGACGGCTACAACTGTCGTTTCAAATTGCGTAAGCACGGCGTCACAATCGACAAAATCTTTTTCTGCGGCAGAGATGTTTTCTTCGCACACCTGCTCGTTTGCAGCAAAAATAACAATGATACGATTTTGTGCATCGCTTTCATTAATTTCAATGAGTGCGCTCCCTGTTTCAGCGGCAGGATCGATGGTTACATATTCTTCAGACATCCCTTCATTTTCATAATGCTTCTTTAGAATTTGCCCCAGCACGTCATCGCCGCGAATGCCAATAATTTTTACTTCCGCGCCGGCACGGTGCGCCGCCGTCATTTGATTGCTACCCTTTCCTCCAGGGCCGAACCGCAAGGTGCTTCCTTTGGTAGTTTCTCCCGCTACGGGAAGATGAGGCGCAAAACCAGTTACGTCCACGATCAAAGAACCGGGTCCTATAATTTTTGCCATATTCTTTCTCCCTTACTCCTTTTTAGTTTTTAATTGCGCTATTGATAATCAGTTCTCCTGCGGACGTACCAAGTCGATCTGCCCCCGCATCGATTAAAGCTTTTGCTTCTTCATAGGAACGAATCCCGGAAGATGCCTTCAACTGCACGTTACCGCTAATATTTTCCTTCATTAGGCGAATATCTTCTACTGTGGCAACACCAACCGAAACCCCTGTACACGTTTTCACAAAGTGCGCTCCTGCTTCACAAGCAAGACGGGTCGCGATTGCCTTTTCTTCGTCCGTTAAAAGTCCCGTTTCAATAATCACCTTAACTGTTTTGCCCCTTGCTGCTTTTACTACGGCGGCAATCTCGTTTTTTACATAATCGGTCTCACCGTCCTTTAACTTTCCAACATTGATCACCATATCAAACTCATCGCAACCGAGTGCGTAAGCTTCTTCTGTTTCAGCAACTTTGATAGCGGTAGTATTTCTACCAAGAGGAAACCCGATTACCGTGCAAGTCAAAACGGAAGACCCTTCAAGCAGTTTTTTAGAAAGGGTAATATCACAAGGATTTACGCAAACGGAAGCAAAATCCCATCTACGCGCTTCCGCACAGAGCTTTTCAACATCCGCTTTGGTCGCAAAGGGTTTTAAGTTGGTATGATCAATATATTTATTTAACGGTTTCATAACGTTCTCCTCATTCTTCGTCTATCGTCTTAAAAGATTTTCCCCACAATTTCAAACGCGCTTCATATGCGTCATTAAAACGCCAATCACGCCAAAAAGTGAGAATGCACATATCTTCTTTCGATTCTCGATTATCCAACGCATGAAAACAACCCGCGGGAATAAATATAACCTGTCCGCCTGCAATATCAAAAATTTTCTCATCCAACTGCAGCTTGCCTTTTCCCGAAAGAATGTAATAAATTTCATCTTCTTCGTGCGTTGCGCCGTCTAAAGCATAACCTGCTTTTACCGTACCGTGATTGATTTGAATCACGTCGTCTCTCCCCGTAATTACGTGATCAAGAATCATGCGCGATTCATATTCTTTTCCGCAGACCATCGGCTTTACTTTTTCTACTTCTACCAAAAGGGGAGGCAATTTTTTCTTTTCCATATTCTTTCTCCTTATTCATCAAACGTGATCATCGCTTTAATTTTTGTTGCGTGATATTTTTCTTCGTTTTCAAAAACGTCTATCGCTTCAGCGAACGGAACGTGGTGGGTAATAATAGGGCTCAGTTTCACGGGATTTTTACTCATAATTTCGCATACTTCTGGAGCATTCCCATAGCGTCCAGCCGCACCCACCAACGAAAAACAACCAAGGACAATGGGATCAATGGGAAGATCATCAAGATTTTTTTCATAAAAACTCACGATGGAAATTCTTGCATAGCGCGCCGCACAAGCAATACTATCCTTTAATGCAGCAGGAGAACCCGCCGTTTCCACAATTAAATTTGCACCCTTTTTTCCCAACGAAAGTTCTTTAATTTTCGCAACTGCATTCTCTTTTTTGCCGTTGATTACAAAATCCGCACCGATTTGCATAGCAACTTTCAACTTTTCATCACTTCTGCCTACAAGAATTACTCTGCCTGCCCCGTAATACTTAGCAAGCCAAACCGCAATCATACCAATTGCTCCCGTCCCATAAACCACAACCGTATCTTTTTCCGTCAAAGTAACCCCTCGAAACGCATCGTAGGCAATACTTGCAGGCTCAATCAATGCACCTTCATCCATAGAAAGATTATCGGGCAAATGAAACACATGACGCTCGGGCATCTGCATATATTCAGCATAACAACCATCCCAGCAATTTACCGTACCCACCGACCATATGGACGGACAGCTCATATAATCCCCCATCCTGCAAGCATCACACTTACCGCAAGTCACAAAATTATCTGAATACACCCGATCCCCTACTTTAAAATTTTTCACGTCAGGGCCTACCGACTCTACAATGCCAGCCCATTCGTGGCCAAAACGACAAGGATATACAATCTCTCCGGAACGGATAAAACTACTATCTCCTGTATAAATAGATTGATCGGTAGCGCAAACCCCTGTGCGGCACACCTTTACGACAACCATATCTCCCGTAGCTTCGGGTTTCTTAACCGTTTCCATACGCGCATCTCGCGGCCCGTAAACGGTGATTGCTTTCATTGCTTGATTATTCATTTTCCTTTTCTCCTATATATAATATGTCTATCGTTATTTCAAATTTTCCCTTCGCCGGAATACTCGCCGTATAGCCGCGCATTTTTGCTTTATGGGGCGAATCAAAAGGTATATTACAAGGCTCGGGAGCAATATTGTAAAGATTTTGAAATTCCCCGTTGTTTAGCCAAACGCCAAGATAAGGCAATTTCTCTTTATCGTAGGCAAATATAAGCTCCTTCCCGTCTGCATATACCGCTGAAAAACGACCTTCTTTAATAGGCTCTAAATAATAAAACTTATACGCCGCGCCTTTGCCAGGATGAAACCCTGAAAGACGCTTTTTGGGAAGCGTATTTTGATCGTACCCCGACGTTGCAAACATCATTTCAATCGGCGCGTCCGGTGCAAACGGAGTACGGAGCTCCATATCGTCCTCCCCTTTTAACATAATGTGTCCAGCCCACAGAAAAGGAAACTCCTCCACTCCGTGATTTTCCACTTCGTACGTCAACCTTATACCACGGTTGTTTATTGCAACCGTCTTTTTGTATGTGATAGGAAATAAGCGAGAACGAGCCGTTAACACCGCAGCATCTTTCGTAATTTCTACCTTGTAGGGCAAACGGCAACATTCTCCATGATCCGGATAAGTTTTGCCGACGTTTTCTCCAAAATCAGAAGTATAAGGATCAATAGTGGGACACATATCATCGAATGCCGAACATTCCGATTCCACGTAGTTTCCTTCGTAAGTTAATACCTTATATTCTTCTCCACTCTTGGTCAAAAGCAATTCTTTATTATTTTTAACTCCCGTTAACGACGTCATTTTCGCTCCATCTTCGGGTAACATCACAGCACGCAATGTTTCACTTTGCACGATAACAGAAGGGCGATTTTTATATTTGCCATAGGTTATCATACCTGTATCTCCTCCCCTTGACGAAGAAGAACATACATCTCATCGGGACAAATATTTTTCATTTCTTCCATAAAAAGTGCCGGCGAACCAAAGTGTTGGGCAAAGTTCCAAAAATGGCAAGGAACGGCAAGCTTTGGTTTCAAAATGCTGACCACTTGTGCCGCTTGCTTTTCGTTTAAGTTGCCAAAAGCACCGTTAATGGGCAAAATTAAAAGGTCTACGCCTTGAATTTGAGAGTCCAAAAGCCAATCGGGGTGATAAGCCGTATCCCCCATCATATAAATCTTTTTACCTTCTATTTCAAATAAAAGCCCTACGGCGTGCGGCGTATCCTCTCCGTGATCACACCGAATTGCTGTAAGTGTAACGCTACCGAGCGACACCTTATCTCCTACGCTAATAAAGGAAACCCGTTCTTTTATACCCAATTTCTCACATTCTGCAGCGGTGTCAAGCGCGCCGATAAACTGTGTTTTTCCGTTTGCCATCAAGGCAGGAACGCTGTCAGGGTCAAAATGATCGTAGTGTGCGTGCGACGCTACGAGATAATCGAACACTAAATCTTCAGGGGAAAGAATATAAGGCATTAATCTCTTAAATCCAAAATACCGATTGCAACAGTCGGAAAGATAAGGATCTACCGCAATCAATTCCCCTTTGGGCGTTTTCAAAATAAAACCGGCTTGTCCAAGAAAAAATACACCTATCTCCCCTTGTGGAATCGCCGTATTTAACACTTTAGAAGCAAACGTTTGCATAGAGTTCTCCTTTTTCAATCAAAAGTTTCTGGCATAGCCGCCACACGTCCAGCCGCCGTCCACCGGCAATACCGCCCCCGTAATATACGAAGCGGCATCAGAAGCAAGAAAGGCTGTCGCATTTGCGATTTCTTCCGGTACCCCCTGTCTACCCATGGGAATATGGGAGAGCAACCCTTGCATTGCGCTGTCCTTTTCCCAAAGTTTTTGGGTGATCGCAATGCCTATCGTGCCAGGACAAACGGCGTTTGCGCGTATCCCCTGCGGAGCAAGCTCCATGGCAATCGCTTTGGTAAAATTAATGACCGCCGCTTTTGCTGCCGTAAACGCACATTGATTACGCAAAGGTACCATCCCTACGATGGAACTGATATTGACAATAGCACTGCCTTCTTTCATATAAGGAACGGCAAGCTTTGTGCAATTATACGTACCGTCTAAATCCACCTCTAAAATGGCGTCCCACCATGCGTCGCTAAACGAATCTACATGTTTGCGCTCATCCGCGCCAACGTTAATGCCTGCATTGTTTATAAGAATATCAATTCTCCCGCCATGTTCCTTGGCGATTTGTGCCATAGCCGTCTTCACGGCTTCCCGATTTGTTATATCAAATTCATATCCGACAACAGACATGCCTTCCTGCCTTAAAATATCTGCCGCTGCGTGCGCACCTTTTAAATCACACAAAGCTACGGTTGCCCCACTGGAAGCGAAACAACGTACCATAGCAACACCAAGTCCACCTGCGCCGCCCGTAATTACCACCGTTTTATTTTTGAAATCAATTTGCATACATCTCTCCTTTTAGCGGCACAAAGCGCTTGCTTTGCGTCGTACTGCATTTATCAATCGCATTTAGGGGTAAGCAAAACCTTCATAGCTTTCCCCTCTTCCAAATCGGCAAAAGCTTCCTTCCATTCGGTAAGCTCGCGCACGCTGATCATCGGCGCAACGTTTACCTTCCCCGAAGCAAGTAACTTTAACGCTATATCCCAGCCGTTATAACTGGAGCTCATATTAAACTGCAAATCCAAAACCTTCATCATAGCTTCATTCCAAGGCACTTCTACCTTCTCTCTCGCAGTCATACCAATCGCGCAAAAAAGTCCACGTTTTTTAAGCACTTTAATCGCCGTAGAAATCGCACTCGCCGCACCCGAAGCTTCCACTACCAAATCAGCCCCGACACCCGTTTCTTCCATAATAATTTGTACGGCGTTTTCAGTTAAAACGTCTATAAATTTATCGTAACAGTTCAATTCATCGGCAATCTTCAAGCGATAGGGAATATCCCCTGTACATCCGCAAAGGATGATTTTCCCCGCGCCTGCAACGCGTGCCATTTGCGCAGCCAACAATGCGATGGGTCCAACCCCCATTATTACCACGTTATCGCCGGGCGTTATACGCGCACGCTCTAATAATTGATGCGCCACGATTGCCGTAGGTTCTGCCATTGCCGCATCTTTTAACGAAAGCCCTTGGGGTACTTTGTGTAATAATTTTTCTGGCATAACAAGGTAAGTGGTAAAGCAACCGTCTATACCCCAACCAATCGAGCGTTTATCCGCACAATTTTGGATATGTCCATTGCGGCAAAGATAGCATTTTCCGCAATGTCGATTATGAGGCTCTCCCACAACACTATCGCCTACCGAAAAGGAAGTTACGCCGCTCCCCACTTGCACCACTTCTCCCGAAAACTCATGTCCAATAATCACGGGTGGATAATAAGTAAATTGATCGTGCAAAATGTGAATATCCGTACCGCAAATTCCCCCGTAAACCACGCGAATTAACACCTCGTCTTCCCCAATCGTAGGAATGGGGCATTCCATCAATTCTAAAAATCCTTCCCCTTTTTGGGTTTTCACCAATGCCAACATATAAAATCTCCTCCTAAAATAACACATCGCAAATTTTTATTAAATATCGCAAACGTTTTCATATTAAAGCGCAATATACACTATTTGTTATCATTAACGAAAGTACTCCGTCAAAAAAAATTACATTTTTGCATACAGATAATTTAAATACAACTAATCAACCTCAAATTCTTTTGTTGGTTTCAATTTTAACTTAAAAATGGGGCTTGCCAAAAATGGGCATGTCCTTTTCATCCCATTCAATTTTTTGAACCCAAACGCTCCTGCCCTCCCAGCCACTACCAGTTACTAAGTTGGCATGATATACAATATAATCATCTTCTCCAACCTTAGTAAACGAACAGTGCCCTGGTCCAAATATATTTTCCGTGCGTTCAAAAACAGCCTTGGGCGTTTTCATCCAATTTGCAGCGTTCGTAATTTCTCCGCCTGCGAACGTAACCATTCCCAAACAATAATCATCCGTTTGACTGTCATTCGTAGAATATATCAAATGTATCTTTTCATTGCGTTTTAAGATAGCAGGTCCTTCAATAATTCTCCCATTGCGCATTTCAAACTCATCGGTACATTCAACCAAAAGAATATGCTCCGAGGAAATCTCTGTTGGAGAAAACATTTTCGCCATACATATTCTGTCGCCATACGACCAAATAAAATAATGACTCTTTTTGTATTCTAATACCGTTCCGTCCAAACACCAAACCTGCCCTAACCCTTTTATTTCCTGCATATCGGTAAAATCTCCCATCGGGTCTGTATTTCGACGGGAAATAACATGCATTGTGTGTAATCCTTTATTGGTTTCCGGAGAACCGTAAATATACCATACCCCATTGATTAGATGCAACTCTGGTGCATACCAATTAGAGCCGTGTCCTTCTTGTGGAATAGGATATACGTTTATTGGCTTTGCCGTGCCTATCTTCGTCAATTCACTTGATTTCGTGAGATATATACCGTCCTTTTCATAATCGCAATGATAATAATACCCTTCATCATAAAGAACATAGGGATCCGAAGTATTATGCGCTGTT
>JAZRDM010000036.1:0-20017 GCA_045660265.1 Candidatus Scatosoma sp. | reverse complement strand
CGTCTTCCGATAAAAATTCACCATTGTCATCCAATATGTAAAATATTTTTTTCAAGTTTTTATCCTCCTGTCTTGAATTTTGAAAATCTTAAAATTTCAAAATCTCAACCGGAGGCGCACGTATCGATATATTTCTACATTTTTCGCAAGGCAAAAGAAAAACGCGCTCACTATGCAATCCTATGCACTGCAAAATAAGCGCGCAAAAATACTGTTCATATAAAATATGTACTGCCAGTTCACCATTAAGAGCGTTTTGCCCCTTGGTAGGCGGAGACAAGTCTTCATAGATATGCCCGACAGCACAGGCTTCAATTATTAAGTTGTATCATAATCGTCGCTCGTGATGAGCAACAAAGCGAAGTTATTTGTCCATCGCATAAAAATATCCCCTCCTTCTCGCAAAAAACGGGAAGCGGGGATTAGGCGTGGCTATACAGTCCCGTCAAACCTCGTTTTTTTTATTTGGCGGAACTGATATAATCAATTTTAACTGTTTTTATTTCCAAAGAAAAAACGCAGGCATACGAATTCTTCATTCATAGGCACTGCGTCGAGCGTCGGGCACATTTATTATTCTTTGCGCTCATTATAGCATATAGAAGCGGTATTATTCCGCCATATTTTGTCGAATATTCAAATCATTTGTCTTTTTCGGCTACCGTTACTATAAAATTTTGCACATCAACGATAAATTCTTTCTTGCATCTATGACAATATAAAAGAAAGTTTTTCATAATCGTAGATTCTTGTAATTTAACTTTTGTTTTTTCGCCACATTTCGGGCATATTATCCATTGTGTTTCTTCTTGCATATTAATAAAATCCTGTCCAATTTTTCGTTTCTTTTTCTTCTTTATTTTCTTCATTTTCTGAAGATGAATCTTCTGGCGATATACTTTCATCCCCAGTGTTTTCTTCACTTTCTTCATTATCGGTGCTTACATCAGAAGAACCCATATCAGGAATTATAGGTAATGAATCAATGTTGTTATTCTTACATCCTATCGCAAAAAATACCAGTATTACGCTTATAATAACAATTAATCCTTTTTTCACAATTCTCCCCTTATATACTTTTTTCATTATCAGCATCAAAAATCTTCTCAAATATTTGCAATTACAGCACCAATATATCTAATAACATATGATATTTATTAGTTGACATATTAAAGCTCTGGAACGGATACAAACTCCGCCGTAAGAGATTTTGCACCGTCACTATCAAAAATAATGATGTCATTTTCACCAATTTTCAAGCAACTTTTGGGTACGTATAACGTTTTTTGCGGACCAGCTGCATTATTAATGCTTTTTATTTTTCTTTTTGTTTCTAAAAACACTTTTTATCTCCCAATAGGTTGAAAATTATCCACCTCGTCCTTTGTTTTCGTCGTTTATAAGAATTTAGGTGTTTTCAGACACATACAACCCTATTTCGCCTACAGTTACCCAATAAATACTACTTCCGTTCCTGTTAATTTCGCAAAAAGGGCAATATCTTCTTTCGTCAGCGCAGTAGAAACGACTGCATGGTGCGCCCCACCCGCATAAATCCATTGTTCTGCACCATTTGCAAAATTAGGCAATATTTTCCACATTACACGTGCCACTGGCAATTTCGGCATTTCTTCGGGTTGTTTTACAAGCTCAATAGCCGCACAAATCAATCTAAAATGCGTACCCATATCCACCATAGAAACTGCAATCCCCTTACCTTCTATGCCATCAAACACAAGACGGGCAGGTGCTTCTTTTCCTCCAATACCGAGCGGATGCACTTCAATCTTCGGTTTATTCGCCGCAAATACGGGACTAACCTCCAACATATGCGAAGCAAGTTCAAGCTCCTCGCCTTCCGTTAAATCATACGTATAATCTTCTAAAAATGCCGTTGCACCGTCGCGACCTTCCGCCATTTTACAAAGCACCGCCATAAGCGCACTCGTTTTGTAATCGCCTTCTGGTCCAAAACCAATTCCCTTTGCCATAATATCCTGCACACTCAAACCGGGAAGTTGACGAAGTCCGTGTAAGTCTTGGAACGTATCCGTAAATGCCCCGATACGTTCTTTTTTAAAGAACTTTTCCAAAGCCACGGCATATTTTGCTTGCTCTTTTACTGCCACGATATCCGTCGTATTCATTACGTATTTTTCGGCGTATTCGGACATTTTTTCAGCAAGTTCTTGTTCTTTTACGGAATTGACCATATCTACAATATCACCAAGACCGTAATAGTTTACGTTCCAACCAAACCGAATTTCACTCTCCACTCTATCGCCGTCCGTAACCGCAACGTCACGCATATTATTGCCAAACATTGCAACTCGTAAATTATGCGAATAATCCATTGCGCGAGCAACGTCCGCAAAACCTCTTATGCGTTTTAATACCGCTTCATTTTTATAATACCCTGCAACAACTTCGCGCTTTAAACCAAGTCGCGTACAAATAAACCCAAATTCTCTATCGCCGTGCGCCGATTGATTGAGATTCATAAAATCCATATCAATCGTTTTATAGGGCAACTCACGATTATATTGCGTATGTAAATGCAATAAAGGCTTTACCAAACGTTGCAGACCTTTAATCCACATTTTTGCAGGCGAAAAGGTGTGCATCCACGTTATTACGCCAATACACTCTTTGTCGGCAGACGCTTTCATAAGCGCATCTTCCGCTTCTTCACTGCTACGCACGGTAGGCTGCCATTCAACGATTACGTTTCCAATGTGATTATTCAAATAAGTTGCCATTTCTTTGCTATCTAATGCAACCTGTTTTAACGTCTCCTCACCATATAAATCTTGACTACCCGTAATAAAATAAAGTTTTTTCATATCCATTCTCCTTATTTTTGTCCATAATAGGCATTTTTGCCATGCTTGCGAAAATAGTGCTTATCTAATAAGTATTGATCCACGTTGGGCGTTTCAACTTTTATTTGACGAGTTATAATCGCCATTTTTGCAACTTCTTCCAATGTCACCGCGTTTTCCACAGCCTTTTCAGGCGTTACTCCCCAAGTGAATGGACCGTGATTTTTTATTAAAACCGCAGGAATAGCATTATAATCTAAACCATTAAAAGTTTCCACGATTACTTTCCCCGTATTCCTTTCATATTCTGTTTCAATTTCTTCCTTCGTCAATGCTCTTGCGCAAGGAACGTTTCCATAAAAAGCGTCCGCATGAGTTGTACCATAAGCGGGTATGCATTCTCCGCTTTGAGCCCACGCAGTTGCATATGTAGAGTGAGTGTGAACGACTCCTCCAATTTCAGGGAACTTTTCATACAGCTCCAAATGCGTTGGAGTATCGCTTGACGGACGATACTTTCCTTCCACTACCTTTTTGGTTATTATATCCACGACGACCATATCCTCTACCTGCATACTATCGTAAGAAACACCGCTTGGTTTAATCACAACAAGCCCTTTTTCTCTATCAATAGCTGAAACGTTTCCCCAAGTCAAAACAACCAAACCGTGTTTTACTAACGCAAGGTTTTGTTCAAAAACGCGTTTTTTTAATTCTTCTAACATTACAATTTTTCCTCCGCAGCTTTTTCAACCGCAAGCCCTTTTTTGTAACGCTGCATAAAGTCAGCAAACTTTTCTTTTTCTTCTACGCTTGCGCAAACAGTATTCTTTTCATTATGAGCAAAAAGTCTATCAAGAAAGTCTTCTAACGTTCCCTTCTTAAATACGCTATACAATGCAAGTACGGCTATTCCGTACGCACCGCCCTCACCCGCAGTTTTCATTACAGTCACGGGTGCATCCAACGCTGCGCTCATAGCATTTTGCCCAATAAAGTCAGTCTTGAAAAAGCCGCCATGCCCACAAATACTATCTATTTCTATACGCTCGCCTTTCAAAATTTCCATACCGAGACTCAACGAAGCAAGTGCCGAATAAATTTGCGCCTGCATAAAATTCGCCAAGTTCATTTCACCATCAGGCATTCTTAAAAAGAGCGGTCTTCCCTCTTTCAAATCCACAATGGGTTCACCAGACAAAAAATTGCACGCAAAAAGCTTACCTGTTTCTTTGTCGCTTTCCTTTGATACGTTAAAAAGTTTATCAAAGAGTTCACCCTTTGAAATTACTCCGCCCGAAAGTCTTATCACTTCGGCAAATATGTCTACCCAAGCATTGATTTCCGAAGTACAATTATTTACATGCACCATAGCTACGGGCTTACCTGTAGGGGTTGTGACCACATCAATTTCGGGATACACTTTTTTAAGAGACTTTTCCAACACGAGCATAACAAACGCCGACGTTCCCGCCGAAACGTTGCCCGTCTTTTCCCTAACTGCGTTAGTTGCAACCATTCCCGTTCCTGCGTCACCTTCGGGCGGACATAATGGTATACCAGCTTCCAAAACTCCTGTCGGGTCCAAGAAAAGAGCACCGTTTTCTGTCAAACACCCTGCTTCTTCGCCTGCCGATAAAATTTCCGGCAACAGGTTTTCCAACTTTTGCTGAACGCCATGTTTTTTAAGTAGCTCATTATATTTAACAAGCATATCTTGATTATACGTCCCATCTTGAATGGGGAACATACCGGAAGCATCGCCTATCCCTAGCACTTTTTCGTCAGTTAACAACCAATGCACGTATCCCGCAAGCGTTGTCAAATATGCCACATCTTTTACGTGAGACTCTCCATTTATAACAGCTTGATAGTAATGCGCTGCCGACCAACGTTGCGGCATATTAAACCCCAATACCGACGAAAGCTCTTTCGCAGCATCTTCGGTATTCGTATTCCGCCACGTTCTAAAAGGCACAAGCAAGTTGTTATTTTTATCAAAAGCCAAATATCCATGCATCATAGCGGATACGCCAATTGCGTCTATCTTTTCTAATGGTTTCCCATGATTCTTTATTAAATCCGCATAACTTGCCTGTAAACCTCTCTTAACTTCTAAAAGAGAATATGACCACAGCCCGTCCACGAGTTGATTTTCCCATTCAAACGAACCCTGCGCAATTACTTTTGCCTTTTCGTCGATAAGAACGGATTTTATTCTTGTTGAACCAAGTTCTATGCCTAATGTTAAACTCATTGTTTAATGTCCTTCTATATGATATTATTAGCTCGCTTAAAGTTTTGGAACGGATACAAACTCCACCGTAAGAGATTTCGCGCCGTCGCTATCAAAAACGATAATTTCATTTTCACCGATTTTTAAGCAACTTTTCGGCACGTATAACGTTTTTTGCGGACCAGCTTCATTGTAATATCTACCTACGTTAAACCCGTTAATAACAACAAATCCTTTTGAAAATCCTTCGGGCTTTATAAAAGTATCCGCAATTTCATCAACGAAAAAGGCACCTTTATAAAATGTCGGCAATCCTGAAACAGTTTGTTTTTCCTCGTAAGAAAGCCTTTCAAGATTATTCATAGGCAGGCTTACCATTTCCCAATGAAAAAGCTGTATTTCCCAAAGCTTTACGCCGTCAATGCCTTTTTTGTCCATTACGTAAGAACCGTAATTGATTCGCCCCATATTCTCGACAAGCAGGCTCAATCGGCTTTCTTTATCTCCCGTCTTTGCTTTAATCAATTCGTGCGGACGTGAGCGTTCAAACACGGCAAACGGAGCTTTATCAATAAATACGTTTGCTCTATCCGCCAATTCAACGATCCTAAATTCGCTATCCGTATTTTTGGGCAACGTGGTATTATAAAGAATATATCCGTAGTTTTGCCCACACGCTTCCATCGAAAGCGGTACGGTAGAATAAAATTTAGCCCCGATATTATCCAGATTATCAAATAAATCGGCTTGCTTTTGAAAAACAACCTTTCCATAGGCTCGTTTTTCGCTCTCTTTTGCCGTTAAGTCGTGGCAAACGCCCGTATATTTACTAATAAGCTCCCGAACGGCATAATACGCAGGCGTTCTATCCCCTGCCTCATTCAGCAAGGCGTTATAATCGTAACTCGTTACGACAGGCTGATATTCTCCATCGCAAAACCGCCCACCGTCTTTCACGAAAAAGTTTGCGCCGTTCATAAAACCAAAATTTGTTCCGCCGTGGAACATATAAAAATTAACATTGTCGCCGTTCTTCAAAAACGGCTCGAATTCTTCGCAAATACTTTCTACGCCACGCACGTGGTGCTCCTCGTACCAATGGTCAAACCAACCGTCCCAAAATTCCGAGCATATTGCAGGCTTATCACCGATTATAGTTTTCAACGTTGTCATTCTCTCTTGCGTTTTCGAGCCAAAAGTAAACGTTGGCAAACAATCCTCTATTCTCCCAGCCTCTAAAAAGAACGGAGACGCACCGTCCGCAGTAAAAAACAAAGCATTCAAGTTGTTTTTTAAGTAAATGTCTTTTAGTTTTCGCAAATATACTTTATCGTTTCCAAAAGAGCCGTACTCGTTTTCAATTTGCAACATCAAAATATTTCCGCCGTTTTCAATCAAACGCGGACGAATAACCCTAGCAACGGCTTCAATGTATTTTTCAAGCTTCTCTAAATACCGTTGATTATCACAACGCAAACGAATATCGGGATAACGCAAGAGCCACGCGGGAAAACCACCCATCTCCCACTCCGCGCATATATACGGACCTGGACGAACAATGGCTTTTAACCCAAGCCTGTTCGCTATATCCAAGAATTTCCCAAAATCCTTCTCGCCCGAAAAATCAAAAACGCCTTCGTTTTCCTCGTGAACGTTCCAAGCAATATACGTTTCTACGGTATTAAAGCCACATTCTTTCAGCTTTAACAGTCGATCCTCCCAATAACACGACGGCACGCGAAAATAATGCATTGCCCCGGATATAATCTGAAAAGGCTCTCCGTTTAATAAAAACTGCTTTCCGTTTGCTGTGAACATCGACATTCCTTTTTTCTCCTTGATTTTTAATGCAATCTCTTTATTGTTATTTTTTCCATTTCCTATCCCAAGACGAAGAACTCGCAGAAATTTGTTTCGTGTATCCAAGCTCTTTCGGCCCTGGCTGCACGTAATCCCCTTCTACTCCTTTCACCGAAATACCTTCCTCGTCCAGCGTAACGATTGAAAAAAGCGCTCTATCGTAAGGTATCGTATATCTTACGTTTGGATATTTTTCTTCTATTTCAGCAGAAAATCTCAACGCCTGATATTCCTCGTCCACCCACATATTCGACGCGCTGTTAACGCCGTAATACAATACGTCGTCTAATTCCGTCAGCTCGTCAACGTGCATATGTCCGTTCACACAAACCCGAACGTCCTTACCACGCTTTTTTGCCTCTTTAACGATTTGAGCAAACTCTGCATAATTCTTTATTCCGCCCGTTTCTCTATTAAACAACGGTTGATGAGAAAACATTACGACAGGCTCATTCGTATTTTCCAATTCTTTTTTCAGCCAATCCAATTCGTCCGTCGGCAACCAAGGTAAATCCTTCCAAAAATAATGACTATGGTCGTAATGTTCAAATTTACCCTCGTCATTTTTGATATAATTTCCGTCCAATACGATAAAATGCCAACCGTTTTTGTGGAACGAATAATAATTAGAAGGCGTATTATAAGCATCTATAATTTGCTCAACTGATGCGAAGTCGAATTCGTGATTTCCAAAGACATGATACGCAGGCTTTTCAAACGCATTGTACTTTTCAAGAAGCGCCAAGATTTCTTTCGGACAAGATTTGTTATAAGCGTTTTTTACGTTGACAGGCATTTTTTCAACGGGACAACGACAGTCAAACGTATCCGTCGGATAACAGAAATCCCCTAAATGGATAATAAAATCTACGTTCTCTTCCCTCGCTTTCTGTAAAAATTCTTCCAAAATACAATCCCCGTTAGGAATTATTTCAAAATGAGGGTCAGCCATAACGGCAAATTTAACGGTATTTTTCATATAACTTTCCTTTTATCTTTTAATTTCAAAATACGGCGTGGACGCGTCCACGCCGTATTTTTAGCCTATTTATGTTTGATTGCTTGCAAGCGTACCGCCTTTGGTGAAGTACACTCCTTCGATTTCAAGCGTTACTTGTTTCGTAGCACACCACCCAAGCCATATACGAATTTTCATATTCGAATTATATACGGTATCAATAGGTAAAGCAATTTCGTGCCAATCTTCAGCAGCCCCATAAGTCCCAAGCTCGTGACGTTTTTCTTTCGCTTCACCGTCTTGAAGTGCTACACCTCCACAGTTTGCTGCTTCATAATTCGCATTTGCTGGATCAATTCTATTGTAATGAGTATAAGCGGTTGAGGTAATCCATACGTTTGTATTTTTCGTCATTTTTCTAACTTTGATTGTGACGTAATTATAGCCGAGCGCTTTCAAAGCCGTTGCACTTTGCGCCGCCGAAAGCTCAATATCATAAGGAAAATAATATCCATCAAAAGTTACATTTCTCACACCCGTCGTTGAATCGGTGCTATCCGCCGCAATCGTCCCCGTCGTGCTATTAAAGGTCGTCGCAGTGATAGACCCCATAGTCAAATACATGTCTGCAGCATCATATCCCGCAAGACCATTTTGTGTTGCATATACACCGCCAAGATAAACCACATTTTGATTGGTTCTGGTAATCCAAAGTCTAAACGCATTAACGCTTTCGCCGTAATTATTGAGCAATCTATCAATAGAAATAGATATCTCGTGCCAACCTGTTTTCAATCCCCAGTTGCCAAGATAGTAACCCTTGGAATTTTCTGCACCGTCTGCAAGCAAAATATTCGATTTTGTCCAATTCGAGCCACTACCTTCAAACTCTGTATAATTTCCTACGCTTGAATCCGAAACGAACATCCAATCACAATTAGTAGGTACTTGAACTTTCAACGTTAAATACTTATAACCATTCGTTTTTAAAGTTTCATAATATTCCTGCGTTTTAGTAGGTTTTACTGCAACGTCAAAAGATTGATAGTTTGTGGTAATTCCAAATACTGCCTCTACCGCGTCAAGAGATTCGTTGTAGGCTATCGAAGAAATGCTACCCTGACCATAAATATTGCTATTAACGGTGCTAAGTTCGATTGCAAAATCATCTGTTTTAACGTTGTCGTAAATATCTTCGTTAGTCGTTACGGTAAAACCGTTTTCAACGAAGTTGCCTTTGAAATCTGCGCCAAGCTTCTCATCCGCCATAATATCTTCGGTAAGCTCAAAATAAACGCCTTCTTGGGAAGCCCCACCGTTTACTTTCGCAACCAAATTCGCATAAGTATTCCATTGATCTCCGCCAATCAAAATAGGCATTTCTTCCGTACCCATCTTGGGGTATACCGCCTTTATTTTTTCCCAAACGCTCGTAGTTTCTCCGAAATATGCGCGGCTTGCTACAAGTTGTACGCTTCTGCTTTGCGGCGAAGTTGCATATTGATAGTTTTCAACCGTTTCACCTTCTACCGTCGTTGTCGTTTTCAAATAAGCCACACCACTATAATCTTTTACAAGGTTTGCTTCGTGCATATTCCCTACAACGCCATTTGCCCACCAATAACCTGCGTCTTCATCTCTACCTAAATAAATCTTATCCGCAGGAATGACAAGCGAAGATACTTCGATTTTCGGATCGACGTCGATATACTTACCGTCCGTAACTTGATCGAAATACTTCGTAAGGGAAATTACAAAACCGAGTTCCGCTGTTCCATCAACCACTTTATCTTTCACGTCTTCGCTCATTTTTACACGGAAACGCAAGCCTGCGTTATCGGCAGTACGGATACTTGCACCTTCTTGCATTTCAAAAACATTCGTTGACGTTTCGGCACTTACCGTATTTGTAGGCGTTTTCCAACTAAAAATTGCCATAATGCCACATAATGCAGCAACCAATACCAATATAAAAACGTTTCTTGTTTTCGTTCTCATTTTTTCATCCTCCTTATTATTCAGACCAAAGTACGTCTTGCCCAACAACGTCAAATTGCTCAATACTTGAACAAATCACGTCGTTTGTTCGTTGCCACTCAATCACTCGACAATGCGGTGATTCATACATCTTTTTTACCATCTTTGATTCCTCCAAAAAAATTTTATTTTTTCGGGCGTTCGCCCTTATAGCCGTTGTTTATTCCCATTGTTTGTCCGAACCAATAGCGTCGTAGTCATCAATGCAAAACTCTTTATAATGACCGTTCACTTTTCCGTCTTTCGTGGCATATACGCCCTCAATCCAGAACGATTGCTCGTCGTAGTACATATTCCAAACTCGCAATATCGCCGTTGAGTTTTCATCGAAATTATCAAGGAATACATCTATGGGTATAGAAATTTCAAACCAGCCTGTTCCTATACCCCAATTACCCAAATAGTAGAAAGGCGTAAGCGTTCCGTCTTCTATGTAATACGCTTTCATGCTTTCGGGCGCAAGATCCTTAAAGGTGTTATAATGCGTTATCCAGCTCTTACCCTCCGTAATGAACAACGAATCTTCATTCGTATATAATCGAACGGTAACGTATTGATAGCCATCCGCTTTCAAGCCCTCGTAATATGCTTTATCGTGCACGGGGTCCACGAAGATATCCGAATACATATTGCGTGTTTTCATCGTGAATTTTACCGTACCCGAGTTGCCCTTATAAGGCATATTCGTATCGAAAGCAAATTCCGTTGCGTTTCCGTCGGGAAGTCCGTTGCATTTGGCTATCGACGCGCTCACACCCATCGTGGAATTCAATTTAGCCACGACCTCATTCACGTCAAAGGTGGCGCGTTCTATCTTCACTAAACCGTAGCGATTTTGTGCGCGGACGATAAATTTATAAACGCCTTCGTTAGAAAATATGTTTTCTTCTTGCGCCTTGAAATTCGCGCCGTTAAAGGTTGCGGTAACAATTTTTTTGTCGATATCTTTGCTATCCGTTAACGCAATATCCGAAAGGTTTAAAGAAGCACCAAGCTCAACTTGTGCAAAAGAGGATTCTCCCCCAATGGGTTTTACGGCATATACGTTATCGATATAAATTTCTACGGAACCCCATCTGCCTTTCGAGCAACGGAAAGAAAACAGATTCATTTGCTCTGCGTAGGATTCCAAGAAATAGTCCATCGGAATCAATATTTCCGTCCAACCGTATTTTCCAAACTCCCAGCCCGGGCCCGACCAAAGCGCAACGTCCGTTGCCTTCATTTTTTCTTGTCCGATTTCGTTGATTATAACGTGTTCGAGCTTCGTACCGAAATATACCCCATAATAATCTATCGTATCCACGCCTTCTACGATTTTCAATCTTATCGCAACGTTTCGATAGCCCATATTTTTTAAGCTTTCATAATACGATTTAGGGAATTCCGGTTTATATGAAATGTTCGTTTCAAATTTTGCGCTACCCTCGGGATAATTAACGCTGACTTTCACAGATCCGTTACCCACCCCTGCAAATTTCTCCGTTTCTGAATAGCCAAGCGTCGAAAGCCCTGTCAACGGCAACGTTTCATCTTCGTCTATGTTTTTCGTTTCAATAGAAAATGCGCTTGCGTCTGCTCTATCGGTAATCAACCCGTTGGGGGAAGAATATTTCCCCGCCTCGACTATCAACAGCGAAAAATCATAGTTCGGCTGTTGAGAAAGCTTGGCTGTTACGGTATAAAGACCGCTTTCCGTAGGAACGAACGTGTTGTTCGTCAAAGCAACGGCGTTGCCGTCTTTTGAAACGTTATAAGAAATCTCGCCTTCTTTCGTTGCTTGAACTTTACCGTCAAGATTTACCGTTTCTCCCACTTCATAAATCAAATTAGGATCCAAAAGCGTATAAACCGCTTTTTCAACGCCTTGCACTTTCGTTTCCTTCGTATGAGTCTTTGTTCCGTCATATGCCGTAAAGGTAATCGTATATTCGCTTTCCGAAGAAATCAAAAACATACTTCCCATATTATCTACGGGCTTGTCAGCCGAATCCTTTACGGATACGGAAACCTCATATTCCTCACCGTTTTGGTCTATAACCGACGGTGTGACGTATGAATAGTAATCGTAAACGTACCCCACATCGCTCTCGATGTAATTAAGCCATTCAAGCGAAACTTCGTTTTGCGTGGGCTTAGAACACGATACGAGCGTCGATAAGGACAGGATTCCCGCAAGGACTATTGAACTGATTTTCTTTTTCATTCCGTCGCCCCCCTTATAATCTTAAACTCATCAAAATAAAACGTTTTTTCAGATACGTTGACAAATTCAGCCCAAGAAAGCTCAAAGCCCGTGATTACGTCCTTTAATTCTTGGTCCTTTTCCAAGAAACCGCCTTCTAACGCTTTTTGCGCAGCATAATCGTAAGAGAACGTTATCGTCGTCCATTGATTCTCGGGTAATGCCCAACGCGCACCGCCATCTTCGGGAGGAAGCCCAAACGCTCCCAAAGGCGTCGTTATACGCAACGCTATATCGTCAGCAGGACCTTTATTATAAATCGACAACTCGATAGAGTCCCCCGATTTTAACGTATTCCACGCAATTATGTCGGCGTAAGCTTCGTTCATTTGCAAATAATACCAAACGCCTCTATTTATTTCGCCTTTTTTAGTCGTTACATAGAAGGAGCTTCCGCTTTTAACGTACTCTGGATTTGCCGTTAAACCATAATCAACGATATCTCCCATTCGCGCTTGACTCCAAGTCCAGAAGGTAAACACTGATTTTTGATAATTTTTATCAAACGAGGCGATTTCATTTTCCTTTAAAGACATCTCGACAGGTTCAATATCTTTTGACGTTTTCGTTAACGTAATACAATCGATATATATATCAAATGCAGTTTCCTTTCTATCAAACCCCAGCAGTATGTATTCCACTTTTGATAAATCGGCCTGCATAGACATAGATTCGCGGTCAAGCTCATAGACAATTTCATTCCACCCCGACGTTAAATCAAACGTTTTTCTGATAGAACTCGCGCCGCCCTTAAATGTAAAATACATATAGGTGCGAACAGTTTCTTCGCATGGATTATATATTTGCGCTTTCACCTTTTTAACGTGTGAAAAATCCGAATAATTATAGTTCAAATACTCACTCGCCACCCTCTGCTTGAAAAAGAGAGGTTGACCGTCGCTTTCAGATAAACTATTGATAGAAATCTTTGCTGAAGCTTCTCCCGTTTTCTTGTACGCGCTTTCTTTATTAAGAGAGGCTTTTACGTAACTGTTTTGCCAAATAATTTGATAAAGATCGTCGCTGTTTGAAAAATCGTTTAACGTGTGATTCGTTAAAACATAATCTTTCGGAGCTTCTTCCGTTTTTTGCTCACAAGCTGATAACACGCTAAACGCGAAAAAGCTTGAAAGCAATACGGCTGCCAATTTTATTTTTTTCACTCGCCTGTTTCCTCCTTTATATTAAATATAAGTTCGTTTTGAAAACACCTATTGCATTTTGAACTTCAATTTCAATCGACGTTTTCTCCGTTCTAATTTCGTAAGCCTTGGCATCCTCGTCAAGCTTGCATGCGTTATAAGGTTCACTTGAATTAAAATCGCCTTTGGGCACAATTAAAGTGACTAACCATCCATTTTCGCATCGTTCTTTTTTGATTAACGTTTCCGCTTTCCATACAAGTAATACCAACCGCGATAAATCGCGACAGCATTGATTATAGCGGCTTTCATCCGCCCCGTTTAATATATCAAAATAGGGTTTCAAAATATTTTCAGCCGTAGCGTCCGTTACGCCGTATTTCTCCGCTGTTTGCGCCCAACAATTACTTAAAGCATATTTTTTCGGACGAAAAATCGAACTGGAATATAATGCACACGCCGTTTGCGAATCAAATACGATTTCCACTTTCTCGTCTTCGGCTTTTAAGCAATATTCTTTCCCCGTTTTTGATAATTCGCCGCCTTTTACTTCAATTTGCTCGGCATTTGAAACAAATCGTAAGATTTTTTCTTTTTCGTCGAACTTGGTTACCGCAAATCCATATCGACGTGAAACAATCAACAATTTTGCAATCATTGCACGAGCCTCGTCAAACGGCATCAAGGATTTCTTCAACATCTGCGTTCTATCAAAAAGGCGTGTGTATATCGGTTCTAACACTATGTTTACGTCTTCTGATTTAACGTCAAAATTTGCCGCATTCTCTATCCAAAGTTCGCGCAACGAATATAAAGCCTCGTAGTCCTCTATCCCGTCACGAATCGCTTCAAGCCGAATAGAAGGAACAAAATTATCAAGCTTATATTTTGCTCCTGGATATACCAAATAGCCATCGCCGTGGGCACCGTTATAATTTGGCGCTTCTTTATACGGATCAACAAATTTAAACTCACCGTTTTCTTTAATACACCAAAAGTTTAATCGCCAATATAAATTCCCCGTTACGTTATATTTAAATTGCATCCAAGAAAGAATTCTTGGCGATAATAACGGCTCGTCAATATGATACGAAGGATTTGGACGCACCGGCCAATTACAGCCATACCACCACTTTTCACCTTTGTTCAACGTTTGCTGCATAAGATTATTTTCTTCGTTTGTTGGTGCTGAAAACGGCGGACACCACGTTATCATTTCTTCATCCGTCAAAATATCTGCATTGACCACAGAAGTAATAATATTTGGTATTTTCTCAATCTTATCGGCTAAATCTTGATAAAAAGCAAGTTCGCTCATATCCCTATATTTGTTCGCAATTCTTTTTTTGAATCTTGAAAATACGGGAATAATTCTTTGGCAGTTTTCCTTTGTCTTTTTATTGAGAGAAGGCTCGTCAAAAATCCAAATATACGTAATTGCCTTATCAAAATAATTCACGCCGTCGGCTATACTTAAATCTGCTAATGCGGTAAACATTTTGTCCGCTTTTTCGTAATCTAAATCATCGCACTCGTCATTTATAAGCCAACGAATATTCAAATACGACACTCGTTCGTCTTGGTAATATTTTTTATAAGCAAGTAACCAATTCTTTAATCCTTCTTCAAAGGTTTCTACTCTATGATTAAACGGCATATTGTTACCGTTGATACGATACTGTAAAGCACCGTCATAATACCGTTCAATCATGTCTAACGACTTACTACCTTCGCCCAATAAAAGCTGTCTGTTTGAAATATGAAAATGTTGCCTCGTATGATTTTTCGTCGGTAAAGCAAAATCCCAAACAGTTATTTCGATAGTTTTTTCAATTATTTCATCATTTATTGTTATAGAAATTTTACCTTTATAAACGCCTTGCGGAGTCGTTTTTTCAGTTTTTACTCTAATCCAAACGAGCTGATTGTCGCCGGCCTTTATCGTATTTTCTTTATAGCTCTCGCTGACCGCCATCGGCAACAACGCATCCGGATAATATCCCAATTCGTCGTGTTCCGTTCCCAACGTCGGCTTTGTTATTTCAACGTATTTCGCAACGAAAACGTCTATGTTTGAACTTGGAATGCAATATTCTCCATTTTTTAAAACGTCGCACTTAACCGAAAAGCTTTTTACGTCATACTCGGGGGTGAGGATGACCTGCACCCCCTCATATTCATTTTGATACTGACAACCAAGAAAAACTTCTGTATTCTTTGGTTCGTAACTTTTATCGCGTAATATTTTTTCGGCGTTGTCAGCTTGCCATATCGTACAATTTATCATAAATCCCTCAATATTCAATCGTTATTGCTTTTATAATAAATTCTCGTTCTTTCATTTCTGGATAGGTCACATATAAGCGCAACTCTTTGATACTGCCAATCATGGTCCAATCCAAAGCCGAAACGTCTATACTTATATCCGTAGTTCCACGTTCGATAGAATAGGTACCGGTAAACGTATTCACTACTGGTTCTTTCGTCCCAACGTATTTACATTCAAGAGTAAAGGAATCACCGACGTTTTCAATTTCAATTTTAATCGTTTTTATTCCCGATTTTAATTGCTTAAATTGTTCGCCCGAAAGCACCACCGATTGATAATCCGTTGCTGCCGTTCCTAATTTGACGGATACCGACTCGCCTACGCTATTATTCTCTACTGTATTCCCGTTTTTCTTAAGTCCACTATACGTTAAATTTTTTACGGAAAGCGATTTTTTCTCACCACCAATCGGTAAAATAAATTCACTGCTTACACCATCTTGCTCCAATGTAAATATAGCGTTATTTGCCTTTTGATTTTGAAGAACGTCAATCGTATAAAGTTTTCCGTTTGCTTTTTGCTCATAAGTAGCTTCAACGCCATTGTGTTTAACAACACCGCTTGAAGCAAAGATTTTAAGCTCCGTGGAAAGCATTTTGCTATCAATAGAGGTTATAATCAATCCTTTTTCCGCAAAAGAAGCAAATTGAGATAACGTTTCGCGACTGGCCTTAAAATCCAAAGAATCGCCCGTCATTTTTGTCCCTGAAAACAGCGATGAATATAACGACTGAAAAATCAAATCTACGTCGTAGCTATCTAATCCCGCCGTTGAAGCCAAAGCGTTACACTTTTCTTCCGTAGCCAACAACGCTTCGTAATCTTCCATACCGTCCCGAATAGCCATTAAGCGCATACTGGGAACAAAGCAATCCAATTCATACGGTTTGCCGGGATAAATTATATATCCGTCGCCATTTACAATTTCGCTCAAATTCGTAGCATCGTAAGGGTTTTCTAATGGCTCATTCGTTTTATATTGATTTTGTTGTGTGGCGGAAAACATTCCCGAATAAAGATTGCGCGTAACGTCATATTTATGAGCCATCCAAGAAAGGACACGCGCGGACAATAATCTATCGTCTAAATGATAGGTTGGATTCGGCGTACCCGGCCAATTACAGCCATACCACCATTCATCCACTTCGTCCTGACGTTGCGCCTCGCCACTACTTTCCGTATCGTAAGCACTCATATACGGACACCACGTTATTATGTAGGACTCATTGGGATTTTCGGGGTCAGATTTATTGTTTTCATACAAATAGCTTTCTCTCATGCTACTCGTCAGTACATGTTCAAATCCCTTCATTTCTTCAATAACGGTATTGAAAAATTCTTCATCTACGTTATAATTAGATTTATTCTCTATCAATTTTTCAATCACGCCATTGCGCGCTACCGCAAACGCTTTGAAGGTTGGTACTACCTTTTCTGCTTTGTGCTCGTTCCCCGCCATACTCGGCTCATCAAGCATATGTACGCAATGCACCAATTTTTCATAATAATTGCATTCGTCTTCAAAGCAAAGTAAAGCCAATCGCTCAAACCAATATGACAAAGAATCAGCGTCATATTCCGTCCAAGTAGCATTCGCGCACTCGGGGAAATTGATAACCGTTACACGTTCATCTTGGAAATATTTTCTAAGGTCTGAAATATATTCTTCTTCAGATTCTAATCCTCCATAGGTCGCTGGTATATTTTCCAAGTTGATTCTATAATCTAACAAGGTTTCATAATACCGTCTATATAAGTCCTTTGAAGTATCCATTTCCGCCGTCAACATTTCTCGATCACGCAGCATAAACAGAGTCTTTAAATTGTTCTCGTCGGTAATACGCATATCCCAAACGGTAACACTTACGGGAACGGAATACTGAGTATCATCTGCCGTAAGGACAATCGTTCCACTATAAACTCCCGCCTCTGCTTCGCACGAATCAACTTCAACGTATATACCTTGGTTATTTCCGCCCACAACTTTGTTTTCGTTATATTCTACGGCTTTATCAAAAGGTATTAACGCGTCGGGCATCATTCCCAACAATGCAGGCTTGGTGTGCGACTTAGAGGGAGTCGTTACGTCTACGTATTTTTCATTATAAAACTTAATATATTCTTTGGAAATGCTTGCCCCTTCAGCCGACTTTAAATCCGAGCAAGAAACGGTATATTCCTTTATATCTCCACTAGGGGTAATGAGGATTTGACCGCCTTCTTTTTCATTTTGAAACATTGATATTTCAAGCTCTGAATTTGCATAGTATTCCGAAAATTCTTCTTCAACAGAATAATCAGTATCTTGCAATACTTTGACGTAGCTAGGCGCAGTCCAAACTTTTACTTCATTCTTCGAATTTCCCGTTCCGCCATTTTCACAGGCTGCAAACAAAAACGAAGAAATACACGCCATTGCCATACACGTCGCAATCCTTTTTCTCATCGCAATCTCCTTGTTTTTTATTATTTGAAAATTAGCTTAATCCTGCCATTTGCAATAATGCATACCATGCAGCGTTATTGTCTTTCGTGTATCCTCTTACGGATTCGTCGAAAAGCTGTTGCGCTGTCTTTGCCGAATCACTATTCTTAACTGCAAAATAAATTTCTGCATTCGTCAACGTCGTAGCGCCCCACGAAGTTTTCATACAAAGCGGATGACGAGAGGATTCAAAAGCCAACAAAGATTTCTTCCCTTTAATCTGCGTTAACTTATCCTTTTGCATCGGATACAAATTCTGATAAGTCGTCGGATCTTTTTCTTCAAGGTCATAATAGAACGCAGAGGACGCACCGCCCGTCGTTTTCATATATTGCCCGACAAACTCATCCGTGGCAAGGTATAACATAAAGTCTTTCGCCAAATTTTTAGCCGTTGCATAAGAAGGAATTACAACAGGCGCAATTCTCGGGCCGTTATAATACACGTTGTTAGCTTCAACGATACGGTCATAATCTTCTTGCGATACATTATACGCCACCGACTTCCACGTTGCGGTAGTCCCGCTATAATCGGGTACGTTATATTCACCGGATAAATCGGTAAGACCGGCACGAATCGCACCAATCACGGCACTAAATTCTTCATCGGTTTCCACGCTTTGCAATTTGTCTTTTGCCAAATCACTAATAATAGGATCTTCCATCATACGGATTTCAGCGTCTGCGCCTTGTTGACCTTCAAAGCCTTTCATTTCTTGCGCTACCCAGTCGCCGTTTGCCTGCATTAAGCCTTTACCGCTTATCAAATAAGATTGCGCCATCGTGAAATCAAGCGCTGCGCTTTCATTATGGATGAGCCCTGTTCTGTAATCGATAAGTTTCTCAAGCACTTGCCAGCTCTTCAAAATACCAACGTTGTTTACCACGTTTACGTTACGTTCGTATTCACCGTTTTCATTTTCCCACAAGCCTTGGAAATAGTAGTCGTAGCCTTCAGCACCTTCGTATTGTCCCCAGAAAGTTCTTTGTACAGCAGGCCAATACAAGGTCTTTGCCGAATATACGAACGGAGTTACTGCATTTCCGCTTGCATCCTTTTTGGTTGCCAAAGACTTCGAGAATGCCAACAATTCGTCCGTAGTACGAGGCAATATAGTTTCACCCGTCGTTGCGTCTTTATAGCCGTAATTATCAATAAAAGTCTTATTGTAAATAATACCGTATTTACTTTCACGATACGCAGAGGCGTAATGCTGAATATCGCCGTTATCGTCATACAAAGCAAGGTCGTAATAATTAGAAGGGTTAGCTGCTTTCATCTTTTCAGCATACGTCCATTCGACTCCTTCCGCATTCTTTTCATAACCACCGTTGATGTAATCGGGAATTTTGCTTTCAAAAACGCTATTCAAATTCTCTAAATATCCTTGTCCTTTTTTGTATTTTTGCAATGCAGTATTTAAAGAAAATGTACCAATAAACATTAAATCGTAAGAAGCCCCCCCCGATAATACTTGATTTTGTCCAAACGCGGCTTCACTATTTGCAACGATATCATATTCGAATTTTGGATATTTTGCTTTTATCTCAGCTTTTTGACCAAAAGAATTCAAAGCCTTTTCCAACCATTCATTTCCATAACCACCAGTACAAACATAAACCTCTAAGGCATTATCGTGGTCAGCAAATTTTTTATTGCATCCCGCAAGGCCAAAGCTCATAGAGCCCAACATAAGAGTTGCCATTGTTACACTAATTACTTTTTTCATTTGATAGATCTCCTTATCTTTTTATTTGACGCAGAAAATACTGCACTAAAAACCATTTTAATAATTTCTCTTGAAACAAAAGCAAATAAACTTGTAATCGTTTCAACTTTTAACCCTTTAATCCACCAATCGACAAACTGGTCATAACCTTGCTCGACGCGCTGATAAAAATTA
>JAZRDM010000035.1:0-39575 GCA_045660265.1 Candidatus Scatosoma sp. | reverse complement strand
AATCGCTTTAAAAACTCTGTCATATTCTGCGCCAAATCTTCCGTTAAGAATATAATTTGATATTCTTTTGCAATCTTACGCAAAACATCCCGTGCTTTTTTTTCATTTTCCGCGGGAAAAGTTGCCACCCCCGCCGCTTTAAATACCATAATGCTATCGCCGTCGCCGACAATTGCTGTTTTCCCAATCATCTCTTACCCCCTTAAAACGCCGCGCGTAACCGCTTTTTTACTTCCGCTTCTTTTAAGCCTGCAAGCAGACATACGAATACAATACGCACGTTAGCGTTTTCCGTTCTGCGTCTAAACACGTAATACAAAAAGGGTTGTATGTGTTTTAAATTGTATCTCCGTTGTTGGAAATATTCCGTCTCGTATCCGTCGCGGATTTTTTCCGCCGCCGTGAACGGCAACCCCTTTTGCTTTGCATCCAAGCAAAGCCTTACAAACGCACGATAAACGCTATACTTAAAAGCATCTTCTGCTTTTTCACCATCTAAAAATAATTTTGACAGCGTAGCTTCATCTAACGTTCCGCCGGGTAAATATTTATTTTTTGCTTTTTGTTCTTCTTTCGCGCGGAATGCAATTAAAATATTTGTCATATCCGCTTTGGTTTGTAATAAATGCCGCAACGTACTGTTTTTCTTACAAATTCTCGTTGCGTATGCGTAGGCTGCCTTTTCAAAAATTTCGCTCAGCTCTGCCCCGCTCACTTCCTCTTCTTGCAAAGACGCCAATCCGTCCTCACACGCCTTTTTCAACTCGGGATATTCCTTTTCTAAAGCGGAAAAATCGCCGTTTTGAATGTACGCAACCAGCTTTTCTATGGCTATTTCTCCTTGCGGCGCAAGCATTTTCTCGGCGTCCGTTTTTAAATACGTCGCTTTTAAAATCGCCTTCGCATTATGGAAATCACGCGGAGAGAGTAAATACGCCTGCTCTTCCTTAGAAGGCGCATATTCTAAAATGAATTCGTCCACCGCCCGCTCTTCCGCTTCAATCAGCTTTTCATATTCATAAACGTTTTCAGCCGTTTCCGCGCCGCCACCAAAGCCGCTTTCGATTAGCATTCGAAATGCTTCCTCTGCGCTCAGTTCGCAAAAGCGTAAAATTTTATCTTTTAAAAGATATTTGTCTTTCGCCGCGATAACGCCGTTTGTGTATATTATGCTTCTTGCCATAATTACTCCGCCTTAAAATTCTTTGCCCTTATTTAGTCGTTGAAAATCTTTGCTGCAATCTCCGATTCAAACTGCGCCCTATCCGCACTTAAAAGCGCGCCGTAAGACAAGTCTTTGTCCGAAATTTTGCCTACAAGTATCATACCGCCGTCTATTGACGCTCTTTCTTCGCAAATACTTAACCCTTTTGCCTTGATAACAGGCAAAAGCTTTAAATCTTTTTCATAAGCAAAATTTTGAGCAAGATGAATAACGTCCCCTTGTTCCGCGTAACTTTCTAATAAACGCTCTGCAAGATCCAACGTCTGCTCTTTCTCCAAAGCAATGAGTCTGCTTAACGCCATTGCGTAAATTTGATCTATGACCCTGCGTTTTGCCGACAGCGCAAGCTTTGCGCATTCGAGACGAGCTGCCGCCTGCTTCTTTTCTGTTAAAAAGGTAATTTTAGCGCGCACTTCCGCCTGTGCTTCATCTTGCTTAAGCTTATTATCCTCCGCGCATTTTTGTCGAATACGCGCCGCATTCAGCTTACCGTCGTTGATAATTTTTTCAGCCTCCGCGTTCGCGTCGGACAAAATTCTTTCCACTATGTTTTGCGTGCTCATAGTCCGTCCTTTTGATGAATGATTTTTTTATAAAACCCTAGTTATTTTTAGTGGCTGTATCGCAGATAAAATGTTTATTTGCGATACAGCTCTTTTTTCGTTAAGCAATCGTAAACGAATCGTTATAATTCGTCGAGAGAATAACGATATTTCCCGGCGTTTTGCCGTAAACCTCTACCAATTCCCATACGACTAATTTACCGTCGATTTCAATAAACGTATATACGGTGTTATCGTTAAACAAGGATACGAAACCTACTTTTACTTCGTACGTCGTATTTTCTTTCAAAGTCTTTGATGCAGATGCCTTACCAATCTCTATAAGAGATTTCGTAATACGCACGCAAATGCCCGATTGAGGAGATTTTTCGTTTGTATAAGCAAATACGCAAAGTCCGCCGTTAAACGCTTCCGCCGTTAAAGAGAATTTAATCGAATAGCTCTTTTCGTCGATTTCCATAAACGCTTGCGAACCGCCTTCTAAGGTCCCTGCAACGCCGTCAAATTCGCTTACTTTGTATTGATAGCAATTTTCGTCGCGAACAACTTCGTATTTTCTATCCCCTGCTTGTTCACCGTCGCCTTCCACTTCTTCATTCGAGCCAAAGCTATACATATCGCCGTTAGATATAACCGTAATCGAATCGAAATATACCGTACCCGCTGTATCGCCATAGAAACGATACAACAACGTAAACGGAGCAAGCTTACCGTTTTCGATAATTCCTGCCGAGCTCTTAAGCATAGGTAAAATATCAATCGTTACCCATTTGTCATATACGCCGCCAAGCGATTCGTATTCTAATCCGCACAAAATAGTATTATCCGTTGCGTTATAAATACGAAGTAAAGGCGCTTTTCCAGCCGTTATCGTATATTTGCTTACGTACATTTTCACGAATACAGACCGCAAACTATCCGCATTTACGTCTTGAGGGAATTTTACCCCTACGCATCCAAAGTTATTCGTAGTATAGCTATATACGCTGCCCGTAAATCCAGCAGGCACACTCGACGTATCTTCGACTATTTTCGCAGCAGCAGGATTGATTCCCGCTGTCGTCACCGTCGTATTAAAGCTCGTACCATTGAAATCGAATTCTGTCGTTTTAATGTCTTTGGTCAAATACAAATCCCCATCCGTTACCATCGTGATGGAATCGAAATATACCGTACCTTCTTCCGCGCCATAGAAACGATACAACAACGTAAACGGAGCAAGCTTACCGTTTTCGATAATCCCCGCCGAGCTCTTAAGCATAGGTAAAATATCAATCGTTATCCATTTGCCGTATTCGCCGCCAAGATCTTCATATCCTAATTCGTTCAAAGCCTTATTTTCCGTTGCGTTATAAATACGAATCAACGGCGTTTTATCCGACGTTATCGCATATTTGCTTACGTACATCCTTACAAATACAGCCAACAAACCATCTGCATTGATGTCATCAGAGTAGCTAATCCCTACGCATGCCAAATCGTTGGTAGTACGTCCATATACGCTATCCGTAAACCCTGTGGGTACACTGGCCGTGTCCGTTATCTTTTTCGCTGCGCCGCCCTTAATCGTATCCGTCGTAACCATTGTGTCAAAGTCCGTACCGTCGAAATCAAATTCCGTTACCGTCGCGTCGGCAGGAATATTATCAATGGTAATTTTTTCATCTTCTTTTTCAGGCGTTTCCCAACCAAGATTGTGGTCGTATAAATACAAGCCCATATCCGAGATACTGCCGTCCATTTCCGAAAGGTTGATATACGTACCGCCCATAATCGGCGTACCCGAATAGGTCACGCCTGTGTTGGTAATTTCCCCATTCGCAGCAATCAAGTTATATCTGTCAAACGTCGAACTCTTTTGCCCATACGTCAAACGTACGCCTTCGTACATAATGGACGCGCTGTTGCAATGTTCATGCCCTACAAATACGGAATCTACGCCATATTTCTTGATGGTATTCCAAACCTTGTAATCGCTATCCCAAGGTCCTTTCGCCGCTCTGCCGATGTAGCCGAAATCGCCGTTTGCTTTCGCTGTGTCTAAAGTATCGAGGTTGATAGGATTGCTTTGAACCGTCGATGCGTTATAGCCATATTGTCTCATTGCTTTTTCAAACGCATAAATTTGAATATGGAACACCATCGAAAGTTTTGCGTTCGGGAAGGAACGGTTGATTTCTTCCATGCTTGCGCTATACCAATCAATTTGGTCTTGACCAAAACCAACCGACGTCTTGCTATGTCCGTTCGCCAAGGAAATTGCGCTCATGGCGCTGCAGCCGTTGGAGTCGAGCATATAGAACACACGCTTTAATTCGCCACCCTGCGTCAACCCTACGGAATAGTTACCATTCCCTGTCAACGTTCTTTGCTTAAACAAGCAGTATTTCGAACTTTCGAATTGCTGACATTGCCAGTCAACGCCCATATTGCTTTCATTGTCGTGGTTACCAAATACGGGAGCCCAAGGAATTTGGAAAGAATCCATAAATTCGATTAAGGAAAGCAATTGCTGACCGTTATCGTCAAACTCGCCGTATGTATTATCCCCCGTCATAATGATAAAATCGGGATCGTAGCGATCAATTACTTGGCCGATATATTTTTGATAGCCATTAAAAATATCCGCCGCCGAACTAGCACTTACGCGAGTGGGATAGCGTTTTTGATCAGAACTAATCGTCTGTACGTCCGTAAGCTGTAATACGCGAATTTCGCGGCCTGTTTCTACTTCTACCACGAAATCGACGCATTCTTCTACCGACTTGTTTTGCTGCTCTTCGCCTTTCGCGCCGCAAATACAGTTATACCAATACACGCCTTCGCCTTGCTCAAACTCAGTGTAATCGTGTTCCGTTATCGAGTTCTCGTCTTTCGCGCCGCATTCGCATGCATACCAATGCGTTAAATTATCCGAATTTAATTTTTCATAATTATGCGCAGCCAATCTTCCGTATTCTTGACCGCAAACGCCGCAAGACGCTAATTGAGTACAAGTTGCCTCACCGCCCGTATGTTCAGCCAATTCGCCATACGAATTTCCGCAAACACCGCACACCGCTTGCGTGGTACAAGTTGCTTCGCCGCCCGTATGTTCAGCCAATTCGCCGTAGGCTTGATTACAAACGCCGCACACCGCTTGCTCCGTACAAGTTGCTTCGCCGCCCGTATGCGATTGTACGGTAAACGCATTCTTGTCTCCGCATTCGCATTCATACCAATGCGTTCCATCGTTCCACTTTAACAACAAATATTCGTGCGCTAACGAACCGTACGCTTTTCCGCAAACTTCGCATTCTGCTTTCGCTTCGCAAGTTGCCGTGCCGCCGGAATGCTTTTGCTGATTTTCCGCATCCTTCGCGCCGCATACACATTCATACCAGTGCGAAGAGGTGTTAAATTTCAACTCTGTATATTCGTGCGCAGCCAGCTCGCCGTAAGGCTTACCGCAAACGTCGCACACCGCTTTTGCCGTACACGTCGCCTCGCCGCCAGTATGCGCGCAAGCAGAATCCTCTACGTTGCTATCCGAATTTTGTTCTGATTGCGTACCACTGTTTGCTGCACCGTTACTATCCGAGTTATTCCCCGTATCGTTGCATGCTGTAAGCGTACAAGCAAACGCAACTACTGCCGCTAAAAGCGAAAGTAACCATTTTTTTCTCATTTTTTTCTCCCTTAGGTTCTATCAATTAAAATAAGCCTACCAACATAATCGAGATAATCAAGCCAAGAATTGCATAGAATTCGATCATACCGGGATAAACAATCAATTTACCCGACAAGGATTCTTGCTTGCCTACTGCATAAATACAGTTCGAAGCAGACTTACCTTGAATAATTGCAGAAACCAAACCTGAAACCATCATAGGTAAAACAGCGCCAAATAACGCCCAGCCCATTTCTACAGAAACAGCAGGATCGATTACGCCAGACGCGATAATACCGATAATAAAGCCGTAAATACCCTGCGTTGCAGGAAGAAGCACAAGTACCATTACTTTACCAAACTTTTTAGGGTCTTCGCTCAAAACGCCTGCAGCTGCAGAACTCGTTTGATACAACCCGATACAAGAACCGATACCGCACAACAACACGCACAAAGCGATACTCAGCATAGCAATAGTGTAACCCATAAATAAAATCCTCCGATTTTTCTTTTCTCTTAATTTTTTATTTTTTAAAGCGAAATTCGCTTTATTCTTTCGTAATAGGCGACAAGCGGATATATTTTTTATTTGCACCAAGCGGCGTAAATAATTCCCCTTCGCCCTCGTAAAATCTGCCGTAAAATTCTACGTACTGCAATCTTGCGTCGTGAATATATGCGCCCAGCAAATTCATTACCAAGTTAAAGGCATGCCCTACCAACAGCAACGCAATACCCAAAATGATCATAGGAATAGAACCGCTAACGATAAATCCAACGCCGTAGTTAGAAACGATTTTTGCAATAACCGCGCCCGAAAGCATAAGCCCATACAAACGCGCGTAGCTTAAAATATCCGAAGCGTAGTTAATAACGCCGTATGCCGCGCCAAATCCCTTGATAAACTTGCCAAAGAATTTTTCCTTTCTGCCCGCTGTTACCACAGCCAACAACAAGGATACGCCCGCCATAATTCCGCCTATCGTCGCAAAGATGGGAAGTTGTAATTCTTCCACCAAGCCAACGATTGCCAACGCCACGCCAATAGAGAAAATCGCCCAAAAGACGCCGTCGCAAATACCATCTGCCACTTGTCCGCGTCTCCAGCATTGTATCGCCTTACAAATATATCCAACACACAGTTGAGAAATCCCTACAAGTAAGCTAATTACTAATACGCTAGGTACTTGAATGCCGATAAACAGCCATCTGCTGCTTTGCGGATCAGGCATTACCGTCGTAGGTAATACGGGCAACCCGAAAAGCGAATTAAACAGCGCACCCCAGATAATCGCAAACAAGCCGCCGCACGCAAACGCCCCGGCAAGCCTAGACATCCCCGTCGGATTCTCACGGTTTTTTAACCACAAATATCCGCCGATTAACGCCATCAATATGCCGTATCCAGCATCCCCGATAATAAATCCCATAAATACGCTGTAGAAAAATGCCATCACGGCGTTAGGATCGAATTCTCGATAATTGGGGGCAGAGTACATATTCGTAATCGACTCGAAATTAGAAACGACGCCGTTATTTTGCAAAAGCGTAGGCGGTTCATCCGTTTCTGAAGGCTCGGTAAACTGCATATACGTTGCAGATGAAACCTTTTCAATTGCCTCTTTTACCTTTTCTTCCGCAATTTGCGGTACATACGCTTGCAAGAAAAACGTCTTATCCGTTTCCCTCATCTTATTTTGAGAAAGTTTCTTTTCTAACTCAAACGAAAGATACTCGTAATACACCTTTAAAGGACGAATGCACTCTTTTAGTGCATATAAAGCTTGCGAATTTTCCGCCAATGCATTTGCCGCCTCTTGTTTCTTTTGGCAAAGCTCTTCGTAAATTTGCTTACCAGATTTATCTTGTTCGTACATATGGTCTGAAAAACCGTATAACGAAAGCACGCCGTCCGTTTCCTGCGCAACGCTTTTATGTGCCGCCACCAAAAATAACGCGTTGTCCCCATATATACCGTACTGAATACAACTGCACAGTTCTATTTCCTGCAATGCTTTTTGGAAATTTTCCGCCACCGTCGCCGCGATAATCCCTAAGCGAATTTTCGTTTTTGCCGTAGAGGCCAAATTCCCAAACGGTATGTCTACGCAAGCGTAAATTCGGCTACTTTCGATTTGCTTTGCAAGCTTGGCAATTTCGTTTTTCAATGCATTTTTCTCGTCGATAAGCGCGTTGATTTTTTGTATGGTAGCATCCATTTCTGCCATTTGCGCGCCCGCCGCGATAAAATCGTCGTACGAAATCTCAAAACCGTCTTGTAAAAGTTCCGATTTAATTTTATGCTCTTTATTAAAATTTTCAATCTCGCTGGATAGCGCGTTTAGCGCCGCGTCTAAACTGTAAAGATAGGATTGCAATTCTTCCGCTTCCACACTTGGCGCAACCGTTTGCTCTGTTTCTTCGTGCAAGGTTATCTGCGCCGCGTTGGTTTTATGCAGCGCGTTTAAAATTGCGTCTTTATCGTACGACATTGCCACGAGTGAAAATTTTTTCATCTCAGCAATCGCCACGAATTATCCTCCCTACAATCAATCCAACGTATCCTTCCGAATCCTCTAAAATTTTCGAGCATTCCGTCCCCGATTTTTCACGCTGCGCTTCAAGCGCGCGCAAGTAGTTTTCCTGCGCGATTTTTTCAGCATCTTTCAGCTGCGAATTTTTATAAGCTTGACAGACTTGTTCCATTGTTTCCGATTCTTTTATAGAAGCCGCTTCCGCTTGCTTTACGCACGCTTCCGCTTCTGCCAAAGCCGCTTCTTTTATCGCCTGCGCTTGCTCTTCCGCTTGCTTAATCGATTTTATAATGTCGTTCGTCATAAAACCTCGTTAGCTACTCTCTTTTGGGGTAAAAAGCCCTTTCGTAGCCCATAATAGCATTATACAACAAAACCCTTTTTTTGTCAATATGCAACTGCCAATTTTTTTTACTTTTTCACTGTTTTATTTTTTGTAATTACGCTATTTTTATACAAAAAAAGCAAACGCAGATGCGCTTGCTTTTTACCTTTTCTTCTATTTAATTATCGCTTTGTCCTAATATAAATTTTTTGGCTATCTACTATGTATTAAAGTAAATAATACGGCATTTCTCCGCCAACTTCTACGCGCGCAAAACCGTCTTTTTTGCTCGCTTTTGCTGCGGGGGTTTTCTTTGTTGCGGCAGTTTTTTTTGCGGGCTCAGCCTTTTTCGTTGCGCAAGCCTTCTTTGTCGCAGGCTTTTTCGTTGCGGGCGCCTTAGGCTCTTCCACTTTCACTTCTTGTACCAAAACTTCGCTGTTTTCCATATCAGGAGCGGAAGTTTCTACCTTTGAATAACCGTTGTTTACTGCTCTTTTAATCGAATTTTTACCTACCGGCATGTTGCATAATCTCCTTTGCTAAATTTGTATACTCGGTTGCGCTACGGCTAGATTTTTTGTAGGCAACAACGGGTTTACTGTTATCTTGCGCCCATTCGATAGCGCTATCAACGCGTACGTACGTATCAAACAAGGTTACACCTTCCGTTTCTTTTAACGTTTCTAACGTTTGCTTGAAATAGTTTTTGCGCTCGTCCGCTTTGGTAATGGCAATCCCTAAAATTTGTAATTTAGGCGCAATCTTTTTTACTTGATTGCAAAAATCGAACATATTTGCCAAACCAAACAAACCCCAAGGGCTTGCTTCAACGGGAATTACCACATAATCGGATGCGCACATAATATTCATTACCCACCCGCCAAGCGTGGGGGGCGCGTCGATTAAAATATAATCGTAGTATCCTTTGGCGCGTACGCGTTCTAAACACTTTTTAAAGACGATTTCTCTTTGCCACTTGGTAAATAAGTCGAATTCAATCGAACTCATCAGCGACGAAGACGGCACAATGTCCAAACCCTTATAATCTGTTTCGATAATAAAATCGGATAAATCTTTTTCCTCTTTCACTGCCGTATAAACGTTTTTTCCGTTTTGTGCGTATTCGAGAGCCTTTTCTTCATCAAAAAAGGACAAGGTCAAATTGAGTTGCATATCTCCGTCAATAACCAACACCTTTTTGCCTTGCATTGCCATTGCGCAGCCAACGTTTGAACACGTGGTCGTTTTGCCGCTGCCGCCTTTGTTGTTGGCAAATGCGATTACTTTCGTTTTACTCATCTTTGGTATTCCCCTTTACCGCTTTCTTTGCGGATTTCGTAACGGTTTTTTTCGGTTTGTCGGCATTTTTAGCCGCTTTGGCTTTTTCCGCCCGTTTTTTCGCTTGCGCTTCCCGCTTTAATCGGCGCGCACGGTCTTCGTCATCTTCTAAATACTCGATTAACTCGCGCAAGCCTTCGCCCGTGATGGCGCAAACGGGAAAGATTTTTTTACAGCCCGCTAATTTAAGCCAACGCGTTACACGCTCTACGTTGCCATCGGGTTTGTCTATCCCCGAAATGATACCGATAACTTCTCTATTGACCATACTTGTAAGACAAGGCGAGAAAATAGAATACGGCTCGTTTGCGGAAAGCACCAAGCCAACAATATCCGCTTCGTATGCGTATAATGCAAGCGCGCCGCTTGTTTCACGGCGTTCGGTGTACTCGCCCGGCGTATCGATAACCGTGTCGTGATAATTGACGTACTGCGTCTTATAATATTTAATTTCTTCTCCGCGCAGAGCTTGCGTCAAAGTGGTTTTTCCTGCCGCCACTCTGCCGATTAGCATAAGTTTTTTCATTGTTTAAATTAGGTTTTTGTAATTTCGCAACATTCGTAGTGCAGTTTGTTGGTGAAATAATCGCGAACAGCCGTAAACGCTGCTTCCACCGAAGATACCGTACCCGTGATGATAAGCGTACCCGTAAATCTATCAACGAACCCGATTTCCGCGCCCGAAGCCTTCATAGAAATATCCCCTGCTATTACCGCGCTTTCATAGGGAATAACGGTTAAAACACCGATAGCGCTTTTGGTGTAATCCGTTTGAGGATCTAAACCAAGCTTGGTGTAAAGCACTTCGCCGGGGTTTGCAATAATGTGGCAAAGCGTTACCTGCTTACCGGGAACAAATTCTTGTATAATTGTCATTTTATCTTTGAGTTCCATAATTAACTCCTATAGTGTTGTAATTTTTATAAAGCTCACTTAAACGAAGTAAAACAAAGCAAGATGCAAGCAAGACAAGAAGAACGTGGCTTTGTTGCAGGGAGCGTACAAGTAGTACGTGCCCAAGACAAAACGCAAGTTCGACGACGTATTGCGCCGCAGATTCTTTGTTTTACCCACCGATTTGGCATTTGAGCCCAGATTCTTCCGCCACCGATAAAAGATATTCCATCTTTTCTTTTGCGGGCGGTTCAACACCGTCCATGGCATATTTTCGGCTAAGCCCTGCGTACTTATCTTGACCTAAACGGTGATAAGGTAAAAGATGGTATTCTTTTACACTGGGCAAGGATGCGGCAAACTTTGCAATCGCGCGGATTTCTTCCGCCGTATCGTTAAATCCAGGCACAACGGGAGTACGAATAATCAATTCTACGCCGCTTTGCGCAAGCTTTTTAGCATTTTCTAAAATCAATTCGTTTGGTTGCCCCGTATATTCTTTGTGTTTTTTCGAGCAAACATGCTTAATATCCATCATATACAAATCGATATAAGGCAATACCGTTTGTATGGTTTCAAAAGGCGCGAACGCCGTCGATTCCACCGCCGTATGCAACCCCTGTTCTTTACAAGCGCAAAGCAAATCCGCGGCGAACTGAGGCTGACCGAGCATTTCACCACCCGAAAGCGTAATGCCGCCCCCGCTTCTGCGGTAATAATGCACGTCGGACAAAATTTCGGGTAAAATCTCTGCAACGGTAACGTCTTTCCCTACCGTTTTGATTTTATTTTTCTCCGTCATTGTTTGAATTTCGTAAGACTGCGATTCGGGGTTGCAACACCAAGCGCAACGCAAGAAACAGCCCTTGAAAAAAACGATAGTACGGATTCCCGGCCCGTCGTGAATAGAGAATCTTTGAATGTTAAAGATTCTGCCTTTGGTATCGTAAATACTCATTTTTTACCACCCTTGTTCCGTACGGTTGATAATGTCTTCTTGCAACGAACGAGAAAGCGTTGTAAACAACGCACTATACCCTGCTACGCGGACAACGAGCGTTTTATACTTTTCGGGATTCTTTTGCGCGTCGAGCAACGTTTCTCTCGTTACTACGTTAAACTGCATATGCATACCCTTTTGGTCGAAATAAGAACGAAGCAAAGCTACAAACTTGGTCAAACCGCTCATACCTGCCAATGCGGAAGGATGGAATTTTTGGTTTAACAGCGTGCCATTAGATGCAATTTCTTGTTGGAGCTTCGCCACCGAGTTTGCCGTAGCCGTAGGACCTTTTACGTCTCTGCCGGACGCGGGACCGATACCGTCTGCAATCGGCGTGAACGCTAATCTGCCGTCGGGCGTTGCGCCCGTTTGCGCACCCAAAGGTACGTTTGCCGAAACGGGATACAAGCCAGCTTGGAATACACCGCCGCGAGGGTTTTTGTATTTTTCTACTTCTTTGGTATAGGTATTTGCCACTTCTCTTGCGAACATATCCACTTCGTAAATATCGTTGCCGTATTTAGGACAAGTTTCGTCTATTAAACGCTTAATTTCACGATATTTTGCTTTGAGTTCAGGCGCTAATCCTGCCGCCGTCGTTACTTCTTCGTAAATCGCGCGTACTACCGCTTCGCTGGGCTGAATGCCTTGCTTAGCAAGCTCTACCGCAAGTTCTCCCGTGATACGTTCTGCTGCTTTGCCTTGAACGCCGTAGCCAAAGTTTGCTTGCAACGCGTCTTTTAACTCGCCAAGCGTGAACTTCTTTTCTTCAAAGACAAGCTGTTTGATTGCCCAAAGTCCGTCCGTATTGTTGGCAATACCAAAGCCTTGAGGGCCTGTAAAATTATAAATTGCACCGCCTTCTTGCAAGGACTTTCCTCTGCCGATACAGTCGTCTACCATACAGGACTGGAAGGGCAACGGGCATCTCGTTGCGTGCGCTGCGTCAATCGCGTTGTTTGCGTTGACGAGCAATTTAATCATATAGCTTTGCTGCGTTTTGTACGCATTGAAGAATTCTTCAAACGTCTTCATTTGCGTAACGTCGCCCGTTTCAGGACCGATACGCACGCCTTTATCCACGCCGTTGGAGAAAGCAAGCTCTAACGGGCGGCACATATTGAAGAACGCCGCGTCATGCCAACCATCCGTTTTACCGCCTTTTTGCGGTTCAACACAACCGATAATACAATAATCTCTTGCGTCTTCTAACGTCAACCCCCTTGCCATAATGGAAGGAATAATAATTTCGTCGTTGTAATATGCGGGTAAACCCGTACCCAATCTCGTAAGCGCACCTGCTTTTAAAAGCAAGGATTCGGGAGAACCGTTCCACACGCGAATAGAGATAGAGGGTTGAGGCAGAGGTACGTGCATAGAAGCTTCTAAACACATATACGAAAGATCGTTCGTTGCGTCCATGCCCTGCGTGTTTTGTCCGCCGACAATTAAATTTTGGAACATACCGTAGCCCGCAAAACCATCTGCAGAGCCCGCGTCGCGCACCTTGTTGATGTCGTTGAGTTTTACCCATATACAATCGATAAGTTCTTGCGCTTGTTCCATTGTAATTTTGCCAGCGTCCATATCCTTCTTATAGTAAGGATACATATATTGATCGAATCTGCCAGGCGAAATGGAATGTCCGCTCGATTCTACTTGCAATAATAATTGCACAAACCAGAAAGACTGGCAAGCTTCGTAGAAGTTACTTGCAGGGAATTCAGGCACTTTCGAGCATACTCTAAAAATGCGTTCAAGTTCCGCTTTGCGAACGGGACAGCTCGTCTTTTGCGCCATCTCGTGTGCCAACAAAGCATAACGCTTTGCGTATTCGATTACCGCTTCACAGCTTTCAATTACCGCTTCTAAAAAGTTGGTTCTTTGCGCAAAATCGGGGTCGGCAACATCTAATTTTTGCATTGCCGCTTTCGCTTCCGCAATAATACCGCGGTAGCCTTTCGCAAGTACTTTATCATACTGTACGTTTACGTGCCCGATACCGTTATAGAAATAGTTGCCGGGCGTGAATACGCCGTGCGTTGCAAATGCTTCAAACGCTTCGTCGGACATATTAGAACGAGCCAAATCGCTGCACGTTTTGCCTTTCCAGTAAGGATATACGGCGCGAAGGTCGGCTTTCGTTTGTTCGCTGATATAGAAAGGGTCTGCCGCGCGCGTTTCTACCGTGTCAAATTCCGCTTCCAACCATTCGTATGAATATTCAGGGAATACTTGACAGCCACGAGGAGCCACCGTTGCACTGCCCACGATAAGTTCGTTATCACGAATCACGATGGGGATATTTCTCAAAATGTGCGCAAACGCTGCGCTGCGGCGTTTGATAATAGGCAGATTTTCGCTGTCTTTATAACTCTCCGTAACGAGTTTACCGCGTGCCGATTCGATTTCGGGCATTTTTTCGTATAAAGCGTCGATAAGCTTTTGTATTCTTTCGCTTTTTTCAATGACGAATTTGATATTTTCCATAGTTCGTCCCCTTTTTTACATTTGATTCCAAAGGTCAGCGTGGGGCGCTGCAATAATGGAGTTGGAAGAAAGCATACCTTGCCCTTGCGCATACGCAGAGCCTGCTTCTACCGCCGCCGTTACGTCGCCCACTTCACCCGTGAGCATAACGACACCCTTACCGCCCATACCGCGCGAGACACGCAAATCAAAGATTTGAACGCGCGCCGTTTTAACTGCAATATCCGCCGCCTTAATTGCCGTTGCCGCCGAGAACGTTTCAATAAGACCTAACGAGCCCTTTCTTTCTCCCGTTTGCGTGCCGAATAAAGCCGCGATAACTTGTTCGTCAATTCTACCCATAATGGAAGAATCGATTACGTAGCTTTCAAATTTAGCAAGCACGTGCGATACCGCCGCCGTTACGTTGGAAATAGAGCCCGTTAAAATAAGCTCGTATTTCCCCGGGCAAGAAGGATGCGCGGAAACCATTTCTACGCCTGCGCTTTTAAGCGCAGCGTCTGTTGCTTCTACGCCTTTGGGAATATTTTTCAGTTCTATAACGCCAATGGACTTATACATAGTTGTTTACCTTATCTATTACTATTTTTTTACCTTCATACAAAGAAACTGTACCGGAAATGCTTGCATATTGCGGCAGGGATAATCCGTCTGCGCTTTCGGCAATCTTTTGTCCGCGCTCTACCTTTTCTCCGTCGGTTACGCACGCCACGCTAGGCGCACCGATATGTTGAGAGAGAAGAATTTCCACTTTCTCAAAATTTATATCCTCGCCTTTATATACGGCGACTTTGTCAAATTTATGTACTCCTAATACGCTTGCCCAACGTTCCGAAGGAATCATTCGATATTCTCTTTCGGGTGCAACCACTGCATCCGTTTTAGATACGTAACGCAGCTTGTTTTTTGCAAGCAGGGTTTTATAATGCGCGATAACTGCTCTTGGCGAAATGCCTTGACAGCACGCTAGCGTCTCGCAAATCCCACAGCCGCAACAAAGCGTTGCAGCAATCACCATTTGCGGATTAAATTCCGCAGCAGATTTTGCAGTACGCACCATTTTATGCGGTTCAAGCGGATAACCAAGCAGTCCTCTTGGACATAAATCGGTACAACGCACACATTGACAGCACGCCGTTTCAGCACGCGCTATCGAAAGCTCTACGTTGATGCGCTTGGTTTCAACGGCAGGGATACTTTCGGGCAATATCAGCAAAGCTTTGGTCGTTTTTGTGATAATTGCTGTATCCGCGTCGATTATTTTCCCCATAGATGGACCGCCGTCGATAACGCAATGTTTTTCGGGCACGACAACGCCGTGCTTTGCAAACAAATCGCGTACCAGCGTACCTACGGGTACTTTCACCACGAAAGGCTCGTCGATATTCCCCCCGACAGTCAGCCATTTCATAACGACTTTTGCCGAGAATTTTACCGCTGCACCGACGTTATAAAGCGTTTCGACGTTGCTTACAATTACCCCCGACGTAATAGGCAAATTGCCCGCTTTGACAACTCTGCCCGTCGCTTGATAAATCATGCTGATTTCATCGCCCATTGGATAAACGTCTGGTAACAGCTTGACGGAAATTTTCTCCGCTAATACCTGCCCTTCCTGCCAGTTTAAACGTTTTGCCGTGTGGTCTTTTACACAAAGCAATGCTCTAGGAATATTTGCTGCAGCTAAAACAGCTTTTATCCCTTCCAGCACCAACGGCAATTCCCGTTTTAAAATGATATAATCGGTATACAGAAGCGGTTCACATTCCGCGCCGTTTACAAGAAGGGTATCTGCCCCCTCCGCAAGCTTCGCGTACAAGGGAAACCCTGCCCCGCCGGCACCGACAATGCCCGCGTCTTTAATGATTTCTTTAATATCCATCTTCTGTCCTTTCTTTCAAGTTTAATCTATTTTAGTCTACGATACCTACGATTACTGCATCTGCGGGTGCGCTAGTGTTGTGGAGCGCAAGACGCGCCGAGCTACCCGTCGTAATAAGTACCGTTTCCCCGATACCTGCACCAACGCTGTCGATTGCGATAATAAATTCGCCCGTCAACACGCCGTTTTTCATGATTTCTACTTCCATGAATTTACTGCCAATCAAGGATTCTTGTTTTCTAGTGGAAACGATATTTCCTCTGATAATGCCTCTTAACATTACTTACTCCTTCGCAACTTTTACTTTAAAACCGTTACCAATGCCTGCCGCATTTGCATCATCCGTATCTACGTGCATTTCTAAACAGAACGCGTCGCTTACACGCACTTGCACGTCATACCATCTCGTACGGCGCTTGCCTTCTACGTCTATCGTTACCGTATCGCCGTCTTTTACGTTGAATTTTGCGGCGTCGCTAGGCGACATATGAATATGTCTGTTTGCGATAATACAGCCTTCCGAAAGGGTTACTACGCCTTTAGGCCCGATAATTGTGATGGGTGCAGAGCCTGCAATATTTCCCGATTCTCTTACCGGTGGCTTTACTTTTAATACGTACGAATCCGTCATAGAAATTTCTACTTGAGAACTATTTCTAAGCGGCCCTAACACGCGCACGTTTTCAATCGGACGAAGGGACGGCCCGATAATCGTAAGCGTTTCTTTGCATGCGTATTGACCGGGTTGAGAAAGGTCTTTAAGCGGCGTGAGCTGATACCCTGCGCCGTAAAGCGTTTCTAAATGCGCTTTCGTCAAATGAATGTGTCTGTTGGATACGCCGATGGGAATCCCATTGTCGTCGTTTTTTGCGGGAATCTCCCCGTCCATAGACATAAGAACTTTTTTTACTAATTCCGCTATTTGCGCGCTTGAATATTCCATAATCTTTCCTTGTTTTTAAAAGTTTTTTGCATAGGCTACCGCTAACGAGCGTTACCGTTCGCCTTTTTTTGTGTTTAAAAACGGGAGCTTTGCATAGCCCGTAAACACTACGGGCTATGCCAAATACCCTGTTTTGTGTGTAGCTTTTTCTTATCCTTAAGCTCGTTGCTTAAAACGATTACTTAATGGAGGGCAAAAGCTTTTCAACGTCCATGTGGGGACGAGGAATTACGTGCGTTGCAACAACTTCGCCAAGAGCCGTAGCTGCAGCCGTACCTGCTTCAACAGCAGCCTTTACTGCGCCAACGTCGCCGCGTACCATAACGCTTACCAAACCGCTACCGATTTTTTCGCTGCCGATAAGAACTACGTTTGCTGCCTTAACCATTGCATCTGCTGCTTCGATTGCTGCTACCAAACCTCTGGTTTCTACCATACCTAATGCTTCCATTTTAAAATCCTCCTAAGATTTTTATTATTTTTTATTTTTTCGTTTGTTGTTTGATGCGCTTGCATCAATTAGCCCGTCGTTAAAAATCTCATAACGTCGGGGTGCGGGCGCGCAATCACCTCGCACAATTTTACGTTGCCGACTTCCGCCGCAGCGATTCTGCCCGCTTCCGCTGCCGCTTGGACTGCGGAAACTTCGCCTTCTACAACGACGGTTACCAGTCTGCCGCCAAGACGCTTTTCTACGTGAATAAGTTTTACGTCAGCGGCTTTGACCATAGCGTCAAGCCCGGTTATTGCGGCAACCATAGCCTGTACTTCGAGTAACGCTATTGCTTTCATTGAAATTCTCCTTTGATTGTTTTTCCGCATTCAACGCGGACATGGGTGGGTGCTATCACCTTTCCACCCCATCAATTAGGTTAATTATTTAATAGCGGGTAAAAGTTTTTCAACGTCTGCGTGGGGACGAGGAATTACGTGCGTTGCAACGATTTCGCCAAGGGATGCAGCTGCAGCCGTACCTGCTTCAACAGCAGCCTTTACTGCGCCAACGTCGCCACGTACCATAACGCTTACCAAACCGCTACCGATTTTTTCGCTGCCTACTAATACAACGTTTGCTGCCTTAACCATTGCATCTGCTGCTTCAATTGCTGCTACTAAACCTCTGGTTTCTACCATACCTAATGCTTCCATCATAATTTTATTTTCTCCTTAAATTTTATTATTTTTTTCTTTTTATTGCTTCAACGAAGCTTGTCTTTTCCGAGCGCATTCAAGTGAGCAAACCACTCGATTTCTTCGCTCTGTCTTGCGATAATCTTATGCGTGATATACAGACCTCTTTGCTCTGCTTCCGCTTTGCCTGCCGCTACCGCCGCTTCCACCGCCGCCGCGCTGCCTTCCGCTTTGATTGCCATCACCAAAGGCACTTGCGCAGAATCGCCGGCTGCCGGTTTATTTTTGTCGATTGCCACAATTTTTACGTCTGCAGCTTTCGCCATTTTATCAGCGACAACGATAGAGGTTGTAAATCCGAAAACTTCTATCATTCCGAGCGCCATAAGATTTCTCCTTTTAGTCAGCTACGTAGCAGATTTTAATACCCTGCTGCGCTACGTTTACTTCCATCGCTTCGTTAAGTTTATCAAGCGGGAAGGTATGCGTGATTAAATCCTTGATGGGAATGTTCATCTCTCTTGCCTGACGCAAGAATGCCATCGTCGTAGGATAATCGTCCGCGCTGTAATCCCAAGAACCAACGAGGTTGATTTCTTTGTTGCACATTGCAAAGTGCGGGTTCACGTTATATTCGCCGTTATTTACGAAGAAGCCCATTTCGCAAAGGCCACCGCCGCGACGGATATATTCAAAGATGTCTTTCGCTGCTGCGGGAGCACCGGTGCATTGGAACGCAAAGTCTGCGCCAACGCCGTTTGCTACGCTCTTCACAAGGGCAACTCTTTCTTCTAACGTCTTTACGTCGCGGAAGTTAATAACCGTTTTTGCGCCAAGCTTTTTCGCTGCTTCCAAACGCATAGGCGTACCGTCGATTGCGATAATGTGGTTGATACCTGCCGCGCGCAATACGCTAATCATAACCAAACCTACGGGCCCAAGACCTTGAATAAGTACTTTAGAATTGAAATTGATAAGACCCGTCGTTTGCGCTCTCTTCAAAGCGTGTACGCAAACGCAAGCAAGTTCTAAAATCATTCTTTCCTTCAAGTCAAGGTCGTTTACTACAAAATACGTAGAGCCTTTACCGCGGATAAGAAGATATTCTGCGAACCAACCCGTAAAAGGATTTGCGTCGCTATGAGGAATTAACCCGAATACGCCTTGCTTGTCGCAAAGGTTGGTGTTTGCCGGATGGTTACGGCATACGTGACACTCGCCGCAGCTGATAACGCTGGTAACGAGCTTGTCGCCTACTTTCATGGGTTTGCCCGACGTATCGTATTTTACGTTTTTACCTAAATATACGATTTCGCCCGTACCTTCGTGGCCAAGCGTTACGGGCATAATCCCGAACGGGTCCATTTTCCACTCGTGTACGTCCGTACCGCAAACGCCGCAGCCTTCGACTTTTACTAAAATATCGTCATCCGTCAATGCGGGGATAGGATATTCTTTCACTTCAATTTTCTTTTGAGCCGTCAGCATGGCAACTTTTGCAGTTTTGGGGATTTTACCCGAACACGTTTTGCCTGCGCTCATCTCACCGAGAATTTTACGAACGAGGCTTTCTACCTGCATAGATGTAAGATCCATTGTTTTCTCCTTGTCAAATAATTCTGAAACCGTCGGACAATACGCAACGGCGATATCTGGTGAAGCTTCTTGCGCTTGTTAAACCTTCGCCCGTCGGGCCCGCGATAGTGAACGTCGTGTGTCCTTCGCCGCCAAAACCGATCCCTGCATACGAGGGTGCGTTTTTAACGAAGATGGTTGTTTCAACCGCTCTTGCGAAACGGGTGAGATGGTCAACGTTCTTCGAGTGCATGTGCGCCGTGTGGCGATTGCCGTGTTCTGCTTTTACCGCCAAGTCGATAGCTTGGTCGATATTGTTTACGCGAACAATAGGCAAGATAGGCATCATCAATTCGTGTTGTACGAAAGGATGGTCGAAGTCCGTTTCACAAATGATACAACGTACTTCAGGGCCTACTTTTACGCCGATTTTTGCAAGCAATACTGCCGCGTCTCTGCCTACGCAATCTCTCGAAACCGTCTTTTTCACGATACCTGTCTTGGGATTTTTAACGTCTACAAGTACGATTTGCGAAAGCTTATTTGCTTGTTCGGCGGTAATTTTATACGCGCCGTTTTTCTGCATCTCCGCAATGAGTTGGTCTGCAATATTTGCAAACGCAAACACTTCTTTTTCCGCGATACAAGGCAAGTTGTTGTCAAACGAACAGCCGTCGATAATGTCCTTACCCGCTTTTTTGATGTCCGCCGTATCGTCTACGATAACAGGAGGATTGCCCGCGCCTGCGCCGATTGCTTTCTTCCCGCTGGAAAGAACGCTTCTTACAACGCCAGGGCCGCCCGTACATACGAGCAAGCGAATGTTCGCATGTTTATACATGATTTGCGCGGTATCTAACGTGGGCTTAACCACCGAAGCAACGAGCACTCTAGGCCCGCCTGCCATTGCAGAAGCTCTATTGATTAAGTCGACTGCATAGTTGGAGGTTGCAATTGCGTTGGGGTGAGGATTGAAAACAACCCCGTTACCTGCGGCAATCATACCGATACTGTTACAAATAACCGTTTCCGAAGGGTTAGTACTGGGTGTGATACTGCCAACAACGCCAAAAGGCGCCATTTCGGTAAGCGTCAAGCCGTAATCGCCCGTTTTCGCTTGCGCAACGATATCCACCGTACCTGGCGTTTTATCCGCTACAAGTACGTGCTTTGCGATTTTGTGGTCTACCCTACCCATCTTGGTTTCCGAAACGCCGAGCTGCGCCATAATGGGCGCTTCTTTGCGGCACAAGTCGCGAATGATTGCAATAATCTTTTCGCGTTCTTCCAAACGCATTGCGCGAATGGCTTTATAACCGTTCGTCGCCGCGTCAATCGCTTCGTTCATATCCGCATAGATACCGATAAGTTTTCTACCGTTATATTGCGTGGAATCCCAGTTATTTTTGACAGCAGGAGTTTCTTCTTTCAAATTTTTCAGCACGGCAGAGATTACTTCTTCAATCTGTGCCTGCGTCCATTGAATAGCCATAATATAAACTCCTTATTTATTTTTCTTATTTACCAAGTGCTGCAAGTACTTTACGCGTAATTTCTGCTACGAGTTCTTCTTTGCCGCAGTTGCAGGAAGAAGTTTCTTCACCGTAGTCGATACCAGGGTGACGGCCGGGAAGGTTCATCTTCTTTCTCAAGTCCATAAGCTTCTTAAGTTGGTCGTTTGCGATTTCGTGTACTGCACCAAGGTCCATAGCGTGCTTGCAGATAACTGCGTTGAATTCAACTTCTTCCATTACGAAGAATGCTTTTTGAAGGTTGCAGCCAACCGTCAACGCACCGTGGTTACGAAGCAAGAATGCGTCGTGATCTTGAATGTACGGATCAAGCGAATCGGGGATTTCCATCGTGGAAGGCGTACCGTAATCGCAGGTAGGAACGTCGCCGATCGTCAAAACTGCTTCGGGAAGAATGTATTGGTCAAGGTCGATATCAGCAACCGTGAACGCCGTAGCAACGGGAGGGTGCGCGTGCACAACAGCCGTAACGTCAGGACGTTCTCTGTACACTCTCATGTGCATTTTGATTTCGGACGAAGGATTTAATTTACCTTCAAGTTTCTTACCGTCTTTGTCAACCTTGATAATCATATCAGGGGTAAGGTCGCCCTTGGATACGCCGGTAGGCGTGCAGTAAAATTCGTTATCGCTAATTTTTACGGAAATGTTACCGTCGTTTGCTGCAACGAAGCCTTTGATCCAAAGCTTGTGGCCAACTTCACAAATTTCTTTCTTGATTTCAAATGGAGATTTCGTAATCATAATAAATACTTCCTTTATATATTTTTTTTATTTTACCAAATTTTGAGTATCCAACGCGATCATATATTCTTCGTTGGTCGGGATAACAAAGGTTTTTACCCTTGCGCCCTTTGCGCTGATGTCGGCAAGTTCGCCACGAGGCGTAGATGCGTTTACCGCTTCATCAATTTCAATGCCAAGATAGGACATTTCTTTACAAATTGCTTCACGGATAGGTCCGTCGTTTTCGCCGATACCTGCCGTGAAGACAAGCGCGTCAACGCCGTTCATTTCCGCTACGTACGAACCGATAATCTTTTTGATGTTGTGGATAAGAATTTTTAAAGCGAGGGACGCTCTATAATCGCCCTTGTCTGCAGCAATACAAACGTCTCTGCAATCGCTAGAAATTCCAGAAACACCCAAAAGACCAGACTTGGAATTGAGAATTTTTTCCACTTCTTCAGGGCCGATCCCAAGTTTCTTCATAATGTAAGGAGGAACCGTGGGATCAAGCGCACCGCTACGCGTACCCATAGGCACGCCGTCTTGAGGGGTAAAGCCCATAGACGTATCCACCGCTTTACCGTTTACCGTTGCCGTAATGGACGAACCGTTGCCAAGGTGGCAAGTGATGATTTTCGCGTTTTTGTTACCAAGCATATCCGCAGCTTTCGCACTTACATATCTGTGCGAAGTGCCGTGGAAGCCGTAACGTCTGATTTTGTATTCCTCATACAATTCGTAAGGAATGGGATAGATGTATGCGTGTTCTTTCATATCCGAATAATAGGACGTGTCGAATACGCCTACGTGATGTACGTTGGGCATTACTTCTTTACACGCCTTGAAACCGCTGATTGCGGGAGGTCCGTGCAAAGGATTGAGTTCAACGATACTCTCTAAATATTTAATTTCTTCTTCGCCCAAGATTGCCGACTGACGTAATTTTTCGCCGCCGTGCGCAACTCTGTGGCCAACCGCAGAAATTTCGTTCACGCTTGCAATTACGCCCTTTTCCTTGTCCGTAAGCAAGGAAAGAACGTATGCAATTGCTTCTTTATGCGTAGGAAAATCTGCTTCTGCTTTATAATTAGGTGCCGACGGACGCTTATGAGTGATGATGCCGTCGATACCGATACGCTCGCACAAGCCCTTTGCAAGTACTTCATGCGTGTCCATATCGAACAACTGGTACTTAAGCGACGAGCTACCTGCGTTTACAACGAGAATTTTCATTGCAGTTTACTCCTTATATTTTTAATATACGACTATTCGCTTTGCGAAACAATTAGATACGCTTTGCGATTACGTTTGCTTCGAACTTTTCAACTTCTTCCCACCAGTCTTCAGCCAAGCCTTGTCTGGAAAGATATTCATTCCATACGTCAACGAAAGGAAGATATTTTACTCTTTCATGCATATAGAATACTTTCGTTAAGTTACCAGCGTCTTGCAACTTCTTCATTTCTGCATACGGTTGAAGGATTGCGGAAAGCAACGCCTTTTGCATAGAACGAACACCCGTTACCCAAGCGCAAAGACGATTGATGGATGCGTCGAAATAGTCGAGCGCAACGATTACCTTATCGTCTGCATCATTGCGAATGATTTCTTTGGAAAGTTCTTTCAATTCGTCATCCACTACGATTACGTGATCGCTATCCCAACGTACAGGACGGGATACGTGCAATTGCACTTTGTCGTAGAATGCAAGCATTGCAGGAATTTTATCCGAAACCACTTCGGTAGGATGATAGTGGCCCGTATCCAACAAGCAGCAGATACCGCGCGTTGCAGCGTAGTTTTGTTAGAATTCGTTGCTGCCTACCGTGTAGCTTTCTACACCGATACCGAATACTTTGCTTTCTACTGCGGGGATAACCCATTCTTTATCGTAGCCTTCTAATACTTCGTCAAGGGATTTCTTCAAACGAAGACGAGGGCCAAGACGGTCAGCAGGGATATCCTTGAAGCCATGGGGTACCCAAAGGTTGATGCAGCAAGGGCTGCCCATTTCTTTACCGATTTGCGCAGCAATCTTCATACAAGCTTTACCGTGGTTTACCCAAAACTTTCTCGTTTCTACATCAGGGGAAGAGAGAGATAAGCCGTCTTTCATCTTGGGATGAGAGAACCACGTGGGGTTGAAGTCTACGCCTTCCAAACCATTTTCTTTTGCCCATTTTACCCAAGGTTCGAAATGCTTATATTCGTAAGCGTCTCTGTCTACCTTGCCCTTGTCTTCGCCAAGGATTGCATAGCAAGCGTGTACGTTTACACGCTTTTTACCGGGCATCAATTTGAACGCCGTCGTTAAGTCTGCAAACAATTCTTCGGGAGTTCTTGCTCTGCCGGGATAGTTACCCGTCGTTTGAATACCACCCGAAAGGGAATCGCTGCCGTCAAAACCGATTACGTCATCCCCTTGCCAACAATGTACGCTAACGGAAAGTTTTGCAAGTCTTTCCATTGCCGCTTCGGTATCAATACCGAATTCCGCGTAGATTTTTTTCGCTTCTTCGTATCTGGACATAATTTATATCTCCTATTTTTATATATTATTTTTCAATGTTATTTTTAAAGGCTTTCAGCCATTCGTTTGCAATAAGTTTTACACCAGCTTCTACGGGGTGTACGCCATCAAGACTGTAAGTTTGTTCGCCGTCTTTTGTAACGTTTTCGTCAAATACCGGTTGTAATGCCAAATAGCAAATTCCGTATTCACCCGCAAGCTTTTCAACCACCGCTTCGTAGTCTTTTAATTCAGCCCACATAGACCATTGGTCTTTCGTTGCTTCCCCTTTAATTACGTAAGGCGAAATCAACATCATCTTCACGTTGGGCAAACGCTTTTTCGTATCTTCAATAAGCATACGATATACTTTTTCGAATCTCTCTACGTCTACGCCGTTTTTTACGGCAAGCTCGTGCCATAAGTCGTTTACGCCGATATAGATAGACAATACGTCCGGCTCTAAATTCCAAACGTCGCATTTGATACGAGCGTATAAGTCGACTACTCTGTTTCCGCTGATACCGCGGTTGATAATTTGATAATCTTTATCCGCCAACAGTTTGCTTACTTGTGCTACGTAGCCAAAACCAAGCGCGTTTTCGCTTACATCCGATTGATAATCTCTACCCGCATCCGTGATAGAATCGCCAAAAAAGAGAATTTTTTTCATTATAATTCCTCTATATCAAACGAATTTTTAATGTACTGACGGCCTTCTTGTACAGACGCAAGTTCGCCACTGCCAACCATTTGCATCATAAAGTTACCGATTGCGGTACCTTCCGCAGGGCCGGTGATAATTTTCTTGCCCGTGTATTTCATTGTCAATTCGTTAAGCAACATATTTTTACTGCCGCCGCCGATAATATTAAGCGTTTCGTATGTTTCACCCGTTACGTCTTCCAACGCTTTCAAGCTTAAATCATAATATTTCGCAAGGTTATCGAAAATAACGTAAGCCATTTCGCCAACAGTTAATTCTTTTCCAGCCGCCGCGTTGATTTCCGCAATCATATTTTCAGGAGCTAAGAAACGTTGATCGTTTACGTTGATATCGATATCTACAACGTTTTCTCTTGCCATCTTTACAAGCTCTGCAAAGCTGTATTTATCGCCAAGCTCATGGCGGACTTGTTGAATCATCCAAAGCCCCATGATATTGATTTGTAAGCGGAAGGTGTTGTTTAAACCGCCTTCGTTAGAATACCCTGCTTCTCTTGCCGCTTGACTGGTATGCGCGTAATTTTGTTCCACACCAAGAAGCGACCACGTACCGCTGGAAATGTAAGGCGTTTGCGCTTCTAACGGAGCCGCAAGCACCGCGCTTGCCGTATCGTGCGTTGCAGGTAAAACTACCTTTGCTTTGTAACCAACAAACGCCGCTACTTCATCAGAAAACTCACCTACTTCCGTACCGGGCATTGTAAGTTCGCCAAACAACGTTTTATCGTAACCAAGCTTGTCTAAAATTTCTTCATCCCACGTATGCGTAATCGCGTTGACCATACCCGTCGTCGTTGCGTTGGTATATTCTTGTTTCTTTACGCCGGTTAAGCGGAAATGGAAATAGTCGGGAATCATCAAGAAGCTTTTTGCTTTTGCCATTCTGCCCGTGTTTTTATCGTGCAGAAGTTGATATACCGTATTGAAGGAAGCAAATTGAATACCCGTTCTTTCATACAGCGTTTCAAAAGGAATTTTTTCGTGTACGGCGGGAATAGTTTCTTGCGTTCTATCGTCGCGGTAGCAATAGATACCGCCGATTGCGTTATCGTTTTCGTCTAACAACGCGTAATCTACACCCCACGTATCAATCCCTACGGAGTAAGGAATTTTCCCGATTTCCTTTGCCTTTTTCAAACCGTTTAAAATTTCGCTAAACAATCTGTCGGGCGTCCACATCAAATGTTGCTTACCGTCGAACGCTTCTAACGTTTCAGGACCGTTTTGGAAACGGTAGATTTCTTCGGTAACCATTTTACCGTTTTCTAAATGCGCTAAGATATGGCGTCCAGACGACGCGCCGATGTCAATAGCAAGATAATATTTCATTTCGTACCCCTTTCGGTTAAATTTTCGTTATTTCATAGGGCGAGCGGAGCGCCGCTTTCGCCACTTTGATTGCCATTTGTTTTGCTTCTTCGTCCACGTCTTCAGGTGCAAACGTCGCCTTTTCGATATCCAAACCCGTCAACGCGCCAACCGCGCAAAGCCCTGCGATATATCTACCCAAACCATAGGTTAAATGCAACTCGTCGCGGATGATGCCTTCTCCTACAATTTCTCTTGCATTTTGAACTGCAGACCCCGTCGGAATAATTGCAAAGATGTCTTCTCTCGGCGCAATCTTTTCTTGCACCGCTTTTAAGATACTTTCATACATCAGCATTTGGTCGTTTTGATAATCGCCAAACGCTTCCAACGTACAACCCTTAGGATATGCCCACGTCATTTGCCAAGCATATTTGGGAGAACCTTTTGCAAGGGAACGCACGTAAGAGAGCAATTCGTCCAGCACGTCGTACGTCGGTGCGTTACCGCTCCATCTCGACCACTGCTGTGTCATGATTATATCCCATTCCTGCGATTGAATGGCGTCGCTCATCTTATGCTCATACTGCGTCGTCCAGCCATTTCCCGTATTGATGCGGTATTCGTAAGCGGGAGCATCTTCTTTAGCGTTTTTACAGTGCAGTTGCAACGAACAACCGCCGATATACAAGTTTGCAATTAAAACGTCTTGTACTCCCAGTGAAACCAAAATTTCCGCAACGTGCGCTAAGCAATCGTCAGAAAAACTGTTCCCTATCGCCAAAAGCTTCATTTTTTCACCCCTCAACCGTTCACGCTCATTTCTGCGCGTTTTTGATTGTCTTTTTTAATCGATTTATTATACCATATATTTTTTATTTTGTCTATATATGTTTGAAAGATTGACAAAAAAGTTTTTTTGTGCTACAATATGAGCATAAACGCGCAAAAACGCGCAAAAATGAGGGAAAAATTATGGCAATGAACGAAAGACAGCATAGCATTTTAACATTTTTGAAAGAAAACAAGAGCGCAGACGTTACAAAACTGGCAAAAAAGCTGTTTGTAAGCGAAGCAACAATTCGTCGAGATTTGGCGGAAATGAAGAGCATGGGTTTAATTGAACGCAGCCACGGCGGCGCGTTTTTACCCGAAAACGCCGAAGAAATTTCCATCTTTTTCCGAATGGAAAAAAATGCGCGGGAAAAGGAACGAGCGGCAACCAAAGCTCTGTTACATATCCCCCCGTTTAAATCGGTATTTATCGACAGCTCTTCGACGGCGTTGGCACTTGCCGAAAGAATGGATTTAAGCTTTAAAACGGTTATCACTAACAATCTACAAACGGCGTTTCAGCTTTCCAAAAAGCCAAATATCAACTTAATTTTGTTGGGCGGAAGCGTGCAGTTTAACACCAACTCTACAACGGGGAGTTGGACAAGCAGACAGCTGGAAGACTTTTCTTTTGATTTGATGATTTCTTCTTGCGCCGCAGTAATCGGCGACGAAACTTTTGAACGCTCGCTTGACCAAAAGGAAGTGAAACGCGTAGCGTTTAAACACAGTAAAACGCGTATTTTGATAATTGACCACACCAAATTTTCAGCGCATGGAACCTATCGGCTTGCCAAGCTTTCCGACTATGATTGCGTAGCAACGGATACTCCTCCCCCCCATGAAATTGACGACGGAAGCATCCCTTTTGCATATTAAAATTTTATTTAGCTTTAAACAAAAAAACTCGGTTTTGGACATACCCAAAACCGAGTTTTTATGATGTATTTTTTTGTTTATTTTTAGCATTCGTCTATCATGATGCGGATAATTTCTTGATCCGTTTTATCCATGCCGTCATGCGCCAGACGAGATACACTTTTAATTGTCGCTTCTACGCCTTTTTTTACGATACCGTCCCCTGCAACAAACTCGTCGCCGTGTTGGTACATATTCCAACCCATCAAACCACTTTCTACCGACAAGGCAATCTTCGCCGCGCAGCTTGCCTTCGCACCGTCGCAAATCATCCCCGAATCAATCGCCAGTGCGTTAACAAGCGTATGCGCAACAGTCTTAAAATCCCCACCCATTAGGTAGGCGATACCACAACCAGCCGCCGCACCCGCGGAAATAACCCCACAGTACGCCGACAGCGTACCAATCCCCGCCTTTAAGTGCACGGTAATTAGGTTGGAAACGCAAAGCGCACGATAAAGTTTTTCACTGCAAATATTGCGTTCTCTTGCGTAAACGATAACGGGTACGGACGCCGTAATGCCTTGATTGCCGCTGCCCGAATTGATGATAACAGGCAACTCGCAACCGTTCATTCTCGCGTCGCTGCCGGCAGCTGCATAGGCACGCGCTTTTACCTTGATATCGTTGGGAGCAAAAGCGTATAAGACCTTACCGATATTAGCACCGTAATTATTTTTCATGCCTTCTTCTGCGATTGCCATATTGTAGGCAATTTGTCTATCCAAAGTACAGCGCACGTCTGCAATATCAACAACGTCTGCAAACTCAACGATATCCTCCACCGTTAAGCAGCTTCTGTCCTTCTTTTTCTTGGGCGCAGTATCCTTATTTTCGTAGATAGTTTGTCCATCTTTTTGGATAAGCACAACGTTTGTATGCGTATCCACAATACGCACAAGCGAAGTGTGATTTTCCGATTTAAGCGTAACGATAATTTCAAAAATTGCTTCCCCGCAACTTCTAACAACCTGAATCGGACAACGCTTTTTAAATGCCGTAATTTTAGACAAGTCTTCCGTGCGGACGTTGCAAAGCACCTCTAGCTCGCAATTAGGGCAGCCAACGGCAATCCCCGCTGCTAATGCCGACTCAATTCCGCGCAAACCGCCCGTATTGGGCACAACGACACTCTTAACGTTTTTGATGATATTTCCGCTTACTTCAATGCGCGCGGAAATAGGCTCTTCGCCAGTCTGGCGCAACACGTCCGCCGCCGTTACACCCGCATAAGCAATCGCAACCGGCTCGGTACAGCCCATAGCAGGCACAAGCTCTTCTTGTAAAATTTTTACGTATTTTTGATAATTCTCTTTGGTAAGCATGACGTTTCCTTACTTTTCAAACTTAAAATCTTGCCATTTCCCGCCGTTCATACGGTGGATTTCTTCCGTCGCCAAAAACCACTTTTCTACGCAATGCGACGCGGGGTAAAATTCCATAAATTCCCCCTTATAGAACGTGTAAAATCTCGTCAAATCGGTACACATACCATAGGTGGGTAATTCCGCAGGTTTTAAATGGAAGGTAAACGGCTTGCCGCCCTTTGTGCCAACGTAAGTAAATCCGTCTTTATTAAGGATAATTTCCCCTTCACCGACGATTTCAGAAGTCTTTAAATCCTTAAGCAATTGATAATCGGGAAGCATACCGAGCTGAACCTTTTCGCGAAGTTCAAAGCCTTCTTCTAAAATTTCCTTCTTGACGTTTTCCCGCTGCATATTAAACCATTTCGTTTGCGTTTCGGGAATAACACAAGTATCATCAAAAGGAGTCATATCATATGTATCCGCAAGCGTTGCGCCGTTTCCGCACGCACCGCAACGGATGGTATTCCCCTTGCCTTCCATGGTAAATTCTTTATTACATTTCGGACACCAATAGAGTAAATCGTGTAAATTTTCGGCGATATTGCCCTTATTTTTATACGCGTAGCCCTTTTGCTTATTCCACGCATAATCGTCGTGATAAATTGCCGCATTCATTTTATCTTCTATCTCTTCGGGCGTGAGCGTATCAATTTCTTCAGGTGTAAAAAGTTGATCGTAAACCACCTCTACTTTGCCGTATCTTTCTTCAAGATTATACTTCGGGCTAGTTAAATAGCCACCCTTAATCACCGAATAATACACCGGCAAACGATAATGCTTGATAAACTTTCCCGTCCCTACCGCAACAGGCTGATTCGCCCCTGAAATTGAACTCATCCCTTCAGGGAAAATAACAATTTTTCCGCCTTGGCGAATGACGCGGTCCATCTGTTTAATCGTATAGACGTCTGGCACGAAATTACGCTTCGGAATGGTATTTAACAGCTTAAATACCCCTGCTAAATGGGAACGGAAAAACTCGTTATACCCCACCACAAAATTATATTGATTAGGCAAAACGGGAATACCCATAAAGATATAGTCTGCGCGCGAAGCGTGGTTACTAATTAAAATATAAGGGCCCTTTTCTTTGCGAAAATCCGTTTTAAATTCCCAAGAAAGCTTGTACTTTTTTTGAAAAAGCAACTTCCAAACTCCGCCTAAAAGCCCGTAAATAAGCGCGGGCGGGCGTTTGATTTTTCTTTCGTGTAATTGTTTTGCGAGCGTCTGTTTTTTCGCCATAATTTACTCCTTAAAATCCTTCAAATTCGTCGTAAAATCCTGCTTTTTTCATGCATTCTTCATATTGTTTATAATCCCATTTATCCCCGATTTTACAGGTGAAATGGTTGCAGTTTTCTTCCTTGCCATCCGACCATTTGATAAGGTAGAATGCGCCTTCCGTTTCGGGAATTTTCCCTACTTCACAAATGCCGTTTGCTCCAATCACAAACGAGCCCGTTTTGATAATTTCGCCCGTTGCTACGTTTTCTACGCTAAAGAAAACATGCTTTTCTTCTTGCGTATCATTGCTTGCCGTTAACGCGAGCATACCTTGCGCATTCGGCTCTTTACACATAATACAAAGGGGCGCTTGCGAACGTTTTATATAGCTATACGCAATTTTTTTACAGCCATACCAATCGACAACGGCATCCGAAATTTGCGGCCAGCCGTCCGCAATATTCCACCACAAAATCCCCGTTTTACGCCATTTCACCGTACGGAAAAGCTCGATAAAGAACTTCATTGCTTCCCCTTGCGAAATTTGGCTTTGACGGGCAAACGTATCCAAATCTTGTCCTACGTGCGTAAAAATACGATCCACTTGGCTAATCATAAGCGGTAATCTATACGCGTACGGATTGTTCTCTACGCACGGTTCCATACCCGCCGCGTGCACCAACCAAGCAGGGTCGGTATTCATCTCGTCAATGCGTATTTTCGGTAAGTTTTCAGCGGGAATAAACTTCTCAATCGACTTAGGCGAAGGACAGCCATGGTAGCCGATTTCTGATGCAAAATGACAATTGGTCGAGCCATAAAACTCGCCCTTAAAATAATCGCGAGGCCCCCAGCGGTGATCTTCAGCAGGCAAGCCTAACTGATACACGATTTCGTCGATATACGGCGAGCTGGGCAAATACGTACGCGTGGCGTCGTGATTGCGTAACTCTTTTAAAATAATATCTCTTGTCAACTTATTTAAATTGGGGTTGAGCATTGCAGGCGCTTGATTTTCTTGGCGTCCGCCCTGCCAATACGGCACGACAAAGCTGTCGCATTCGTTATCCCCTGCCCACAATGCAAGCGACGGGTGATTTCTAAGCGCAATGGCAACTTCCTTTACTTCTTGCTTGACTAACTTGCAAAGTCTTTCGTCATCGGGATAATGCCCGCACGCAAGCGCAAAATCTTGCCAAACCATAATCCCGTGTTCGTCGCAATAATCGTAAAAGACGTCGCTAGGATATGCGTTACCTCCCCAGCAACGAATCATATTACAGCCGATTTCGTCGGCAAGTTTTAAATTACGAAGCGTGTATTCGTCATGACGGGACGGGAACGCGTCGCAAGGTACCCAATTCGTACCCAATACAAAAATCTTTTTATCGTTGACTTTAAAGCAGAATTCGCCATCCTCTCCTTGACGGGAAGTACGGTCTAACCAAACCGTGCGGATACCGATACGATAGGTGCATTTATCCACCTCTACGCCCTTATAATACAGCGTAAGTTCCATATCGTACATATTCGGCTCGCCATAGTTTTTCGGCCACCAAAGCTTAGGATTTTTAACGTCTATCCCCAAGCGCATATTTGCGCCGAAAAGGTTGGTTTCTTTGTAAAATTCACTATCTTGGCAAGAGCCTTTTAAAGAAACGGTATAATCTTTAAAGAAATCCTCATCCGTTTGCACTTTAAAACACGTTTCTACCCATGCCCCGTTTTCATCAAGCCATCTAGTATAACTGAAAGGATCTAGCAAACGCGCCTTGGGTAAATATTCTACGCAGACAGGTTTCCAAAGCCCGCCCGATACGATACGTGGCATAATATCCCATCCGAACATGGACGCCGATTTGCGAATTTGCAAGGAATCGTGATTGTATTTCATACCAAAGCACATAGCGGGTAAATCGAATTGACGCGCATAAATGGCAACGGGTAAAATATGTACCAGCAATTCATGCTTTCCTTCGCTTAAATGATTGATATTAAAGCGGTGCGCGTGGAACATATTTTCCACAAAACCCAATTTTTCGCCGTCTAAATAAATTTCCGCAACGGTATCCACACCCTCAAAGCACAAAAATGCGTCCTTATCCGACTGTTTTTGATAATCGAACTGCGTGAAATAATACAAATGCAAGTTTTCTAATTCTTGCGTTTTTAAAGTATTTACGCCGACGTAAACGTCTTTGAGAAGCCCCTCTCGCATAAAATCGAGCTCGAAATTTCCAGGAACACTGGCTTGGATTGCTTGAAATCCTATTTTTTGCACGTCGGCGGGTGTTTTTAAGCAAATGTTTTGCTCGTTTACCTTTTTATTTTCTGCCCAAGCGAGTTGCCAATTCTCAATTTTTACGGTCGTTTTCATAATCATTTCCTAATAATTTATTTTTTTCACTTCTTTGTAGACGCTTATACTATATCTATTGTATTATAACACCTTTTTTTTCGTCCGTCAATAGAATTTTTATATTTATAGAATAATAAAAATAAGCAAAACGCTCTGCTATAAACAAAAAAGCGCAAGGTTGTATCCTTACGCTTTTTATTTAAGCTATTAAACTGTTTATATCGTACTCTTCATTTCCCTTTTAGTGCAAAAGAAACTCTATCGCCTTTTTGTATTTTTCCGTGCGGGCTAAAGCAAATTCGTCAATAACATCCATTCTCGTCAAATCGCTGTTGTGGCGCAAATCGGCAAGTTTTACCGCCTTTGCAATAGGGTTTACGCTTAACTCTTTTACGTATTCCATATACGGCACGTCCTTATCGTGTGTAAGTAATTTCAATACGTCAATTACCTGCTTGGGAAAACCCATATTTGCCAAATCGTCAAACGTGTAGTGCGTATCTTCTACGACGTCGTGTAACAACGCGCAGACTGTTGAAATTTCATCCGTCATTTGTTCGGCAAGATGGAAAGGATGAAAAACGTACGGTAGTCCTGTTTTGTCTACTTGGTTTTGATGCGCTTCATAACATAATTTCAGCGCTTTTTTCGTTAAGTCCGTATAAATCATAGTAGTCCTTTAAAACTTATTTCCTTTTTTAGTATACCATAAGAATAGCCTAAACGCAAGCGAAAGCAAACAAAAAAACACGCGCGAATAAGAATTCGCGCGTGAACATTATCATTGAATAATTTCAATTTCTTTGGGAGCGGATATATTGGTTTTTATTTCGCCGTTTTCTTGCAAAATATGCTCTATGCTTACAATACCATAAGGCGTAGGCAATTTAGCTTTTACGTGCTTTAAACCGCTTAAATTGGGCTTAATAGCAATTTGTTTCATACCTGCCCCTATCGTCTGCACCCCCGCAACCGTTTCCATAAGATAAGGAATTACCCCCGCGGACCATCCATGGCAGAAACTATGACGGAAACTCATATAACAAAATTTACCAAAATCGCCATGAATATCCTTCAAGCCTTCCTTCGTCATTTCATCTAATCTGCCACTGCCTTCCAGCCACTCTAAGTCGAAATCTTCCCAAAAGGTCGTTGCGCCAACGGAAAGCATCCCGCCGTAATATTCCTTCATCATAGAAAGTGCGGACTCATATTCCCCAAACGCCGCAACCCCTTTTAAAATAGGATAGGACTGGAACGTGGAAAGACCGTGCGCGCCACCGCGGAGCAACGTTTCTTTTATGCTTAATTTTTTATCTCCCGCCCATACGCCAAGCGCTGCTATTTGCTTATAGATATCAATGTCATACGACTTGGAATTGATTGCCGAAAGCAATTTATCGCAAAGCTGGCAATCTTCCCCGTAATCCGCAAGTATTTCTTTGGCTGCAAGCAAAGTGATTTTCGTCAAATACGCAACCCCTGCGAAACGCTCGATATTCTTCTTTTCGCTATCCGTTTCGCCTTCTTGTTGGCAAGAGGGCCAATCGATAAAATTAAACGAATAGCTTACTTCGCCCGTTTCTGCAACGCAAGGCGCAATAATCTGTTCGATAATCCCTTTTGTGTAAGGAATATATTTTTCAAATTTCTTTCTATCTTTACTAACCCGATAGCTTTCGTGCAAGCAAAGAATCCACCAAAGCGAATAGGTAGGCATATTGTTGATAGGATTAGGCAACGGCGCTTGATCCATAGAAAAATCAAGGCAGTTCGTCGTTTCAGGGATTTCCCCGAATAAATAGTGCGCCGCCAACGCTTCGGGATACAAATCCCCTATCCAAACGAGGCGGTCACGCTTTACGCCATCCCAAATAAACCCGTTTTGCAAGCAAAGACGCAAGGTATACGCCGCCGTATCCCAAATTTCATTGACAAGTTTATCGTCGCATTCAAAAGAACCCAGCTCCGCGCGCGTATCTGTATCCACCGCAGCAACCACCGTTTTAATAACCAAAATTGTGTCGTCGGAAAGCGTATCTATACGCAAAAAACGGAAGCCTGTCTGCCCAAAGGTCATATCCGAATAATTTTGCAATTGCACGCAAAAATCGCGCAAGGAATGGTCATTGGTGGCACCGTAGCCCGCTTCGCCGTCCTTTAATTCCGCGCACGTTTCCGCAACGGATTCACCAAAACGCAATCGAACGTTTCTATTCCCCTGCGTTAAATAGGTAAGAATTCTTGCCCCGCCCGAAAGCTCTTTCCCGAAATCGAAAATTATACACGCCTTGCCTTTGATTGTGCAAGTTTCTCTTTCGGAAAGCCCGATTTGTAAAGTTTTTGCTTTCAGCAACGTTTCAACGTTTTCTACTTGTCCAGCTACGTGGACAATTTTATTTGCATTGATGTATTTCATTTTTTCTCCATTAAAATTTATATTTTAAAGCAATTTCAAGCGTGAAAATACTTGGGTATTCGTCCCGTAAAATACGTCTTCTTTTCCCGATATCAGCTTACAGAACTTTTCAAAGCACGCCCACGGCATTTGGTCTTGTACGTCAAATTCATACGAATGTCCCCAGATATAAAACAACTGCGGCTCTTTCGATTTCGAGTTTAAGAATTTTTCTGCAAGCTCGAAGAGTTTATCCGTTTCTCCAACAAAGATAGTAGGATTTAATCGATACATATTTTTAGGTAGTTCAAAAGAATATGTCGGCGTAATCGTACGGGCGTAACGCACCCCCGTATGATTTTTGATAAGCCCAGCCACACGATCGTCGTTGTTGACACCCCCGCAAGGATACGCCATACCGCACACTTCATAGCCTACTAAATTTGAAAGCTGTTTTCTATCTTCTTCGACTTGGTACACCACCGTATCATCCGATTCGCCCGTTAAATTAGGATGAGTAAGCGTATGAACGGCAACTTCATGCCCCACATACGTTTCTTTTACTTCTAACGGCGATATTTTATTATGGCTTAACCATTTACCGTTTTGTTCCCAACCGCCCTTTAAACCAAGCAGCGCAGAATTAAGATTAAACGTGCATTTTAATCCGTATTTATCCAAAATGTCAATCATACGCTTGTCTTGCGTAATTCCGTCATCAAAACTAAACGTTACGTATTTCATCATATTGTTCTCCGTTTAAGAACCTATCGTTCTATATTTCCTTTATTATACAACAACGAAAACCAAATAACAAGGGAATTTTATCTCTTTTTTCAAAAAACACAAAAAAAGAAGGCGAATAAACCTTTTAAAAACGCATTTATTCGCCTAAATTTTTAATTATTTGTATCCGCCATCCATTGAGTCCAATCGATTTTTCCGTCCGTTTCTCCGCAATAATAGATATACGGATCTTTAATATCTCCAGTATTTTTATCCAAAGGAATCACCGTACCGCCTATTAAAGCTTTTGTACCCGGATTTACCGCATTATCCGCAACAGAAATAACGCCGTTTTTATCAATGCAGTTAAAACGGTCGTATTCACTGCTCTTTTGTCCAAATTGGAAACGCACACCCTCGTATACGACGCTTACACTGTTACAATGCTCGTGTCCGACAAAGATAGAATCTGCACCCAATAATTTCATGCCATTAAAGATGCTGAAATCTGCATCCCAAGGATTTTTGAGCGGCCTGCCGATATAACCAAATCCCTCTGCGCCATTGATTAAATCAAGATTAACTGTTGTTTGTTCTTCTGTTTCAGTGGCTTCTTTAAAACCGTTCGCTTCAAACACTTTCCCAAAAACAGCGGCTTGCGCATGGTAAGCAAAGGAAATTTTAAAATCTTCCTGCACTTCTCTTAACGTCAAAATTTCGTTGGTATACCATTCGATTTGGTCTTCAAACAACCCAAATTCTTTTACCGTATGACCGTTATCAAGAGACGCTTGGCTTGCCGAGCCGCAGCCATTCGTATCCAGCATATAGAAAACGCGTTTTATCTTACCGCCTTGCGCAATTGCTACCGAATAGTTGCCGTTACCCGTTAATTTTTTCTGCTCGAATAAGCAGTGCTGTGCATTTTCTAATTGTTTGCATTGCCAATCTGCGCCCATATTGCTTTCGTTATCGTGGTTACCAAAAATAGGCGCCCAAGGAATTTCAAAGCTTTCCATGAAATTGATAAAGCTAAGAAGCGCTTTCCCGTTATCATCAAATTTACCATAAATAACGTCCCCCGTGATAAGAATTAAATCGGGGTTTGTAGCCGTGATGACTTCTCTAATGTATTGATAGCAAGCTTGATCAACCCTATCCATTTCCATAATTTGCGGATCGGTTAATTGCAAGACGATAGGATCTCTTCCGGCTTCCACTTCTATCGTAAAATCAGGGATATTGTATGCAGATAAAATCACCGTTTCTTCTTTCAAAATCTCTCTTATACCCTTCTCGTCTGAAAAATAGCCTTTACATTCGCTGCAATGCCAATAGCTGATATTTCCGTTTACATAACCGCTAGGCGTTGTTTCTTTCGTATACGAAAGCGTGTGCGAAGCTTTGCCAAGCAACACCGAACCCTTGCTTACAATTTCAAGCTGACACCCTTCGTCTTCAAAATACGTATAACAGCTAGAACAATACCAATAAGGAATATTCCCTTTGATAGCGCAAGTCGATTCGTTTTCTCCAACATAAACGGGCGTATGTGAAATTTTAGGCAAAACGGTTTCCGCCTCAGAAATTTCCTGCGCGGCGCTTGCATCCGTGAATAATTTTTCACAGCGATAGCAAGCCCAATATTCGATATTACCCTCTGTTTCGCAAGTTGCCGCTTTTGCCCTGATTTTTGTACATTCGTGCTCAACGCACGCCGTAATTTCTTCGGGCGTATAAATAATATTTGAACTACTGCTTTCACCGCCGTTGTCGCATGCCGTTAAAAAACACGCTGTAACAGCCATCAATAAAGCAACAATTTTTTTAATCATCTTTTCACCTTTTTATTTTAGATGCTTATTGCTATTTCTCATTGACAGGGTGATTCACCCTGTCAATAAGCACTCAACATTTCAATATCTAAAACTTATTCGTTTTCCTTCTTTTTGAGCAAAATTGCCGCTAATAAACCTACCAAGCTAACGGAAAGCCCGCTTACTGTACCGAAACAACCAGCAAAGCTTGTTGCAACGTCGCTAGAAGAGCCACTGTCGGAGGCAATGTTAGAGGAGCTATCGTCAGCAGTAACGTCATCAGAAGTGTTATCGCTAGACGTGATATCGTCAGACGAACTGTCATCAGACGTGTTATCGTCGCTGGTATTGTCGTCGGAAGAACTGTCGTCAGACGTGATATCGTCAGACGAACTGTCATCAGACGTATTATCGTCGCTGGTGTTGTCGTCGATAAGCGTATAAACAACTTCAACCGTAATATCACCACCCGTCAATTCGTAAGCTTCCCAAACAGAAGTATAGCCTTCTTTCGTAGGCACAGCAGGTTCGGTAATTTCCGTATTTTCCACAGTATACGTTACCGTATCTAACACTTCTTCGCCATCCATGAAGGTTACCGTGTATTCGATTGCTTCATATTTTGCATATACAGCGTAATCGCTTTCAGGCATTGCCGTCAAAATAGCGTTATCCGTGTCTTTTTCAAACCAGCCTACAAACGTATAGTGTTCTTTTTCAGATTCACCCAACGCAATTTCACTGCCTACGGAGAGAGTATGCTCCACTACCGTAGAACCCATTTCAACCGTTAACGTAAACACCTTTCTTTTTACATATTGTTCAACGTCTTCTACAACCGTATAAACCGTCGAACCATCTACAATAGAAAGACCTGCTTTTACTGCAATTTTTACATCAATATTTTCACCAAGCGTTGCAAGATAGTCGTTGTGGAATTTCACTTCAAGCTTGCCTTCGTTTACGTAAACAATTACGGGAATCGCATACTTTGCATTAACAGACGAAGGGAAGGTAGAATAAACGTAATTGCTATCGTCCGTGTTTGCGTTAATATCCGCAACCGTTACGCCGTTGATGGTGATGTATTCTTGTAAGTAGGTATAATTTTCGTTGTCAATGATACCATAACCAAAACCTTCGGGCATAACGCCTTCGCCAAGGTTAATTCTCGTATACGTAAGCTCGTCTGCATCACCCGTAATATCCCAGCCGGTGATGGTTACGTCTTCCGTGATATCCTCGATAATCGTCTTTTCTCTTACAGCCACCGAAACGTCTTCGTTTACCTTATAGATAACGTTATCGCCAGCCACAGACGCCCCAGTTTTTACACCGATAACAACCGTAGGGTCTTCGCCAAACGTAGCAATGTAATCGTTATGTACCTTTACTTCAAGCTTGCCTTCGTTTACGTAGATAATTACGGGAGTCGCATACTTTGCATCAACAGACGAAGGGAAGGTAGAATAAACGTAATTGCTATCATCCGTGTTTGCGTTAATATCCGCAACCGTTACGCCGTTAATCGTGATATAGTCTTGCAAGTAGGTATAATTTGCATTGTCAATGA
>JAZRDM010000034.1:0-38959 GCA_045660265.1 Candidatus Scatosoma sp. | reverse complement strand
GCGTTGCAATCCCTACAGGCTTTACGAAACTTAGCCGTACGGATTCGACGGAAACGAACGTGGCGAAAGGTGCGCTTGATAATGTGACGTCCTTCAACGGGGCGGTGGCTTTGACGGGATATGACGAAGTTTGGTTTGCATGCGTACTTGACAACGTATCGCTCCAGTTCTTCCCTGGTTATGTGATCCTTGCAAGCAACGAAACGTTGTATTTCCATTTGACGAAAACGGGTGTAAATGCGGACCGTTTAACGCTTTGGACGATTGAAATTACGAAGGCGGACGGTACGCTTGTCGGCAAGTACGAAAATCAGGTGGGCGTATATAGGAATACCACCACGGACAGTCTTGCGGCAATTATGTACAACGGTTTTGGCGCAAGTACCACGGACGGCGCGGATTTCCGTCTTTACAAGAACGAAGGCGCGTGCAGTATCTACGCAACGGAAATTATGGGCGTAGAATGTGAACACGGCACGGAAGTAACGTACGTTTCCAACGGCGACGACACGCATAGCGTGGTTTACGTTTGTTGTGGTGCGGTAAAAGAGAAGGTTGCTTGCTCGGGTGGTGAGGCTACGTCGACGCAAAAAGCCGTTTGTGAATTCTGTGAAAGCGAATACGGCTCTTTATTGTACACTCCCAACATTTCTTCGAAGGCAACGAAGGTTGCAAATAGCGCGCTTGGTACTTGGATGGATGGTGGTAAGTACGCGACGAACTCCGACGTAAGTGGCGTTGCAATCCCTGCAGGTTTCACGACGCTTAGTCGTCTTGATTCGACGGACTCGAACACGGCTGCGGCTACGCTCCCTGGTTCGACGTCCTTCAATGCTGCGTTGGCATTGACTTCTTATAGCGAAGTGTGGTTTGCATACGTACTCGAAAATGCATATCTTCAGTTTTTCTCTAGTTATGCAACGATTGCAAGCAACACAACGTTGTATTTCCATTTGACGCAAACGGGCGTAAATGCGGACAACTTAGCGCTTTGGACGATTGAAATTACGAACGCTGACGGCACGCTTGTCGGTAAGTATGAAAACCAAGTGGGCGTATGTAAGAATATTACGACGGACAGTATTTCTGCAATTTTGCACAACGGCTTTAGCGCAAGCACCTGTACGGATAATGCGGATTTCCGTGTTCGTAAAAACGAAGGCGTAGGTAGCATCTACGCGACGGAAATTATGGCGTATAAAGTTCCTCACGAACACGGTACGGAAGTAGAATACGTTTCCAACGGCGACGGTACGCACAACGTAAAATATGCTTGCTGTACCGAATTGAAGGAAACGAACGTTACTTGCTCGGGTGGCGAAGCTACGTCGACGCAAAAAGCCGTTTGTGAATTCTGTGAAGGCGAATACGGCTCTTTGGTATATGCTCCTAGCATTTCTTCCAAGGCAACGAAGGTTGCAGACAGTGCGCTCGGTACTTGGATGGATGGCGGGAAATACGTGGCAAACTCCGACGTAAGTGGCGTTGCAATCCCTGCAGGCTTTACGAAACTTAGCCGTACGGATTCGGCGGAAACGAACACGGCGAAGGGTACGCTTAATGGTGTGACGTCCTTCAACGGCGCGGTGGCTTTGTCGGTGTACAGCGAAGTTTGGTTTGCATGCGTACTTGACAACGTATCTCTTCAGTCTTACCCTACCTATGGGATGCTTGCAGGCAACGAAACGTTGTATTTCCATTTGACGCAAACTGGCGTAAACGCGGATGATTTAACGCTTTGGACGATTGAAATTACGAAGGCGGACGGTACGCTTGTCGGCAAGTACGAAGATCAGGTGGGCGTACAGGGGAATACCACAAGGGACAGTCTTGCGGCGATTATGTTCAACGGTTTTAGCGCAACCACCTGTACGGACGGCGCGGATTTCCGTCTTTACAAGAACGAAGGCGCGTGCAGTTTCTACGCAACGGAAATTATGGGTGTTGCAAAATCTTACACCCCCAACGTTTCCGCATCTGCGGTAAAGGTAACGGGTACGTCTTTCGGTGTTTATCTTGCCACTAACGCAGTGAAAAACAACGAAGTTGGCGACGTAACCATCAGTGGATTTAACTCGGTAGAACGTTACGATTCTTCCACGGATTGGACGGACGTTTTGGCGGCGGCAACGGCGTTTAACTTCCGTGACGTACTTACGAATTACAGTGAGGTTTGGTTTGCTTACAAGTTGGAAAATTGCTATATTCAAACGTTCCCCGGCTATAGTAAGCTTATCGGCGACCAAGTCGTATACTTCCACTTGACGCAAACGGGCACGGATTCTGAAGGCGTAACGCTTTGGACGATTGAAATTAGAGACCAAACGGGCAAAGTGGTTGGTACGTACCTTGATCAAAAGGGTAACAGTGGGGACATCGGCACGGCGGACACGTTGGCTGCAATCTTCTACGACGGCTTTAGCGCTACCAAATGTACGGATGGTTACGATTTCCGTTTCCGCAAGACGGATACGTCTAAAATTGCAACCGTCTACGCAAGCGAAGTTTTGGCGGTTGCGAAGGATACGGCGGCTGAATAAGTAAAATAAGGCGCAAAAACGGCGTGTAAACGTCTAAAAGCAACCCCGACGCGTAGTGGGTCGGGGTTGTGGTTTTTGGCGCAAAAAACGGCGTTTTACGGCGTCTAAATTTTTTGGAAAAAAAGTGAAAGTACTTGCAATTTTTTTGTTGGCATGTTATAATGTCGTTATATAATGAGAACGTCGTAAAAAACGCAAACGAGTGTGGAAAAAAAGAAATTGACCCTAAAAACGGGCAATGCTAAAATAAAGTAATAATCAAATTCATTATGTAAGGAGATACGCTATGAAAAACGTAGTGAAAAGAAGTCTGGCGCTTTTACTTAGCTGTACCAGTTTGTTTTTGGTAGGCTGTGGCGACGGTGACGGCGATAGCGATGGTAGTTCTTCCCTTTCGCATCCGCACGTGTTTGACCAAGAAGTTGTCGAAGACAAATATTTGGCAAGCGCGGCGACGTGTGAGTCGCCTGCAACGTATTATATGAGCTGTACGTGTGGGGAGAAGGACGTGGAAACGTTTACCCATGGTAAAAAGCTCTCGCACTCGTACACGGCGACGGTGGAAAAGGACGAATACTTAAAAACGCCGGCAAACTGCACGCAGGGTACGGTGTATTATAAGTCGTGCGCGCGTTGTGGTAAGAAAAGCTCGATGCAGGTATTTACCGTGCCTGCCGTCGGCGACCACGTTTTTTCACAGGAAAGGGCGGACTGGGAGTACATAAAAGAAGAGGCGACGAAGGAAACGGCGGCGGTGTATTATAAATCGTGTAAGCACTGCGGTGAAAAGGGCACGGAAACCTTTACAAGCGGTGAGCCGTTGAAAACGTACACGGACGAGGAAAAGCTAGTATATACGCCTACCTCGTTGACGATGTCGTTGTACGATACGGCGGAAACGGTGTACGCGTTTACCTATAACACGGATGCTAAGCCCTTGCGCCCCGTAATTCAAATTGCAAAAGGGAACAGCCTTACCGGTTGTGAAGAAGTGATGCCTTTGTCGGTGACAGCGTACAAGGCGCTCTCGCCTGGCAAAAACGCCAGCGACGACGCAACGGCGGACGACGAAACGATTACCATTTACACCGTGAAGACGACCGTGGATTTAGAGCCGTCTACGACCTATACCTACCGCGTGTACGATAAATACGTGGACGTGGGCACGACGGCGGTAACCTTCAAAACGAAGGCGGAAAACCCTACGTCGTTTAGCTTTGCACACGTCAGTGATACGCAATGCGCTGGGTTGAGCACGGGTCTGTTCTTTGGTAGGGTATTGTCGATGTTGGAAACGAACGGCAACGATTTCCTTATCCATACGGGCGACGTCGTACAACGTTCGAAATACGAAACGCAATGGGACGATATGATTGGCGACAACTTTGACTACCTTTCGAAAATGCCGATGATGATGACGACGGGTAACCACGGCGCAACCAGTCATTATGCCGCCAACATTGACTTTGCCTTGGATAGACACTTTGCGTACAAACTGCCTCAGCAGGCGTCGACGGCGAAGGGGGCGTATTACAGCTTTGAATACGGCAACGCGAAGTTTATTATGTTGAACACCAACGACGGCGCGGCGTCGGGTGCGTTGAAATCCGAGCAATTTAACTGGTTGAAAACAGAACTGCAAAACAACACGTGCGATTGGACGTTCGTTGCCCTGCATTGTCCGTTGTATTCGGCAGGTAGATGGGGCTCGCAAACAAGCGACGGCTCGACGGGGCAGACGTTGGCACTTAGAAAGCAACTTGGCGGATTGTTTGCCGAATACGGCGTAGACGTCGTATTGCAAGGACACGACCATCTCGTTACTCGTACGCATCCTATCGATGCGGAAGGTAAGGCGCAAACGGACGTATGGCAGGAGGAAAACGGCGTGCAATACTCGGTTGACCCCAACGGCGTAATCTACGTTATGAACGGGCCTGGCGGTGACCAAACGCGTGGCGTACATGCCGAACACGACCCTTCGCATTACTATTATAAGAGTAATTCTCGCGCTTGTTCTTGGGCGGAATTCAAGGTGGAAGGCAACAAATTGACGGTTACGGCGCAGTCGACCAGCAACGGAAAAACGGCGCAAACGTACTATCAATGGGGCATCACGAAGACGTTGGAAACAGCGTAAAAAGTAAAAAAGTAGACGGGATTTCCTTGTGAAATCCCGTCTTTTTTATTGATTTTTTGAAAAGAAAACGCGTACCTGAAACCGTGTTGGACGGGGGCAGGTACGCGTTGAACGTTATTTTTGTGATTAACGAAGGTGCAGGATACGGAATACTAAACGCATCAAAAGCCCTACGATAAGATAGGCAACGGAAAGCGCGATGGAAAGGAGCAACGTTGCGGAAACGAAACCGCCTGCAAAGTTCATCGCGTTTAAGAACGACCTGTACGCGGACGCGGAAATTAAGCCGATTGCAAAGTTTACCGCAATAAGTACTACGCACAAAAGGGGAATGGAAGGAAGTGCGTTTTTGATGTCTGCACCGCTCAAGTTCATATGGAGCGCGATGCAAAAGCTAAGGACGAAGAAAACCCATTTGCCCCAGCCCCAGTCGCCGTCCGTGAACATTGAGAAAAGCATACCGCAAAATACGTCCCAGTAGCTTGCAAACCAGCCCGACGAGAAGACGGTTTCCCTTGCGCGCGCAAAGGTGCGAATCGTTGCGTACATTTCATTGTAAGCGTACGGGATTAACCAGTTTGCGAAAAGAAGGAGCACTGCCGAGCCACAAAGGATGGGGGCGACGCCGATGAAATAGTTGCCTAATTTTTGCCATATATTTCGTCTGTTGTACGAGTGGCTTACGTAGCCGAGCGTACCCGATTCGTCGTCGATTTGGAAGAGTTTAATCTCTTCGATTTTATGTCTGAAAACGACGCAGAAGAAAGCGTGGCCAAGTTCGTGAATCGGCGTACCCAAAAAGCCCGTCGCCAAACAAACGGCGTGACTGTTTCTCCACAGCCCGTAAAAACGGCGGTTGATACGCGAAATCAAAAACCCGATGAGAAACACGACGCCGAAGAAATAGAAAAACTGCGTCAAGATGTTAAGGATAATGGTTTCCGTCATAAAATAGCTCCTTAAAGATTTGCATTTTTTACTGTTGCGTTTATTATAACACAAATTTTTTCAATAGGCAAGGATTTTTGAGAATTTTGTTTTTTTTGTGATAAAAGCGTAAAAAAGTGTTGACAAACAGGAAAAAGCGGTGTACAATGTTTATGTATATTATTCTATAATATAATAATGTAATCAATCATCGGTTTTTTCGAAAACCGCGAAGGAGAGTTTCAATGGGATACAATGTAGGAGAAGGCGTGTTGGACTATTCGTATTGCGAAGAAGACGTTGTCAACAGCGCGAAAGCGAATATCCGCGGGTTTATCCAGATCATCATCGGCGCAATTATTGCGTTGGGCTTGTTGTCGTTTTTGTTTTCGACCCTTATCGGTTCGCTCAGTTGCTTGGGCGGATGTTTGGGCTGTGAAACGTGTATTCAGACGGCGGCTTGCGCGGACGAGTGTAGTTGCGTGGATTGCGATTATGAAAGCTTGACGGAAGAACAAGTGCAAAACGCAAACGACAGAGTGGCTTGCGACGGTTACGATTGCTGTGGCAGAGAAGGCTGTTTGGCGTGTGGCGGTTGCGGAGATTGCAGTCAATGCAGTGGTTACGACTACGACACGATTACCATCGTCGTAGGCTCGACCAGCTATGAAAAATATTTCGACGAATATACGACGCATATATCCGTCGACAGACCTTCGGGCATGGAATCGCCTTATTATAGTTTCCTTGGCTTGTTCGACGAAGACGGCGACCGTTACGTAAACGAATACGGCACGATTGAAAAGGATTTGAAGGACGGCTTGGTGCTTTACGCGAAATTCGAAGAAACCAACCTTGGCGTTCAATACGAATTGCTCTTTAACCTTGAAGAACTTGGCATGTCGGAAGTTCGCATTGCGGTTACGGTAGGCGGTATGATGCCTGCCTTCCCCGAAGTGCCTGAACGCGACGGCTATCGTTTCAAGGGTTGGTACAATAAGGACAATCAGTTTATCACCGATGGTAAAAACTTGCCTTCGACCTTCCACCTTAGCGATTTCAAGATGAACCCGAACTATTCGAACAGGGTTTGCGAATTGTTCCCTCAGTACGAAGCGAAGACGCAGAAGGTAGCCTTCTACTATAACGGCAGTTATTGTATGACGGTAGAAATGGCGTTTGATTCGAAGATGGAAGACGTATTCGCGAAGTTCTACTCGGAGTACTACGACGTCACGAGAAACGAGAATTTCTTCGGTTGGGCAACGGAAGAAGGCGTCGAGCCTGACCAAAAAGTTGCAGGCGACGCGCTCTTGAAGGAAGATATGAAACTCTACGCGATTATCCGCGAAGCGATTACCTTCCAGTTCTCTGCAAACAAGAGTTACAACGACGGCGAAATTTACTACATAAAATTATACGAAGGCGCGACCAACGTCGTCTTTGCCGACCTTGAAGAACTTGCCGGTATTAAAGAAGAAAGTGCTAACCCCGGTTATAAGTTCGTGGGTTGGTACACGGATAGAAATCCCAGCGAATACGACCAAGCGATTGATTCGATTGCAAGGGTAGAAAAGAATTCGATTAAATACTACTACGCGAAGTGGGAAAGAGCGGAGTATACCTTGACCTACTGGGTAATGGACTACAAGGCGGGCGAACTGGACGACGACTTCGTTGAATATTATCATATGGGCGACGTACACGAGCTGGTGTCCAAAGAAGAAGTTTTGGATAACATCGGTTACGAGTTTGCAGGCTGGTGCTTTGACGAAGAGTGCTTGGGCACAGTTTATACGGATTACCTGCCCAACGGTACGTACGGCAACAAGGACTTGTACGCGAAGTATATCCCCGATACGTACACCGTTACGTTGATTGCGCCTGGTGGCTCGTTCAACTCTAATTACACGGGCTCGAACGTCGGTGGCGACCACATCGCTTACGGCTCGACGGATAATATTAATAAGGCGTACAAAGAAGGTTATAACTTCGTTGGTTGGTTCTACGGCGACGTAGCGACGGGCGTAGGCGAACAGATTACGGATGGTAACGGCGATTTGCTTAAACCGTTCACGCTGGAAACGCTCGGTCTTGCAATTACGACGGAAAACGAAGCGAAAGTAAATAAACAATTCAGCTTGTTTGCAAAGTGGGAAATTAAGAAATTCGACATTGAATTTATGGTCGGAGATATGACCTACGAACATTGTGAAGTAGAGTGGGGTAAGCAGGTTGCAAGAACGATGCCTAACCCTGAAAAAGAAGGGCATACCTTCCTGTACTGGACGTATGCGGACGGCTCTCGTTACTACGACACGCACGTAATTAAGGACGGCGCGAACAGCTACGTAGTCGACGGCAAAGTCGTGCTTACGGCGGTGTTTGAAATCAACAAGCACACGGTAACGTTCGTTATCGACGGCGTACGCTATGACAAGAAAGTTACGTGGGGCACAACGCTTGCAGATGCAGAAAAACTTTTGACAGAACCTCCCTACAGCGGTACGCCGAGAAAGAGAGTGGGTTGGTTTGTAACGGAAACGTACGACGTTGAAATGGAATCTGACCAACAAGTCAAGGCGAACGTAACGCTCTATGCGAAGTATGAATACGCGAAGAAGTTCACCTTCTACGGCGCAGGCGGTACGTACGAAAGACATTACTTCGTCGGCGATAAAGAAACCTTCCCCACCGACAGCAAGAAGGGTTACACCTTCGAAGGTTGGTGCGAAGACGCTTCGTTGACGTCTGCTCCCGTTTTAGAGGACGTAAGAATTAGGGACAATACGGCAACCGAATACTACGCAAAACACAAGACGATTGCATACAAGATTGAATACTACTTAAGCAATTCGGATGCACAGCCTTGGAAGACGGATACGTACACGATTGAAGACAACAAAGTCTTGATTGAAGTAGACTCTTCGCAAGAACCTAAGAAGACGGGTTACGACTTCGGTGGTTGGAAGTGGAACGGCTCGCTTATCTCGCAACTTGTCAATATGACGGAAGATAAGAAATTGTACGCAGTCTTCACGGCAAACAGCTACGTTGTAACGCTGAACGACGAAGGCGACGGCGCGTTGAAATATGCAACGTACGACGCAAGCTTTAACTTCGGCGTACCTGCCGTTGCTAAGGAAGGATACGACTTCGTTGGTTGGGCTTGGGAACGCGGTGCGTCGGATACGGAAGTCGTCACCGACAACACGGGTAAATCGTTGGCTGGCGTTGTATTCAAGATTGCGGAAGACACCAACGCATACCCTGTATTCAGATTGAAACAGTACAGCGCGTTCTGGAAAGACCCTGCAGACGGCAGAATTATCGAACAGACGGTAATTAAACATTTCGAATACGTACAACCGCCTACAAACCCGATTAAAGAAGGCTATACCTTCGAAGGTTGGTATAAAGACCAGGCTTGCACGCAGGCATACGACTTCTATGCAAGCACGGTAACGGGCGACGTTCAAGTTTGGGCGAAGTTTAGCATCAACAGCTATGACGTAACCTTCGTCGTAGACACCGGTCTTCAATACGTTGCGTACGACTTGGTATACAACACGTCCTTGGCAAGCGCAATGCAAGAAGCACAAGCAACCGTTGACGAATTCGTTGCTCGTACGCAAGCGCGCTTTGTGAACTGGCTGACGGACGACGGTGCTATCTATACGGCAAGCGACGTCGTACCTGCAAGAAACTTGACGTTGACGGCGAAATTCCATATGCCGATTACCGTTCGTTATAACTTGCACGACGGCTCGGTACAAGAAGACGACGGTTACTACGCAGGCGATACCATTTACGCATATTCGTATACGCGCAAGGGTTACTCCTTCGACGGTTGGTATACTATTTCGAACACGAAGCAGTCCTTCCCCTTGAGAGCGGACGAAAACACGCCTGAAATCGTTGAATTGTATGCAAGATGGACGGCGAACACGTACACCATTTACTATCATACCAGGGTTAGCTACTGGCAGGAAATGCCGGTGATGACCAGGACGTACACGATGGACCAAACGGAAAAATACGGTGGTTACGAATTGTTGACGCCAGACCCCGTTGACGGTAAAGTGTTCAAGGGTTGGTACATAGGCTACTACGGCTCTGGTACGCCGATTGATACAATCGACAACTACGGCGTAGACCAAAGCGAAGTCTTGTACGGCAATATCGAGTTGTATGGTGAATGGGAAGACGTACAGTATTCCGTTAAGTTTGTCGTAGACGGTATTGAACAGACTTCTCACGAATTGACGTTCAAGAACGGCGACACTTTGACAAATCTCAACTGGACGCCTACCGTTCCCACCGGAAAGACCTTCCTGGGTTGGAGAATTAAGGGTACGCAAACGATTGTCATCGACAGCTTGGGCTACTGGCAGAACCATACGTACTACGACTGGACTACGGATATCGTACTGGAAGCGTGGTTTATCTAACTCTCTTATATAATATAATGTATAGGCAACCGCCCGACCGAGCGTAAAAAACTCGGTCGGGGAATCAACAAGAATCGGACGGGGGAATCCCCGTAAAAGATAAAAGGAGAAAGAGCAATGAAAGTAAAGTTTAAGAAGTTTTTATTCTTAGTACTTACGGTAATCACGTTCGCGCTTTGCGGATTGTTGACGGCTTGTGGCGAACCCGACATCGTGGACGTCACCACCATCACCTACGACGGCGCAGTTATTACCTGGGACCAAGTCGAAGACGCTGACGGGTACGCTGTACAAGTGAACGGCACGTCCGAAACGAAAGTAAAAACCAACGCTTACCCCTTCCGCGCACTCGCTACGGAAGAACGCGTAGACGTTACCATCACCGCATACAACGGCGACAAGGCAGGCGAATCGGTTACGAAGACGTTTAACCGTTTGCCGACGATTACTTTAGATACCATCACGTTTGACGAAAACGGTAAGATGTCCTGGCAAGCAGTTGCCGGCGCGTCCGAATATATCGTAGAAGTCAACGGCAAGACGACGAAAACGCCTTACCTTGAATTCACCGATTTCGTGAAGGGTCAAAGAAACCAAATTCGCATCAAGGCGGCTGCGGAATCCTGCTTTGCTGATTGGAGCGAAGCAATGTCGAAAGACTACCTTGCAGCGCCTACCAACATTAAATACGACGGTCAGTTTATTTCCTGGTCCGGTTACACCGCGGCTGCGAAATACAACGTGATTATCAACGGCGCGGTTGTAAACACGATTACCGAAACGACGTACATCTACGACGCGCAAAACACCAGCTTTGATTTGCAAGTACAGTCGGTTGGCGACGGCGTGAACTCGTTCCACTCCACGGCAAGCGATAAGCTTAGATACGTATTCTTGAAGGACGTTACGGGCATCAAGGCGCAGGACGGCAACTTGGTTTGGGACGCAGTAGAAGAAGCAACCGGTTACAGCGTTAAGCTTAACGGCGTTGAACACCAAGTAGAAACCAACTTGTTTGATAAGCTCCCTGCAAACAAAGACAACATCGTTTCCATTAAGCCCTTGACGGCAGAAGGCACGACGTATTTTGCAAACTGGTCTGCTGAACAGACGGTACGCGTACTCGTTGCGCCTGAACTCAAATGGAACGACGGTTTGGATTTGGACGGTCAAATTGCAAACTCGCTCTTCTGGGATAAGGTAGACGGCGACGTAGGCGGTTACAACGTAAAAGTCGTTTCCCCCGACGGTACGGAAGAAATTAAAGAAGTTAGCCCTGACACGATTCAGTACGGCAACGCGTATTTGGAAGTTGGCGAATACAAAGTCAGCGTTCAAACGTACGCAGTTGCAGGTAGCAACTCCTATCCTTCCAAATTCAGCCCTGAAGTAAGAATTATTCGTTTGCCTGCACCCACCGCAGCAACGCAAAACTTCATCACGAGTAATGCGTCCGACGTTAAAGACGGTTTCCACATTACTTGGCAGGCAGTTTCCGGTGCAAGCGGTTATCAGCTCGCTAAAGACGGCGACTTGCTTGACGGAACGGTTACCACCACGACGAAACATATTCCGTACACCAACATTATGACGGAAGACGAAACGGAAGCACAAGTCTTCAACTACACGATTCAATCCATCGGTTCGACGAAGACGTTCAAAACGCAAAGATACGTTACGCTTAACTCGTTGTCCGCAAATAGTTTGAAGGCAACGGTAAACGTACTTGCTCAACCTCAAAACCTTGACATCGAAGACTATCTTGCAAAGTGGGACCAAGTTCCTTCCGCTACGGGCTATTCGATTAGCTGTAACCAAACGACCAGCACTACGACGACGGAATACGACTTGTACAACTTGGAAGCAGGCCGTTATGACAATTTCGCCGTATGCGCTAAGGGTAACGGCGGTGACTTGCTTGCGTCCAACTACACGCCTGCAATCCGTTTGATTCGTTTGTCCGCACCGTTCGACATTAGATTGAACCCTCAAAGCGGTGGCGATAAACTCGACTGGTCGGGTAGAAACAACGATGCTGACCACTACACAGTATACTGGGATGACGGCAGCGAGCTTGCGGCAAACGCTGAAACGATTGACAATATGGGTGAATACATCACCACGCAAGCAAGCGGTATCTTCATGCGTGCAGTTGCTAACTACTGGAACGATGAAGCTGTAAAGGATATTTACTATATCACAAGTAAGCCTTCGCAAACCGTTCAGTTTACGAAGATTGCTGAACCTACCTTCAACCAAGTCGTTGTAAACGGTAACAAACTCGTTTGGAATGCTCCTGAAAACGTAACGGGTGTGGCTTTGAAATACCGCGTTACCGACGCGCGTGGCGTTGCACAACCTATCGTTGTAAACGCGTGCGAATACGATATTTCGACGCTTGAAGCAGGCGAATATTCGTTCAGAATTCAGGCAATCGGCGACGGTAAAAACTGGGTAACGTCCGAAATTTCGGCAGACGTTGCTGAATTTGAAAAACTTGCAACGCCCGAAGTAGAAATCGAGGCAGGCTCTGCACAATACACTTGGGCGGCAGTTCGTGGCGAAGTTGTACAATACGTAGTTGTTGTTGACGGCAAAATCGCGGCGGAAATCACCCCCGTTGATGGTCAAAGTGAATATAGCTTTATGCCTAAATTCACCGAAATGAACTTGGCGGGTTACGACGTACAAATTTATGCAAAGGGTAACAACTTGAACGAAGGTACGGTTGATTCGACGCCTTACAAGCATACGGCAGTTGCGAAGAAAGCGTCTAAGCCTGGTTTCAAGGTAGAATACTGCAACGAAAACGGCGAAGTAATTCAATACAACGAATCCAACGCGTTCATCCGTGTAACCGTTTCCGCTCCTTCCAACTATACGTTGGGTTATGAAGTAGAAGCAGGCGGTACGTCCGCTTACATTAAGGACGGCGAAACCGTTTACGAATACAAGCCCGGTCAAGCGGTTGACACCACCATTTCCGTATACGCAAACGGCGGTGTATTCGACGAAGCTGGCGTGTTCTACGTAAAATCGGATAGCAACGCAGCGCAGAAAATTACCGTTCTTATCCCTCCTGCAAACCTTGAACCGTTCAGCGGTTACGTAAGCTGGGGCACAGTAGCGGGTACGACCAAGTACGAAGTGGAAATCTACAACGGCTCTGAACTTATTTGGAGCGGTAAAGTTTCCGGCACGACGAAGAAATATCTTGACGACATCGCTGATGAGTTAGGTCTTGACAGCTTGACCAGCGACGACATTACGGAATTCAGAGTTCGCGCAGTTGGCAATGGTACGACGGTAATCGGCTCTGATTGGGCAACCTGTTCGTTCTAAAAGTTTCAAACAAAGCAAAAAAGGAAACCCGTATACGCGTATACGGGTTTCCGTTAAGTAAGGAGTTATTATGTTTCCTACGCTTGATTTAGGCATCATCCGCATACCCATGTACGTGTTGATGATTATTGTGGGCGCGATTGCGTACATCTTGACGATGTATTTTGCGCTGTACAAAACGGAGAAAATTAAAAGCGCTACGTTTAAGCGTGTATTTTTCGTTTCGCTTGTCGGCGGAGCGGTATTGTACGGCTCGGCGTTCTTTTTCAATTCCCTGTTCCACTCGATTAAGGCAGGCGAATTGAAAATCGGCGGTATCACCTGGCTTGGCGGTGTTGTCGGCGCGTTCCCCGTTACCATCTATTTAATCCACAAATTCGTCCCTGCGGCGAAAGGTAACGCGCTTACCTATTTCTCTATTCTCGTCCCCGGCATCGTTATTGCGCACGCTTTTGGGCGTTTGGGGTGTTTCTTCGCAGGCTGTTGCTACGGCGGACTTACGGACAGTGTTTTTGGCGTAAGTTTCCCTTCTACCAGTCACGCGGCGCATCAATATCCAGGCGGTCCTAACGGCGGAAGTTTGCCCGTGTTGCCTACCCAGCTTTTTGAAGCGGTGTTCGAACTTGCGTTGTTTGCCGTGATGATTATCTTTTATAAGAAACTGAGAAAGCACAATATCGAATTGTACGCGTTTGCGTACGGCTTATTCCGTTTCCTTATGGAATTTTTGCGTGGCGACAACCGCGGTTCGTCAGGGTTCTTCTTGACGCCTGCACAGCTCCTTTGCGTGTTGATGTGGGTTGCGGCGGTTTTCTTGATTTTGTTCAAGAAAAACAAAGTGTTCAAAAATCTGAAACGAAAGTGCGACGTATGGCAGGCGGAGGTCAAATTAGAGGCGATTAGAAGGCGTAAGGAATACGGCGCAAAAGCGTCCTTAAACGCGATGGAAGCGCTTAGGGAATTGAAAAGACTTTTGGACGAAGGCATTATCAACGAAGAAGAATACGCCGAGAAAAAAGAAAAAATTATGAAGAGTATGTAGAAGGATGGCTGTCGAAAAGACGGCCTTTCTTTTTTTTGCGATAAATTGCCGTAAAAAAATTGCTTTCTTGAGTGTAAAGTAGTATAATAAAGAAAAGCATAGAAAAGAAGGGCTATATGAAAATTATTGACATCATCAACGGCAAAAAACCGTCGCTTTCCTTCGAAGTTTTTCCGCCGAAAACGGAAACGGCTTTTGAGAGTGTGCAGTTCGCTACGCGTGAAATTGCAAAGCTTAAGCCCGCTTTTATGAGTGTGACGTACGGCGCTGGCGGTGGGACAAGCAAGTATACGCTGGACATTGCAAAAGAGATTAAAAGGGATTACGGCGTGCCTACGCTGGCGCATTTAACGTGCGTTTCATCGTCAAAGGCGCTCGTCCGCGAAAAAATTGCGATGATGAAGGACGCCGGCATTGAAAACGTGATGGCGTTGCGTGGGGATATCCCTGCGTCGATGATGGACGACGATAGAAATACTTGGGAATATCGTCACGCTATCGAGTTGGTTGAAGAATTGAAATCGGCAGGCGGTTTTTGCGTGGGCGGTGCTTGCTATCCAGAAGTGCATCCCGAAAGCGCGTCACAAAAGGAAGATATTCAGCGTCTAAAGGAAAAAGTGGACGCGGGTTGCGATTTCTTGACGACGCAAATGTTTTTCGACAACAATTTGTTGTATAATTTCTTATATAAAATCCGTGAAGCAGGCATTACCGTGCCTATCGTTGCAGGGATTATGCCTATCACCAACGCCAACCAAGTCGAACGCGCGGTAAAACTCTCTGGCTCGTTCGTGCCACAACGATTTAAGGCGCTTGTCGATAAGTTTGGCACGAGCCCTGCGGCAATGAAACAGGCAGGGATTGCGTATGCAACCGACCAAATTATCGACCTGTTTGCAAACGGTGTAACCAACGTGCACGTGTATTCTATGAATAAACCCGACGTCGCTGAAAAAATTCAGACGAATTTGTCGGACATTTTAGGAAAATGACGGCGCAAGTTTTTACAAAAACGTATCCAAATTTCCCTTTTAACGATAGGGAAATTTTGCGTTATGCAGGCTGTAAAACGGACGAAGAAATGCTTTCCTTGCTTGCGGAAATAAAAGCGCTTGTAAAAAACGCGTTTGTCTACAAGGTTTGCTTTGCGCGTATTCCCGTGCAAACGGACGGGGGCAGGGTTGTGTTGAACGGTGTAAACGTGCCTTCTAACGACTTGAAAACGGCGTTGAAGGGGTGCAGGGAAACGCTTTTGATGGCGGCGACGGTTGGTGTCGATATCGACCGTCTTGTGCTGAAATATCAGCAAATCTCGCCTTCTAAAGCCGTCTTTTTGCAGGCAATCGGCGCGGAGCGTATCGAAACGCTTTGCAACGCTTTTTGCAAGGATTTTGAAAGGGAAGAAGGCGTTTTGTTGCGTCCCAGGTTTTCGCCTGGGTACGGGGATTTGCTTTTGGAAATGCAAAATTTGGTGTTTCAATGGCTGGCACCGGAAAAAATAATAGGGCTTACTTTGGGCGATTCGCTTTTGATGTCGCCGACGAAATCGGTTACCGCTTTTGTTGGAATCGAAGGGGCGTGTACGCGTTGAACGACAAAATTGTGTAATGTACGGCTTAAAAGCCGGGGTTAGGAGATGGTTATGACGTTTTCTCAATTTTTGAAAGAGAAGATTGTTTTATTAGACGGGGGCATGGGCACGCTGTTGCAGGCGCGCGGTTTGGCGCTTGGGGAATTGCCCGAGCGTTGGAATTTGTCTAAACCCGATGCCGTAAAGGAAATACAAACGGCGTATTTCAGCGCTGGAAGCAACGTTGTCTGCACCAACACCTTCGGCGCAAACACGTTGAAATTTTCACAAGACGAACTTCGTGAAACGATACGCGCGGCGGTGGAGATTGCCAACTGTGCAAGACGAGAAAGCGAAGGTGTGCACGAAAAGTTTGTGGCTTTGGACGTCGGACCTTTGGGGAAATTATTGAAACCGCTTGGCAGTCTTGATTTTGAAGACGCCGTGTCGATTTTCAAAAAGACGGTGGAAATCGGCGTCGAGTGTGGGGTTGACCTTGTCGTCGTGGAAACGATGAACGACGCGTACGAAACGAAGGCGGCACTACTTGCCGTGAAAGAAACGTGCGATTTGCCCGTTATCGTCACCAACGCGTACGGCGAAGACGGAAAACTGACGACGGGCGCAACACCTTCTGCGATGGTTGCCTTGCTTGAAGGTATGGGTGTGGACGCGTTGGGTGCGAATTGTTCGCTTGGGCCAAAACAGTTACGCCCTATCGTGGAAGAATTGTTGGCCGTTTCGTCCGTTCCCGTGGTGGTGAAACCGAACGCTGGGCTTCCGAAATTTGTGGACGGTAAGACGGTGTTTGACGTTGACGAGAAGGAATTTTCTAAAACGGTTGCCGATTTTGTGAAGATGGGCGCGCGTGTCGTCGGCGGTTGCTGTGGGACTACGCCCACGCATATTCAGGCTTTGGCGCAGGCGTTGGCAGGGGTTTCGCCCGTGCCCGTGACGGATAAAGGGCGCACCGTCGTTTCGTCGTATACGCACGCCGTTGCATTTGAAAACGAGCCCGTACTCATCGGCGAGCGTATCAATCCGACGGGTAAAAAACGGTTTAAGCAGGCGCTTAGAGAAGGCGATATTCGCTACGTCTTGTCGGAAGGCGTGACGCAGGCGGAAAAGGGTGTGCACATCCTTGACGTCAACGTCGGTTTGCCAGAAATCGACGAAGCGGAAACGTTGGAAAAAATCGTTTGCGAGTTGCAATCGGTTACCGATTTGCCTTTGCAAATTGACACGACGGACGTCGTTGCGATGGAGCGCGCGCTGAGAAGATACAACGGGAAAGCGATGCTCAATTCCGTCAACGGTAAGCAAGAGAGTATGAAAACCGTCTTTCCGCTTGTCAAAAAATACGGGGCGGTTGTCGTGGCTTTGACGCTTGATGAAGGCGGAATTCCCGAAAATGAAGGGGGCAGGTACGAGATTGCCGAAAAAATCTTGGCGGAAGCGAAGAAATACGGCATCGATAAAAAGGATATTATTTTCGACACGCTGGCGATGACGGTGAGCGCGGACAATCGCGCAGGCTTGGCTACGCTTGGCGCGTTGAAAAGGATTAAAACGGGGCTTGGTTGTCATACGTCGCTTGGCGTTTCCAACGTATCGTTTGGGTTGCCCAGTCGTGACGTTGTCAACGCTACGTTCTTTGCGCTTGCGCTTGAAAACGGGCTTTCCGCGGCGATTATGAACCCGTATTCCGCGGATATGATGCGCACGTACTATGCGTACAAGGCACTTAAGGGTATGGATGAAAACTGCTTGGCGTACGTGGAAAACGTGCCGTCCTTGACACCACAAACGGTGCAACCCGTTGCCGTGGAAAAGCAAACGGAAAACTATCGTTCGGAATTATCGCGCGCGATTATCAAGGGGTTGAAGGATTCGGCGAAGGTTCTGACGGACACGCTTTTGTTAAGCGTTCCGCCGATGGAAATGGTGAACGGGGAAATTATACCTGCGTTGAACGCGGTGGGCGAAGGTTTTGAAAATAAACGCGTGTATCTTCCCCAGCTTTTGATGAGCGCGGAAGCGGCGCAATGCGCGTTCGAGCGGATTAAGGCGTATATGTTAAAAAACGAAACCACGCGTGAGCCGAAGGGAAAAATCGTGTTGGCGACGGTGAAGGGCGACATACACGACATCGGCAAAAATATCGTCAAATTGCTACTTGAAAATTACGGGTTTTCCGTTGTGGACTTGGGCAAGGACGTTGCGCCAAGGCAGATAGTGGACGCGGTTTTGGAACAAAAAATTCGGCTTGTCGGCTTGAGCGCTTTGATGACGACCACAGTATCTTCGATGGAAGAAACGATACAGCTTTTGAAGAAGGACGCGCCGTGGTGTAAGGTCGTCGTCGGCGGTGCGGTGTTGACGAAAGAGTATGCCGATAAGATAGGCGCGGACGGGTATGCAAAAGACGCGATGGGCGCGGTGCGTTTTGCGGAAGAAGTCCTTGTTTGACAAAAAAGTAAAATCGATAAAAAGGGCAAATTTCAGTTTGCTCTTTTTTATTGTGAAAATTAGCCACCCATGTACGCGTTGAACGATAAAAGCGTGTCCAAAAATAAAAAACGAGCTACCATGTACGCGGTGAAAACTTCACGCGCGCGTGGGTTTAGCTCAATATATGTTAAAAAAGATAAGGGGTAAGGGTTGACAAGCGAAAATATAAGTGTTATAATATATTTATATTATAAAAATTTTTACTGGTGAGCGATATGCCGTTGAAATTAATGTACATAACAAACCGTCCAGAGATAGCCTTAATTGCGGAGAAAAATGGGGTTGACCGAATTTTTGTGGATTTGGAAACCTTGGGTAAGGAAGACCGTCAAAAGAATATGGACACGGTTAAATCGAAACATACCGTCGAAGACGTTGCGTGTTTGGCGGAAAGACTGACGAAGGCGGAGTTGTTGGTTCGGGTAAATCCTTGGAACGAAAACTCTAAAAGCGAAATTGACCGCGTTATCGAAGCAGGTGCAGACGTTGTCATGCTTCCTATGTGGAAAACAAAGAGCGAGGTTGTAAATTTTCTAAATGCCGTTGATGGGCGAGTGAAGACTATGCTTTTGTTGGAAACTCGTGAAGCGGTGGATTGTTTGGACGATGTATTGGAGCTGTGTGGAATTGACGAAATACATATAGGGTTAAACGATTTGCATTTAAGTTATCAAATGTGTTTCATGTTTGAGCTGTTGGCTGACGGCACTGTGGAAAGGTTGTGTACAAAAATAGCAAAAAAAGGAATCCCGTACGGTTTCGGTGGTGTAGGTAGGATAGGTGAAGGCTTGTTGTTGGCAGAGCACATTATTTGCGAACATTATAGGTTACAGTCGCAAGGGGTAATTTTGTCAAGAAGTTTTTGTAATCAAGAACACTACAGTGATTTTTCCGATTTTGAAGAATTGTTTCACGTTAACATAGCAAAGATTCGCGCATGGGAGAAAGATGTTAAACAATATTCTCCTGAGCAATTTAATTCGTGTCGAAAGCTGGTAATCTTGGAAGTTGAAAAAGTGATACAGAGCAAAAGGAGTTAAAACAATGTATTTTTTCTTTAGACGAATCTTTGACACTTTGATATGTTTGGTTGCTTTAATTGTCCTACTCCCGCTTTTGCTTATTATAGCGATTGCTATAAGAATTGATTCGAAAGGCGGTGCGGTTTTTAAGCAGTTGCGAATAGGGAAAAATGGAAAGCCCTTCTATATGTATAAGTTCCGCACGATGGTTAAAAACGCGCAAAATATGGGGACGGGTGTATACAGTTTTAAAGGCGACCCCCGTATTACCAAAGTAGGCGCATTTTTGCGTAAGACGAGTTTAGACGAATTGTTGCAACTTTTAAATGTTGTAAAAGGGGATATGGCAATCGTAGGGCCGCGCGCACCGGTTGTTGGGCATTTCCCAGCGTATGAAACGTTAAATGAAGCTTACAAAAGAAGATTTAGCGTTCTTCCGGGAATTACGGGTTTGGCTCAGGTGGTTGGTAGAAATGAGTTTACTTGGGACCAAAAAGTGGAATACGACAACACTTATATTGACAAGGTAAAAAAATACGTTTTCCTGTATGATATAAAAATTTTGTTTATGACGGTTGGAAGGGTCTTTTCTATGAAAGACGTAAGCGAAAAAGAGGATAATCAAAAAACAAATACGCAGTCTTTTGCTGAGGAAAAAGGAGACTTTATAAATGAGCAATGAAAGAAAAATATGGTTTGATGGTAAGGTTGTTAATTTAAGTGAGGCACGATTAAACGTTCTTTCGCCTACTTCACAGTTTGGATTAAACGTTTTTGAGGGGATTCGTTGTTATTGGAATCCGCAAAAAGGGCAACTATACGCATTTCGTTTGCGTGACCATTTTATTCGTTTAAAGAAATCGCAAAGATTGTTAGAATTGGAAGATACTTTTAGTATTGAAGATTTACAAGTGGCATTTTTTGAAACGGTACGAGCTAATGGGTATAAAGAAGATATCGCTGTAAGACAAACGTTATTTGTCGATGGCTTTGGGTCGTGGAGTAGTACAGGACCGGTTAATATGTTTATCTCACCGATTCAAAAGGCGAAAACTAACCCTGAATACAACAAAAAGGGCTTACATTGTTGTATTAGCTCGTGGCAAAGGATTCACGATAATTCGCTTTCGCCTAGAATTAAATGTGGGGCAAATTATATCAACAGCCGTATGGCGCAAAGAGAAGCGTTGAGAAATGGATATGACACGACTATTTTCTTAAACAAAGACGGCAAAGTAGCGGAAGGTCCGGGCTCCTGCTTGTTTATGGTGGTGGGTAGAAAACTGATTACGCCCTTACTGACGGACAGTGTGTTGGAAAGTATTACGAGAGATACAATAATAAAGTTAGGGGCTGAGCTTGGGCTGACGGTGGAAGAAAGATCTATTGATAGAACAGAACTTTACGTTTGCGACGAAGCGTTTTTGTGTGGTTCGGCAATGGAAATAACACCTATATTCTCCGTAGATAGATATATCTTGAACGGCTCTGAAGCGGGGAAAATCACGACGATGTTGCATAAGGAATATTTGAAGTGTGTTTGTGGTGAAAACGAAAACCATTTGGATTGGGTTACGCCGATTTATTAAAAAGGAGTAAGTATGAAAATAGTATTCATAACGGGGCATTTATGCAAGGAAAGACACGCGTTGCTTTATGAATTGGCGTTAGATTTAGGGGCGCATGGAGCGGAGGTTGAGGTGTTGACGGGGTTCCCTTCACGCAGAATTTCCAATGACGTACGTGAATATTATTTGCAACATCCAGTCGAGTGTGTGGGCGAAAACGTGATTGTTCGACGGGTTGGTTCAAGGAGAGGTGAAGGTAAGGGTTTGTTGATGCGTATGTTGAAATACGCGAGGCTTACCCGTCGTCTTTACAAGGAAGCCAAGAAGATTTCTGCAGATGCATATTATTTGTACAGCTCTCCTCCGTTTTTAGGGTATATTGGGGCAAAGCTTTCCAAGTTGGCGCCTACTTTGTATAACGCGCAAGATTTATTCCCGAATACGTTGATACATATGAAAGGGTTAAGTCGAAAAAATCCTTTAATTCGATATTTCTTAAGAAAGGAAAAGCGCGTATATCAAAAAAATACGCGTATTGTTACTATTTCTCAATCAATGAAGAAAACGATTGTTTCCAGCGGTTGCGCAGACGAAAAGGTGGAAGTAATTTATAATTGGGCAGACACACAAACCCTGCACCACGTTGAAAAATCAGAAAACCGTTTGATGGACGAATTAGGCATCGAAAAGGACAAGTTTATCGTTTCGTATGCGGGTGATATTGGCTTGTTCCAGGGGTGGGACACAATTATAAACAGCGCGAAGATTTTGAGAGACAGAAACAAGGAAATCCAATTCGTTCTCATAGGGAGCGGTTCGTACAAGGAAACATTAGAAAATAGGGTTCAGGCGGAAAGTATCGAAAATATACAGGTTTTTCCTTTGCAACCTGCAAGCAGGCTTTCGGAGATTTATAGTATCGGTGATATCGAGCTTGTACCGATTGAAAAAGGGATTACAAAAATGGCGCTTCCTTCAAAGACGGGTGTCATCATGGCGACAGGTAGTCCAGTTTTAGCTCTTGTAGATGAAGGTAGCGATATTGAACGGATTATTAACGAGAAGGAAATCGGGGTGGCAATTGAGCACGGTGATGCGGTAAAGCTTGCTGAGGCGATTGAGTATTGTTATATTAATAGACATAAATTGTCCGAATGGGGACATAATGCGCGTAGTTTTGCCTGTGAAAATTTTTCTCGTGAAAAACAGACGAAGAAATATTTCGACGTTTTAAAATCAATTTGTGGAGAAACGGATGAGTAAAAAAGTACTGCAAATCAATTCCGTGTGTGGAATTAGGAGCACGGGAAGAATATGTACGGATATTGCCCAGGAATTAGAGCGGCGAGGTCACGTTTGCAAGGTTGCATACGGGCGCGAAAACGTACCTTCTCAGTACGAAAATCATGCGGTAAAAATTGGCTCTGGTTTAGGGGTTAAAACACATGCGTTATTATCACGTTTGTTTGATACGACGGGGTTTCATTCTAAACGTGACACGAAAAAGTTTATCAAATGGATAAAGAACTATGACCCCGACGTAATACATCTTCACAATTTACACGGGTATTACTTAAACGTAGACGTCTTATTTCGGTATTTAAGGTCTTGTGGCAAAAAAATAGTTTGGACGCTACACGATTGCTGGCCTTTTACTGGGCATTGTTCGCATTTTGAACACTGCCGTTGTAATAAATGGGAAAGTGGATGCCACCACTGTCCTCAAAAGAAGGCTTATCCTAGAAGTGTTTTTTGGGATGGGGCAAAACGTAATTATCGGAAGAAGAAAGCGTTGTTTCGCGGGGTGGAAAATTTAACGATAATAACGCCGTCTCAATGGTTGGCTGGCTTGGTCAAGAAGTCGTTTTTAGCAGAATATCCCGTAAAGGTTATCCATAACGGTATAAATCTAGAGGGTTTTAAGAAGGTGGATGGCGATTTTAAGGCTCGATATGGTATAACCGAGAAACAAGTTGTTTTAGGTGTAGCGTCTTCTTGGGTGGAAGAGAAGGGATTGTTTGATTTTTATAAGCTTGCGTCCGCTTTGGATGAGCAGTACAAGGTTGTATTGGTGGGCTTGTCAGATGGGCAATTAAAGGACTTGCCTAACAACGTTATAGGGTTGCCTAGAACTAACGATATTGAAGAGTTGGCGGAAATTTATTCCGCTGCCGACGTTTTTGTGAATATGACACGCAGTGATACGTATCCTACGGTGAATTTAGAAGCACAGGCGTGCGGTTGCCCTGTGATTACTTATGCGACGGGAGGAGCGCCTGAAACGGTGGGCAATTTCGCAGGAAACATTGTGCCACAAGGAGATGTGGAAACATTGGTAAGACTGATTCAAACGACGGACTTGAAGACGCTGTGTAGAATGAACGTAAAATCGATGGTAGAAACGGTGACTGATTATGTTGAATTGTATGAAAGTACATAAGCGTTGAGTATCGCTTAATAAGGGGTGCAATGAAAAAAGTTTTGATACATACAAATTTGCCTTCTCCGTACAGGGTGGATTTCTTTAATGCCTTGGCAAAGCAATGCGATGTAGAAGTTGTATTTGAACGCAAAAAGGCAAAAAATAGAAACAATAAATGGTATAACGACGGCGACGTATTGTTTAAGGCGAAATTTCTAAAAGGTATTCGCTACGGTGACGAGGAAGCTTTTTCTTTAGGATTGGCAAGGAAGATGTGTTTTCGGAGAAAGAGTATACTCGTAGTCAGCGGATATAGTTCCCTGACCGCGATTTTTGCGCTGGTTTTTATGAAGTTGTTCCGCAAAAAATATATCTTAAACGTAGACGGCGCAATCGCGCATCCTACGCAGGGTTTCAAAAAGAAACTTAAATCGATGTTGATTAGGGGCGCGGCGGCGTATATGAGTACGAGTCGGGTTACGGACGAGTATTTGATGTCTTTTGGCGCTGAGAAAAGCCGAATCTTTAGATATCACTTTACCTCGTTAAAGGAAGCGGATTTACAAAAACGAGTTGTAGAAGCAGAAGAAAAGGCGGCACTTCGAGATAAACTGAACGTGAAAGAAAGCAAGATGTTCCTTGCTGTGGGGAGCTATATACACCGCAAGGGGTTTGACGTTTTGTTAAAGGCCTCGGAAAGATTGCCTAAGGGCGTGGGGATTTATATCGTTGGAGGAACGCCCACCGAAGAATACGTTAAACTTCGGGAAGACTTGAACTTGACCAACGTGCATTTCGTTGAACATTTAAATAAAGAAGAACTTAAAGTGTACTACAAGGCGGCTGATTTGTGTGTATTTCCTACCCGTTATGACATATGGGGTTTGGTTGTTGTTGAGGCGTTGGGGTATGGCTTACCCGTTCTTACCACAGACCAATGTGTTGCCGGGTTGGAATTGATACAAGATGGATACAATGGGTTTATTGTTCCGGCTGGAGATGAAAAGGCGTTGCATGAAAGAATGGCATATATTTTAGATACGAAATGGTTGTCTAGAAAGGTTTCAGAAAACGTTTTAGAGTCTATTCAGTTGTATACGATTGAAAATATGGTTAAAGAATATTGCGACGTGTTCGCGAAGTTTTAAGGTGTTTATAAGTGAAAGAACAAAGTGCTAAAATTTCAAAAATAGGGATGGCAACTGCGTTGGTTTGCTTTTTGTCGAACTTGTCCCAATTGCCCCTTTTAGTAGGGTTGGGGTTGTCTAGTACGATAGCAATTTTCGTGTGGTTATGCTTTACGGGATATTGCGTTTTATATGGGATAAATTGGCGGATAGGAACGTCACTAATTCCTTTAATATTGTGTTCCGTTGGGATATTATCTTTTTTGGTTATTTCGGAATTTGTCAGTGGAATGGCATATTTATCGTCTTCGCTGGTGTATCCATTTTTCCTGTCGATGTTTATTTTATTCTTAGGATACAACATTGGCGAATACATCAATAAAAAAGATTTGGAGTGGATAACTTTTGCATACATAGCTGGTGCGGTTTTCGTTGGGGGGAATATCTTTTTCGAGTATTTGATAAACGCGGACGTTGCGGATAGAGTGTATGCATACGCTTCAAAAAATTCCATTGCGCAAATTTTGTTGACGGCTTTTTTGCTGCTTGTTTTTTGTAAGATAGCAGGAAAAAAGGCACGTGTAAAGGTCGTGTCGATTTCGTTGGCTATGTTCTTTGCCATCAGCATTTTGTTGTTGAAGAGTCGCGCTACGATTTTTGCTTTTCCTTTTCTATTGTTGTTTGCCTTTCTATTGGGGAGCAAGAAAGATAAATATTTCCGTTGGAAGGTGGTCCTTCTTATTACGGCAATCGTTGTGTATTTTGTATTTTTCCCGCAGATGTATGAGTCGATTATTAACGACATTATTTTAGGGGGAAGAGGGAACGAATCCCTCGACGAAATTTCCTCCGGTCGCGTATCGGAGTGGGAAAGCTTTTTTGACGATTTAGGTGGTGGCTGGCTTTGGGGGATAGGGGCTGTAAAGCGCGAATCGTTAATTTTGACGTCGATCCTGTCCTTTGGCTTTCCCATCGGTTTGCTTTTCATAGGAATTGCGCTTGTACCTTTGTTCTATGCAGTGAGAAGGTTGAAAAATGGTAAAATCATCACAAAGCTGCTGTTCTATATTGCATTTTGTTATTTTATCAATTCGATATTTGAACAATTGGCGCCGTTTGGGCCAGGGGTTAAATGTTATTTCTTATGGCTAATATTTGGTTTTAATTTGGCACAAAACAAACAAAAAAGAGAGAATAAGCGACACTTACAAGGAGCAGTTGAGCAATGAGGAAAATGACGCAAGAAGAAATGAGAAAAGTTCAACTTGATATGTTGGAAGCGTTTGCAACCTTTTGCTATGAAAATCAGTTGCGGTATTTTTTAGATGCAGGAAGTTTGTTGGGTGCAATTCGTCACGGTGGTTTTATTCCTTGGGACGACGATGTGGATTTGGGGATGCCAAGGGTAGATTATGAAAAAGCGATTGAGCTAGGCGCAAAGGGCTTTGGCGGACATTATAGGATTATGACCGCACAAGAAGGAGTTTATGTAATGGCGAAAGTCATTGATACCCGAACGGAGATGATTGAATTTCCCGAAACACATCGTAATAAAATCGCAGTGTATATGGACCTTTTCCCGAAAGATGGCGTTGCGGATTTATCGAAAAAGTGGTATAAGAAATGTAAACGCGTGGCAAGGTTGTCTAAGATATATTGGTTTAATAAGTTGTCCATTTATACTTGGAAGAGAAATGGGAATCTATTTAAAAAGGCGATAGCCTTCTTTGGGCGAATTTTCATAAAAGGAAGGCTGAGATATTATCCGTTGAATAGGTTGGATAAATTATCTCAAGAATTGCCTTTTGATGATGCGCCGTATTGCGCGACGATTATAGCGGGTGGTATGGCGAATTGCGTGCCTACGACATGTCTTAATGCATACGAACTACATAAGTTTGAGAATTTGCAGGTAAACGTACCTGTCGGATATGATCAATATCTGAGAAAATTGTATTCGCATATTAATGACGGCGATTATATGAAGTTGCCACCTGAAAATAAACGCGAAAAGCACAATAACGAGGCATATTGGATAGAATGAACGAGGGTTTTATGAAGAACGTTGCTATTATTTTTGCCGGCGGTAAAGGAACTAGGATGACTATGGCAGACCGCCCGAAACAGTTTTTAGAGATTGATGGAAAAGCGATTCTTTGTTATACGGTGGAACACTTTGAAAGACATCCTCTTATTGATGCTATTATTGTTGTAACCACATCCGATTGGTTGATGCATACGAAGAATATTTTATTGTCGTACAAAAAAGTATGCTCAGTCATTGTAGGGGGCGTTACGGCGCTGGAATCACAATATTTGGGGTTGATGGAAGTCGAGAAATATATAAAAGAGGAGAAGACTACAGTTCTTATTCATGATGGTGTAAGGCCCTTAATCAATGAGCAATTGATTGATTCTTGTATTCAGTCTGTCCAAGAAAATGGAAATGCTATTACAACTGCGCCCGCCATTGAAACAATAATCCGAATCGATGAGCAAGGAGATATTTTAGAAACGCTAGATAGACAATTTTGTCAATTAGCACGTGCTCCACAAGCTTTTTTGCTAAAAGATATTCTTGGTGTACATAAAAAATCGGTGGAAGAAGGTACTCACACTTTTATTGATTCTGCAACTATGATGCGTTCATATGGATATACGTTACACTCCGTTTGTGGACCTGCGGAGAATATCAAGGTGACGACGGAAACTGACTTTTATATTTGCGAAACAATGTTAACGAAAAGGAATAAAAACAGATGACTTATTTGGAACAGGATTTAGAAAATCTTGCAGATTACATAAAAAAGCTTGGGTTTAAAGGGGATACCGTTTTAGTTACGGGTGCGACCGGCCTAATTGGGTCTTTAGCGGTCAAAGCAATGATTGTAGCAAATAAGAAGCACGCTTTGCGCATTAAAGTAATAGCCGTGGCTCGCTCCGTTGAAAAAGTGCAAGCCATATTTGGCTTAGAAAAAGATAATCCGTTTATTTCGTTTGTATATCAAGACATTGCTAACCCCTTTGAGATAGAAGGCAATGTGGATTATATTATCCATACGGCAAATTCGACAATGTCAAAGTATTTTTTGACAAATCCCGTGGAAACCATCGAAACGATTTATATTGGTAGCAACAATATGTTGAAACTTGCGAAGAGAAAGAACGTTAAGGGGATAGTATATCTTTCTTCAATGGAGGTTTTTGGTGTAACAGATCCAAGCAAAGAATTTATTGAGGAAAAGGACCTGGGCTATTTGGACATTTCAAATGTACGTTCCTGCTATTCCGAGGGAAAAAGATTAGTAGAATGCATGTGTAAGTGCTATGCGGAAGAGTACGGAGTGCCGGTGAAAATTGCGCGGTTGGCGCAAACGTTTGGGGCAGGTATTTCCAAAGAGGAAAATAGGGTGTTTGCACAGTTTGCGAGAAGCGCAATGAACAAAACGGATATCGTTTTGCATACCAAAGGTGATTCGACAGGGAATTATTGTTATACGGTAGATGCCTTAAAAGCGATTTTCCTCTTATTGACAGCGGGGCAAAATGGTGAGGCGTATACAGTTGTTAATGAAGAATCGACCATGACGATTGCGCAGATGGCGCAAATGGTAGCAAGCAAAATCGCTAAAGGGAAAATAAAGGTTGTTTTTGATATCCCCAAAGACAACATATTTGGATATGCGCCTAAAACGTCGATGCGTCTATCAGCGGAGAAATTGCGCAATCTTGGGTGGGAACCTAAAATTGGATTACAAGATGCCTATTTGCGTATGTTGGAAAGTTTGTAAAGGAGTGTTTGATGATTAGTGTTATCGTTCCTGTTTATAATGTAAAACCGTACCTTTTAAGGTGCTTAGATTCTTTGGAAAAGCAAACGGAAAAAGACTTGGAATTTATTATTGTAAACGATGGTTCGACGGACGGATCGGATGTGGTTTGCGAAATTTTTATACAAGGGAAAGCTCGTTTTCAGTATTATTCTAAGCCGAATGGAGGGTTGATGTCCGCCTGGATGGAAGGGTTGAAATACGCAAAGGGAGAGTATGTTGGGTTTGTTGATAGCGATGATTTCGTGCAGCCTAATATGTTTGAAAAATTGGCTCAAAAGGCGAGATTGTATGATGCGGATATGGTGATGTGTAAATTTGCATACGACCATATTGAAGAAGGACGGCTGCGTTCTCGAAGCGAGCAAAATAATGCGATTGTTGAAGGCTTGTACGAATCGGAAGCATTGTCTAAAATTAAGACGAAGATGTTTCCTAGGACTGGGCAAAATTATATATCTCCAAGTAGATGCAATAAAATTATCAGGAGAGAAGTATTAGAGAAAAACTTGAAATATTGCGACAAGTTTATTGCAAGCGGTGAGGATGTCAATATTATATTGCCTTGCTTTTTGGCGACAAAGAAGTTTTACTATGTAGACGAGGCATTGTATCATTACGTTCAAAACGGAGCATCTATAAGTCATAAATTTAACGTGACGTTAAAAGAGCAATACGAGCGGTTGCTGAGCAAATTAGAAATGGCAATACTGGATTACGGAGTTGCGGTCTCTAATTATGAATGGTCTAAGGTCGTTAATTCCTACGGTATAATGTTGCTTAGGATGATATTAAACGCACATTTGTCGCGTAAAGAAACCCAAAAGCAAATCATCGCGTTGTGTTCCTGTGAAACATTTGTGGGTGCGGCGAAAAAAACGGATAAGGATAATTGCAATAAATGGGAAAAAGCGTACTTGCGCGCTATGAGTAAAAAAAGTGCGATACGATTTCGATGGCTGTTAATTTTATCGAAAATAAAAAATAAAAAATAAAATGAGGCGTGACTTATGAAAGTAAGTGTAATTGTACCGATTTATAACGTTGAAAAATATCTTAAAGAGTGTTTATCGTCTATTGAGAAACAAACATTAAAAGATATGGAAGTAATTCTCGTCAATGATGGGTCTAAAGATGGTTCTGCAGGGATTTGCCGAGAGTTTTTAGATAGAAATCCAAATTTTAAATATTTTGAAAAGGAAAATGGAGGCCTAATGTCCGCGTGGCTTTTAGGTGTTGAAAAGGCAACAGGTGAGTATATTGGATTTGTTGACAGTGACGACTATATTGTGCCTGAAATGTATGAAAAGCTTTTGAATAAGGCGATGGAAACCAACGCGGATATCGTAATGTGCGGAAGAAGAGATATTACATTGGCGTGGGAGAGAATAAGCATTGACGATTGGAAGGACTATTATGACGAATCGGAAATGGAGATTTTACACAACAAAGTTTTCCCTTCGCTTCGCGGAGGAAACATATCTTCTGCAAGGTGGAACAAGTTGTTCAAACGAGAGGTCTTTTGTTGTAATTTGAAATATTGCAAAGAAAAAAGCAGATATTGTGAAGACAGATTTATCGTGCCTGCTTGCTTGTTGACGGCGAAAACCTTTGCCTATATTCCGGAAACGTTGTATGTCTATCGTATGAGGAAGAGTGCAAACAGTAAAACCGGGTCGCCAAAATTAGTGGACGCGTTGAATCATCTTGTTGACATGCAAACGGAAATGTTAAAGGATAAGGGATTATTTGATAGGTATAGTGAAAAACTGCAGGTGGCTCGCTTAAATTATCTTAAATTGATATTCGAAAGAAATATTTTTGGGGTAAAAGACAAAAAACAACGAAGGATAAACGTGAAGGCAGTATTGACCAAAGAAAACAGGGATTTGGTGCTTGCCCATAAAAAAGATTGCGTCAATAAGTTTGGAAAATATTTATATTGGTGCCTTAAAATGAAAAGCAAGTTTCTTATTTTAATGGGAGCGAAGCTGTTTACCGCCTCGCAAAAAAATACAAAAAAGGAATGGTTTGATTAAATATGAGCGCATTAGTGTCTATTATTATTCCAGTGTATAATGTCGAAAAATATCTTCCGCGTTGTATTGAAAGTGTTTTAATGCAATCTTATGAAAATTTCGAGTTAATTTTAGTGAACGATGGTTCGAAGGATAAAAGTGGATGGATTTGTGATTATTATGAAGTAAAAGATGCACGAATACAAGTTATACATACTATAAACAGGGGGGTTTCTTCTGCTCGAAATATTGGTATGGAAAAAGCAACTGCGAAGTATGTTATGTTTATTGACAGTGATGATTGGATTCCCTCAAATGCTTTGCAGGTATTAGTTGAAAAAATGGAAACATATCCAATTGAAATGGCGGTAGGGACACTTGAGAATCGGAGTAAGACAATTGCAGTAAATTCGTTTAATGATTCTATAGTTGATTTATTTGGAGGGGATACTGATGTTACTGGAATTTTACCTCGATTAACGCCACCGGTCAATAAGCTGTTTTTAAAATCTATTATTGATGAAAAACAAATAAGATATCCCTTAGAGGTTAAATGTGGAGAGGATGCATTGTTTGTGTATAGTTATTTGCAACACTGTACAAAGATTTATACGTCGTCACAAGTAACATATTACTATAATCGCTTAGGAGAAGGCACGGCTACGCAAAAAAAATTTGATAAAATCATCGAGTGGAAACTAGCAATTCTACAAAATTTCCAGTCTCTATTAAATAAATTTCCAATTGAAGAAAATCAAAAACTACAAGTTCTAGACCGAGAGGCTTGTTTTGAAGTATCTTTTTGTATTCGAATGTGGATGGGGATTGTGCATGGCAGGAAAAAAGCAATGCATGAAAGAATTAGAGAGTGTCTAACAAGATTTGAGCCGTACTTATTATGGGACGGGGGATATAGACGAAGATATGAAGTTGAAATAAAGGATGTTATTTATACAAAAGATGTTGCGGAGATTTTTAGAGTATATAAAAGGGATATGAGAAAACAAAATGTTCGTGCTAAAATACGGAAGTTTATAAAGAATGTAAAACGTCCGTTTTTAGAAAAATATCGAGATGGTATAATATCTATCAAAGAGATTGTAAATTTGGCAGAAAGACAACAAGACGAAAAGATTTAATGAGAAGTATGGTTTATGCAAACTATTGAAAGATTGCGTAATTATTGATTGGAATACGAAATGAAAATAGAGCAGCTTAAAACGAAAACGATAAATAGTGCGATTTGGAAATTCCTTGAACGAATTGCAGCACAGGTGGTATCCTTTGTTGTATCCGTTATATTGGCGCGATTATTAACGCCGGACGATTATAGTATCGTAGGGATAGTAGCGATTTTTTTCGCGTTTGCAGAAACAATTATTTCTGGTGGATTTAATGCTGCGTTAATTCAAAAGAAGGACGCGGACGAAGAAGATTATTCCAGCGTCTTTACCATTAATATATTGGCGTCAACCGCTATGTACTTAATTCTTTTTTTCTGTGCACCGTTCATTGCGAACCTGTATGAAAAGGATTTATTGGTGCCGATTTTCCGTGTTATGGGATTAACGCTGTTTATCAATGCGTTTAAGTCTATCGTTAGTGCATACGTTTCGAAGCAATTGCAATTTAGAAAGTATTTCTTGGCGACGATGGTTGGAACGATTGTTTCTGCTGTTATTGGTATTTCTATGGCGATTAAAGGTTTTGGACCTTGGGCGTTGGTTGCACAAAGTATGACGAACGCTGTTGTTGGGACGATTGTCTTGTTTGCAACGGTAAAGGTGCGGTTTAGATTTAAATTATATAAAACAAAAGCAAAAGGCTTGTTTCAATACGGATGGAAAATTTGGGTTACTTCTGGGATTTCCGTTTTGTACGACGAAATCAATCCTTTGGTTGTGGGCTTAAAATATTCGGGGGCAGACTTATCGTTTTATTCTAAAGGGAAAAGTTTTCCTGGCTTGTTCAATTCTACGATAGGTGGTACGTTGTCATCCGTATTGCTTCCGTCTATGGTACAGGTGCAAGACGACCCTGAAAAATTATTGAACTACGTACGTCGCTTTATAGGAATATGCACGTTTTGCATTTTTCCTATGATGATAGGATTGATGGCGGTTTCCGATACTTTTATTTTACTTTTACTGACGGAGAAATGGTTGCCTGCAAGTATTTATTTGCAAGCCTTTTGTATCGTATATATGTTCGATATGATACAAACGGGGAATTTACAGGTAATAAAGGCGCTTGGACGAAGCGATATTACTTTAATTTTGGAAATACTGAAAAAAAGCTTGTATTTCATTGTAATATTATCATTTATTTTATTTACGAACCGTCCCGAATATTTGGCGTTGGCGTGTGTTATCAATACGTTGATTGCAACGTCAATTAATACGTTCCCAAATCGCAAGTTGATAGGATATCAATATCGGCTACAGCTTTTGGACGTTTTACCCAACTTAATAACAGCTTTGCTGATGGGGGTCGTGGTGTTTGGGCTTGGGATATTAGAAATACATCCGCTTTTGCTTTTAACCGTTCAGGTCTTAGGCGGTGCAGGGACCTATCTAATTTTGAATCTTATAATACGAAATCAAAATTTAAATTATATATGGAATATTGCAATAGGTTTTTTGAGAAAAAATAAAATGAAGGTAAAGGTAAATGAAAGCAATAAAAAGGCTGATTAAAAAAATTCTATATTTGTTTTTTCCTATTAAAAATGTAATTATTTTTGAGAGTAAACCCGATTGTTCGGATAACACAAAAGCCGTTTTTGATGAAATGCTCGCAAGAGGATTGAATAAGAAATATAAGATGGTGTGGCTGGTAAAAAATAAGAGTATTTCATCCGAAATAAAGGAAAATGTTTGTCTTATTGATACATACAGCGAAGGATTAAAACAAAGAAACTACTGGCATTGTGCAAAGGTGTTTATTTGTTGCAATTCGTATTTAATACCTGTTCGTAAAAATCAAGTTTCTTTTTATCTTTCGCATGGAACGCCGTTGAAAAGTGTGCGAGCATATTATAATATTCCTAATACCATCGACTATTCGTTTTGCGCGGGGGAAGGAATAAAAGACGTTTATTGCCACGAGTTGAATTACAGCCAAGAAAGAACGGTTGCATTGGGCTATCCGCGAAACGACGATTTAACGAATTATAAATTGGATGTAAAAAAGTTTTTCGAAGGTAATTTTGAAAAGATTATTGTATGGTATCCTACCTTTCGTCAACATGGGGGAAGTAAAACTTTGGCAAAAGGAAACGCCTTGCCGATTATTCACGATGCAGAGATGGCGAAGCGCTTAAATGAATATGCAAAAGAAAGAAACGTCCTGCTGGTATTAAAGCCGCACTTTGCACAGGATTTGTCTTATCTTGACAAGACGGAACTGAGTAATATTAAATTTATTGACGACGAGTTTTTTGTTAAAAATAAGATTTCGTCTTATCAATTCGTAGGGAATTGCGACGCGCTTATTACCGACTATTCTTCGATTTATTACGATTTTACGCTTTGCGACAAGCCGATTGCGTTGGTTTGGGAAGACATTGAAGAATACAAAGAAAAGCCTGGCTTGATTAAAGACTACGAGTTCTATACAAAAGGTGCAGAAAAGGTGTATACGATAGACGATTTTGAAGGTTTTATCGATAGATTGACGAAGGGGATAGACCTTTTACAGGTGGAAAGAAACGAAATCAAAAAGCTTGTCAACTATTCGGATGACGGGCAAAATGCCAAACGCGTAGTAGATTTCATTATGGAAAAAATAAAAACGAAGAGGTAAATATGGCACTTTTGTTGGCTGTTTATTTTGAAAAAGTCTATGCTTGCATAGATAAATGGTTGGACAAGAAAAAAACGCCAGGAGAGACAATGTGGAATCATCTTAAAGAAGGAAATTAAAAGGAGAATATTATGTATAGTTTAATTTTATTATCGGCAGGTAGAGGCACGAGATTTGGGAAGGATACACCTAAGCAATATCTTTCTTTGGCGGGAAAACCGATGATTGTACACACATTGGAACGCATAAATACCATACAAGACATAGGGGAAGTTGTTATCGTTTGTGAATCGGAATTCGTTGAAAAAATTCAGTCGTATATCAACGATTATCGTATCACAAAGAAAGTGGTTTTCGTACAAGGCGGTCGTACACGTCAAGAGTCTGTTTATGAAGGCTTGAAACGAGCGGCTTGCGACAATGTCATCATTCACGAGGCTGCAAGGCCGTTGGTTACTAGAAAGGATTTTCTAGATTTAATTAAGTGTACGGCTGAAAACGTTACGTACGTTTATGAAATCCCATATACGGTTTTAAAGAAGGACGACAATGCGCTGATTTCTGGGGTATTGAACCGTAAAGAACTTGTCAATATTCAGTTGCCGCAGAAGTTTAAGAAAGACGTGCTTATGGGGGCGCATACGAAGGCGCTGGAAAGAAACGAAACGTTTACCGAAGACGCTAGTATGGTATATAATGCTGGTGAAAATGTGTTTTGTTTAAAAGGTACGCCGTACAACGTCAAAATGACGGAATATATTGATTTGCTGTACGGTGAAATGCTTATAAAAGAAGAATTTATTAAGGAGGAATCGTAATGCGTACTTGTATTGTTACAGGCGCAAGTGCTGGTATCGGACGTGCGGCGGCGGTAGAGGTATCTAAATTGCGAGAGTTTGAAAATATCGTAATTATTAGCCGTCGAGAAGAACAATTGATGGAAACGAAAGCGTTGATGGACGAAGACTGTAACGTTGAGATAGTGCCATACGATATGGAAAACATTGATGGGATTTCCGATTTGGTTAAAGACATTTTTGAGAAATACGGCTCGATAGATTGTCTTTTGAATATCGCGGGTTATACCGACCCTAAATTCTTATTGGAAACCTCGAAAGAGAATTTAACGAAAACGTTTACGATTAACGTATTTGCACCATACCTTTTGTGCAAGGAATGTGCAAAGTATATGAAAGGAAACGAAGGGGTTTCTAAAATTATTAACATTGCGTCTACGGCGGGAAGCACGCCTCGTCCAGGTTGGTCTGTTTATGCGATGAGTAAGGCGGCGATTATCGAAATGTCCTTGACGCTGACGGAAGAATTGGCTGGGTACGGAATAAAGGTTTATTGCTTGTCACCAGGTCGCTGTGCGACGGATTTGAGAAGGAAATTGGCGCCGGAGGAAGACCAAAGCAAGATTATGCAGCCAGAAGCTGTAGGACAGGAAATTGCGCGTATGGCAAGCAAAAATGAGAGCTGTCTTGACGGACAAAATATTGTAATTAGGAAGAAATTTTAACATACTTTTACTTAAAGAAGCCATAGGGAGAAATATATATGTCATTATTTCAAAATAAAACGTTATTGATTACAGGTGGTACGGGGTCGTTTGGAAATGCCGTTTTGAACAGATTCTTGAAGACGGATATTGGGGAGATTCGTATCTTTTCGCGCGACGAAAAGAAACAGGACGATATGCGTCACGAATTCCAGGCAAAAATGCCCGAAGTTGCGGAAAAAATCAAATTCTATATCGGCGACGTACGTGATATCGCAAGTGTCAAAAACGCTATGCACGGCGTTGATTATATTTTCCACGCTGCGGCGTTGAAACAAGTTCCGTCCTGCGAATTTTTCCCTATCGGAGCGGTAAAAACCAACGTGCTTGGTACGGAAAACGTCTTGACGGCGGCAATTGAAGCAGGGGTAAAGAACATCGTTTGTCTTTCGACGGACAAAGCGGCGTATCCCGTCAACGCAATGGGGACAAGCAAGGCAATGATGGAAAAGGTTATCGTTGCAAAATCCCGTACGGTCAGTCCGGAAAAGACGAAGATTTGCTGTACGCGCTATGGCAACGTAATGTGTTCACGAGGCTCGGTTATTCCGCTTTGGATCGAGCAAATCCGTGCAGGCAAGCCTATCACCATTACCGACGCTTCGATGACGAGATTTATTATGTCCTTGGAAGAAGCAGTCGACCTTGTGTTGTTCGCGTTTGAGCACGGCGAAAGCGGAGATATTCTCGTTCAAAAAGCGCCTGCTTGTACGATTAAAACACAGGCGGAGGCTGTATGCGAATTGTTCGGTGGCGATAAGGAAAATATCAAGGTGATTGGTATTCGTCACGGCGAGAAAATGTACGAAACGCTTTTGACCAACGAAGAGTGTGCTAACGCTATCGACCTTGGTAACTTCTATCGCGTGCCCTGTGATAAACGTGGGCTGAACTATGATAAGTATTTCAAGCACGGCGACGTAGAACGCAACCCTTTGACGGAGTTCAATTCTAACAATACACAGCTTTTGACAGTTGAAGAAACGAAGGCGAAAATTTCGTCTTTGCAATATATCCAAGACGAACTGAAAAAATAAGGACAAGCCATGAAAATTCTTGTTACGGGGGCAAAGGGATTTGTAGGAAAAAACCTTTGTTCCGCTTTGAAAAACTTAAAAGCCGGGAAAGATAAAACCCGTCCTGCGCTTTTGATTGAAGATATTTTTGAATACGATATCGATTCAAATCCTGCGGATTTGGAAACGTATTGCGCAAAAGCGGATTTTGTGTTCAACCTTGCTGGGGTAAACCGTCCGCAAACGCAAGAAGAGTTTATGCAAGGAAATTTTGGCTTTGCATCGACTTTGCTTGATACGTTGAAGAAGTACAATAACAAATGTCGTGTGATGCTTTCTTCGTCTGTTCAAGCGACGCTTATTGGACGTTATGCGGATGGCGAATACGGAAAAAGCAAGAAGGCTGGCGAAGAACTTTTCTTTGATTATGAGAGCAAAGGTGGGGGGCAGGTATGCGTTTACCGCTTTCCCAACCTGTTCGGTAAGTGGTGTAGACCTAACTATAACAGCGCCGTTGCAACCTTCTGCCATAATATCGCAAACGATTTGCCGATTACGGTAAACGATAGGGCGATTGAGCTTGAACTTCTCTATATCGACGATTTGGTGACCGAAATGCTCGATTTGTTGGAAGGAAAGGGACACCGTTGCAATTACGATGGTTTAACGCCTGTGGAAAGCAAAAACGGTAGATATTATTTTGCTCCGATTACACATAAAGTAACGCTTGGTGAAATCGTTGATTTGTTGCAGAAATTCCGTGAGCAAAGCGAAACGCTGGTGATTCCCGAAATTCCGAACGGCAGTTTTTCGAAGAAACTCTATTCAACCTATTTGAGTTATTTGCCCAAAGAAAAAGTCGCGTTTGATTTGAAGATGAACGTGGACGCGCGTGGAAGCTTTACCGAGCTTTTGAAGACGGAAAAGTGTGGACAGGTGTCCATCAATATTTCAAAGCCCGGCATTACGAAAGGTCAGCATTGGCATCACACGAAATGGGAGTTTTTCATTGTTGTAGCAGGGCTTGGCTTAATTCAACAACGAAAAATCGGTACGGACGAAGTGTTGAATTTTGAGGTGAGTGGGGATAAAATGCAAGCGGTGCATATGCTCCCTGGATATACGCACAACATTATCAATCTTTCCGAAACGGAGAACTTGGTTACGGTAATGTGGGCAAACGAGCAATTTGACCCCAACCATCCCGATACTTTTTTTGAAATTGTAGAATAAGCATACCATGTACGAGGTGAATAAAATGGAAACGAAAATTAGATTGGATTATTCTGACGTAAAATTTAAGGATAACGGCAAGTTAAAGCTCTTGATTATCGTAGGCACGCGCCCTGAAATTATCCGCTTGGCGTCCGTTATCAATAAGTGCCGTCAATACTTTGACTGTATTTTGGCGCACACGGGACAAAACTATGACTACAACTTAAACGGTGTATTCTTCAAGGATTTGAAACTTGCCGACCCCGAAGTATATATGGACGCGGTGGGTGACGACCTTGGCGCGACGGTGGGCAATATTATCAACTGTTCGTATAAGCTTATGGCGGCTTGCAAGCCCGATGCGCTCTTGATTTTGGGTGACACGAACAGTTGTCTTTCCGCTATTCCTGCAAAGCGTTTACATATTCCCATTTTCCACATGGAAGCAGGGAATAGATGCAAGGACGAGTGCTTGCCCGAAGAAACGAATCGCCGTATCGTCGATATTATTTCCGACGTCAACTTGGCATATTCCGAACACGCGCGGCGTTATTTGGCGGATTGCGGTTTGCCCAAGGAAAGAACGTACGTTACGGGTTCGCCTATGGCAGAGGTTTTGCATAATAACCTTACTGAGATCGAAGCAAGTGACGTGCTCACTCGTCTTGGATTAGAATCGAAGAAGTATATCTTGCTTTCCGCTCATAGAGAGGAAAATATCGATACGGAAAAGAATTTCAATTCCTTATTTACGGCAATCAATAAGTTGGCGGAACAATACGATATGCCTATTTTGTATAGCTGCCATCCGAGAAGCAAAAAGCGTTTGGAAACGAGTGGGTTCAAGCTTGAT
>JAZRDM010000033.1:0-105616 GCA_045660265.1 Candidatus Scatosoma sp. | reverse complement strand
GATTTCGTAATCCGGAGGGGATATTATGCCGATGAATGAAGAACCCAAGTGGTACATTCTGCATACCTATTCGGGGTATGAAGCGATGGTCAAAGACAGCTTGGAAAAATTGATTGAAAACAACAATCTCGGCGATTACATCGTGGATTTGAAAATCCCTATGGAACAGGTCGTTGAAGAAAAGAACGGTAAGCTTAAGGTAGTAGAAAGAAAATTGCTTCCTTGCTACGTTTTCATCAAGATGATCTACACCAACCAGATTTGGTACTACGTTACCAGCACGCGCGGTGTAACCGGTTTCTGCGGTCCTCAGGGCAGACCCAAGCCCATGAGCCAAGAAGAAATCCGTAAAATGCGTTTGGAAGAATATACGACGGACGAAATTTTTGCAATCGGCGACACCGTTTCCATCGAAGACGGTCCTTTGAAGGGCTTCTTCGGTACGATTAAGGAATTGAACGCGGCGGCGCAAAAGGCGAAGATTTCCACGACGATGTTCGGAAGAACGACGGACGTAGAAGTTGAGTTCATTCAAATCAAGAAGGTAGAAGGTGAAATTCCTGCTACCACCAGCGAGGAATAATTCCCCGCACGCGCGTATCACGCGCATTCATTTGTTAAAAAAGTGGGAGAGACGTCAAATTTTTGAGGGCGTCTTGTAATAACCACTAAGGAGAAAATATTTATGGCAAAGAAGATTACAGCAGTCGTAAAATTGCAACTTCCTGCAGGTAAAGCTACTCCGGCTCCTCCCGTAGGTTCGACCCTTGGTCCCTTCGGTATTAACTTGCCCGGCTTTACGAAGGAATTCAATGCAAAAACGGCAGACAAACCCGGTCTCATTATTCCCGTTGTTGTAACGATTTATCAAGATCGTTCCTTCACGTTTATTTTGAAGACGCCCCCCGCTCCCGTTCTTATCAAGAAAGCTCTTGGTTTGGAAACGGCAAGCGCAAAGCCCAACTCGGTAAAAGTTGGTAAGTTGACGAAAGCACAAGTGGAAGAAATCGCTAAGACGAAGATGCCCGACTTGAACTGCACGTCGCTTGAAAGCGCAATGAGCATGATCGCAGGTACCGCTCGCAGTATGGGCGTTACTGTCGAAGAATAATGCAGGGAGGTCTGGAATATGAAACACGGTAAGAAATATCAAGACAGCGTAAAAGCATTTGATTTGACGAAGCAATACGAATCCGCAGAAGCTATTTCCGTAGTTTTGGAAACGGCTAAAGCTAAGTTCGACGAAACGATTGAAATGCACGTTCGTTTGGGTGTAGACCCCCGCCAAGCTGATCAACAAGTACGTGGCGTTCTCGTTCTTCCCAACGGTACGGGTAAAACCAAGAAAGTTTTGGTTATCGCAAAAGGTGCAAAGGCTGACGCAGCTGTAGCAGCTGGTGCAGATTACGTAGGCGCTGAAGAACTCATTGCAAAAATCCAAAACGAAAACTGGTTCGATTTCGACGTTATGATCACGACGCCCGACATGATGGGTATGGTTGGTCGTATCGGTCGTGTGCTCGGTCCCAAGGGCTTGATGCCTAACCCTAAGAGCGGTACGGTTACGATGGACGTTGAAAAAGCAATCAAAGAAGTTAAAGCTGGTAAAGTTGAATACAGACTTGACAAAACGGCTATCATTCACTGCCCTATCGGTAAGAAGAGCTTTGGTCAAGACAAGCTTTTAGAAAACTTCACGGCGCTTTTAGATGCAATCGTAAAAGCAAAGCCTGCTAGCGCAAAGGGTCAATACCTTAAGAGCGTTACGGTTACTTCGACGATGGGCCCTGGCGTACGCGTAGCTACCAAAGGCTAATCGAAAATAATCGATTAAAAACAAAAAAATTCGTTAAAGGCGGTCAAAAACAGTTGACTGCCTTTGACGGAAATGTTATAATAGAACAGTAAAAATCAGTACCGCAGAAGGCAAGCACCGAAAGGTTTGATGGGAAACCGCTCGCTCAGGTTCAAGGAATATACTAAGATAAGAGTGAGTGTGTCCTTATGCCGTTGCGGTGTAAGGTATTTTTTTATTGTCAGGCGGATATACACGCTTAAAGGAGGTAATTCATGTCGGCTAATTTAGAAGCAAAAAAACAAATCGTAGAAGAAATCAAAGCGAAAATTACGGCTAGCAAATCCGTTGTGTTTGCAGACTACAACAAGCTCACGGTTTTAGAAGTAACGGCTTTGAGAAACAAGTTTAAAGAAGCAAACTGCGAATACAAGGTTTACAAAAACACGCTTGTAAGAAAGGCATTTAACGAACTCGGCGTTACCGATTTCGACGCAGACCTTAACGGTACCACCGCAACGGTATTCTGTGCAGACGAAACGAGCGGCGCTGCTGTTTTTGCTAAAGCAACGAAGGAAAACCCTGCACTCGTAGAAAAGATTGTGCCTAAGTGCGCATATCTTGAAAACAAATATTTGGATAAAGCTGCTGTTAAAGCTCTTTCTGCAATTCCTTCCAAGGAAGTTCTCATTGCAAGATTGCTTGGCTGCTTGCAGTCTTCGCTTTCCAAGTTTGTTGGTGTTTTGGATGCTATTGCAAAACAAAAAGAAGGCAACTAATTTATTACACGTAACATCAAATTAAAAAAAATCATTATTAAAAAAATCGGAGGATTAAAAATCATGGATGTACAAAAACTCATTGAAGAAATTAAGAATATGACCGTTCTTGAATTGAACGACGTAGTTAAAGCATTAGAAGAAGCATTTGGCGTAAGCGCAATGGTAGCAGCAGCTCCCGCAGCAGGCGGCGCAGCAGAAGCAGCTCCCGCAGCAGAAGAAAAGACGGAATTCGACGTAGTTCTTAAAGATATCGGTCCCAACAAGATCGCTATCATTAAGGTTGTACGTGAAGCTACCGGTCTTGGCCTTGCTGATGCTAAGAAAGCAGTTGAAGCTATGGGCGTTATCAAAGAAAACGCTCCCAAAGCAGATGCAGAAGCTTTGGTTGCTAAGCTTAAGGAAAACGGCGCTACCGCTGAACTTAAATAATTTAGCTGACAAACAAATGAAACCGAGTGGGATAACCACTCGGTTTTTTATTTATCGTTTATAAAACGTGCCTCGAATTGTGTCAAATGTGTAAAAACCTTTCAAAATATGGTAAAAGTACTTGACGGACGGGCAAATAAAAGGTAAAATAGAAAGAGAATAATAATGGAGAGTGCGCCTCTTATTGCCTACGCGCAAGAGCTCGACTTTCTTAGGAGATATTTTATGAAAAAGACATTGAAAAAAATTATCGCAACGACTTTAGCTGCAACCAGCGTACTTTCTACTGCGGCACTGTTTGCAGGCTGTGAATCTGACCGTCCCGAAATTCAAATGCAAATTGCTTTTAATAATGAAACGTACACGTTGGAATATACTTTATATCGTAAGCTCGCACCCAAAACGGTAGAGCATTTCCTTGCGCTTGTTGAAGGTAAAGACGGAAATAGCTACTTTGACGGGCTTTGCGTACACAATTTTACCACTAACCGTTGGTATACGGGCGGTTATAGCTATAATGAAGGCAGTCTTGAATATAAAGAATATTACGACGTTGTAAAGACGTACGAAAATTTCCCCACCAGCGTATTTATGCTTGATCAAGAAACACCTACCTATACCGTTTACGGCGAATTCTCTAAAAACTCGTTCAGCGTACAATCGGGCGCGTTGAAAGAATCTTTCGGTTCGCTTTCTATGTTCTATACGGATAAGGATCTTGGGGAAAGCGTATATGTAACGCGTAACGACGGCGAAGGGAAAACGAGAAAAGAATACGTTTACAACAGCGCAACGTCCTTGTTCTATATCAATATGAGTGATACCGACGTTGTAAACAGCTCTTACTGCACGTTTGCAACGTTGAACGAAGAAAGCGTAGCTGTTTTGGAAGACTTACAAGATGCTGTGAGTGATTATATCAAAGACAACTACGACGAATCGAGTGATTTCACAACGAGCGTAACCGTTTATGCAGATAAAGACGATTATGTAATTGGTGATGACGGACAAAGCATTAAGTATTCCGTACCTGAAAAAGAAATTAAAATTGTTAGTGTGAAAGTAACGAAATATTAAAAAATGACGCTCTCTGAAAAGAGAGCGTTTTTTTATCCCATAATATCTGTGATTTTTCCATTTTCGACGGTTACGGAAAAATATCGTAATTGAAAAATTCGTTCGCTCCGTTTATACACAAGGGCGCAAACATCCGCGCGCTCCGTAAGTACAACGCTTAAAAAATCTCCTAAAAATTCCTTTAAGCTCTGTGCTTTTGGGTAAAGCTCTTCGCTTAAAAATTGCTTGTAGTCCGCACCGATTAACACGCTTTCAAAAAATGCGTAGGGTAATAGCGCGGAGTGGACGTCTTGCTCGTTTTCCTGTGTTTGTTGTAAAGAGAATTTTGTTTGCATTAAGGCGGTTTCTCCTGCGACCCAAGTACATTTGGCGGTGCGTCCTAAACGTTCGGATAATGGCAAACAGGCGGTAAGCATATCACCATCTATTTGGTAGGAAAGGACATTTTCGCATAACAAAGCTTGCGCCTTTTGATCGAAAACGGCGATACTGTTTTCGCCTTCAAGTAAGATGAAATGTGTAAAAGGAAATATATTACAATGGTAAAAGGACGGGGGCAGGGTTGTGTTGAATACGCCTGACGGCGAATCGATACAAAGTTGCAGTACGCCTTGCCGATAGACAGTAATCAGCAAATCTTGCAGACGGATTTGACGAATGATTTGTAAGGTAAAATCGGTTGGCGGAAAGGTGTGTGCGTATACCGCTATACCGTCTTTCAGCAGATACACGTCGCAACCGACGGGCGCGGTATTGCGCAAGTTTTCATTGATAAAAAAACCGATATCGCCGGCGTTTTGCGGAGAAAATTTGGCGTATACGTTATCCTTTGCGCTGACTTCGATAAAACGCTCGAAGGTGTCTGTTTTACCGAAATACGTGCCGTTTAAGGTGAGAATACAAGGCTGGGCAGATAAAAAATACACTTTCATAGTATACATATATTCGGAAATTAAAAAATAATGTATAAAATGAAAAAAATAGGATAATAATTTTTTCAAAGAAAAGCGCTAGCTAAAATCGGAGGGAAAATTATGGTTAAAATTAACGGCTACACGGAAGAAGAGGCGAAGCGGCTTATTGAGTTTGTTTCAGACGGAAAACAAAAAGGCAAAACGCTTACGTATTTATTTGAAACGTACGGAAAAGAGCACGGCAGGGCGAAAGGAAGCGTACGAAATTATTATTATGCGCTGATGAAAAACTCTAAAGGCGACGAGCGTATTGTCGAACTCTTAGACGGAAAAAAGCTGTCGGTGGAAAAGATTAAAGAATTTACGCAAGAGGAAACGGAGAATGCTATCCGAAGTATTTTAGCGGAAAAAAGCAAAGGCATTTCTATCCGCAAAGCCATTTGCAATTTAGCGAAAGGGGATGACAAGATGATGTTGCGTTTGCAAAATAAGTACCGTAACACCTTAAGAAAGCAACCGGAAACCATACGGCAAATTGCGGTGGAAATAGGGGTAGAAATTGATGGGATAGGGGGCAGGTACGGCTTGAAAAAGAAAAAATCTTTCGAGAACGCGCATGAAACCGCTCGTTTTGATGATGAATTGCGCCGTCGGTTAGAAAACGAGATAAATTCTTTGTATGATAGATTGGCAACATCCTTAAAGGAAGAAAATGAACGTCTTCGTGCGGAAAATGCAAAACTGAAAGCCGAGCTTTTCCAAACGGACAAGACTCTTTGTTAAACGTGAAACACCCCCGAGGGTTCGGGGGTGTTTTAAATCGGTTAAAGATTATTTTTTGCTTTCTTTAGCAGGTGCGGTTTGTTCTTCCGCATGTTTATTTTGTTTGTTTTCCAGCGCTTCGATTTTTTCGTCCATCATTTCTTCTACGCGCGTTTTAATTTCGTCTTGGCATTTTTTAACGAGCGTTCTCGTTTTAAAGCTATTTGCAACTAAAAGCGCGCCGCCTAATCCGCCGAGTACCATACCAATCGTAAATTTTTCCATAGTCTACCTCCTTTTGTAGCAGTGTGTGAAAAAATTTGTAAATTTATGCGGAAAAATAATCAATAATTTTTGTTTTCACGCAAAAAAATCAAACGAAATGATAGACGGAAAGCGGGATTTGTGCTATAATGAATATATGATAGGACAAAGAGCAATCGCCTTCGATATAGGCAGTAAAAGAATAGGCGTAGCAATCACCGACCCGTTTAACGAATACGCTATCCCTTGCGAAACGTATTTCCGTACGAAAAATTACGCGGCGGACGTGCAAGCTATCGCAAATATCGCCAAGCAACGCGGCGCAAAGGTAATCGTGTGCGGAATGCCCGTCAATTTCGACGGCTCGGAAAGTATCCAAACGGTTAAAACGCAAGAATTTGTAGACGCTTTAAAAGCAGTAACCGACCTGCCTATTGAGTTAGAGGACGAGCGTTTTACAACTATGCAAGCGCGAGAAATGCAAATTTGGGGCGGTGTAAAGCGAGAAGATAGAAAGCGAACAATCGACTCTATCGCTGCGTCATATATACTCGAAGGATATTTGTCCAAGATGAAAAAACGCGAAGCGGAAGCGCGCAGAAAACTTGAAGAAGAGAATGAAACTTCCGAAAATATGGACGATTAAAGGAGAATAATTATGGCAAAAGAATTTATTGAAGAATACGACGAAAACGAAGACGAACAACTTTTTGCTTTGGAAGACGAAGACGGAAACGTAGAAAACTTTTGGCGTATCGGGTCTTTAGAATATAAAGGCGCTTGGTACAGTTTTTTCCAAAAGGACGAGCCTGAAACGGAAGATGAAGAAGACGAAGTGGTTATTTTCCGCACTGAAGGCGAAGGGGAAGATATTCAGCTTTTCGTTGTGGAAGACGAACAGTTAATGGACGAAGTTTTTGCAGAGTTTTGCAAACAATACGAAAACTTTGAAGACTGGGAAGAAGCGGAATCGTTAGACAAATAATAAAAAATAGCAAGCCCCGAGGCAGTTGCCTCGGGGCTTATTTTACGCTTTGTGGTATTCTTCAAACAAATCGTTTGGCGTGCATTCTAAAGTATCGCAAAGGGATTTTAAATTCTCAAACTTAATCGCGCTTGTTTGATTGTTGACAAGCTTGTTAAAATTTTGATAACTTAACCCCATTTGCATATACAGCCAGTATTTTGTCTTGTTTCTTTCCTTTAACATTTCCAGTATGCGCAGTTTCATAGCATTCACCCTTACATTAGATAATATCAACATTATATATCGAAAAAATACTTGACAAATAGACATTTACATTATATAATGTATACATTAGATAACTTATCTAAAACAACGAAAGGAGAAAAGTGATGAAACAAGACAAAGTGGATATTTTGATGATGCAGTACAAAGACAAAATTCCGGCAGACGAAGCGTTATATGTTCGCGGACAGCTTTTAGCGGCAGGGGAAGAAGCGTACGGTGCGGTGTCCTGTGCGGAAACGAAAAGTCCTGTAGCGACGGTACTGTTGTCTATCTTTTTTGGTGGATTAGGCATTGATAGATTTTATATCGGCGATATCGGGTTGGGGCTTTTGAAATTATTTTTCGGTCCGATTGTAGCTATTTTATGCGCAATTGCAACGGGTGTTTTGACTGGGATGTCGGAAAGCATGGCTCTTGAACAGATATTGCAAATATCGGCGATAATTTCGCTTGTTAGCATTGCGGCTGCCGTTATTACGGGGCTTTGGTGGCTGATTGACTGTTTCTGCTCGTATAAAAAAGCCAAGAAAAAGAATTTGCAAAACATTTTAGATGCAGTACAACCGTATATGTATGCGCAACAACCCAAGAAAAACGGTTGGTATTAAAAAGAATAAAAGCTCGCGGAAACAGCGGGCTTTTCTTTTAGAAAAGATAGCAAAAAAATATTTAAAAATGGCGTAAAAGTGCTTGCGTTGATTTGCGGTTTATGGTAAAATAATATAGCTAAAAATTCACACTCGGTCATTGTGCGCAATCCGTGTCCGTAAAATCTATTCAATGCGGATGAAGTTGCGAGCCAACGCAATACGAGGAGGAGAAACGGAGGTTTGAATTATGGCAGTTATTACTATGAAACAGCTTTTAGAAGCAGGCGTTCACTTCGGTCACCAAACGAGAAAGTGGAACCCCAAAATGAAGAAGTACATCTTCGCTGCAAGAAACGACATTCACATTATCGACTTGCAACTTACGGCAACGCTCGTTGAAGAAGCGTACAAATTCGTTTGCGAAAGCGCAAAAGCAGGCAAGAGCGTTTTATTCGTTGGTACGAAGAAGCAAGCTCAAGACGCAATCAAGGAAGAAGCAGAACGTTGCGGTCAATACTACGTTAACAGCAGATGGCTCGGCGGTTGCTTAACCAACTTCAAGACGATGAGAAGCCGTGTTGAAAGATTGGAAAAGCTCGAAGCTATGGAAGCTAACGGCGATTTCGAAGTATTGCCCAAGAAAGAAGTTATGCTCTTAAAGAAAGAAATGGGCAAATTGCAAGCTAACCTTGGCGGTATCAAGAAGATGAAGTCTATGCCCGGCGTTATGTTCGTGGTAGACCCTCACAACGAAGATATTGCAATTAAAGAAGCTAAGAAGCTTGGCATCAAAATCGTAGCAATCACGGATACCAACTGTGATCCTGATGAAATCGACTACGTAATCCCTGGCAACGACGATGCTATCCGCGCAATCAAATTAATTTCTTCCGTAATCGCTAACGCAGTTATCGAAGCTAACCAAGGCGAAGAAGCAGTTGCACAAGAAGCTCCTGCAAAAGAAGCAGAATCTATCGAAGAAGTAGTTGCTGAAGAAAACGCGTAAGCAACTTTGCAAAATTAAGAGAAAAATAAGGAGAAAAGAATTATGGCATTTACCGCAAAAGACGTAATGGCTCTTAGAGAAAAGACCGGCGCAGGCGTTATGGACTGCAAAAAGGCATTGACGGACGCTGATGGCGATATGGCTAAAGCAACCGACCTCTTGAGAGAAAGAGGGATTGCAAAGGCTGAAAAGAAAGCTTCCCGTATCGCAGCTGAAGGTATCGTAGCTTGCTACACCGAAGGCAACACGGGCGTATTAATCGAATTGAACTGTGAATCTGACTTCGTTGCAAAGAACCCTCAATTCTTGGAAATTGCAAACGAAATCGCAAAAGTTATTATCGCAAAGAACCCTGCGAACGTAGAAGAATTGGTTGCTTGCGAAATGGGCGCGGAAGGCACGGTAGAAAACTACTTGAAAGGCAAGACGGCTGTTATCGGCGAAAAGATTGCTGTTAGAAGATATACCAAGTACGTTACCGAAGGCTTTATTGAAAGCTACATCCACATGGGTGGTAAGCTCGGCGTTATGCTTGATATGGCAGGCGAAGCTACGGAAGCAGCAAAAGAAGTTGCTCACGATATCGCATTGCAAGTTGCATTCACGAAAGCTCCTTTCTTAACGAAGGAAGAAGTTCCCGCTGAAACGCTTGAAAAGGAAAAGGAAGTATTGAAGCAACAAGCAATCAACGAAGGTAAACCCGAAGCGATTGCAGAAAAGATGGTTATGGGTAGAATTAAGAAGTACTACGAAGAAAACTGTCTTGTAGAACAAGCGTTCATTACGGACGATCCTACGAAGGTTTCCGATTTGTTGAAAGCTGGCAACACCTCTATCAACAAGTTCTGCTTCTACATCATGGGCGAAGGCCTTGAAAAGAAGAGCGAAGACTTCGGCGAAGAAATCGCTAAGCAAGTTGCAGCAGCAAAGAAATAATTTCATTTAAAATCAAGAATCCCTTGCAATAAAATGCAAGGGATTTTTTATGTCATAACGACAAAGAAAAATGCGCAAAAAATGTCGAAAAGTCTTCAATTAAAGAAAAATTCTTTGAAATTTCACAGACTTTTTTTGTAAATAGTATAGATTTATTTGAGAAAATATGGTATAATAGATAAAATGAAAAATTATGTGCATTTGGAGGAAGTTATGCAGCCTAAGTACAAAAGAGTTCTTCTCAAACTTTCGGGTGAAGCGCTTGCTGGCGATCAGCATTTTGGCTTAAATCACGAAGTAATTGCAGGGGTAGTTGATCAAATTGTAGCCATTCATAATATGGGCGTGGAAGTCGGTCTTGTAATCGGCGGCGGAAATTTCTGGCGCGGCCGTCAAGGCACTAAGATGGAGCGCACGACGGCAGACCAAATGGGTATGTTGTCTACGGTTATGAATTCGCTTGCTATGATGGACGCAATCGAACAGCGCGGTGTGCCTGTTCGTGTGCAAACGGCGTTGAATATGGTTTCGCTTGCCGAGCCGTTTATTTTAAGAAAAGCGTTACGCCATTTTGAAATGGGCAGAATTGTTATTTTCGCTTGTGGTACGGGTAACCCGTATTGTTCGACGGATACAGCAGCAGCGCTCCGTGCTTGTGAAATTGGCGCGGATATGTTACTTATGGCAAAGAACGTAGACGGTATCTACGATTCCGACCCGAAAACCAACCCTAATGCTCAGAAATACGAAGTATTAAAATATGCGGATATCATCAACCGCGGTTTAAAGGTAATCGATTTCACAGCGGCAACCATGTGTATGGAAAATAACGTACCCACACTCGCGTTTGGCTTAAACGAAGAAAATTCGATTGTTCGCGCAGTTTGCGGCGAAGAACATTTGGGTACAATGATTACAGTATAAAAATTATTAAACTTTTTGGAGGTATATTATGATTGAAAATGAAAAAGTAGAAGAGATGATGCTCGAATTAGACGAAAGAATGGAAAAGACGCTTAATGCCCTTGAAAACGAATATAGCGCAATCCGCGCAGGCAGAGCAAACCCTAAAATTTTAGACCGTATTGAAGTAGAAGCTTACGGCGGTATGAGCAAGCTTATCGAGCTTGGCAACGTATCTGCGTTAGACGCTCGCTGTTTGCAAATTAACCTTTGGGATAAATCCTTATTAAAGGCAGTAGAAAAGGCTATTTTGCAATCGAATATCGGTATTACACCCACGAACGACGGCCAAGTAATTCGTTTAGTATTCCCCGTAATGACGGAAGAACGCAGAAAAGAACTTGTAAAGCAAATTAAGAAGATGGGCGAAGACGCGAAGGTTGCAGTACGTAACCAACGCCGTGATGCAATGGACGTACTTAAAAAGATGAAGACGGCGAAAGAATTGTCTGAAGACGAAACGGCTGGTTGCGAAGCAGACGTTGAAAAGGCAATTAGCGCTACCATGGGTAAACTTGAAAATATTATTGCCGCAAAAGAAAAAGAATTGATGTCTATTTAAGGTATGGCAAAGAATAAAATAACGGAGGGAATGGTTATTCCCAAACATATCGGAATTATTATGGACGGCAACGGGCGTTGGGCGAAAAAACGTTTACAACCCCGTTCTTTCGGCCATTCTAAAGGGGTAGAACGTATTATCGGGCTGTTGCAAAAAGGCTACGAGCTTGGTGTGGATTACGTTACCGTTTACGCGCTTTCGACGGAAAATTTGAAACGTCCGAAAGAGGAATTAGACGCGCTGTTTAAAATGATTCACGATAGATTTTTTGAAGGGATGCGCAAAATTTGCGAACAAGGCGTACGCCTGCGCGTTTTTGGCGATCCGACGCTTTTACCTGAGGACATTCAAGAAATTGTAAAGCAGGTAGAAGAAGAAACCAAACATTATACGGGTAAGGGGATTAACATTGCGCTGGCATACGGTTCGCGCGCGGAAATCGTGCGCGCGGTAAACCGTGCGATAGAAAAAGGCGAAAGTGTAACGGAAGAAAGCTTTTCTAAGCTTTTGTACAGTGCGGAAGTGCCTGATCCCGATTTAATTATCCGTACAGGCAAAGAAAAGCGTTTGTCTAACTTTTTAATGTGGCAAGCAGCGTATAGCGAGTTTTATTTTTCGGACAAGATGTTCCCCGACTTTTCAGATGATGATTTGGTGGATGCCATTGTCGATTTTTCTACGCGCAAACGCCGCTTTGGGAAAACGGACGAACAGGTTGAAAAACAACAAAAAGACTAAAAGGCAAGGGCATGGCCGCGTTGAATGCGGTTGCAAAGGTTAAAAAAATATGAAATTAAGAGTAATATCGGGGATTGCGTACGTTATAATCCTCTTGGGGATGTATCTATTAAAGGTCTTGGTTCATCCGCTTTGTTTTGATTTATTGACCTATTTTATGGCAATCGTCGGCACGTTTGAAATTTTACGTGCAACCAAATCGTTGACGACGAAGCCGCAACGGGTGATGGTAACAATTTTCTCTATTATCAGCATTCCCGCTTGTTCGCTTAGCGAATATTTCTTCGAGTTTGGATTGCACGTTGTAGCTGTTTGCTTCTTTATTTTAGCTGTTGCACTGTTGAGTTTGCTTGTGCTTCGTTATGATGAAACGACGTTGGAAAATATCGGGATTTCGCTGTTTACCGCGGTGTATCCGTCCGTGTTATTGTGTTTGCTTGTTCGCGCAAACCATATCGGCGTTTCGCCTGCGTTAGAACATTTGATGCTCGATTCCAATTTGGTTATTTTATTTATTTTCGTTGTATCACCCGTAGCGGACATGGTGGCGTTGCTGTTTGGGCTGACAATGCGAAAGAAATTCCCTAAAAAGCTTGCTCCCGTGCTTAGTCCTAATAAGACGGTTATCGGCGCAATCGGTGGCTTGGTAGGGGGCGTTGTCAGCGGTATCGTGCTTTATTTTTCATACAACGCTATTTTTGTGGGCGAATATATCGATATGGGATTTTGGTTGCCCGTCTTTATCGTCATTGGATTTTTCGGCGCACTCGCAAGCGAGTTTGGCGATTTGGTCGAAAGCTGTATCAAACGCAAGGTTAACGTAAAGGACATGGGGAAAATTATGCCTGGGCACGGCGGCGTGCTTGACCGTATCGACGGCACATTGTTTACGACAATGGTTGTATATATCGCGTTTGAAATGATTCATTTATTTGCATAAAGTATCACCAAAGAAAAGTACCTATCCAATCGCGGAGCGGGTACTTTTTGCAAAAAAGGGGACGTAATGAAAAAAATTTCTCTTATTGGCTCGACGGGCTCTATCGGCAGACAAGTTTGCTCGGTAGTGCGCCGTCATCCAGATAAATTTCAAATAGAAAGCCTTGTAGCAAGCAGTTCTGCCGATTTATTTTTAGAACAAGTTCAAGAATTTAAACCGAAATTTGCGGCGCTTGTCAACGAAAAAGCGGGCGCGCAGATTAAGGATAAAATTCCTAGCGGCGTTACGTTTGTTTGCGGAGAACAAGCGGCGGTAGAAGCAGTAGCCTACGGCGACGTGGCGTTTGTTGCGGCAACGGGCTTTGCGGGTTTGCAATATTCGTTAAAAGCGATAGAAGAAAAAAAGGATATCGCCCTTGCAAACAAAGAAACGCTGGTATGCGGCGGAGAGCTTGTTATGGGTAAAATCAAGGGGGCAGGTACGCGTTTAATGCCTGTGGATAGCGAACATTCGGCATTGTGGCAAGCCCTTAATTTTCGATTAAACGCGCCTTTTAAACGTTTAATTATCACGGCAAGCGGCGGCCCGTTTTATGCTTGGACAAAAGAACAGCTAGCAGGGGTTACGCCCGCGTCTGCGCTTAAACATCCGACGTGGCAAATGGGAGCGAAAATTACGATAGACAGCGCAACGCTGTTAAACAAAGGCTTTGAAGTGATTGAGGCAAAGTGGCTGTACGATACGCCCCTTTCTAAAATTCATACGGTAGTGCAACCCGAAAGCATCATTCATTCAATGGTTGAATTTGAAGACAGCGGTATTTTAGCGCAAATGAGTTATCCAACAATGGAGCTTCCTATTCAGCTTGCGCTGACTTATCCCGAGCGTTTCGACTGCAACTTAAAACCGTTGGATTTTGAAACGCTTGCAGCAATTCATTTTAAACCGCTTCATAGAAAGGATTTTCCTTGTTACGATTTGGCTTTAACCAGCGCGGAGCTTGGCGATAATTACCCTTGCGCGTTAAACGGCGCAGGCGAAATCGCGGTGCGCGCGTTTTTAGAAGAAAAAATTTCCTTTTTAGAAATTCCAAAAGTAATCGAATACGCTTTGCAAAAAACGGAGAGATTAAAAGCGGATAGCTATCAAGTTTTAAAACAAACAGACGAACGTGCCCGCGCGCTCGCAAATGAATATATTTTAAAAAATTCCTAACAATAAAAAGAGAGGAAAAGCAATTTGCAATTATTTGGGTTATTAAACAACGACTTTGCAGGCGTGATGAAGAGTATCGGCGGCATTTTGCTTGCCATCGTCATCTTGCTGGCAATGGTTACGATACACGAGTTCGGCCATTACGTTGCAGGAAAAATTTTAAATTTTAAAATAAACGAGTTTTCTATCGGCTTTGGGCCTGCGCTCTTTAAAAAACGCAGTAAAAAAACGGGCGAGCTTTTTGCGTTGCGCGTTATCCCGCTTGGCGGTTACTGCGCGTTCGACGGCGAAGACGAATTGTACGACGAGCAACAAGAAAATCCCGCGCAACCGCAAGTCCAACCGTTTGAAGATTTTGAAAATAAACCACCCATGTCCGAGTTGAATAACGAAGACAACGCTTCGGAAACGCTGTCCAAAGAAGATACGGCGGAAGAATATCCCGAGCCTAAGGGGGAACGCTTTAACGACCAAGCGCCTTGGAAACGCATCATTGTTTTAATCGCGGGTGCAACCATGAACTATTTATTAGCGCTTTTGTTGCTGATTATTATGTTTGCAGGAGTAGGTCAGCCTTTGTATAAAGTAGTCGATTACGTACCCCAAGGGGAAACGGTTGCGGTGCCTATCGTCAGCGGGTTTGAAGTGGGCGACGTGGTAGAAAAAATCGAAGGCAAAGATATGTATATGATTACCGATTACATGGACGTGTTAAGCGGTAGGCAGGCAGGCGAACAGGTATTTGTTACCGTTTTCCGCGGCGGGAAAAGCCAAACGATTACAATCACCTTGCAGGCGGACGCAAATTTTGTCAATATGTCGGACACAAACACGTTGCTAACCGCGCTTGGCTTGCATGCAATGCACAGCGAGGTGGTTGCACAAGACTTCTTTACCAGTGTCGGCAAAGCGGCAGCGTATTCGGTGAAAATCGGTGGCGTGGTATTGCGCTCGCTGGGTGAATTATTAACGGGAAAAATGGGTTTAGAATCCATGGGTGGTCCCGTTACAACGATTAGCGTAACCGCGGAAGCGGCAAGCAGCGGTTTGCTTTCTTTCTTAAATATCGCGGCGTTTATCGGCGTTAATTTGGCGGTATTTAATCTTTTGCCTATCCCTGCGCTCGACGGCTGTAAAGTCATTTTCTGTCTAATCGAATGGATTCGCAAAAAGCCCGTTAACCGCAAGATAGAAGCTATTATTCATCTCGTAGGCATTATCGTCTTGTTCGGGTTTGCTATTTTAGTAGATTTGCTGCATTTATTTTAAAAAATTTTCGGCTGTCAAGTAAAAATGCTTGACAGCTATTTTATTTTGGAGTATAATAGACAACGGAAACAAGGAGGAAGGGACAATGAAAGACGATTTGCTGTTTCTTCAGCTTTGGGATTTATATTCGCCTTTGTTGACGGAAAACCAACGCGAAGTAACGGATTTGTATTTTAATTACGATTTGTCGCTTGCGGAAATTGCCGAGCAAAAAGGTGTATCTCGTCAAAGCGTTTCCGACTGTTTACACAAATGCCGCAAGCAACTTGAAGAATATGATAAAAAGCTTGCGATAAGACAGCTTTTGGAAAAAGGCGACGCAGCCTTTTCCGCGTACATGACGGCGGTAAACCGCTGGATATGCAAACAAAAACAAGAAAATTCCGAAATCTCTGCCGTTAGCGAGCTGGAACAAACGCTTTCAAGCGTGTTGACTGAACACAACGTAGAGGTTATTCGTGAAGAATAAGGAGTGCGATGGCTTTATTTGATTCGTTATCCGAAAGATTAAATCACATATTTTCAAAGCTTACCAAGCGTGGAAAATTGACGGAATTAGAAATTCGTACAGCAATGCGCGAAGTGCGCGTGGCTTTGTTGGAAGCAGACGTCAACTTAAAGGTTGCCAAGCAATTTATTGCGGACGTTTCCGAAAAAGCGGTCGGGCAGGAAATTTTATCTTCGCTCAACCCTGCGCAGCAAGTTATTAAAATCGTCAATGAAGAGCTTATCAATTTGATGGGTTCTAAAAACGCGAAAATCGAAGTTTCGCCCAAGCTTCCTACCGTAATTATGATGTGCGGTTTGCAAGGCGCGGGGAAAACGACCCTTTGCGGTAAGCTGGCGTTACAGCTCAAAAAGCAAGGGAAACGCCCGTTGCTTGTAGCAGGGGATATTTATCGCCCGGCGGCAATCACGCAGTTGCAAGTCGTAGGGAAAAACGCGCAGACGGAAGTGTTCGAGAAAGGCACGCAAAGCCCGGTAAAAACGGCGAAGCAGGCAATCGAGTATGCGCGCTCTATGAATTACGATACCGTAGTTTTGGATACGGCAGGGCGTTTGCAGATTGATGAAACCTTGATGCAAGAGCTGGAAAATATCAAAAAGGAAGTAGAAGTAACCGAAACCTTACTTGTCGTTGACGCAATGACAGGGCAAGAAGCGGTAAACGTAGCGCAAACGTTTAACGAGCGTTTGGAAATCACGGGCGTAATTTTAACTAAGCTTGACGGTGATACGCGCGGCGGTGCATGCCTTTCCATCAAAGCGGTAACGGGTAAGCCTATTAAATTTATCGGTGTAGGCGAAAAATTAACCGATTTAGAGCCTTTCTACCCTGATAGAATGGCGTAGAGAATTTTGGGCATGGGCGACGTGCTTTCGTTAATTGAAAAAGCACAGCAGGCCATCACCGAAGAAGACGCTAGAAAAATGCAGCAAAAAATGAAGGAAAATTCCTTCACGTTAAACGATTATCTCGAGCAGTTCGCCATGATGAAAAAGATGGGCGGTGCGCAAGCAATGCTTTCCATGCTCCCTGGCGCAGGTAAGTTAAAATTAAACGACGCAAGCGTGGACGAAAAGAAAATCGAACATACCAAAGCAATCATTTTGTCAATGACAATGGCAGAGCGTGAAAATCCGTCCATTATCGACAGCAAGAGAAAACGCAGAATTGCGGCTGGTTCGGGTACAAGCGTGCAGGAAATCAATCAACTTCTGAAGCAGTTCGAGCAGACGAAGATGATTATGAAGCAACTTAAGGGCGGCAAAGGAAAATTCCGCTTACCTTTTTAAAAAATGTTAAAAACGGGGCAACCCGAAAAAAATAAGAAAAAAATTTTTAAGATACTTTGGAGGTATTTATTATGGTTAAAATGAGACTTTTCAGAATGGGCGACAAGAAGAACCCTATCTACCGTGTAGTAGTAGCTGACAGCAGAAAGGCAATGACGGGCGAATATATCGACTGTATCGGCCACTACAGCCCTACGAGCAACCCCGTTGGTCTTGATATCAACGTAGAACTTGCAAAAGCATGGATTGCAAAGGGTGCTCAACCTACCGAAACGGTTAGAAGCCTTCTTATCCAAACGGGCGCAATGGAAAAACCTGCAAAACTCAGCGCACCCAAGACGAAAGGCAAAAAGTCCAACAAATAATTCTTTTCGCTTAATCGGTTAAGCCAAAGAATATTTTTGGAGAAATAAATATGTTGGATTTAATTAAATACGTTGTCAATCAGTTTGCCGAAGACAAAGAAAACGTCGAATATACCGTAAACGAAAAGGAGAGAGTGATTGAAGTAATTATCACTCTTCCCGCTTCGGATATGGGTAAAGTAATCGGTAAACAAGGTAAAATTGCAAAAGCGCTTCGCAGTATCGTTCGCGCAGCAACGCCTTCGCATTCGAAGAGATACGTTATTGAAATCCGCGAAAAAGGCGGTAGTGCAATCGACGTAGAAACGGACGAAGCAGATATTTAAGTTTTTGCAAAAAGGTGATAGGCAGGGTTGCGTTGAATGCAGTTTTGCTAAATAAGGAGAAGAAAATGAAACGTTTGCTTATAGGCGAAGTGTTAAAGCCCCAAGGTATTCGGGGTGAGCTTAAAGTAAAAGCTTTTACCGATTTTCCCGAAGATATCAAAGCGTTTGGGACGGTATATATTGAAAATCTTCCTTACAAAATTCTTTCCTTTAGAGTAGGTGCCGACGGTGCGGCATATATCGGTTTGCGCGGCATTCCCGATCGTAACGCAGCGGAACTTTTCCGCGGTAAAAAAATCGAAGGCAACCGTGAGGATGCTCCCGAACTCAACGAAGGACAATATTACATTATTGATATACTTGGACTCCGCTGTGAAACGGAAGAAGGGGAATTGTTAGGTACGGTGAAAAATATCACCAACCTTGCAACCGACGTGTACACCCTTGAAAAAGACGGGAAAGAAATTCTTTTCCCTGCAGTGAAAGGCGTAGTGCTTTCCGTAGATATTGCCAATGGTAAAATTACCGTTGATAAAAAACGTTTTGCGGAAGTGGCTGTATATTAAAAGAAAAAATAACCCTACCGTAACGTTTCAACGCGTACACGGTAGGGGGATTTTAGCTTAAAGGCTATATAAGTTTTTGGGAAAATTTACAAATTTTACTTTTTGATGCTATATTCTAATCGTTGTAAAATGCCTGTTTTTACAAGTAGCGCGCCAACGGCGCAAGCGATAAAACAGTCGGCGGGAAGATAAATGCATTGATAGATAAACGAGTAGATAAACGCGTTGGAAACAGCCCATGCGGGAAAATCCACCCAAATTGCGCCTTGAGAAAAGTAAATAAACCCAGAAAATAAGTGGAATAAAAACCGTGTCGCATAAACGGCAATGCAGCCGAGTGTAAACGCAAGCACGGGCGATTTGTCCGCAAGCTTTCCTTTGCCAAAAAATCCGATAACGGCGATGGAAGCAAAGGCTAGCAAATAATCCAAAATAAAGGTCATAGGCGTTAAAATATACGGGCCAGAGATAAAATTCAAAAGCCCAAAAATTAACCCGACCAACAATCCCTCGCTCGCGCCGTAAATATACGTATACAGCAGTAAAGGGACAAAAGAAGCCAGGGTAATCGATCCGCCGTATAGTACGGGCGATACCTTTAGGTAAGATAAAACGAAGGATGAAGCGAGTGTAACGCCTGCAAAGGCAATGTGCTTCGTTTCGTACCTGCCCCCCGCCTTTTTATTTTTTAAACAAAGTAAGGCGATAACAGCAAGCAGTAATACACAAGCTGCGGCGGATATGATGGTAACCATTTGAGTTATATCATCACTCGCGGATAAAAGTGAAAAAAGAAACATAAAAACCTCCTATTCCGCCGTATGATTTTAAAAAGAAAACCCGCTTGAACAAAACGTCAAACGGGTAGAAATATCCTTAAGACATACGCAAAAAGCGTTCGTCAATCTCTCGCTCAAGTATTACCTTGCCGATTCAAATGGTATAATCTCAGCCTTAACGGCACCCACGACGGATTTAATTTTGTGTACTTATTATACACGGCTAAATTTTATTTGTCAATACATTTTATAAAAAAAGGAAAAAAATTATGCGTTACGATTTTTACGCGTATTTAGATAGAATGAAATATATCAAGCGCTGGCAGCTTATGCGCAGCGTTCGCGAAGAAAACATTATGGAACATTCCCAAAGCGTTGCGGTGATTGCACACGCTTTAGCGATTATCCACAACAAAAATTTTAACGGCAACGTAGACGTGGCAAAAACGGTGTTGTACGCTATGTATCACGAAACTAGCGAAGTTATGACGGGGGATTTGCCTACACCTATCAAGTATTACAACCGCAGTATTCACGGCGCATATAAAGAATTAGAGCGCAGCGCTTGCGAAAAGATTATGGGTATGCTGCCCCAAGCTATGCAGGAAGAAATGGCACCTTACGTGTTGGCGGACGAAGAAACGGAAGAATATAAACTTGTAAAAGCAGCTGACCGTTTGGCAGCGTATATCAAATGTTTAGAAGAAATGCGCTTGGGGAATAAAGAATTTAGTAAAGCAAAAAAGAGTATCGAAGAAGATCTCCATTCTCGCAATATGCCCGAAGTGGAATATTTCTTTAAACATTTCATTCCATCCTTTAACGTAACGTTAGACGAGTTGGAATGTTTATAAATAACTACAATTCACGTAGTTTTCAAATAATTTTTAAGTATTGAACGAAAATAATGGATATAATGGTAATATCTAAGTAATTTTGTTTAATAGAACAAGGAAACGAGTACGGATATGAAAGGAATACTCAAAAAAATAGCGGTTGTTCTTACCGCTATCGTCTTGGCTTTAGGGATGACCGCATGTCAAGGCAAAAGCGCTTACGAATTAGCCGTTGAAAACGGCTTTAAGGGCACGGAAAAAGAATATTTAGCATCTTTGAAAGGTTCGGACGGAAAGGATGCAGAAAAAATTACCATACAAGAATTGTATGAAGCGTCTGGCTTTCAAGGCACTCTTCAGGAGTTTATTAAAGAATACCTTAATTTAAACGTTCCCGAAGATAATGATACGGATGCAATTGCAAAAAATATGACGTCGGTTATGTCGGCGTATTGCGCATTTCCCGTCAAGAAGCGTGTAACAAACGAATTAGGGATTACGGTTGTAAAAGATACTTACGAGGTTTCTGCAGGCAGTGCAGTTATTATCGATATAGATAAAGAAAACGGCAATGCGACGCTAGTAACCAATTACCACGTTGTTTACAATGCGAATATTACGGAAAATGAGGGGATATCGCAATTGATTTGGCTGTATTCTTACGGCGATTATTTCGGCTTAAGCGGCGAAACGGGCAAGGATGAAGAGGGCGACGGTATTCAAGCCACGTATGTTGGCGGCGCTATGGAATACGACATTGCGGTTTTAAAAATTAGCGGTAGCGAAAAATTAAAAAACAGTATTGCGCAAGCAGCGACAATGGGTAGCAGTGAAGAACTAGTCATTGGCGAAAAAACTATTGTCATTGGGAATGCGGAAGGAGACGGACTTTCGGTAACAGACGGAGTATTGTCTGTAAAATCGGAAGAAATCGAATTACAAGCCTTCGATAATTCGCAACAAAAGCTTTCTTTTAGAGTAATGCGTACAAGCGCGGCGGTTAACCATGGCAATTCCGGCGGTGGCATATTTGATGCTTACGGTAACTTAATCGGTATTGTCAATGCCAAAAACGTCAACACGGACGTAGAAAATATGGGCTATGCGTTACCGATTGATAACGTAAAGCAAGTTGTAAACAATATTATCGATAATGCGGGTGTTATAAAACGTGCTATGATCGGTATTCAAGTTGCTATCACGGATTCGGGTGCCGCGTATGACGAAAAAGGCAATTTAAAAATTATCGAAAAGTTAGAAGTTGCGGCGGATGTAGAACAAACCGCCTGCGCGTATGGAAAATTGCAAAAAGGCGACGTTTTAAAAAGCATTACTATTAACGGTGTTACCTACGAATTATATCGCAGATATTTATTAACCGATTTATTGCTTGCAGTGCGTTTTAACGATAGTATTCAAATCACGTTTGAACGCGGCGGCCAATTAAAAACGGAAACGTTGACGTACGATAGCGAAAGCTATTTTACGGTATATAACTAATTTAGCTCACACTATTTCTCTTTTATGTTTTTTTGTTGGGGGTACGCTCGAAGTAATTCGGGCGTACTCTTTTTTTGTCTTTTCACGTATCACGCTTGACATTTATGGGGTTTTGGTGTATAATACTCCATAAGAAAAAAGCAAGGAAAACGGCTATGGAAATTCAAGAATACATTCAATCTCTTATTCAATTATCCAATTTAGCAACGGGAAACGGATTGGAGTTTTGTAAAGCAATCCCTTTGGGTTTAGGTGAAGATGATGCGCCTATTTTTGCGCACACGGAGGTTTGTCCTGCGCGTTATCATCATATTTGCGTTACGGGCGAAAAGCGAGGAGAATATATTCGCCGTTTCATTTTATCTATTTGCAAATTATACGGACAAGATAAAGTTAGCTTTCTTATTCTTTCACCGGATAAAGCGTACGGAGAATTGCTTTATTTAAAAGACGCTGACATCACCATTCCGCTTATCAATCGTTATGCTGATTGTGCATCCGCTTTAGATACCTTGCGTGAATTTGTACGTATGCTTGCGGTGGAGCAAGAAAACAGCCCCAAATTCTTTTTGATATTAGACGGCTTGGAAGACATTATGGGTGAAGGAGAAAAGCAAACGTTCGAGTGTTTTAAGCCTTTCTTTGACGTGGTTGGTGCAAGCGGAATAGAAATTATTACAGGGATTGACTTAGAAAAGAGTATTTTCAATAGCTATCCTGGTGCGTTTGTAGGACATGGTAACGCATTGGTTTCCACAGACGTTTTAGGAAAAGCAGACGTTACTTACGTAGGGATAGATTCTTGTCTGTCCTTGCCGTTAAGCATATCGTATCCGGATACTCCTAGCGTATCCGACTGTGTTTTTTCTTTAAACATTAACAAATAATTAATAGGTAAAAATGCAAAAAAATATATTTCAACAAATACCTGCCCCCCTGCTTTCGTGGTATAACGAAAACAAGCGCGACTTGCCTTGGCGGATAAATCCTACACCATATCGTGTTTGGGTATCCGAAATTATGTTGCAGCAAACGCGCGTAGAAGCAGCAAAAGAATACTATTTTCGCTTTTTAAAAGAGCTGCCTACCCTGCAAGATTTAGCGTTTTGCGAGGAAGGAAAGCTGTTAAAGCTGTGGGAGGGCTTAGGTTATTATAGCCGCGTCCGCAATATGCAAAAAGCGGCAAAAACAATTGTCGAAGAATACGGCGGTGTTTTTCCCAGCGAAGAAGCTCAATTAAAAAAATTAGCGGGGATAGGCGCTTATACAGTGGGGGCAATCCGTTCAATTGCCTTTAAAAAACGCGCCCCTGCGGTAGATGGAAACGTTTTTCGCGTTTGCTCCCGTTTGGAAGAGAACGATACTTCTATCGCGGATCCGAAATACCGTAAATATTTAGAAGAAAATCTGCTTGCCGTTTATCCGCAAGAAGACAGCGAGGATTGCTCCTCGTTTACCCAAGCATTGATGGAGCTTGGCGCGCTCATTTGTAAACCGCAAACGCCTGATTGCGCGCTTTGTCCATTAAAGGAAATTTGCCAAAGCCGTCAGCACGGCACGCAAACGAATTTCCCCGTTTTGCCTGAAAAAAAGGATAAAAAAATTCAAAAGCTATACGTATTTTTATTGCAGACAAAAACGGGTTTTGCTATTCGTAAAAGAACGGATGGGGTGCTTAAGGGAATGAACGAGTTTCCTTCGGTACTTGCCGAGGAAAAAACGCCTCAAGAGGTGTTAAACGAGTGGGGCATGTCCGCGTTGAAATGGAAATCTAAAAAGAAATTCACGCATATTTTTACGCATATTAAGTGGGAAATGGAGTGTTTTTGGGTGCAGACGGACGACCTTCCGTTTGAAACGTATTCGCTTGACGAAATACAGCGAAATATTTCCTTGCCTACAGCGTTTAAACAGTGCTTACAAATGGTAGAAAATGAAGACGTATAAGTTAAATTTCGAGCTTGTTCCCGACGGCTGTTGGTATACGAATTTGCGTAGTGCATTGCCCCAAGAGGTGTGGGATATTATCCGCAAGGATGCATATAAGCGGGCGCGGGGCAAGTGTATGATTTGCGGTGCGCCGACGAGGTATTTAGAAGCGCACGAACGTTGGGAATACGACGAAAAAAAGGCATTGCAAACGTTACAAACGGTGGTGGCAATATGCCGTCTCTGCCACGAAGTAATTCATATCGGCAGAACGCAGTTGTTTGGTCGCGGAATGGAAGCAATGGAGCATTTTATGCAAGTAAATCAATGCTCTCAATCGGAATTTCACGAAGCGCTTGGCGCGGCAAACGAACAACACAAATCACGCAATAAAATAGACAACTGGACAACGGATATTTCCTGGTTAAAAGAAAAATTTAATCTGTCGCAGTTGCTGAAATAAACAAAAAGGAAGGAAAAATATGAAAGTATTGTTGGTGAATGGTAGCCCTCACGAAACGGGCTGTACGTATACGGGGCTTAGCGAAATTGCTAAAACGTTAAACGCAAACGGCGTAGAAACGGAAATTTTCTGGATTGGAAAGCAAGCAATCAGCGGCTGCCACGGCTGCGGGGCTTGCAGAAAATTAGGCAAATGCTATATGGATGATATCGTAAATGAATTTGTGGAAAAAGCCAAAGATTTCGACGGATACGTTTTTGGTACGCCCGTGCATTACGCTTCGGCTGGCGGCAGTATCGTATCGTTGCTTGACAGAGCATTCTATTCTTCCAGTAAAGTATTTTCCTATAAGCCCGCCTCGGCGATTGCTAGCTGCAGACGTTCAGGCGCAACGGCATCCTTAGACGTACTCAATAAATATTTTACGATTAACTGTATGCCCGTCGTGTCGGCAAGATACTGGAACGGTATCCACGGCAACACCCCCGAAGAAGTTATGCAAGACGAAGAAGGTATGCAAACAATGCGTATTATCGGGCATAATATGGCTTGGTTGCTCAAATGTATTGCTTTGGGCAAAGAGGCGGGGATTACGCCTGCAATGGAAAGAAAAATTCTTACCAACTTCATCAAATAACCAAAGACAAAATAAAAAACAGCCAACGCGTTTTTGCGTTGGCTGTTTTTGTATCGTTAAATTTCTTTTTTATACGAGCGTCTGCGCTTGTGTTGAATATGCTCAAAGCGTTTCCACATAGAAATGATATTGACGTTATCTTCCAAGTTTAAATTTGTTTCCATATACTGTACGTTGCCGTCCTTTAAAACGTCGGCAAGCACGGTAAGCATGAAAGAAGTTAAGCCACTCTTGCGGTATTGCGGCATAATACCTACCAAAGCAAAGTCGATACTTTCAGGATTTTTTACTGCCTTCAATAAGCGTACAATGGTAGCAGGTGTGAGTTTACCGCCACTTTTTTGCAACGATTTACCGATACCGGGAATGCAGAGCCCGCATGCAACGACGTTTTCGTTTTCGTCGCACACAACGGTTAAAAACTTTCGATTTAACAGCAGCATAAACTGGTCAACCATCTGTTTTTGCATTTCAGGGGTATAGGGGACAACGCCGTACAAATCCTTATAGCACTCGTCGATACAATGGAAAAATCCTGCGCCGTACTTTTTAATAAAGGCACGTTTAGAAAGTTTCGGGTCGGCAAAATGTAAATTATATTTTTTCAAAGTATGGTCTAAAAGCCGTTGCATTTTGTCGATATCCGCCGTCATTTTAAACAAACGGAATTCCAACCAATCCACGTCCTTGGCATAACCGCAGTTTTCAATAAGCGAAGCATAGTAGTCGTAATTGTATTGTTCTTCAAAGGTAGAAAGATATTCAAAGCCCTCGATAAGCAAGCCTTCACGTTCTAAATCGCTGTAACCGAGTGGTCCAACCATCTCCGTCATGCCTAATGTTTTTGCCCAATTCTCTACGGCATCAAACAGTGCTTTTGCTGTTTGCGGGTCGTTTTCGCAGTCGAAACGAGTAAATCGTACCTGCTTTGCGTTTTTTAATTCGTTGTATTGTTTTTGTAAAATGCCTTGGATACGTCCGACGGTTTTGCCGTCCTTTTGCGCTAAAAAGAAGATGGATTCACAAGTTTTGTTGTAAATGTTCTTATCCGTAAATAAATTCAACTCGTCGTTATACAGCGGGGGAACGAAATACGGATTATCTTTATACAAGCGCAGGGGATACTCAATAAATTCTTTTCTCTGTTTTTTTGTTGTAACTTCAATGACCTTTACCATAAAAAGTCTTCTCCTGTGAAATGTAAAACAAGTATAACACAATTTATCATTTTCGTCAAGGATTCTTAATAAATTTAACAAAAGTATCAAATATAGGGGTGTTCCGGGCGGATTACTGCATAGCAATCAGGATTGAGTTCTTTAATCTTTTCTTCTACAGCTTTCGCGGCTTTCTCTTTGCTTAATTTGCTATCTGCAGGTATAAGTAAGTCGAAAATAATATTCGTGCGTTTATCGCCGCGTGTCATACGGAAATCATGAATAGAAAAACTGCCATCCACGCTTTGTGCGCATTCTTCCGCTAATTTTCGCATCTGATTTACGTCCTCGTCGTTGACGACGATAGGATCTAAATGAATGGTTACGATACAGCGGAATTTTTTGTGCATATCATCTTCTAAGTTATCGATAATTTCGTGTCCTAAGTTGATGTCGTAATCGGCGGGGAGTTCCGCATGGAAGGAGATAATTTTTCTGCTGGGACCATAATCGTGTACGATAACGTCGTGGATACCCACAATCGCAGGATAATTTTTTACGAAATCATAAATTTCTTGAATAAATTCGGGTTCGGGGGTAGAACCAAGTAGTAAATCAATGGTTTCTTTTGCCATTTTAAAACCGGCAAGCAAGATAAAACCTGCAACCAGCACCCCGGCAAAACCGTCTACGACAAATCCGCCAAACAGCGAAAAACGCGCAGAAAGGGCAGAGAAAAGTACAAGACCTGTCGCAATACAATCGCTTAAGCTGTCCGCAGCCGACGCTTTAATGGCGGTAGAGTTGGTCAGCTTGGCAATTTTTCGATAAAAGAAGAATAACCACAATTTGACGAAGATGGACGCGATAAGAATAATCAACGTTACGTCGCTGACGCTTGGTTGCGTGGGGTTGATAATTTGTTGTATGGAGGAGGTGAAAAGCTCAGCGCCAACAAAAATAATAATCATATCCACGATAAAGCCGGTGATGTATTCTAGTCTACCGTGTCCTAATGGGTGTTCTTTATCGACGGGTTTTAAAGAAAGGCGCAAGCCAATCAATGCGACGATGGCAGAGCCAGCGTCCGAAATATTATTAAACGCGTCCGCGATAATAGAAACGGAAGCGGCAATCAAGCCAATACAAAGCTTGCCGATAAACAGCAAAATATTGCAAATAATCCCCGTAAAACCAGCCAACTCTACGTGTTTTGCGCGTACTGTTTCGTCGGATAAATCTCTGTTTTTAATAAATAATTTAATAAGAAATTCGCTCATAATCACTCTAAAAAATAAATAGTATCCATTATTATAGGGGAGAAAGGCAGTCTTGTCAAGGTATTTTTTACGGATATTGGTAAAATTGAGAAGGGGAACTTCTATTTATGGGTAAAAAGTAAAATTTTGTAAAAGGAAAAAAATTTTCAAAAATCAAGCAAAAACGCTTGCCAAAGAATAAAAAATCGTATATAATGTTTAACGACTTCGAATGTTCCGCTGCCTTTTTTATTTTGGGCGCGGTGAGGAATCGCGCAGCGGGTTATGAACATTTCGTAAATAACGGAGGTAAAGTCTAAAAATGAAAGGATTAATCGAAGCTATTAACGCCGAAAACATGAAATCGGAAGTTCCTGCATTTAACGTAGGTGATACGGTAAAAGTAGGTTACAAGATTATCGAAGGCGGCAAGGAAAGAATTCAGAACTTCGAAGGCGTCGTTATCGCAAAGAGAAACGGCGGTATTTCCGAAACGTTCACTGTTCGCCACATTTCCTACGGCGTAGGCGTAGAAAAAACCTATCCTCTTCACTCACCTAAAATTGCATCCATCACGGTTGTTAGAAAGGGTAAGGTAAGAAGAGCGAAGTTGTATTATCTGCGCGGTTTGACGGGCAAAGCTGCCAAGGTCAAAGAAAAAATTTAAGTCGGAACAATTTTATACCGAAAGAAGTGAGTCTGCCCAAAGTCAAAGGCGGACTTATTTTTTTTTGCTTGGTCGCTTACGAATAGGCTAAATGCGTATATACTGCGCAATACTTCGTCGAGCTGTGGCAACCCTCGGTCGTTTACGCTTAGTAAACTCCCTCGGGTTTTCCTCGCTCTTCTTGTTTTGCTTGTATCTCCACATTTTAACGTAGGTCAATTCGCTTACGAACAGGCTAAATGCGTATACACGGCGCAATCTCACAAAACTTTTTATATATAAGGAAGTAAAAAATTGAAAAAGGGGCGAAAAGTATTTTACTTTTTGCTCTTTTTTATGTACAATATAGAAAAGTAAACTTTCTTCCTTATATATGTCGAAGAAAGACAGGAGGCATTAACATGAAAGAATTTTTCGGCAAAATTGCCGCATCTTTCAAAAAGGTATCTAAATACGTATGGGCATTTGTAATTTTGCTCGTCGTATTTTTCACGACGCAATTTTGCGTTATGGGAAACTTCCAAAGCACCGGTGAAAGCGTAACGGTGGTAGCAGATAAAAAAGTTTCCTATCAACTCACGTTTGCGGATGGACAAACCCGTTTAGACGACGTGTATATCAACGTTGGTGCAATGTACGTAAAGCAAGGCACGGACGTTGGTTTCACCCTTAGATCGACTTCTTCTAGCTCGGCTACGCCTACTTCGTGGACGGTTGTAAGAACGCTCAGCTTCGGCAACGTGTTTTCCACGACGGGCTTAAGCAACGTAAACTATAACTGGGTTGAATTAGCAAAAGATTTAAACAAAAGCAACATAAAAACGTTGTCTTTCACGTTTGATAGCAACGTAGAAATTAACGAAATCGTTTGCTTTGCGCCCGACGGTTCCCGCATTGCGCTCACCCCGCTTGTAACGGCAAGCGAAGGCTATACGCTTGAAAACTTAAATAAGGCGCTTGACGCACAAGATTCCTTCAACACGAATACTTCTGCAAAGTATAACTTCTCGGGTGAAGAAAGCCATTATATGACGAGTATTCAAACGATTTTAAAACAAGGCAAAACGCACGAAAACAGCATTTACCGTTTGGATGCAGACTTCTCGGCAGTAGGCTCGCTTTTGATGCTTCCTTCCGTTGCGTTATTTGGCGTTAGCACGTTTGCTTTGCGTTTGCCTGCATTGCTTTTCATGACGGCAACGCTCGTGTTCATTTTCTTGCTTGCGTCCGATTTATTTAAAGGCCAAAAATACGGCTTCTTGACGGCTGCATTGTTCGCTTTCGGCGGAATCGCAACGTCGGCAGGAACGTATGGTACGGCGCATTCTATCGTAGCGTTTGCGCTTGTTGCAGCATTGTATTTTATGTATCGTTTCTATTCGAAGGGTATTTCGGATAAGCACGTTATTAAAGGTTCTATGAACGTTTTAATTTCCGCGTTGTTCTGTGCTTTGGCGGTAGCCACGGAAGCGGTTGCAGGCGCGCCTGCACTTGGCGTTTTGGCTCTCTTTGTCTTCGGTCTTATCAGAATGAATAAATCGTATAAGCTTGCTCTTTCTAAGACGGAAGGCATGGAAGAAACGAAAGTAGACGAAAACGGCGAAGAAAAGGTTATCAACAAGGCAGCGCTTAAACTTCAAAGCAAATATTCGTACAAAATGCAAGTTAGCATTTCGCTCTTCTCGGTTGGTACGTTGCTTGGCGGCTTCTTAATTTTGCTTATCGCGGGCATTATCTGCTATCCTACCTACGTAGCGGTATACGATAACGTTGCAGAACCTACGAAGAGCTTTGCCGCGCTCGTTGTACAAAACTTCTTAGGCTCTGGTAAATTTAACAATTTAACGCTTTATACGGCTGCAAACGCGACCAACGTATTTGCATGGTTCTTGCCTGTTAAAGCTTCTACGGTATATTCGGCAACGGCAAACGGCGAGTATGTGGCTCGTTCGATTATGTCTAACTTTGCGTTGACGATTCTCAGCCTCGTATCCTTACTTGCGGTAACCGCAAAGGTTATTTATGATATCGTTAAAAAGAAATCGGATAAAGTAACGTTGCGTATTCGTCGTATTTATATCATTATGCTCAGCGGTATGTTGTTAACAATGATTGCTTCTCTTGTAAAGGGCGACGCAACGCTTGTTTGCTCCATTTTCTTCTACGTTTGCTACACGGCATTCTTGCCCCTTGCTTTCTATACGGGCGAAACGATTATGGGCGAATGCGAATGTTGTAAAAAGTATGCAAAAGCAGCAAAAATTGCCGCTTATGTTTGTCTTGGTCTCGTTGTGGTATGCTTTGGCCTTGCCATTCCCGCAATGTACGGCTTTGTGCTTTCTGAAGGCGCGGCAAACGGCTTGTTTGGCTGGATGAGTTTCGTATCTAACGGCTTTTTCCGTTAACATAGGCAGAACCGTAAACGCGTTTACGGTTCTCCTTTCGCTATAAGGAGATACTTATGATTGCAAAAGTGCAAAGCTATGCGCTTTCTGGCTTAGAAGGTGTACCCGTTACCGTTGAGGCGGATATTTCCAAAGGCTTACCCTCTTACGATATGGTAGGTCTTCCCGACGCGGCTGTAAAAGAGTCGAAAGAACGTGTTCGCAGTGCGATTAAAAACAGTGCACTGGAATTTCCCGCGCACAAGGTTACGGTAAATTTTGCGCCCGCCTACGTAAAAAAAGAGGGTTCGTCGTTCGATTTACCCGTAGCCATTGCCTTGCTTTCCGCGTACGGCGTTTTACAAACGAATACGGACGGCATTGTCTTTTTAGGCGAGCTAGCTTTAAACGGCGATTTGCGTTCGGTTACAGGCATTTTGCCTTCGCTTATCTCTGCAAGCAATAAAGGCTTTAAAACGTTTATTATCCCCAAGGCCAACGAAAAGGAAGCGGGTTTTATTCAAGGGATTACCGTATACGCGGCAAATTCCTTAAGGGAAGTATTCGACCATTTATCTGGAGAATCACCTTTGCAAAAAGTACCCGTTTCGCAATTCCAAGTAGGCGTAGGGGAAGAACACTCTAACGACTTAGCGTTCGTCAAAGGTCAGCCGATGGCGAAGCGCGCTTTGGAGGTTGCGGTAGCAGGCGGCCATAACGTATTATTCGTCGGCCCCCCGGGCAGCGGTAAAACAATGCTTGCCCGCGCCCTTCCTTCCGTTCTTCCGGATATGAGCTTTGAAGAAGCGTTAGAAATTACAAAAATCCACTCGGTTGCAGGTACGTTAGGGGAAAAAGGTATCGTTTCCGAGCGTCCTTTCCGCTCTCCGCACCATACGGCGACAACGGTCTCCCTTTGCGGCGGCGGTAATAAAAACGTGCACCCGGGCGAAATCAGTTTAGCGCACGGCGGCGTATTATTTTTGGACGAACTGCCCGAATATAAACGCTCGTCGTTAGAAGCGCTCCGTCAGCCGTTAGAAGACGGCGTCATCACTATTTCGCGCGCAGGCGGCACGGTTACCTATCCCGCGTCCTTTATGCTCTGCGCAAGTATGAACCCTTGCCCTTGCGGAAATTATGGCAGTAAAAAAGTGCGTTGCCATTGTACGCCTAACGACATACGCAAGTACCGCGCGAAAATTTCGGGGCCTTTACTGGATAGAATTGACATTCAAGTAGAGGTGGACGGGGTAGAATACGACGACTTGGTAAGCGATAAAAAAGAAGAGAACAGTTTGGCGGTTAAAATGCGCGCAGACAGCGCCAGAAAAATTCAAAGAAACCGTTTTGAAGGCAGTAAGGTGCAATCCAACGCCGAAATGGGCGAAAAAGAAATGCGCCAATATTGCCGTTTGAGTGAAGAATGCGAAGGCATTTTACGCGCTGCGTTTAAATCGTTAAACTTATCTGCACGCGCACGCTCTAGAATTTTAAAGGTTGCCCGCACGATTGCCGATTTGGCAATGAGCGAAGACATTTTGCCCGATCATTTATACGAAGCGATTTCGTATCGCAGTTACGGGGCAAGCCTTGCCTACGAAGACTAATGAACGTATTATATATTTATTTACTTCTTTTATGTTTGTTTAGCGTTGCAACATTTTTCTGTTATGCTGCGGATAAGCAAAAAGCAAAAAAAGGCAAGTGGCGTATTGCAGAAAAAACGTTGTTATGCTTAGGCTTTTTAGGGGGCGGTATGGGCGGACTTTTAGGTATGACGCTCTTTCGCCATAAAACAAAGCACGGTTATTTTTACGCAGTCAATCTTTTAGGGCTCGTGTGGCAAGTCGTAGTTGCGTACTATTTATGTATGCATCCTATCATCATATAAGGGGGCGGTATTTTGCAACTCTCCGCAACGGAAAAATCGTATATTTGGCTGGATAGTTTCCCGTTAGAGCCAAGCGAAAAACGCAAACTGTTAGAAGATGCGGGCTCGGCTTGTAAGCTTGTGAAAGAATTTCAGCGCTTTGCCGATTTTTTGATTAAACGCGGCAAGGAAAGCGTATATAATAATATGCGCCAATCTTTAGAAGATGACGGTGCGTATTTTAAAGTGTTGTTGCAAAGGTACGAAGAAAAGGAGATTTGTCCTATCGCGTATGGCTCGTTACTGTATCCAAACGAATGGAAAAGCTTTGCCGACGCGCCCATTGTCTTATATGCAAAAGGGGATACGTCGCTTTTGAAAAAACGAAAATTCGCGGTGGTTGGCTCTCGCTCGACCATTTCTTCCGCCTTAAAGTTAACCGAGAAAATTACAGAAGAATTAACCAAAGAATTTGTTGTGGTTACAGGCGCAGCGGATGGTGGAGACAGTGCGGCGTTGCAGGGCGGATTAAAGGCAAACGGTAACGTAATTTGTTTGACGGCGGGCGGGTTTTCTTCCCTTCCGCAAGGAAATTTAGAATTGTTGAAACGGGTAGAGAAAAACGGCTTGCTGTTATCTCCCTATTCGTATGAAACGCCTGTGCGCGCCTTTTCGTACGAGTATAGAAATAAATTATTATCCGCGCTTTGCGAGGGCGTGTTAGTGGTCGGCGCAGGCGAAAAAAGTGGTGCGCTCATCACAGCAAAATATGCAAAAGAGCTAGACAAAAAGCTGTTTGCTATACCATATGCCCCCAACGTGTACGCAGGCGCAGGCTGTAATGCGCTTATTCAACAAGGCGCGTATTTAACACAAACCGCTCAGGATATTTTTTCTGCGTTTGGAATAAAAGAAGAACGGAAAGAAGAACTTCCGCCGCTTAGCGAAGACGAGCAAGCGTTATACGCATTATTAAAAACGCTCGCTCTTGCGCACATAACGGAAATTTCGGAAAAAAGCGGATTGCCTATGTACAAAGCCAGCGCATTGCTCTCTTCCCTTGAAATTAAAGGGCTTGTTGTAAAAATGGGCGGAAATAACTATCAAATTGTATAAAATTAAGTAGAAATATAAGCAGTATAAGGAATAAGTATGGATTTAATTATCGTAGAGTCGCCTTCTAAGGCGAAAACAATTTCCAAGTATCTCAAAGGTAAATACAAAGTGGACGCTTCGGCGGGGCACATTCGCGATTTACCCGTTCATACGCTCGGCGTAGACGTTCGTAATAATTACGAGCCTAAATACGTAAACTCGGAAGGGAAAGAAGACGTTATCCGTCGTTTGCAAGACGCAACCAAAAAGGCAACCCGCGTCTATCTCGCAACCGACCCTGACCGTGAGGGCGAAGCGATTTCTTGGCATTTACAAACGGTTTTAGGCTTAGACGAAAACGGCGAAAATCGTATCGAATTTAACGAGGTTTCGCAAAAAGCGATTGAAAAAGCGTTGCAGCAGCCGCGCAAAATTAACTACAATTTGGTGGATGCGCAACAAGCGCGCCGTGTGCTTGACAGATTGGTTGGCTATAAGCTTTCCGATTTGTTAAACCGCAAAATCGAAGACAAAAACGGTACGGGCAAACGTGCACTTTCGGGCGGACGTGTACAATCGGTTGCGTTGAAATTGATTGTCGAAAGAGAGCGTGAAATCACTGCATTCATACCTAAAGAATACTGGAATTTAACGGCGGAATTACAAGACGTTCCTAAAAAATACGCGCCCTTTAAAGCAATGCTTGAAAAGAAAGGCACGCGTAAATATAAGCCTGCATCCGCAGAGGAAACGGCAAAGGTTTTAGCGGAAATTGAAAAGGGTCAATTTATCGTCAGCAAGGTAAAGAAGGCGATTACTAAATCCCCCGCACCTGCACCGTTTACGACAAGCTCCATGCAACAAGACGCTTCGACAAAGCTCGGCTTTACTGCGCCTGAAACCATGACGCTTGCACAACATTTATACGAAGGTATCGAAACGGGCAACGGTGACCATATCGCATTTATTACGTATATGAGAACGGACTCCGTTCGCGTTTCTCGCGAAGCGCAACAAAAGGCGCTTGAAAAAATCCGTGAAACGTACGGAGACGCATACGCACCCGAAAAACCTAACTATTTCGCAACCAAAAAAGGCGCGCAAGACGCCCACGAAGCCATTCGTCCTATCGACTTAGATATGACGCCCGAAAAGGCAAAAAAATTGCTGGAAAGTAAGCATTATAAGCTGTATAAACTCATTTACGAACGTTTCTTAGCTTCGCAAATGTCTGATGCAAAATATAACAGCGCACAGATGGAAATCGACAACAGCGGTTATATTTTTAAGGCGAGCGGTAAAGTCTTGCTGTTTACGGGTTATACGGCAATTTATCAAGACGTTTCTACAAAAGGCGGGGACGAAGACGAAATTTTGCAAGGCAAGCTGTTGCCCGATTTATCCGAGGGGGATATTCTCGATTTAACGGCTATTCAAAAAGAGCAAAAATTCACCAAGCCCCCTTTGCGTTATACGGATGCTTCGCTTGTAAAAGCGATGGAAGAAAAGGGGATCGGCAGACCTTCGACATACGCGACGATTATCTCCAAACTCACCCAAAAATACGTCAAAAAAGACGGGAAATATATGGTACCCACGCCCATTGCCTATGAAGTGGTGGATATGCTTGTAAAATGCTTTGTAGACGTTATGGACGTTGGTTTTACGGCAGCGATGGAAACGCGTTTGGACGATATCGAAGACGGCGGCGTAGAATGGCGTAACGTTATCGGCGATTTCTACCCTGACTTTGAAAAGAATTTGCGCGACGCATCCTCTTACGGTGACGAAGACACGCAAGAGCTTTGCGAAAAGTGCGGTTCGGTTATGATTCGCCGTTTGGGTAAATTCGGTAAATATTTAGCATGCTCTAATTATCCCGCTTGTCAAAATATCATCAGCGAAAGCGAAGAAGAAATTTCGGCAATCCGCTGTCCCAAGTGCGGCGAAAATATGGTAGCGAAAAGCGGTAAATTCGGTAAATTCTTAGCTTGCCCTAATTATCCTACCTGCAAATCCACCATGTCTATGCCGACAGACGAAACCCCCGAACTCAAGGGTAAATGCCCCGATTGTGGCGCGGATATGACCGTCCGTAAATCGAAAAAAGGCAAGGTATATTACAGCTGTTTAAACTATCCCGACTGTAAATTTATGAGTTGGGACGTCCCGACGGGCGAAAAATGCCCCAAGTGCAACAGCGCGCTTATTTTAACTGCTCGCGGTAATGTTAAATGCAGTGATAAAGAATGCGGTTACCGCATCAAAACTGAGAAGAAAGAAGGCGAAACGCGCGGCAGAAAAAGCAAGGCGGAAAAAACGCAGCTTCTTCCCGACGGTACGTTGCCGCCTTTGATGGAAGAGCCTAAATACGTAGGCTATCAAGAAGACGAATGGATGGGATATTTCCCTGAAGAATATGATGAATAACAAAGTAATTGTTATCGGCGGCGGTTTAGCGGGCAGCGAAGCGGCGTATTATTTAGCAAGCCGCGGTATTGCCACCACGCTGATTGAAATGAAACCCAAAAAATATACGCCCGCGCATGAGAGCGAAAATTTAGGCGAACTCGTTTGTTCAAACTCCTTAAAGAGCAACGACGTTTACGCCAACGCATGCGGGTTATTAAAAGAAGAGATGCGTCTGCTTGGTTCGCTAATCATTCAAGCGGCGGATGCAACAAAAGTTCCCGCCGGCGCGGCGCTTGCGGTGGATAGAGAAAAATTCTCGGCGTATATCACGGAAAAATTAAAAAGCTGTCCCAATCTTACCATTCTCCACGAAGAAGTTAAAAAACTGCCTTCTTTGAAAGAGAATGACGGCACGTACGCAATTATTGCAACGGGGCCGCTGACTTCGGACGAGCTGGCAGAAGATATCAAGCAAACGTTTGGCGGCGCATTGCATTTTTACGACGCGTCCGCACCTATCGTTTCGGCGGAAAGTATCGATATGGCTTGCGCTTTCACGGGAGATAGATACGGTAAGGGAACGGGCGATTATATCAACTGTCCCATGACGAAAGAGGAATATTACGATTTCGTTGATAACTTGCTTGGCGCGGAACGCGCACACTTACACGAGTTTGAAAAAGGCGAAATTTTTGAAGGCTGTATGCCTATTGAGGTGATGGCGTCAAGGGGCAGGGATACTTTGCGTTACGGCACGTTAAAGCCCGTAGGGCTTGCGGACGAAAACGGCCAGCGCCCGTATGCAGTATTACAGCTTCGCAAAGAGAACGAAGAAGGGACGACCTATAATTTGGTTGGTTGCCAAACCAACTTAAAATTCCCCGAACAAAAGCGCGTATTTTCCTTAATTCCCGCTTTAAAAAATGCAGAATATTTGCGCTACGGGGTAATGCATCGAAATACGTTTATTCATTCGCCTGATGTTTTAAATCGTGATTTTTCGGTTAAGAATAACGGACGGATGTATTTTGCAGGACAAATCACGGGTGTGGAAGGTTACGTCGAAAGCGCGGCAAGCGGCTTGTTGGCAGCCATTCATTTGGCGGATAAAATTTTACAACGCCCCACCCATGTCTTTGATGAAACGACGGTATGCGGCGCGTTAGAAACGCATATATCCACACCGCAAAAGGATTTCCAACCCATGAACGCCAACTTTGGCATTTTAAGCAGTTTGCCTACGCGTATCCGCGACAAAAAGGAACGGTACAAGGCGTTGGCAGAGCGGGCGTTGGAAAAGATAAAAGAGCAAATATAAATTCGTCAATAACTTTGGAGAAAGGAATATGGAATTTAGAGGAACGACAATTTGCGCCGTGAAGAAAAACGGTGTAACGGCAATCGCCGGCGACGGCCAAGTAACAATGGGCGAATCGGTGATTTTTAAAAATACGGCAATCAAGGTGCGCCGCATCTATGATGGGAAAGTCATTTTAGGCTTTGCCGGTTCGGTAACGGACGCGTTTGCGCTCACCGAACGTTTTGAAGGTATGTTAAATAAATTTTCGGGCAACTTAATGCGCTCGGCGGTAGAACTTGCAGATCTTTGGCGCAATGATAAGGTGGGCAGAAAGTTGGACGCAATGATGATTACCGCAGATGAAAATACGCTGCTTATCTTGTCGGGTACGGGCGAAGTAATCGAGCCGGACGAAGGCGTTTGCGCTATCGGCAGCGGCGGGAATTACGCGTTAGCGGCGGCAAGAGCGTTGTATCAAGAAACGGATTTTGATGCGGAAACGATTGCGAGAAAAGCGTTAAAAATCGCTTCAGAAATTTGCGTGTTTACCAACGACAATATTCGTTGCGAAACGGTTGGGAATGCGGTCAACGCAACCCTGCCTACCGCAAAACCCAAGAAAAAGACAACGAAAAAGGAGGATAAATAAGTATGGATTTATCCCCTAAGCAAATTGTTTACAAATTAGATAAATATATTATCGGGCAAGATGAAGCAAAAAAGGCGGTGGCAATCGCCCTTCGCAATCGATACAGACGTGCACAACTTCCCCCCGAAATCCGCGAGGAAATCACGCCGAAAAATATTATTATGAAAGGTCCTACGGGCGTAGGGAAAACAGAGATTGCAAGACGTTTGGCAAAGCTTGTCAAAGCGCCTTTTGTCAAAGTGGAAGCAACTAAATACACAGAAGTTGGCTACGTGGGAAAAGACGTAGAAGGTATGATTCGCGATTTGGCTGAATGCGCCTATAGACTTGTCAAAGCAGAAAAGGAAGAAGAAGTAAAAGTCAAAGCGACGAAAGCGGCGGAAAAGCGCATTGTGCAAATTCTTTCCGAAGCGAAAAAGCAAGAAAAGGGCGACCTTGCCAAAGAAGTGTTCGAACAAAATTTATTAGACGATTTCAGAAAGGGAAACTATGATAATTTCCACATTGAAATTGAAGTAACGGAAGCCCCGCAAGCGATGGAGCTTGTTCCCGGCGGTGCGGCAATTTCTATCGGCAGTATCTTTGGGGATATGTTCCAACAAAAAAAGAAAAAACGTAAAATGACGGTAAAAGAAGCGTTTGACGTTGCTTTGCAAGAAGAAGCTTCTAAGCTTGTTGATGACGACGCGGTAAAAGACGAAGCGATTCGCCGTGCTGAAAACGACGGTATCGTCTTTATCGACGAAATTGATAAAATCGCAGGAAAGGGCAATCGCAACGGCGCAGATGTATCCCGTGAAGGCGTACAAAGAGACATTTTACCTATCGTAGAAGGCTCTACCGTCGTTACAAAATACGGCCCCATCAAAACGGATTTCATTCTCTTTATCGCAGCGGGCGCGTTTCACGTTGCGGCGATTGAAGATTTAATTCCCGAATTACAGGGTAGATTCCCCGTGTCCGTCGAACTCAAAAGCTTAACGAAGGAAGATTTCGTACGCATCTTAACGGAAACGGAAAATTCGCTTGTCTTCCAATACGGAAAATTACTCAGTGTGGATAATATCGATTTGCAGTTTGATAAAGGCGCAATCGAACGTATTGCAGAGGTTGCCGTTGAACTCAACGCAGGCAGCGAAGATATCGGCGCAAGACGTTTGCATACGGTAATGGAATATCTTTTAGAAGACATTTCCTTTAACGCAGGCGGCGATTATCCTATGTTCACGTTAAACATTGATAAAAAATACGTGGACGAACATTTAGAAAAATTGACGGGTAACCGCAATTTAAGAAAATACGTTTTATAAAAACTACTTTAAAAAAGTAAAGGAAAAAATACTATGATTAACATTCCCAAGGGCACAAAAGACGTTTTGCCCGCAGATTCTTATAAATGGCAGTACGTGGAAGGGGTTGCGCGTGATTTGGCTCATCTTTTCAACTTAAAAGAAATCCGCACGCCCGTATTTGAACACACCGAACTTTTCCAACGCGGTGTGGGGGAAACGACGGACGTCGTTACCAAAGAAATGTACACCTTTAAAGACAAGGGCGACAGATCTATTACGTTAAAGCCGGAAGGTACGGCAGGGGTTGCGCGTGCATTTATCGAAAACGGCTTACAAAACGGCGTGTTGCCCGCAAAAATGTATTATATCATTCCCGCTTTCCGTTACGAACGTCCCCAAGCAGGCCGCTTGCGTGAATTTCACCAATTCGGCGTGGAAATTTTTGGCGCGAAGGGCGCAGACACGGATGCGGAAACGATTATGCTTGCCGATAACCTGTTGAAAAAGTTGGGCTTAAACGTTAAGCTGTACATCAATTCTATTGGCTGTCCTACGTGCAGAGCTGCTTACAACAAGGCGTTGAAAGAATTTTTTGATCCCCATTTAGACGGGCTTTGCTACGATTGTAAAACCCGATTCGAGAAAAATCCTTTGCGTCTTTTAGACTGTAAGGAAGAAGCTTGTAAAGCAATTAACCAAAATGCACCTACCATTTTAGACTATCTTTGCCCCGATTGTTCTACGCACTTTGAAAGCTTGAAAAAACACCTTTCTCTTTGCGGTATCGAATATGAAATCAATCCCCGTATCGTGCGCGGCTTAGACTATTACACTCGTACTGTGTTCGAGTTTGTTTCTACAGCAATCGGCGCGCAAGGTACCGTTTGCGGCGGCGGTAGATATGATGGATTGTTAAAACAATTAGGCGGAAACGATTTAGCTGCCGTTGGCTTTGGCTTGGGTATCGAGCGTTTGTTGATGGTTATGGAAGGCACAGGCGTAGTCATTCCTGAACCCAATCCCCCGAAAGTATATTTGGCTGGCATGGACGAACAATGCCGCGAAAAAGCCTTTGAAATTTGCGTACAGCTGCGTAAGGCGGGCGTATATGCAGAAACGGATCATATGGAACGTTCTGTAAAAGCGCAATTCAAATATGCGGACAAGCTGGGTGCGCAGTACGTTGCGGTAATCGGCGGAAACGAGCTGGAAAAAGGCGAAATGAATGTCAAATGCATGGCGACGGGCGAAAGCGAAACGATTACATTTGCCTCTGCTGTTGCATATTTTACGAAATAATACGAATACTCATAAGGATAACGAATATAGGAGGAAAAACAATATGGTAAAGCACGTAACGGGCAAAGAGTTAGACGAATTACTTGCCTCTTCGGATAAAACAGTCTTTTGCGATTTTTGGGCAGCGTGGTGCGGTCCTTGCAGAATGCTTGCGCCTGTGTATGAAGAATTATCAGAAAAATACGCGGATAAAGCGGTTTTTGTAAAGATGGATATTGACGAAAATGAACAAGCGGCAATCAAGCACGGCATTATGTCTATCCCCAACGTAATCGCTTTTAAAAAGGGTAGCGCAGCGGATAACAGCTTAGGCTTTGTGCCCCCTGCAATGTTAGACGCATTTGTGCAAAAGAATATGTAACAATATAAAAATTTTCCGCCGTAAGTATCTGCTTGCGGCGGCGATTGTATATAAAGTCTACTGCACTTGGCAGAAATAAAAGCAATCCAAAAAAATTAAGGGATTGTTTTTATTTTTTTTTATTGTTCATATGGTTTACTTTTTTAATAGAAAGTATTATACTAAAAATATCTTACCAAAGGAGACAATATATGAAGAAATTAAAAGGAATTCTTACGTTGTTGATGGCGCTTAGCTTATCGCTTGGCGTTGCGGCATGTAACGTAGCTGACAGCACAAGCGGCAACGACAGCTCGTCGAATCCCACTAGCGACACTGCTTCTAACGACAGTAATGGCAGTAGCGATAACACCGACGGCGACGACAGCAATAACGGCGGTGATAACACCGAAGATGGCAGCAACACCGAAGGCGACGACAGCAATAATAGCGGTGATAACACCGAAGATGGCGGCAACGGCGATAATGGCGAAGATGAAGGCAAAACCAACGACGGCGGTTTGACGGATGCCGAGCTTGCGGCTATGGGCGCAATTTTGGAAGAGGCTTATGCGCTTACAACCGGTATGACAATGAGCGGTAAGCACACGTTGGCGGGTAAAATTATCAACGTTAAAGAAACTGGTCCGGACGAAGCATGCCTTACCTTCGTTGTGCAAGGCTATGACGAATATCCTATGTATTGCTACTGGCTCAAGGGGGCTGATGCGGACGAATTAGCCGTAGGCGATTTCATCACCGTTAGTGGTACGATTAAAAACTATAAAAACACGATTGAATTTGATAAACCTACGCTCGTTAGCTTTATAAAAGGAGAAAGAGAACCTTTAAAAGTTACGACGACAGCTGGTACGGGTATTGCAGAAGGCTATCAAGTGATTTCTATTGAAATGGCAAAGGAAATTTGCGCGTACGCAGGGGAAAAGCCGACGGAAGAAAGATATTATATTCACGCAACGATTGACAGCATAAGCAATGCACAATACGGACAAATGGTAATTTCGGATGCAACAGGCAGTATTTCGGTATATGGCACGTACAGTGCAGACGGCGAAATCGGCTATGCGGCAATGACGGAAAAGCCGTTGAAGGGCGCAGAAGTATTGCTTTCTTGTACCTTGCACGCTTTTGGTGAAGAAGCGGAAGTTAAAAACGCTCGTTTAATCGCGTTTAAAGAAGGTGAATTAGACGAAAGCAACTATACCGAAATGACGATTGCGCAAGCAAGAGAAAAAGCAGATGGCGAACTTGTAAAAGTATCAGGCGTGGTTGCACAAATTACGTATGCAAGCGGTATGGTTCCCAACGGCGTATACCTTGTGGACAATACCAACTCCATTTATATTTACGACAGAGACCTTGCAGCGCTCGTTGAAAAGGGAAATACCATCACCGTTCTTGGCGAAAAAACGCATTGGATTTTGGATACGGAAATGACAAGTGCGGCAAAATTCGGTTATGATGGCTGTAACCAAATCCAAAACGCGTGGTTGCTTGAAAACGACGGCGAAGAAACCGAATATGATAAGACGTGGATTCAAGAAACGACGATTAAAGAAATTATGCAAACGCCCGTTACGGAAAATATCACAACGACGCTTTATAAAGTAACGGCGCTTGTGAAAGAAAGGCAAGGTGCAGACTTTGTCAACTACTATCTCAACGATTTAGACGAAACGACGGGCAGCTACGTATATACGCAATGCAATGGTAACGATTTGGATTGGATGAAAGCATACGACAATAAGATTTGTACGGTATATCTTTCCGTTATCAACGCGAAGAGTACATCTTCTTCTTGCGTATGGAGATTCTCCGTAATCGATATCGAAGATAACGGCTATCAATTCGATTTAAATGATGCGCCCAAGTTTGTTGTAGAATATTATGGTATCGACCAATTCGACAGTCAATACGTTGCAGATCCCGCATTAGAAGTTACCACCAGCGTTTCTTCCGCATTACTCGGTTTTGAAAACGCAACGATTACTTACACCTCTTCTGACGAAGATATTATCTATTTTGAAACGGTAGAAGGCGTAACGAAAATGCACTGCGGCAGCGAATACGGTGAGGTAACGATTACGATTACGGGGGCATATAACGGTGTTGAGCATAGCGAAACGAAGGTGATTTCTTACGTTCAACAAGTAGAAATTCCGTCTATTACGGTAGCGGAAGCAATCGCAACTGCGCCCGATACAGAAAATATTGTTGTAAAGGGTATCGTAGGTCCTTCCCTTGTAAACCAAAAAGGCTTCTATCTCTTTGGTGAAGACGGTAGCATGATTGCTGTAAAGGTAGCAAATGCAGAGGAAGCCTTTGCAGGTCTTGCTATTGGTCATGAAGTCATTATAAAAGGTATGCGTGAACGTTATATCAACGACGACACATCCGAAAAAGCAGGTCAAACCTGTATCGTAAATGCAGAAATTCTTCAAAATAACTTTGGTAACCACGAATACTCGACGGAAAAATTCGTAACGGGAAAAACGGTGGCTGACTTATACGGATTAGATTATACAGTGGACTATTCGACGACGGTATTCATTGTAACGGGTACGTTGTATGTACCGGAAGTGAATAATGCTCAACCTAGTATTCAAGACGCTGACGGCAACTATTTCAATTTCTACTGCAACGGACAACAATATAGCTGGTTAAATGACTTTAAAGGTCAAGAAGTTACCATTGAAGTCGCTGCATGTAACTGGAATAACAAAAATTACTGGCGTGGCTGCGTTCTTGCCGTATACACGGAAGACGGAAAAATATTAAATCAATTAAACTTCAATTCTTAATCAAAAAGAATAAAACGAAAAACCCGACGGGCATCCGTCGGGTTTTATTTATAGAGATGTGTGAAAAATAGGGAGAGGGCGCGTCAAACGACGCTACTCTGATGCTGTTATATTAGTAATTTTCTGCTCTTACTTGGAAATAAGCTTGAGGATGGTTGCAGATAGGGCAGGTATCGGGGGCTTTCTTGCCAACTACGATATGACCGCAGTTCGAGCATTGCCATACAGCGTCGCCTTCTTTCGAGAATACCAAATCACCCTTAACGTTAGCAAGGAGCTTCTTGTATCTTTCTTCGTGTTCTTTTTCGATAGCAGCAACACCTTCGAAAAGGGTAGCGATTTCGTCGAAACCTTCTTCTCTAGCAGTTTTAGCAAAACCTGCGTACATATCCGTCCATTCGTAGTTTTCACCGTTAGCAGCGTCTAAAAGATTTTCAGCCGTCGAGCCGATTGCGCCGCCGTGTAAAAGCTTATACCAAATTTTAGCGTGTTCTTGTTCGTTCTTTGCCGTTTCTTCAAAGATTGCTGCAATTTGAACAAAGCCTTCCTTTCTTGCCTTGCTAGCAAAATAGGTGTACTTATTTCTTGCTTGCGATTCGCCAGCAAAAGCTTCTTGCAAGTTTGCTTCCGTCTTCGTACCCTTCAAAGGATTTACTTCTTCAAATACACCTACTTGTCTGCACTTGGGGCAAGCTTCAGGTGCGCTTTCGCCTACGTGGATATAACCGCAAATTTTACATACAAATTTTTTCATTTCATTACCTCTTTTTTATTTCTTAATAGGACTAAGTTTTATTAGTGATTATAGTATAGTATAAAAAAATGCATTTGTCAATACTTTTTTTTAAAAAATTTTTAAAAAATTGAAAAAATTTTTAAAATGTTCCATTTTTGCCAAATTTTGACAATATCATAACAAAATAATCCTTTCTTTTTTACATTATTATAATAATATAAGGGAAAATATTTCCTCGGTATAGTAGATGCAACAAGGGGGAGGAATATGAAGAAATTAAGTCGAAAAAAGAAAGAATGGATAGAAAGGACGGTGGAAAACGATAGAAGTTATAAAATGCTCATTTACAACCGTTTTTTTGTATGCGCGGTGTTGGGGACTATTCAAATCGGCCTGTATCTTTTTATGCTTTTTAGCGCTTCTAAGCAAATCGGGCAGGTATTACGGGCAGTTTTTATGCTGATCACGGTACTTACATTTTTTCATTTAATCAATCGGCATCAAAATCCGTCTACTCGTTTAAGCTGGATGATACTCATTTTGGTTGCACCGCTTGTAGGCGGAGTGCTTTACCTCATATATGGCGAGGGCAGGCCAATGAAACGTTTAAACGAAAAAATACAACAGACTAAAAAGAAAATATACCCTTGCCTATTTGACAGCAAAAATATATCGACGCAGGCAGGTACAATTAGTGCGTATCTACAAACGCAAGCGGGTTATCCAGCTTATGCAGACGGAGAGGTTGTCTATTACAGCGAGGGAGAAGAATTATTCGGGGAAATGCTCACGGCGCTGAAAAACGCCAAAAAATTTATTTTGTTAGAATATTTTATCGTATCGGGCGGAAAGCTTTGGAAAGAAATTCTAAAAATCCTGCTTGAAAAAGCGGAGCAAGGGGTACAAATCCGTATGATTTACGACGATTTTGGCAGTATTTTATGTTTACCGCCCGATTATGATAAATATATGGAAAGCTTGCACCCCAATATCCAATGCCGAGCTTTTAACAAAGTGATCCCCATTTTATCCATACGCATCAATCACCGCGACCATAGGAAAATATTGGTGGTGGACGGCGAAATTGCCTTTACGGGCGGGCTAAATCTTGCGGACGAATATATCGGTGAAAAAATTCGTTTTGGACACTGGAAAGATACGGGTGTAAAAATTACGGGAGATGCGGTGCAAACGTTTACGGCTATGTTTTTTGCGTGCTGGAATACCTTTAAAAACACAAGCGAGGAAATCACGCCATATTTATCAAATAGTGTGAAACGTTGCCAAAATAATGCAATTATTCAACCGTACGACGATTCGCCGTTGGATAAAATCAGCGTAGGGGAAACGGTGTATCGTGATATCATTCAACGCGCACAAAGGTATGTATATATTTTTACGCCCTATCTTATTTTAGACGATTTTATGCGTACGGCATTGATGGATGCGGCTCGTCGCGGGGTTGACGTGCGTCTTGTTACGCCGGGTATCCCCGATAAAAAAACCGTGTACCGCCTAACCCGTGCGAATTATCTCCCCTTGTTAGAGGCAGGAGTAACTATTTACGAATATTCCCCCGGCTTTCTTCACGCAAAAAGTATGTTGTGCGACGACGAGCGTGCGGTGGTGGGCAGTATCAATCTCGATTATCGAAGCTTATATCTGCATTTTGAAAATGCGGTATATTTTACGGATAAAAACGCGTTGATGGCATTAAAAAAGGATTGCGAAAACACGTTTGCGGTTAGTAAGCTTTGTGAAAAGGGCTATCCAAAGCGCACGCTTTTTGGAAGATTTATCGATAATATTTTACGGATTTTTGAAACGCTCATTTAGCAAAAACAGACCGTCTGGGTCTGTTTTTCGTTTAAAAACCGTAAAAAAGGTTTACTAATAAATGTAAACAATCTAAAAGGAGTGTATAAAAGTATGGATATGCGTAAATTTACGGAAAAATCTATTTCCGCGCTTCAAACAGCGCAATCGGTTGCCAAAGAATACGGCAATCAAGAAATTAAGCAAGCGCACTTATTCTATGCGCTCGCAAATGACGACGAAGGCTTGATAGCCAACCTTTTACAAAAAATAGGGGTATCCATGTCCGCGTTGAAAGCGGATTTACAGGCTGAAATTGCAAAATTTCCTAAAGTAAGCGGTGGGGAACAATATCTTTCCGCTAAGCTTGCCGAAGGGATAGAATCCGCCGAAAAACAAATGTCGGCAATGGGCGATTCCTATTTATCAGTCGAGCATCTTTTTTACGGGCTGCTTGAAAAGGCGGATGATACGTTAAAGAAAATTTTTAAAAATTTTCAAATCACGCAAGAAAAATTTATGCAAGCGCTTGTAAGCGTGCGCGGGAATCAGCGTGTGGATAGCCAAACGCCTGAAGATACGTACGACGTGCTTAATAAATACGGTACGGAGCTTGTCGAAAAAGCCCGCCGACAAAAAATTGATCCCGTAATCGGCAGGGATGAAGAAATCCGCAACGTTGTGCGCATTTTGTCAAGAAAAACGAAAAACAATCCCGTTTTAATCGGTGAAGCTGGCGTGGGTAAAACAGCAATCGCCGAAGGGCTAGCCATTCGCATTATGAAAGGGGACGTACCCGATTCTTTAAAGGAAAGAAAAGTTTTTTCGTTGGATATCGGCGCCTTGATAGCCGGCGCAAAATTCCGCGGCGAATTTGAAGAGCGTTTAAAAGCCGTCCTTTCCGAAGTGAAAAAAAGCGACGGGAAAATCATTTTATTTATTGACGAACTGCATACGATTGTCGGCGCGGGAAAAACGGACGGCGCTATGGATGCGGGCAACTTGTTAAAGCCTATGCTCGCGCGCGGTGAATTGCATTGTATCGGCGCAACAACGCTGGACGAATATAGAAAATATATCGAAAAAGATCCCGCGCTCGAACGCCGTTTCCAACCTGTCCTCGTCAGCGAGCCGACGGTAGAAGACACCATCTCTATCTTGCGTGGATTAAAAGAGCGTTACGAGGTTTACCACGGCGTAAAAATTCAAGACAATGCATTGATAGCTGCGGCAACGCTGTCTAACCGCTACGTAACGGATAGATTTTTGCCAGATAAAGCCATAGACCTTGTAGACGAAGCGTGCGCAATGATAAAGACGGAAATGCAATCAATGCCCACCGAGTTAGATGAAATTGCGCGTAAAATCATGCAGTTTGAAATCGAAGAAAACGCGCTGCAGAAAGAAACGGACGCGCTTTCAAAATCGCATTTGCAAGAAATTCGTAAAGAGCTTGCTTCGCACCGCGAAAACTATGCGGAGATGAAAGCGAAATTAGATAAGCAAAAAGCATCTATCAACAAAGTACAAAAATTGCGCGAAGAATTAGAACAAGCCAACGCCAAGCTTGAAAAAGCGGAAAGAGAATATGATTTAGAGTCCGCTTCCGCGCTTCGCTACGGAAAAATTCCCGAACTGAAAAAAGCGTTAGAAGAAAGTGAAAAACAAGCAAGCACGGGGGCAGGGTTGAGTTCAACGGAAAATTCTTTGCTTCGTGATAGGGTAACTGAAGAAGAAATTTCCCGAATTGTAGCGCGTTGGACGGGTATTCCCGTTGCTAAACTTTTAGAGGGAGAACGAGAAAAATTATTGCGTCTTTCCGAGGTATTGCATCAGCGTGTAATCGGTCAAGAGGAAGGGGTAGAAGCGGTAGCCGACGCTATTTTACGTTCGCGCGCAGGCATAGCAGACCCCAACCGTCCTATTGGTTCTTTCCTGTTTTTAGGCCCGACGGGCGTAGGGAAAACAGAGCTTGCCAAAACGCTGGCAAAGGCGCTGTTTGACGACGAAAAGAATATGGTTCGTATCGATATGAGCGAATATATGGAAAAATATTCCGTATCCCGTTTAATCGGCGCGCCTCCCGGCTATGTAGGGTACGACGAGGGTGGACAGCTCACCGAAGCGGTGCGCAGAAAACCCTATTCCGTTATTTTGTTTGACGAAGTAGAAAAAGCTCATCCCGACGTGTTCAACGTGCTTTTGCAAGTACTTGACGACGGCAGAATTACGGACGGCCAAGGCAGAACTGTCGATTTTAAAAACACCGTTATCATCTTAACTTCTAATCTTGGTTCAGCAAGTATATTAGAAGGCATAACCGAAAATGGCGAAATTTCTCCGCAGGCGAAAGAGGAAGTCAATCGACTGTTAAAATCCTCTTTCCGACCCGAATTTTTAAACCGATTAGACGAAATTGTATTTTTCAAACCGCTTGTAAAAACACAAATCAAAAAAATTGTGTACTTGTTGCTTGAAAATCTTCAAAAACGTTTATCCGAAAAGCAGTTACAACTCTCGCTTACAGAGGAAGCGGTGGACTATATTGTCGAACAAGGCTACGACTCTGTTTACGGTGCGCGTCCGTTGAAACGATATATGCAACATGCGCTTGAAACCATGCTAGCGCGTTCGATTTTAAGCGGAAACTTTATTACAGGCGACAAGCTTGTGGTAAAAGTTGGCGAAAAAGGACTGTTTGTCGAAAAAGAATAAAAGATAATTTACTCCCCTATGGAAATAGGGGAGTAAAATTTTAAAAAAATACGAACAAATTTTCGCTTTTTTATTTACAATCGAGTATTTTTGTGATACAATAAAGCTGAATTTCATTGCTCGAGGAAGAATATGAAGATTATTCATACGGCGGATATCCATATCGGCTCTGCCATTAAAAATTTACCAAACGAAAAAGCTCGTCAACGCCGACAAGAAGCGCTGACAGCTTTTCGCTACGTTGCCGACTACGCAAAAGAAAACGGTGTAACCGCCGTGCTCATTTGCGGAGATTTGTTTGACGAAGGAACGTTATCCTCCAGCGTTATGCAAGAAACGTTTTCCGTCATTTCCTCTGTCCCGCAGGTGTGCTTTTTTTATTGTCAGGGCAATCACGACAAATACGCGTTGCAAACGAGAGAAATTCCAAAGAATTTGTTTCTTTTTAGTGATGCGCACGGTTTTAAAAGTTACAGCGTAGGGGAAAATATACTAATTACGGGTAGCGACGGAAATTATTTAACCGCCGAAGCTTACACGCGCTTAAATTTACCTAAAGACGCTTACAATATCGTAATGGCACACGGCGAGCTTTCTGCACTTTGCGGAAAAGACCTCGTTTGTTTGCCAATGTTGCAAAATAAAAATATCGACTATTTAGCGCTGGGACATATTCACAATGCAGATAGAACGCAAAAGCCCTTACAGCTTCGAGGCGGGTATCGTTACAGCGGTTGTCTGTTTTCGCGCGGTTTCGACGAATGCGGAGAAAAAGGCTTTTACGAAATCGAGATAAAAAACGGCAGAATGATAGCCGAAAAGTTTATCGTTGTTCCAACTGTCCGCACGGTAAACTCGTACATGGTAGACGTATCCGCGTGCCAAACGCTTACGCAGTTAGAAAATTCTATTGCAAGCGTTTTACAAAATCAACACGCGGACGGCGTAGTAAAACTTGTCTTAAAAGGCGTATGCTTGCCAAGCTTAAAAAAATATTTTTACCAAATAGAAGGCAACCTTTCCCACCGTTTTTTCTTTTTGAAATTAGAGGATAAAACAACGCCCGCGTTAGAGCAGAGCGAGCTGTTACGCTCGTCTCCGTTGCTCAATGAATATGTGTGCATTTTGCAAGCGCAAACGGAGCTTGTTGATAAAAAAGAAGACTTGTTGGACATTGCCGTGAAAGCGCTTACGGGGGAGGATTTAGAGATATGAAACTGCTCTATTGCGAAATTCTCGGGTTTGGAAAATTAAAAAAAGTCCGTATCGACTTGCAAGACGGGCTCAACGTATTTTTGCATGAAAACGGATGGGGAAAAACGACGCTTTGCGCCTTTATAAAAGCAATGCTGTACGGTATCGGTGATAAAAGAACGAAAAATATTTCCGATAACGAGCGTATAAAATACGAACCCTGGTCCGCTTCCGGTTTTGGCGGTGCGTTAGGTATAGAATACAACAGCAAACAATACCGTATCGAGCGTGCATTTGGAAAAACCCCGGCACAAGACGTTTTGCGCGTTTATGACGAACGCAGTAAAATGCTTTCATACGATTTTGCGGACGCAGGCGATCGAATCGGCGAAAAAATATTCGGCGTAGGCAAAGACGGTTTTGAACGTGCGGTTTTTTTCAGCGACGAAAACGCCACTCCCGCGGGCATTGACGGGGATTTAAAAAATAGTTTAAGCCGAGCCATTACCAACAGCCAAGGTGAAGATATTGACGGTGCGATTGCCCGCCTTGAAAACGCCGAGCGCGCCTTAAAAGCCAAACGCCGTCCGGCGCAAGGACTTATCGACGAGGTGGAAGAGCGTATTACTCAACTGCGTGAAAAGCGCCGTTTATTAGACGAAAAAGTGTTGTCAGCTCCGTCGCTACAAAATCAAATCGTACAATTAGAAGGCACCGTGTCTGCGTTGAATAAAAAAATCGAACGTTGCGCAAGCGAGCTTTCTACTTGCGGAGAAAATAGCAATACGGCAGCGAACGAAGCATTAAAGGGACAATTGGCAGAACAACTTACGCAAGCGCAAACGCAGCTGCAACCGCTCGCGGTGTTTTTTAAGGACGCAGACCCAAAAAATATTCCCTTTGAAAGCTTGCAATCGCAAACGCAAGAGTACGCGCAGTGTAAGCGCGTAGAAGAAGAAATGCAAGCGCAAGCGTCGTTATACACCGAGCGGGAAGCTCAAAAACGTGCTTTAACCGAACGCAAAACAGAGCTGGAACGCGCGCTTGGTAATTACGAGCGTTCCTTGCAGGAAGCAGGCGAGCCGATACCTACTGTTACGCCTGTGTCAACGGGAAAAATGGCGGGGTTAATTCTCTTTGCATTGTCATTTGGTCTATTTCTTATAGGCGCACTGTTTATGCAGTCGGAGGCAGTCGTGTCTGCGATACTATTTGCGTTGGGAATTCTCTTCTTATGTATTTCCATCGGCATAGCAAAAAAATCGAAAGACAAAGGGGCAGGTACGGGTTTAACGGAAAATTCCGCCTTGCAAACAGCATATTTGGAAACGCAAACGCACTTGGAAGAATGTGAAGAACAATTGCGTGTATTATTAGAGGAAACAGAGGAAAACGTATTAGAAAATTATCGCAAAGCTAAGCAAAAACGCGAGGAGTTAGAATTCTCTTTACGCGCTTCTTTTTCCACATTTCCTTTTGGGGAAATTTACGATTTTCGTTTGGCGTTGCAAACGTTAAAGGAAAAAGCGGAAGTTTATCAATCGTTGCAGCGCGTCGTTTGTGAAAAAAGCGAGGCCTTACAAACGCTTTCTGCGCAGTTGCAAGCCAATGAAATAAACGCAAGAGCTGGGGCGTCGCAGTCCATAAAACAAACTCTATTTTCGTTACAGCAACAAAAGGAAGAATTGCTTGGGCAAAAACACGCATTGGAAAACGCTTACGACACGCTGGCGTTGTGTAAATTAGAAATCGAAGAATTAAACGAAGAGGAAAAACTTTTATTAGAAAAGCATCAGCGTTTAACCTGCCGTTACGAGAATTTACAAAAGGCGAAAGAGTTGTTATTGCAAGCCAAAAACAATCTCTCCGATAGATATTTAACGCCTGTTGCAAACGCTTGTCAAAAATATTTATCAGCGTTTGGCGAAAAGCCGTTTAAAATTTGTTTTGATGGGCAAGGCACACCGCTTATAAAAGATAGTGGCTTTTACCGTCAAATTGAGTTTTACAGCCAAGGCTATCGCCGTTTAATCGACTTGTGTGTTCGTTTGGCGGTTATTGACAGTATGTATACAGCGCCGCCTTTGCTTATTTTTGACGACCCATTTGCGCAATTAGACGACGAGCATTTTAAAGTTGCTAAAACCTTTTTACAAACGCTTGCGAAAAATCGTCAAATTTTGTATTTTACGTGTGCGCGGGCACGTTTATGAAAAAATTTTCATATATGAAAATTTCGTGAAAGTAAGTATTTTTTCTGAGAAACACTTGACTTTAAAAAAGAGAAAAAATATAATGTTATATGAAAAAAATCATTTCAAGGAGAAAAGAAAAAAACAACTATGTTAAAAACGTTGTTGAAAAGTGTAAGGGAGTTTAAAAAGCCTGCCGTAATCACCCCGATTTTTATGGCGTTAGAAGCTTTTTGCGAATGTTTAATCCCTTTCTTTATGGCGGAGCTGATTACCAAAATCAGCGGGACGCCCATTGATGCAGACGCAGCCATGCAGCTTGTTTTGCAGTACGGCGTCATTTTGCTTTCCCTTGCCGTTGTTTCGCTTTTAAGCGGTTTCTCGGCGGGCAGACTTGCCGCTACGGCGAGTTGTGGATTTGCGCGTAATTTGCGCCACGACTTATTTTATAAGGTGCAAAAATTCTCGTTTGCAAACGTGGACGAATTTTCGTCATCTTCGCTCGTTACTCGCTTAACGACGGACGTTACCAACGTACAGCAATCCTTCCAAATGTGTTTGCGTATTGTTGTGCGCATCCCGTTGCAGTTTATTTTCGCGATTATTATGAGTTTTACCATCAATCCCAAGCTCGCGTGGGTTTTTGTCGTTGTTGTGCCTTTTTTATCGGCAGCAATTATCGCAATTATGCGTTTTGTAATGCCGTTTTTCCGTAAAATCTTTAAAAAGTACGACGCGTTAAACAATTCCGTTCAAGAAAACGTGGGCGGTATCCGCGTGGTAAAAGCTTTTGTAAGAGAAGAATACGAAACGGAAAAATTTAAAAAAGCAGCAGGGCAGGTACGAGACGACTTTACAAAAGCCGAAAAAATCCTTGCGCTTAATACGCCTATGATGACGCTTTGCATCAACTTCGCATCCATTCTCATTTCCGTTTTTGCTTCGTTTGCAATTATCAATCCAGAATTTTGGGCAGCATACGAAGGCTTTGGTACCGGTCAGCTTTCCGCGCTGATTGCGTATGGTATTCAAATGCTGTCTTGTTTGATGATGTTCTCAATGGTCTTTGTTATGCTGACCATGTCTATCGAATCCAGCCGTCGTATTGCGGAAGTATTAGACTGTTCTACGGATATCACTTCTCCTGAAAATGCAGTAACGCAAGTAAAGGACGGCAGTATTGTGTTTGAAAACGTTAATTTCAAATATTCCGCAAAAGCAAAACGCTATGCGCTTTCGGATATCGATTTAACCATTCATTCGGGTGAAACGGTGGGTGTTTTAGGGGGGACGGGTTCGTCTAAAACGACGCTTATTCAGTTGATTCCCCGCTTATACGACGCAACGGATGGCAGGGTCTTGGTCGGCGGTGTCGACGTAAAAGATTACGATTTAGATGTCTTGCGCAAAGAGGTTGCCGTCGTATTGCAAAAGAACGTGCTCTTTTCGGGAACGATCAAAGAAAATTTGCGTTGGGGCGACGCTGAAGCGAGTGATGAAGAGCTTGTCCGCGTTTGTAAATTAGCGCAGGCAGACGAGTTTATTTCTGCATTCCCCGACGGTTACGATACGTATATCGAACAAGGCGGTTCTAACGTTTCAGGCGGTCAAAAACAACGTCTTTGTATTGCAAGAGCGTTGCTTCGCAAGCCTAAGGTTCTTATTTTAGACGATAGTACCAGTGCGGTAGATACCAAAACGGACGCGCTGATTCGTCATGCCTTTGCAACGGAAATTCCCGAAACGACAAAAATTATTATCGCGCAGCGCGTGGCATCTGTGGAACACGCGGATAAAATTATCGTAATGGATGGCGGTAAAATTATCGCTTGCGGCAAGCATGAAGAATTGTTGCAAACAAGCGACGTCTACCGCGAAATTCACGAAGCGCAAACCAAAAGCAAAGCGGATAATACGCAAGCAGGGGGTGAAGAATAATGTCGGAAAATAAAAACTACGAACAAAAACCCCAAGCTATAAAGCCTATGCGCGGCGGACGCGGAATGATGCCTATTCCCAAGGGCGCAATTAAAAAAGGCACAATGCCTAGGCTTATCAAAATGCTGCTTAAATATTATAAGTGGCAAGTATTCGTTGTTTTATTCTGTTTGGTATTCAGCGCGTTGGGAAGCTTAGTTTCAACGGTTTATATGAAAGACTTGGTAAACAATGTCATTACGCCCGCATTGGAAAACGGCGGAATGACGGATGCGTTGTATCAAACGCTGACGGGCATGATTATTATGATGGTCGTCGTATATTTGTTGGTTACGTTATCCACCTTCTGTTACGCGCGTATTATGGCAGTTGTTACGCAAGGTATGCTGTATCATATCCGTGAGGAAATGTTTAGCAAAATGCAAAAATTGCCTATTAAATATTTCGACACGCACGCGCACGGTGAAATTATGAGTTGTTATACCAACGACACCGACGCTGTTCGCCAAGTAATCGGGCACAGTCTTCCCAATTTATTCAGTAACGCTTTAACGCTGATTGCGTCTATCGTTATGATGCTTACCTACAGCTTTTGGCTTTTCTTGGTGGTGGGCTTGTGTACGGTAGCAATGACCTTCGTTATGAAGAAAATCGGCGGAAACAGTGCAAAATATATGGTAGCACAACAAACCTCGCTTGCTATCGAAGAAGGTTTTGTGGAAGAAATGATGAAAGGGCAAAAAGTTGTCAAAGTATTCACGCACGAACAAAAAGCGGAAGAGGATTTCAACAAACTCAACGAAAAGCTTTTTAAAGATAGCGAACGCGCGCATATCTATGGTAATATTCTTGGTCCTATATTAGGCAATATCGGAAATTTCACGTATGTTTTGATTGCTATTTTCGGTGCGTTGCTCTTTGCGTTGCAAGTACCCAACTGGGGATTTGGTAATTTATTCGACGCGCAAAAAGCGGCGTTGGATATCGGTACAATCGTTGCCTTTTTAGGTTTTTCCCGTAACTTTGCGCAAATAGTTAACCAAATGTCGCAACAAGTTTCTATGGTGGCAATGGGCTTGGCTGGTGCGTCCCGTATCTTTACTTTAATGGACGAAGAATCCGAAGTGGACGACGGCTACGTTACGCTCGTTTATGCGACTGTGGATGAAGAGGGCAATATTCACGAATCTGCGGAACACACGGGCGTATGGGCGTGGAAACATTACCATAAAGAGACGGACGAAACGACGTATACCCGTCTTCGCGGCGATATTGTTATGGAAATGGTCGATTTCGGTTACGTTCCCGAAAAACAAGTTTTAACAGACGTTTCGTTGTATGCAAAGCCTGGTCAAAAAATCGCTTTTGTCGGTGCAACGGGCGCAGGTAAGACGACGATTACCAACTTAATCAACCGTTTCTACGACATAGCAGACGGTAAAATTCGTTACGACGGTATTAACGTAAATAAAATTAAAAAGAGCGATCTTCGCCGCTCGCTTGGTATTGTATTGCAAGAAACAAACTTATTTACAGGCACGGTTATGGAAAATATCCGCTACGGTAAATTGGATGCAACGGACGAAGAGTGTATTGAAGCGGCAAAGCTCGCAAACGCGCACGATTTCATTTCCCGCTTGCCCGAAGGCTACAACACGCTGCTTACGAATAACGGTGCCAACTTATCGCAAGGTCAACGTCAGTTGTTGTCGATTGCAAGGGCGGAAGTTGCCAACACTCCCGTTATGATTTTGGACGAAGCAACGTCGTCTATCGACACGCGTACCGAAGCGCTTGTGCAAGGCGGTATGGACCAACTGATGCATGGCAGAACGGTATTCGTAATCGCGCATAGGCTTTCCACTGTCCGCAACTCTGATGCTATTATGGTACTTGATAAAGGTAGAATTATCGAGCGCGGTACCCACGATCAGCTTATCGATCAAAAAGGCACGTACTATCAATTATATACGGGCGCGTTCGAGTTAGAATAATCGCTTACAACAAAAGAAAAGAGCAAACCGTTGGGTTTGCTCTTTTTAATATTCATCTGATAATCCAAGTAAATAATCGGCAGTAACGTCCAAGCATTGACAAATCAAGTAAAGCGTTTGTAAAGACGGAAGACTTTTTCCCGACTTATAATCGCTTACGCATTGTTTGGAAACGTTTATTTCTTTTGCAATTTGCGTTTGCGGTTTTCCGCATATAGAAACTAGTTCATTAAATCTTTCGGTAAATTTCATATATAAATTATAGCGAAAAACAGTCAGTTAATACTTGACAGTACGCTAAAAACTTACTATAATAAAAGCAAAAAAAGTTTTGGAGACTATAATATGGAAAAAATCATTGAAAAATTATATTATTTACATAAAGAAAATGAACCTTTTCCTTATGGGAAGGTTTGTCGTGAAAAGGAAAATAGAGAGTGGGAATTATATCATTATTTATATGAAAATCTTTTAATAGACGAAAGAAGTATTTTTTCGGAGTATATTAACCTGAAAACAGATAGGAATAAAGAAGAGTTGCTTGCTAGCTATGAGTTTGGTTTTAAAACGGCGATACAACTTATCACAGAAGCTTTGAAAGAGTAAAAATCCCTCGCATAAAGCGAGGGATTTTATTATAAACTATCTATTTAACGTATGCTTTCAAGCAAAACTAACGTTAATAATTTTACGCTTACAATACTTTAGAAAGGAATTCTTGCAATCTTTCGTTTTTGGGATTTTCAAAGAATTCTTTAGGGTTATTTTCTTCTTTGATGATGCCTTCGTCGATAAAGATAATACGCGAAGCCACTTCTCTGGCAAAGCCCATTTCGTGTGTAACGATAACCATGGTCATACCATCGTCAGCAACTTGCTTCATCAACGCCAATACTTCGCCAACCATTTCAGGATCGAGTGCGCTCGTCGGTTCGTCAAACAACATTACTTCAGGCTCCATCATCAAAGCACGCACGATAGCAATACGTTGCTTTTGTCCGCCCGAAAGGGTAGAGGGATAAACGTTTGCTTTTTCAGAAAGCCCAATTCTTTCGAGTAATTCCATCGCCTTTTTATCTGCTTCCTCTTGCGTTTTTAATTTTAAGAGTACAGGCGCCAAGGTTAAATTCTTTAAGATGGTCAGGTTGTTAAATAAATTAAATTGTTGGAAAACCATACCAACCTTTTGTCTTGCTAAGTTGATGTCGATATAGCTTTGATTAAACAACTTTTTAATTTCGTCCTTGTATGCTTTGCCTTCGTTCTTTTTTAACAAATCTTTTTCTTTGATTTCTTTAATAACAGCTAAGTCAATTTCTTCATCCGTGCTTTCGCTGCCGTCCGCTTTAATTTTTGCAACCATAGTTTTGTAGGTATTGGACAGACGGATTACGTCATAATGCAAGTAAGGATCGATAGGGGTGAGTAATTTGTCTTCTAACCAAATTTCACCAAAAGTAGGGGTTTCTAAGAGGTTCATACAACGCAAAAGAGTACTTTTACCGCTGCCGGAAGGCCCAATAATAACAACTTTTTCGCCTTTATTGATATCGCAGTTTACGCCTTTAAGCACTTCTACCTGCCCAAAGCTTTTATATATGTTTTTAACGCTTATCACTTGCTCTCATCCTCCTTTCAAGAAGTTTGATTAGTAACGTAAGAATAACAATTACAACGATATAAATGACAGCCATCATCAAATAAGGAATCATATATTCGTAGTTGTTGTTTCCGATATATTGGAATGCGCAGAACAAATCCGTTGCACCTACCAAAGAAACGACGGATGTTTCTTTAATCAACATAATCAATTCGTTGCCAAGCGTAGGAAGGATATTTTTAATAGCTTGCGGGAAAACGATACGGAACATTGTTTGCATATACGTTAACCCAACGCTTCTGCCTGCCTCCATTTGTCCTTGGTCCACGGAAAGAATACCGCTTCGCATAATTTCGCAAACGTATGCAGCGCTGTTTAAACCGAACATAATTTCGGCTACAGTTAATGCAGGTGCTTTTAATGCGAAGATAGGCAATAAAACGTAATAGGCAACAAGCAATTGCACAACCATTGGCGTACCGCGGAACATAGCGATATAAACGTCGGAAAAACCGCCTAAAATTTTGCCTGCTTTACTGTTGCTGGGTAAAAGTTTAAAAACAGCTAAAACAGTACCTAATAAAAACCCGATTGCAAAACCAATCACGGCAATCAAGAAGGTATTTTGCAAGCCTTCTAATATTTTTTCGTAAAAGACAGGCTGAACGGCTTTCGACCAGAACAAGTCCCATCTCAAAGCGAAACTTTCAAAACTCATAATATTTAAACTCCTTAAAAAGTTCCTCGATTCAGAGAAACGAGGAACTTCTAATATACAATTTGTTGAAATTAGTTCATTGCGTTAAGCTTGCTAACGATTGCTTTTGCAGGTGCTGCGTCAACGATTACGTATTGAATGTTACCATTAACCAAAGCTTGTGCTGCAAGAGCTGCCGTTCTGAAACCGGAGGGGGTTACGTTGAAACCATCGAAGCCCCAATCAGCGTCGCCGTTTACATAGTAAGCACCAGTCGTACCGTTTTGGTAACCAATTGTCGTCGTCTTATCAAGCGATTTCAAAATTGCTTCAACGTCAGCAGCCGTTTGACAAGCGTCGAATTTCGTATCGTTACCAGCAACGATAAGCTTTTGGCTTGCCGAGTAGTAGCTGTTCGTGAAGTTTACAACTTCAGCGCGGTCTTCCGAAACCGTAAGACCTGCAGCAACAACGCCGTTCGTGTATTCGTTAGCCTTATCGCAGATGGTATCGAAATCTAAGTGTTCGATAATGCAGAATTCTTTATCAAGGTAATCAGCAAAACCAACCATCAATTCCATATCGATACCGTAGTATTTACCGTCGTCGCCCGTGTATTCGAAAGGTTCGAAGGGGGTGTTGGTAATGATAACCAATTGATCTTTCGTTTCGTCGTACGTACCAGCTTCGTATCCAACAGGAGCGTCGCCTTCGCCGAACCACTTGTTTACGATTGCGTCAAATTGACCGTTGCTCTTAATTTCAGCCAGATATTCGTTTGCGCTGCTAAGAAGTTCTGCGTTGTTCTTGTTGACAGCAAATGCATATTCTTCTTGGGTTAATTCGATATCGATAAGCTTTAATGCGTCCGTATCGGTCGTCGTCGTAACGTTACAAGAAGCGAAAGCCATGCAAGAAACTGCTGCTAAAGAAAGTGCCAAAGTTTTGATGAGTGCTTTTTTCATGATAATATAGCTCCTAAAAAAATAGTTTCATAAAATTGATGAACTTATTATATGACTATTTATTCACAATGTCAAATGTTTTTTGCATATTTTTTAAAGTTTTTTTTTAATTTTTTTTATTTTTATGAATAAATGTATAAAATATGTGAATATACCGAATAAATTTAAAAAGCTAAAAAAAGGATTGCGTTTTTTTATCAAATATGCTATACTAAACGGGTAAAAAAAGAAATAACGCAAAAAGAGTAAAAAAAATATGAATAATGAGTTTTTTTCATTCGAACTAATCAAAACCGACCCTGAAACAGGCGCAAGAGCGGGTATTTTACACACGCCGCACGGGGATATTGAAACTCCCGTGTATATGCCGGTGGGTACGCAAGCAACGGTAAAGGGTGTTTTTCCGCGCGATTTAAAGGAAGCGGGCTCGCAAATTATTTTATCAAACACCTATCATTTATACATGCGCCCGGGCGACGAAATTGTAAAAAAGGCGGGCGGATTGCATAAATTTATGCATTGGGATAAACCTATTTTGACGGATAGCGGCGGTTTCCAAGTATTTTCGCTTGGTAAATTGAATAAAATTACAGACGAAGGCGTAGAATTCTCGTCTAACGTCGACGGCAGTAAACATTTCTTTACGCCTGAAAAGGCAATGCAGGTCGAACAAAATCTCGGCGCAGACATCATTATGGCGTTTGACGAGTGTAGCGAATACGGTTACACGCACGATCAATCTAAAAAAGCAATGCTTCGTACGGCTGCTTGGTTAGAAAGATGCTATAAATTCCACAATAAGCCCGATCAAGCGCTTTTCCCTATCGTGCAAGGCAATATGTATAAAGACTTGCGCGCGGAAAGTTTAGAGCGTACCTTGCCGTTTGTCAAGCATGGTATTGCAATCGGCGGTTTGTCAGTTGGCGAACCCAAGCCTTTAATGTACGAATTGTTAGAAGACTTACAACCCAAGCTTCCTACGGACGTTCCCAGATATTTGATGGGGGTAGGTTCGCCCGACTGCTTAATCGAAGGCACCCTTCGCGGCGTGGATATGTTCGACTGCGTGTTGGCAACAAGAATTGCGCGTAACGGTACGGCAATGACCTCGCATGGAAGAGTCGTTGTCCGCAACGGGAAATTTAAAGAAGATTTCTCGCCGTTAGACGAAGAGTGCGATTGCTATTGCTGTAAAAATTATACCAAAGCATACTTGCGCCATTTAATTAACGTTAATGAAATGTACGGCGCTATGTTGCTGAGTTTGCATAACATCACCTTCCTTCATAAATTGATGAAAGGTTTACGCGACTCCATCTTGGGCGGATACGTCAAGGATTACACGAGAGAGTTTTATAAGAAATATGGTGGCTCTGGAAAATGGTAATACATTGTCAAGCTGTGGCAACCCGGTTATTTAGGCTAAAAAACTATCTTCAAGTTTAATTTTACTTGTATTATTTATATATAATAAGGAAGCCAAAATAAGCAAAAATTGGCGATAATTACCAAATTTTTTAAAAATATAAGGCAAACACTTGCCAAACCCTTTAAAAAAGGGTATGATAATAATATACAAAAATATTTTCGTAAAGAAAAGGAGAATAAAAATGCTTTTTAATTTATTAACGGATGCAACTCAAGGCAATGACACGTTATCGTGGGTAATGGTCGTTCTTCTTATCGGCGTAATGGTCGTTATGATGGTATTAAACTCTCGTTCGCAAAAAAAGAGAGCGCAAGAAACGCAAGATATGCTTAACGCAATCGGCCCTGGTAACAAGGTAAAAACGATTGGCGGTATTTGCGGTATCGTTGTAGAAGTAAACCATGAAGATAACACCTTCGTATTAGAAACGGGCTCGGAAGCACACGGCAAGTCGTATATTAAATTCGACAAGCAAGCTGTGTATCAAACGGATGCGCAAGCAAAGAAAGAAGAACCCAAAGAAGAAGATCAAGAAACAGCTAAAGAAGAAACGGAAGAAAAAGCCGAATAAGTTCTAAAATAAAACGCCTTCGCATACGATATTGCGGAGGTGTTTTTTATGTCCTATCATCAAAATCCGCACACGCAAACCTCTTTTTTTATGCAGGTTATAAAAGGCGGCGTGTTATCTTTGCTCTTTAGTGTGTTATTTGCGCTCGTTTTTTCGCTTATTTTATTGTTTTCCGATATTCCCGATAGTGCAATTTTGCCTGTCAATCAAACGCTAAAAATACTTTCTATCGCGTTGGCGGTCTTCAGTTCTGTGCGCGAAGAAAAAGGGTGGATGAAAGGGGGAATAATCGGCGTCGTCGCGACCATGCTTACCACCTTTGCCTTTTCTTTCTTAGGCGGCGGCGTGGCGTTAGGTTGGCTTATTTTTGCCGAAATTGCCTATTGTGCGGCGGCGGGCGCGGTTATGGGAATGGTCAGTGTCAACGTTTTTAGATAATACAGAAATGATAATGTCTAAAAAAAGTTGCGTAAACTGCTTGCAATTTCCAAAAAAGTGTATTATAATAGTACTATCAAATTTATAGTATAGGAGAAATTGCTATGATTAAAACGATTGCAAAACCTCAAGATAAGAAAGTTACGGGCTGCGGCGAATGCAGAAGTACCTGCCAATCCGCTTGTAAAACGAGCTGCACGGTAGGCAACCAATCTTGCGAAAGAATTACGAGAGAAGAAAAAATCGAACGTAAATAATTAAACGCTAAGGCTAAAAAGCTCGGCGCAAGGGCCGCGACCTTCTGCGCCGTTTTTTGCCGTAAAAAAGCATACAAAGCATATGGTTCGGGTGAGCGGAATAAGCTCGCTCGATTTTGCGTATTAGATTAGTTGTTTTTACGGCGAAAAACACATTCAAAAACATACTAAAACCTCACAAAAAAAGAGAAAGATTTATTATGATACACGTTTTCAATTATCGAGACAAAAATTACATTTTCGACGTAGGCAGCGGCTCGTTGCACGAGTGCGATACCGCCACCGCCGATTTCCTTAAAGCGAAGGAAGAGGGGCAAAACGTCGATATAAGCTATATCACGGACGAGCAAATTCAAGAAATCTTGTCCGACGTAGAAGCGTTGAAAGAACAAGGCTTATTTAACAAAGAAGAAATCAAAGCGTATCCTATGAAAAGCAACGAAATTAAGGCGCTTTGTATTCATATTTGCCACGATTGTAACTTCCGTTGCCGTTATTGCTTTGCGGACGAGGGGGCATACCACGCTAAGCGCGAAAGCATGAGCTTTGAAACGGCTAAGGCGGCGGTTGATTTCCTGTTGAAAAACAGCGGAAACAGAAAAGTTCTCGAAATGGACTTTTTCGGTGGCGAGCCTTTGATGAACTTAGACGTTTTAAAACAAACGGTTTATTACGCAAAAGAAGAGGGCGCAAAAGTAGGTAAGAAATTCTTATTTACCACAACGACGAACGCCTTGCTTTTAGATGATAAGACGATTGAATTTTTCAACGAAGAAATGGAAAACGTGGTATTATCGCTCGACGGACGTCCGGAAGTGCACGACGCTATTCGTAAATCCATCAATGGCAAAGGCACGTACGCGTTAATTATCGATAAAATCAAAAAATTCATCTCTATGCGCGGCGATAAGAGCTACTATGTCCGCGGTACGTTCACGGCAAAAAATCTCGATTTCGCCAAAGACGTACTCTTTATTGCAGACCAAGGCGTCGATTCCATTTCCATGGAGCCCGTTGTTACGGAAATTCCCGATTTACAAATCAAAGACGAACATATCGGCGCTATCGAACAAGAATACGAAACGCTTTGCGACGAATATTTAAAACGCTATGCAAATGGACAAGGTTTTAATTTCTTCCATTTCAACGTAGATTTAGAGGGCGGGCCTTGCCTTTCTAAAAAGGTATCCGCGTGCGGTGCAGGCAACGAATATTTCTCGGTTGTTCCCAACGGCGACTTATATCCTTGCCATCAATTTGCAGGGGATAAAAACTTCTTAATGGGTAACGTAAAAGACGGAATTGTCCGTCCCGACTTACGCGAGAAATTTAAAAATTCTTGTTTATTCACAAGAAAGAAATGCGACGGCTGTTTTGCGAAGTTTATTTGTTCGGGTGGTTGCAGTGCAAACAACTATCATTTCAACGGCGACATTGACGAACCGTATGAAACGACTTGCGCAATGATGAAAAAGCGTATCGAATGCGCAATGCACATTCTCGCGGAAAAAAAGTTACTTAATAAGTAACAAGAGAGTAAAACTCTTTAAAAACAAGCAAAAAAAATTCTAAAAACGATAAAAAAGTCTATTAGACCTACCCTTAAGACTTGACGGCAGGGCAAGAAATAGGCTATAATAAAAAGGTATTATTGAATGGGGATAACCCCAAACAAATAGGAGGCAATTTATGGGCAAGAAAAAATCGGTGGTGTTGATGGTAATTCTTTCCGTCATTATCGCCGTATTGTGCGCAATCACGGTGTTCCCTACCTTTGCTGTACCTGGTACGGTAAAAATTTGGAACCCTGCAGTAATGCAGTATGATTTAAGCGCGGATCTCGGCGGCGGATACTATGCGTATTATTATCCGGAAGGCGTTATTTCGGCAAACGAATACAAGGATAGCTATCCCGACGCAAACGAAGAAGGCAACGAAGAATATAAAAAGATCGGCAACTTGTATTTCAGCACAAGCGAATCTTTAGGCATTCTCGAAAAAGGTAAGTTGACGAACGAATTCAAAACCGAATTCAAAGCACTTGCAGCAGAAATGGATAAGAAAGTAAGCGAATTGCAATATTCGTCTAGCCGCGTATCTATCGTCAATGGGTATTCGATTAAAGTAGAAATTCCCGCATCCGACGTAAACTACGCATCCACGTTCGAATATCTTGCTTACACCGGCGCAATCGATATGCAAGTAGGCGGCGAAACGATGGACGCGTTAACGGAAAAGGACGCAAAAGCAAGCGACCTTATCGACACCTTTAACGTAAAGACGGAATCGAAAGTAGTATTTATCGATATTAAGCTGACGGAAGAAGGTAAAGAAGCTGTTGCAGAAATCAAAGATACGCTTACGACCACGTCGGCAGCGTCTTCCGGTTCGGAAGCAACCACGTTGGATATTTTTATCGGCGAAACGCAAATGCTTAAAATTTACCAAGACCATATCATCACGGATAATCTTATCACGGTAGGTTTGGCATATGAAGAAGGCGTTGCTGCTGTTAAGATGATCAACGTTGTATTAAATTCTGCACTTGAAAGCAACGGCTTTGATATTCAATTCCAACCGGTTAGCAATCAAATCAGAACGTTCGAATCCGTTTACGGTGAAGAAGTGCTTACGCTTTTGTATATCGCGCTCTTCTTAGTAATCGTAGCATGTATCGTACTTCCTATCGTATTCTTCGGTAGATTCGGTGTTGTTAACATGTACTCGACGGTTTCTTATATTATCGTAACGGGTCTTTGCTTCGCGTTCATTTCGGGCGGTATTTTCGAAGTGTCTTTAGGTACGGTAGCAGTATTCCTTCTTGTATTATTGCTTACTAACTTCTTCAATGCGCACGTTTATAATGCAATTAAGAAGGAATTTGATAACGGTAAGACGATTGAATCCGCAGTGAAGAACGGTTATAAAAACACGTTGTTCCATATGGTAGATCTTTATGCAGTATTGCTTATTGGTTCAATCATCTCGTTGGTTGCAATCGGCGGTGTATTCACGGTAGCATTGCAAGCAATTATCTGTCTTGTAACGGGTGCGTTCTGTAACTTGCTTTGGACAAGAGTTATCAACCATATCTTCTTATCCGCAAGCGCAGACAAGCATAAATACTTCCGCTTCGTAAGGGAGGAAGAAGATGATGAATAAATTTGAAAGAGCAATTAAAAACAGCGTAAATAAACTTAAGCTTATGTCGATTGTATGCGTAGCCGTTATTATTGTCGGCTTAATCGCAATGTTCATTTTCGGCGTAAACAACGATATCACCTTCGACCACAGCAAAACGGTTACGGTAACGGTAAACCAATACACGTATGCGACCAAACTTGAACAAGTAGAAGAAATTTGCGACAGCACGTTTGAAGAATGCGGTGTAAAATACGCATATCAACAAAACGGTGAAATGAACGGTGAAGACAGCGAAATCGTTTACGTATTCGAAAACGACGTTGACGTTAACGAAGCAGTGAAAAAGCTCAACGCAAAATTCGACGAAGCAACGGGCGAAACGGGCGCGTTAAAGGGTTCGTTTATTTCGGTTATCGGCGCACAAGAAAAAGTAATCGACAGACTTCCTGATGAATATGTTCTCAGCACTGTACTTGCAGGTGTATTATTCGGCGTATTGGCTGGTGGTTATATCATTCTCCGCCACAACTTTGCGGCAGGTTTCTCGCTTGCTCTTACTATGTGCTTAAGCGCAGGTCTTACGTCTGCGGTTTGCGTAATTACGCGTTTGCCTATTTCCATTTCTATCGTATACGTGTTGTTCTTCGATTTGTTGTTTACGGCAATTGCAACCATGTTTACGTACAACAAAATTCATGATGCAACCAAATCGGCAGGAAAGGATGCAAACACGGAAGAAATCGTTGTATCCAACCTTGCAAATAAATCGATTGTCATTTTCGCTATCGCGGTAGCTATCGCGTTGGTTGTAGTAGGCGCAATCGCAACGCATACCGTTCGTATGTTCTGTATCTTCGCGTTGCTTGCAACTATCTCCGGTACGTTCGCATCCTTGTTCTTCGCACCTGCATCCTATTTGTTCTTTAAAAAGATTGCAGATAAAAAGGCAGCGGAAAAAGCAAGATACGATTATAAAAAAGGCGAATAATCCACATCAAACACAATCGGGCGGGCGGGGGTATTAACACTCATCCCGCCCGAATTTTTCTTATTTACAAAAGTCATTTATAAAAGGGTTTTATGAAAAAAATTATTCCCGAATACTCATTTTCGGCAGAACAATTAAATATTATTGCCGATTTGGCGAGCGCGTCTGGGTATACGGAACATATTACCCGCATTTTATACGCAAGAGGGATTGACACGGTTGAAAAAATCCGCCGTTTTATGCGTCCGTCCCATAAAAATTTCCTTTCTCCCTTCTTGATGAAAGGTATGCAAGAGGCGGTAGAAATGATTACGCAAGCGCGCAACGAAGGCAAAACCGTTGCCGTATTTGGCGATTATGATGCCGACGGCGTTTGCGCGTCTGCTATTATGTACCATGCGTTAAAAGATTTTGGTATCGACGCGCACATTTACGTTCCCGAACGCGCCGACGGTTACGGGCTTTCTGAAGAAGCGGTAGATAAAATTTTCGAAGATTGCAATCCCGAACTTTTTATCACTGTCGACTGTGGTATCTCTTGCGCGCAGGAAGCACAATATATATACGAGCTTGGCTGCGACGTTATTGTTACCGACCATCACGAGCTTCCTGAAGTTTTACCCGATTGCGTTATCATCAACCCCAAGCTCACCGACGATTATCCCTATGATAATTTATGCGGCGCAGGGGTAGCGTTCAAATTAGCGTGCGCGCTAATCGGCGAAAAGGCATACGAGTATCTCGATTTTGCCGCGCTTGCAACGGTAGCGGACAGCGTGGCGTTGCTTGGTGAAAATCGTGATATCGTTACGGAAGGCTTAAAGCTGTTTAATAACAATCCCCGTCCCTGTTTCTCCACGTTAATCGGAAAAACGTATGACGGTGTAACGGCGCAAACGCTTGCATTTAACGTAGCGCCCCGTATCAATGCAGCAGGCAGAATGGGGGATGCCCGTGCGGCATTCCGCTTATTTACCAGTGAAAGCGAATCGGAAATTTACGATTTATCCACAAAACTGTGCTTGTATAATACAGAGCGTCAAAAATATTGCGACGAATTATACGCATCCGCTAAGAAAAAATTATTAGAAAAAGGCGCTTACGGACACGTTATTATGTTGTCCGACGAAAGTTGGAATACGGGTTTTGTCGGCATTGTCGCTGCAAGAATTGCAGAAGAATACAACCGCCCGACCATTTTATTCGTTCACCATGGCGATATGCTGAAAGGCAGTGCACGCAGTATCGAAAGCGTCAACGTATTCAAAGCTTTAAAAAATTGCTCTCAGTATATTGAAGAGTTTGGCGGGCACGCGCAAGCGGCGGGTATCAATATCCGCTTTGAAAATTTTGATAAACTAGAACAAGCCTTAAACGAAGAAATTGCTTCACAGTATAACCGTGAGGATTTCGAGCAAAAAATTTATATCAGCGAAGAAATTACGCAACCTTTTTCGGAAAAATTCGCCAAAGAGCTTATACAAATGGAGCCTTATGGCGTAGGGCATAGACGTCCGTTATTCTCTATTTCGGCAGGTGTGTGCAATGCTCGCCCCACAAAAGCGCAATCCCCGCACATCAACGTGCGTAGCGAATATATCGACCTGATGTATTTTTCTGGTTTAAAGCATTTAAAAATTATCGAAAGCGACGTTCGTAAAAAAATTGTTTTCGACGTTGGTATTTCACGCTTTAAGGGCAGAGAATATGTAAAGGGTTACATCCGCGATTTCATTTACGACGGAAAAACGGGCAGAAGGGTAGCGGAAAGCATCTTCTCCAACGCAATTTCCCGTTCGTATGCTGAAAAAATAGACGTGGATGTAACGGCTTGTAATACTCAAAAAATCCAAGAAATTATCACGCAAAAAGATAGCGAATGTCCTTACGGGCTTTGTTTGATTGCTTCGGATAGACGCACTCTTCGTTTCTATGAAAATTTAGAAAAATTTGGCTGTGATTTATTCTATCCCTCGTCTAGAAATTTAGCTAACGCGCTGATTGTTTCCCCTGCGCCTGATGCCGATTTAAGCGGTTTTAAAGACGTTGTATTTTTAGATACCCCGTCCGATTTCAACGTAAAGGCATTGGAAGGAAAGCAGGTGTACGTCAACGAAGAAATTTGCGGTTATAAAATGTTCGAAGGATTAGATACGGCAAGGGAAAGCTTACTTGAAATCTTTTCCGCACTCCGCCGTGAAATACACTCTTTAAACGGTGCTACGGCAGAAGAACTTGCAATTTCCTGCGACGCATTAGGTTTCAATTTACGCGAATTTATTTTTGCTTTAAGCGTGTTTGAAGAACTTGGCTTAGTCTCGTTTGAAGATGGTAAATTTACCGTTTACCGCGGTGTAAAAGCCGAATTAACCGACTCGTCCATCTATCGTAAAATTTGTAATTTACAGGAAGTATAACTTATGACGGCGACGCTTGAAAAAATCAATCGAATATACGCCAACGAAGATAGCGAAAAGCTAGTTAAAGCGTACCATTATGCCGAAGAGGCGCATAAAGAGCAAAAACGCGCTTCTGGCGAACCCTACTTCATTCATCCCTGCGCAGTCGCAGAGATTTTAATGGAGTTAGGCTTAGACGCCGCAACGATTGCGGCGGCGCTTTTGCACGACGTCATTGAGGATACTCCCGTTACGGACGAGGATATTCGCCGTGAATTCGGCGAAGAAATATTACAGCTTGTTGCAGGCGTAACCAAGCTGGAAAAAATCGAGTTTAAATCCAAAGAGGCGGAAGAAGCCGAAAATTTCCGTAAAATTTTCGTGGCGATGGCAAAAGATATTCGCGTCATTATCATCAAGCTGGCAGACCGCTTACACAATATGCGTTCGCTTGGTTTTTTGTCTGCAGAACGCCGTCAAAAAATGGCAAGAGAGACGTTGGATATTTACGCGCCCTTGGCTGGCCGATTAGGTATTTCGCAAATCAAATGCGAATTAGAAGACCTTTGCTTAAAGCATTTGGACGGCGAAGCGTTTGACGAACTCGTCCAAAACATCAGCGCAAAATTATCCGAGCGTAAAGAATTTGTTGCTAAAATTGTTGAAGAAATTAAAGAATTGATGGATGCCGACGGCGTAAAAGGCGAAGTATTCGGCAGACCCAAGCACTTCTATTCCATCTATAAAAAGATGAAGAATAAGGGCAAAACGCTCGAACAAATTTACGATTTAACGGCTGTGCGCGTTATCGTTACAGACATCAAAGAATGCTATACGGTACTTGGAAGAATCCACGAAAAGTGGAAACCCATTCCGGGCAGAATTAAAGACTATATCGCAACGCCCAAGCCCAACAAATATCAATCCCTGCACACGACGGTAATGACCCGTTTTGGCCAGCCGTTTGAAATTCAAATCCGCACGGAAGAAATGCACCGTATCGCAGAATTCGGTATCGCGGCGCATTGGAAATATAAAGAGGGGAAAACGGAAGAACAATCCACCAACTTTGAAACCCGCTTAACGTGGCTTCGCGAGATGATGGAATGGCAGGGCTCTATGAAAGACTCCACCGAGTTTATAGACGCCTTAAAAACGGAGCTTTACAGCCACGAACTTTTGGTCTTCACCCCTAAAGGAAAAGTAATTTCTTTGCCGCCTGGTGCAACTCCTATCGATTTTGCTTATGCCATTCACTCGGAAGTAGGGCATCATTGCGTTGGTGCGCGTGTCAATTCAAAAATTGTACCGCTTACCGCAACGCTTGAAGTAGGGGACGTAGTCGAAGTTGTTACGTCGCCCAACTCCAAAGGTCCGTCGAGAGACTGGTTAAAAATCATTAAATCATCTAGTGCGAAAGCCAAAATCAAGCAGTTCTTTAAAAACGAACTCAAAGAAGACAACATCAAAATCGGTCAGATGAAGCTGGACGACGAAGCGCGGAAAAAAGGCTACACCCTTTCCACGCTTTTGACGGACGAAAGCTTCAAACGCCTAGCCGAACGCTTCTCGTTTGGCGAACGCGACGAAATGTTTGCGGCGGTGGGTTACGGCTCTATTTCCGTCAACCAAATTCTTTTTAAACTCATTGATTTTTATAAAAAAGAAACGCCCAAAGCCTTTGAAATTCATACAAGCGGCACTACGGGCAGAACGACGGGCGGTGTGCTTATCAATGGCCAATCGGGCTTGCTTTGCAAGTTTGCGGGCTGTTGTTCCCCCGTTCCCGGCGACGAAATCGTAGGGTTTACTTCTCGTGGCAGGGGTGTGGTGGTTCACCGTGCAGACTGTCCGAATATGCGTCAGCATAGAGAACGTCTGTTACCGGCATCTTGGCAAAGAGAGTCGGGTGCGAAACAGCGTTACAACGCGAATATTGCCATTCGCGCAACCGACCAAGGCGCAGCGCTTGCCGTACTTTCCTTCGTTGTATCAGAACTCAAGCTTGCCATCACAGCAGTCAACGGCAGAATAGATAGAAACCACGACGCCGTATTAGAAGCGTCCATCTCTATTTCAGACGTTGCCGAAGTAGATATGCTTATCAAAAAGCTGTGCGCGGATAAACGTATTTACGAAGTGCATCGTATCACAGCGCTGACTTAACAACAACAGAAAAGAAAGATAAAAAAATCGGCGGGGTTCTTGCCGATTTTTTTTAAAAACTATTGAAAATAGCAAAAAAATTTGTTATAATATAGGAAATAAAAGGAGAGTTTTTATGGAAAACATCATCATTTGCAATTGTAAACAAGTTAGCTATACGGATATCGAACGCGCACTCGTAAACCACAATAAAATGGAAGACGTTTTAGAAGTGTTCAAAGACGTACAACGCATCACGCATTGCTCTACGGGCTGTGGCGGTTGTTATGAAAAGGTACTCGACGTCATTTCCGAAATTATGATGGCATAAAATAACCCGTATGAAAATTTACACTGTGTACCCGTACGGCTTTGGCAGTAACGGGTATATTATCATGTCAGATGAAAAAACAGCCGTCGTTATCGACCCTTCTTCTTCGCGCGTGCAAACCCAGCTGGATAAGCTCGGTTTGACGGCGGAATACGTTTTACTTACCCATTGTCATTTCGACCACGTGGCAGGCGTAGAGGAGTTACAACGCCGCGGCGCAAAGGTAATTTGCAGCGAGCAGGAAAAAACGCTTGTAGGAACAAGCGCAGATTTGCACACCCTTTTCGGTGCGCCCGCGCCATTATATACGGTGGATAAAACGTTTGCCGACGGCGAAGAAATGCAGCTTTGCGGTATGCAAATTAAAGGTATTTTAACGGCAGGGCATACCAAGGGCAGCGCTTGTTATTTATTCAAGGTAGGCGCAGAAAAAGCGTTGTTTTCAGGAGATACTCTCTTTTTAGACAGTATCGGCAGAACAGATTTCCCGACGGGAAATTTAGAAGAACTGCGCAAAAGCTTAAAAAAATTAACCGCTTTAGAAGGGGATATGCCCGTATATCCTGGACATCAGGAACAGACCACTTTACAAAGAGAAAGGGAATATAATCCCTTCGTATTAGACGCATAATATGACAGAAGAAAAAATAGTTTTTACAACAAATTGCGCGTTTTTAGAAAATGAACTGCTAGACGTTGTTCGTCTTTTCCCAAACCGTCCGCAAAATATTCAACACGAATTCCGTTATGAAGACGGGATTTTTTGTAATAATTTTATCGTAGACGGGCAAGCCTATTCCTTTAAAGATGGGGGGCAGGTATGCGACGAAATCTTATATAAGCGGTTAGAACGCCGTTTTGCCAAGCTTTGTTTATACTCCATCTTAAGCGAAAAATACAAGGTAAAAATGCCTTGGGGCGCGCTCACGGGGATTCGTCCCACCAAGCTTGCATATACGGAGTTGGAAAACGGCAAGCCTTTCCGCCCGCTCTTTGAAAAGATGCAAGTCAGCGAAGAAAATATTACACTTGTCGAACAAATATTACAAACGCAAGAAGGGGTTTATCAAAAAAAGGCAGGGGACGTAGACTATTTCGTTTCCATTCCTTTTTGTCCAACCAAATGCGCGTATTGTTCGTTTATCACAGCGCCCATTGAAAAAACGCGGGTGTTTTTGCCCTCGTATTTAGCTTGTCTAGAAAAAGAAATTCTCGCGTCTAAACCATTGGTGCAGAATTTGCGCAGTTTATATATCGGCGGAGGAACACCATTTGCACTAGAAGTAAACGAGCTGGAGCGAGTTCTCAAACCGCTTGCTGAAATTAGACAAAATGGATGTGAATACACGGTAGAAGCAGGCCGTCCCGACGTATTCTCCGAAGAGAAATTAAAGCTTTTAAAAGATTACGGCGTTACGCGCATTTGTATCAACCCGCAAACGTTTTCCGATGATACCTTAAAAAAGATAGGCAGAAGACATACGGTTGAACAAGTATATCAAGCCTTTGAGATGATTGAAAAATACAATTTTGACGTCAACGTCGATTTAATTGCAGGACTGGAAGACGAGGACGTGCAAACGTTTATAAAAAGTGTGGAAAAAGCGGTGCAAACGGGCGCAGAAAATATCACGGTGCATTGTCTTTCATTAAAGGCAGGCGCGAAGTTAAAAGAGCAAAATTCCTACCTTGAAAATGATTTCGTTGCAGACATGGTATCTTCTTCTCGCCAAATTTTAAGTCAAGCCGGGTATTTGCCTTATTATATGTACCGCCAAAAATATCAGGTGGGCAATAACGAAAATGTAGGTTGGACCAAGCCGAATAAGGCGTGCGTGTATAACGTAGATATTATGGAAGAAACGACGGATAACTTAGCAGTAGGCGCAAACGCAGTTTCTAAACGCGTCTTTTTCGATAATGGAAAAATCACTCGCTTTGCTTCGCAAAAAGATTTAAAGACATATATTGAAAAAATAGACGAAATAATCGAAAATAAAAATAAATTTTTTACAGAAAACGGCTCAAATTGATTTACTTTTATAAAAGAATATGATATTATAGTTAATGACGGCTGCCAAGCTTGACGAGTCTCTACGTTTTGCTTAGCGGTACGATAAACATTCCATAGGAGGATAAAAAGAAATGGAAAAGAACGAAATCATTGCTCAATATGCAACTCACGAAGGCGACACGGGTTCTCCCGAAGTGCAAATCGCACTTTTGACGTACAGAATCAATCACCTTAACGACCACTTGAAAGAACACAAGCAGGACAACCACTCCCGTCGCGGTCTTTTGAAAATGGTAGGTAAGCGTCGTGGTTTGCTCGACTATCTCAAAGAAAAAGATATTATGAGATACAGAGCGATTATCGAAAAATTAGGTTTGAGAAAGTAAACAAGCAGAAAAGGGCGGGTTTTTTAAACTCGCTCTTTTTTGTGAAAAACGAGGTTTAAAGTTTTGGCGACGGCATAGTCAAACACGGCGAATCGCGTTTTATATCTTTAACCGTCGGGCGACGGCTAAGGACAAGAACAAAAAAGAATTATAGTATAAGGAGAATTTTTACAATGCCATCTTTAGAAAATGTTAAAGTATTCAAAACAGACTACGCAGGCAAAGAGCTTATTGTTGAAGTAGGCAAATACGCAGAACAAGCCAACGGTGCGTGTCTTGTTCGTTGCGGGGACACGGTTGTAAGCGTAACCGTATGTATGTCGGAAAAAGCAAGAGAAGGGATGGATTTCTTCCCTCTTTCCGTTGATTACGAAGAAAAAATGTTTGCCGTAGGTAAAATCCCTGGCGGTTTCAAAAAGAGAGAGGGCAGAGCTTCGGATAAAGCTATTTTGGTTAGCCGTCTTATCGATAGACCTATCCGTCCTTTGTTCCCTAAGGGAATTTTCAACGACGTAGTAGTTGTAGCAACCGCTCTTTCGGTTGATCCCGATATCGCTCCAGAACCTATCGCAATGATCGGTTCGTCCGTAGCGCTCTCCATTTCCGATATTCCTTGGGCAGGCCCCACGGGTTCGGTTATCGTAGGCTGCATTGACGGCAAATATATCATCAACCCTACGGTTGCAGAAAAAGAACAAAGCACCATTCACTTGTCGTTGGCAGGTACGAAGGACGCAATCCTTATGATCGAAGCTGGCGCGAAAGAAGTTACGGACGCTGAAATGGTTGGCGCAATTATGTACGGCCACGAAGAAATCAAAAAGGTTTGCGCGTTCGTAGAAGAAATCGCAAAGGTAGCAGGCAAATCCAAGAAGGAAATGGAACTTTACCACATTCCCGAAGAACTTGACGCAGCAGTAAAAGAATACGCTTACGACAAGTTGTTTGCAGCACTCGACACGTTTGATAGACAAGAAAGACAAGATAGACAAGCAGCTGCAGAAGCAGAAATTATCGAACATTTCAGCGAAATCTATCCCGACCAAATCCGCGAAGTAAAAGATTCCATCTATTACATTGTAAAGAATATCGTTCGCGCGAAGATTTTTGATAAGGGTATCCGTCCCGATGGCAGAACGCTTAAAGAAGTTCGTCCTATTTGGTGTGAACACGGCATTCTTCCCAGAGTTCACGGTTCCGCAATCTTCACGAGAGGCCAAACGCAAGCTCTTACCACGTGTACGCTTGGTATGCTTGGCGAAGCGCAACGTATGGAAGGCCTTGACGAAGAAGAAGAAAAGAGATATATGCACCAATACAACTTCCCCGGCTACTGTACGGGTGAAGCAAAGGCGTTAAGAAGCCCCGGCCGTCGTGAAATCGGTCACGGTGCATTAGCAGAAAGAGCGCTCGTTGCAGTTATTCCTGATGCAAGCGAATTCCCTTATGCAATCCGCGTGGTATCCGACATCATGTCTTCTAACGGTTCGTCTTCGATGGCTTCCGTATGCGGTTCGACGATGGCGCTTATGGATGCAGGCGTTCCCATCAAAGCACCCGTAGCAGGTTGTGCAATGGGCTTGATTAAAGATCAAGAAACGGGCAAGTACGTTATCATGACGGACATTCAAGGCTTGGAAGACTTCCTTGGCGATATGGACTTTAAGGTAGCAGGTACGGAAAAGGGTATCACGGCTATCCAAATGGATATCAAAATTAAGGGTATCTCCGAAGAAATCATGCTCGACGCAATCGCACAAGCACAAGACGCAAGACGTCACATCTTGGGTAAGATGCTCGAATGCATTCCTCAAACGGCAGAACAACTTTCCGTTTACGCTCCCAAGATTATCTCCTTCCAAATTAACCCCGAAAAAATCGGTGACGTTGTTGGTAAGCAAGGTAAGGTTATCAACAAGATTATCGAACAAACGGGCACGAAGATTGATATCGAAGAAGACGGTACTGTATGCGTAGCATGCTTCGGCGACGTAGCAAACGCAGAAAGAGCAAAAGCAATCATTCAATCGATCGCACACGATCCCGAAGTAGGCGATATGTTCGTAGGCGTTGTTGTTCGTATCCTTTCTAAAGTAGGCGCGTTTGTTGAATTTGCTCCTGGTAAAGACGGTATGGTTCACATCTCCAAGCTTTCCGAAAAGAGAGTAAACCAAGTAGAAGACGTACTCAATATCGGTGACAAGGTGAAAGTAGAAATCATTAAAATCGGCGAAAAGGGTATCGATTTGAAACTCTTGGAAAAACTTGAAGACTAATAAAGCTTTGTCGCATCACTTGGTTGATTTTTACCTGTAAAATACTTCGCAATACGGCGCGCTATGCTCGGTTACGTACTTCCAGTACGCCCTTGCATTTCACTTGTCTTGCTCGTATTTTCCTACGGTAAGCCATTATGACTAATCAACCATTCTCTGCGATACAGCTCTCTCAAAAAAACACAAAAGGACAAGCTTAGGCTTGTCCTTTTTATTTTGCTCTTGACAAACGCGCGCGCATGTAGTATAATAAAAAGGTAAACGTACAGGAGAAAATTATGGAAAAAATTTCACTCATCATTCCTTGCTACAACGAAGAAGAATCCTTACCTTTTTTATACGAAGAATTAAAACGTGTTACCAGCGAAATGAGCGAATACGAGTTTGAAATGCTCTTTATCGACGATGGCTCAAAAGATAAAACTTTAAGCTTGCTTAAAGACATGGGTGCCATGGACGAGCGTGTAAAGTACATTTCCTTCTCCCGCAATTTTGGCAAAGAATCGGCAATGTATGCAGGTTTTTGCAATGTAACGGGAGACTATGCAGCGGTAATGGACGCGGATATGCAAGACCCGCCTTCCTTGCTTCCGCAAATGATGGAAATCATCAAAAGCGGCGATTACGACAGTGTTGCCACACGCCGAGTAACTCGCAAAGGCGAGCCGAAAATTCGTTCCTTCTTTGCGAAAATGTTTTATAAAATTATGAATAAAATTTCCGATTCCGACGTTGTAGACGGCGCTCGCGATTTCCGTTTGATGAAACGCCAAATGGTAGACGCTATTGTAACTATGAGCGAAACCAACCGTTTCTCCAAAGGTATATTCGGTTGGATAGGCTTTAAAACGTACTGGCTTCCTTACGAAAACGTTGAACGCGTTGCAGGTCAAACCAAATGGAGTTTTTGGAAACTGTTAAAATATTCGATAGACGGTATTGTCAACTTCTCGGACGCGCCCTTAAAAATCTCTTCATGGTGCGGTATCGGGTTGACGTTTGTAGCTGCAATCGCATTGCTCATTGTGTTCATTCGTGCGCTTTGTTATGGCGATTCGGTGGCAGGCTGGCCGTCCACCATTTGTATTATTCTCTTTGTCGGCGGCGTACAGCTCTTTTGCCTTGGCGTGATGGGGCAGTATATCTCCAAAATCTATAAGGAAACCAAACACCGCCCGCAGTACATTATAGGCGAAACGAATATCCAAAACGAAAAATAAAGGAGGCGTTAAATGAAAAAAATTATCAGTCTTTTCTTTGCAATTTGTTTTATATTAGCGTGTTCTTCTTGTAATTTTCTTGCTGATACAGCTTCGGAAGCTCCGTCAAACGACCTGCCTCAAAGCAGTGATACGAGCGATAGCTCATCTACGGGCGAATCCTTTTACGTGCAATCCATTCCGCAGGACATTGAATATAACGGCGTTCACTATCAAATGGTGCAAGGTGTAGGGGTAAAAACGAGCGTCGACCACAACGAAGTAGGCGATTTACTTGGTTATATTATTCGCAGTGAAGATATTCAAGCCTTTATGGAAGAATACCCAAACACCGACTATATTATCTGTGAAGGGGTTTACAATTATTATAACAACAACCGAGTACCGTTTTACAAAGTAAAAGGCTACGACGACTTAAGTTATATTTGTGTGGATTCTCTAGGCGAATATCGATTATACCGAGCATTAAATTAACTCCTTTTTCCCTAAAACCAACGGGGCAGGTATGCGTTGAAACAAAAAAACGAGCGGTTAAAACCGCTCGTTTTCTTCATTTTACAACATAATTATCTGGTAGAAAGGTATACCATCAACACAGAAATGTCCGCGGGATTTACTCCCGAAATTCTGCCTGCTTGTCCCAAGTTAAAAGGACGGATACGCTCTAATTTTTCTTGCGCTTCCAAACGCAAGCCTTTAATTTGCGAATAATCAATATCTTCGGGTAACAGCTTGCTTTCTAACTTTTTCGCCCGTTCAATTTGTTCCAAACCTTGTTTTAAATACCCTTCGTAGCGCACGGTAATTTCCGCCGTCTCCAACACGTCTTTTGAATATTCTTCAAATACGTGGAAATATTCCATCACTTCCTTTAAGGGAATTACGCGCTTTAACATATCCGCATAGGAAATGCTTTTAGAGGGTTCGTCAAAGCCATACTTAGCTAAAAAGGGGGCGGCGTCTTTGGGTAAAACGCGTTCTTGCATTTTTTCAAGCAATTCTTCATAAACCGCCTTTCTTTGTAAATACCGTTCGTAACGCTCTTTTGTTACCAACCCGCAAGCGTATCCTTTTTCAGTCAAACGGAAATCCGCGTTATCCTGCCGCAAACAAATACGGTGTTCAGCGCGCGAAGTCATCATCCGATAAGGCTCGTCCGTGCCCTTGGTAACCAAATCATCAATCAATACCCCGATATACGCTTCGTCCCTGCGTAAAACAAAGGGAGGGAGTCCTTTAATTTTCAAAGCCGCATTTACACCGGCGATAAGTCCTTGTGCCGCCGCCTCTTCATAACCGGAAGTCCCGTTGATTTGTCCAGCGGTGTAAATGCCTTCGATTTTTTTAAATTCCAACGTCGGCAAAACGTCCAAAGTATCTATGCAGTCATATTCAATCGCGTACCCGTAACGCACAATATCCGCGTTTTCCAAACCGGCTACGGAAGAATACATAGCCCTTTGTACGTCGTGCGGCATAGAGGTCGAAAGCCCTTGAATATACATTTCGTTGGTTCCTGCGCCTTCGGGTTCAATGAATATCTGGTGGCGTTCTTTATCCTTAAAACGTACCACTTTGGTTTCGATAGAGGGGCAGTATCTCGGCCCTGTCGAAACAATCGTGCCGTTATACAAGGGGGAACGATCAAGATTTTCTAAAATAATTCCGTGCGTTGTCAAATTCGTGTACGTGAGATAGCAAGGCGCCTTGTTTTCGGGCGCTTTTTCGCTCATAAACGAAAAAGGATAAATGTCCGTGTCCCCGTGTTGAATTTCACACTTCTCATAAGCAATCGTTCTGCCGTCGATACGGGCGGGAGTCCCCGTCTTAAACCGTCTTACGTTAAAGCCAAGGTTAATTAAATTTTGCGTTAAATAGGTAGCATTAGAAAACCCGTTCGGGCCTTCCTTGCGTACCACTTCTCCAACAATCGTTTCGCTGTTGAGATATACGCCCGTACAAACGATAACGGCTTTGCAGGGGATAATACCGCCGTAAACGGTCTTAACGCCTACGCATTTTCCGTCCTCAACCAAAATCTCGCTTGCTTCCGCTTGAATAATCCGCAACAACGGCGCATTTTCAAGCACGCGCTTCATTTCCTTATGATATGCGTTTTTATCCGATTGCGCACGCAAGCTTTGCACCGCAGCCCCTTTTCCGACGTTGAGCATACGGATTTGTAACGCCGTTTTATCGGCAACCAAACCCATTTCACCGCCAAGGGCGTCAATTTCGCGCACCAAATGTCCTTTTGCCGTACCGCCGATAGAGGGATTGCAAGGCATAAAGCCGATGCTGTCCAAATTCAGCGTTAAAAGAGCGGTTTTTAAACCCAAACGAGAAAGCGCCAGAGCGGCTTCGCATCCGGCGTGTCCCGCGCCGATTACTACGGCGTCTGCATTATATTCAATAAACGTGTGTTCCGTGTTATTCATAAAAAGCTTACTGTTTTAAAATAATATTTTTGATATCGTCTACTTCTTTAGCGATACGTTCGTTAAACTTCAACAACTCTTCTACTTTATCGCGCGCATACATAATCGTAGTATGGTCGCGCCCGCCGATAATTTTCCCGATAGCAACAAGGGGCAGAGAAAGCATATCGCACATTAAGTACGCGCAAATTTGACGCGCTTTTACAAGGTCGGCTTTCTTCCCTTTACCGATTAAATCATCTTTGGTTTGTTTGAAATAAGAACAAACGGCAGATAAAATGCTTTCAGGCGTAACTTCTTCCTTTTCTTCCGTTTCGCGAATAGATTCATTCAAGGCTTTTTTAGCAAGGGAGATGGTAATAGGCTCTTCGTGTAATTTGCTAGCGAAAATCACTTTTGTCAGTCTACCTTCCAACGTTCTTACGTCGTGGCCGGAATCGCTTGCTAAAAATTCTAATACGTCGTCGGTGATAAAGCATTTTCTATCCAACGCCTTTCTCTTTAAGATAGCGATTTTGTTTTCCAATTCAGGCGGTTGTACGTCCGCAATCATACCGCCGGCAAAACGTGTGCGCAAACGTTCTTCTAACGTTGCAATTTCAGTGGGGTGCTTGTCCGAGGTCAATACAATTTGTTTGTTTTGCGAAGACAATTCGTTAAAGGTATGGAAAAATTCTTCCTGCGTTTGCTTTTTATCCTTCAAGAATTGAATATCGTCAATCATCAGTACGTCCACGTTGCGATAACGCATACGGAATTTCGCACTGCTCTTTTGTGTCAGCGATTCGTAAAACTCATTCAAGAAATTTTCGCAAGTAGTATAAAGCACGCGCTTTTGCGGAAAGTTTTGCGAAATTTTATTGGCGATAGCGTGCATCAAGTGCGTTTTACCAAGCCCCGATTCCCCGTAAATAAACAAGGGATTAAACACTTCGCCGGGGTTTTCCGCAACCGTTTTCGCCGCTTCGTAAACCAACTTACTTCCTGCGCCGGGCACAAACGATTCAAAGGTGAAATTTTTATTGATGGGCGCGCCTTGGAATAAATCGCTCAGCGTTTCTTCATCCGTTTCTAAATTATAAATACTGCTTCCGTCCACAATCAATTTAAAATCGGAAACGCCAAGGTCGCACTTCATAATTGCTTCGCGCAATTTTTCCGCGTGTTTGTTCATAACGGTGGTGGCTTTCAAATCGCTTGTCGAGCGTAAAATAATCTTTTTCCCAACAATATCAATCGGCTCAAGAATTTTAATAAATGCGTCGAAAGAGTGTGGAACAATCAACATTTCAGCCTTGTCCTTAATTTGTTTCCAGATAAATTGAAGTTGAGTATTTTCCATAGAGTTTTCTCCTTTGAATAAGCTAAATGTGTATATACGGCGCAATACTTCGTTGCAGTGCGTGGTTCCCTCGCTCGTGTACGTCTATGTACACTCCCGTCGGGAATACTCCTGCGCCTTGTCTTGCTAGTATCTCCACATTTTAACGGTGGGTTGGTCGCTTGCGAATAAGCTAAATGTGTATATACGGCGTTAAAGTTCGTCAAGTTTGCGCTTTTTTTGCTCGTTTACACAAAGTAAACTCCCTGCAAAAATGCTCGCTTTCCTGCTTTAACTAGTATCTCCACATTTTAACGGTGGGTTGGTCGCTTTAAAGGAGCAAAATTCGCCCCTTTATAAAATCCGTTTTCTTAAATTTGAAAATAAGTGTTTCAAATCTTTGTGTTTTTCAAAATTATTTGATATAATTATAATACAAAATCGACGAGAAAGAAAGTATTTTTGGCGGGTTTTTTAAGAAATGCAGATAAAAAAATTATTTCTTCAAAATTTTAGAAATTACGAATCGGAAACGTTTACCTTTTCCGATGGTTTAAACGTGCTTTTCGGAAAAAACGCGCAAGGCAAAACAAACTGTGCGGAAGCGGTTTTTTATCTTTGCACGGGCGCGTCTTTGCGTATTCGTCATGATAAACAGCTTATCCGTATCGGCGCAGAAAACGCCAAAATTACAGCCGAAGCCGAAAACCGCTACGGCAAAGTTACTATTTCCGCGGATATTTACGAAAACAAGCGCGAAATTAAAGTCAACGGCAGTAAAATTTCTAAAAATGCCGATTTGATGGGGCACATCAACAGCGTGTTTTTCTCCCCGGGCGAATTGCGCTTAATTCAAGACGGTCCGGACGAACGCCGCCGTTTTATGAATATTTCCATTTCGCAAACGTCGCCTGCATATTATACGGCGCTTCTTCGTTACAATAAAATTCTCGATCAGCGCAACGTGCTTTTAAAAAACCATGACGTTTCGCTTATTTTGGATACCTTGCCCGTATGGGACGAACAGCTTTGCCGTTATGCCGCGATTATCGGCAAAAAACGCCGTGAGTTTTTAGAAAAACTCACTCCCTACGCCAAAGACTTGCATGCCTTTTTGACGGACGGCGCAGAAGAACTCTCCGTTACGCTTGATAAAACGTATAAAGGGGAAGAGGACGAAATTGCACAGCGTTTGTTAAAACAGCTGTCTGCAAATTACGAAAAAGACCTTCGTTTAGGTTACACGACGGTAGGCCCGCACCGCGACGATTTAGATTTTTTCATTTCAGGCAAGGATGCCAAAGCCTATGCCTCGCAAGGTCAAACGCGGACAGCGGCGCTTTCCGTAAAGCTTGCCGAAGTGGAAATCTTTAAACAGCTTTCAGGCGAATATCCCGTTTTAATTTTAGACGACGTGATGAGCGAGCTCGACTTACCCCGCCGTAAAAAACTCTTAAAGCGCATTTCTCCTATGCAAACGATTTTAACTTGTACCCATGCCGAGCGTGTACTCTACGGCGCAGATTGTAAAAAAATTCGTATCGAGCAAGGAAAAATTAAACGTGAGAAGGGGGAAGAATAATGCAAATTCGGGCAGACCTTCACACGCATAGCCGTTATTCCGACGGAAAATATACACCGCAAGAAGTATGCGAAAGGGCAAAGGCAAACGGCGTACAATTGCTTTCTATCACCGATCACGACACAATGGGGGGCGACGAAGAAAAGCAAAAATATGCTAAAGAAAACGGGTTGCTTTACGTGCGCGGTTGGGAAGTATCCGCGTACATGGGTGGCACGAAAGTGCATATTACCGGCTATAACTGTCAACAAAATGCCGATTATTTTGCCTTTTTGCAAGAGCGTATCGACAGCTCTTATGCTCGCGCGGAAGAGAATATTCAAAAGCTGAAATCCTTTGGGTATACGCTTAGTTTAGACGACGTGCGCGCCCGCCTTGTCGACAAAAACGGGCCTATCCACACGACGCATGTTGCGCGTACAGCGGCGGCGGTTTCGGGCGGTCTTTCCGCGGGGTTTTTTATGTCAGAATATCTCACCGTCGGCAAACCTGCTTTTTCGAGTATTGGAAGACCCACGCCGCAAGACGCAGTGGATATCATTCATAAATTAGGCGGGGTTGCAAGCATTGCGCACCCTGGCAGAATTGCCCTTTCTCCCGAAAGGAAAGAAAATCTTATCAAAGCGCTTTGCGCCTACGGGGTAGATGGTATAGAAGGGATATATACGACGCATACTAACGAGGAGACGGCGTACTATCTTTCTATTGCGGAAAAATACGGATTGCTCGTTACGGGCGGTTCGGATACGCATAAAGAAAACGAAAAATACTCTATCGGCTCTCCGATTTTTTACCCCTCAGAAAAATTACTTGAAAAGCTGGGAATTAACGCATAAGCAAGGGGCAGGTATGCGTTTAATAAAAAAATATTCCCCCTTGAATACACCCGTGTAACCGTACATAACGATTAGGACGGGGCGCAAAATGTATTCACGTAACACCACACGAACGTCCAAACGAAAGGGCGTTCGTTTTTATTTTCTGCTTTGCGCGCAACTCTGCGTGCTTTTTTTCGCTGCTTTCATTACTCCGCCGACGCCTTTGCAGGCGTACGCCGCTGAGATGGAAAAACTGTCTTCTTATACGACCTACTACAACGAAGAGGATAAAGGCAGAACAAAAAATATCCAGCTTGCCTGCAAGCGTATTGACGGCATCATTTTGCAGGCATACGGCGAATTTTCCTTTAATCAAACGGTAGGGAAACGCACCCGCTCGGCAGGCTTTCAAGATGCAAAAATTATTATAGACGGCGAATTTGTGGTCGGGGTAGGGGGCGGTGTCTGCCAAGTGAGCAGCACCCTCTACAACGCCGTTTTATTAGCAGGGTTAACGGTAACGGAAAGCCATCCGCATTCCTTGCCTGTTTCTTACGTTCCGCCCTCTCGCGACGCTATGGTTTCTTCCAACAGTGATCTTTGCGTTTTCAACGTTTTTTCTACCCCTGTTCGTTTGCGGGCGAAGGCGGAAAACGGCGCGTTGAAAATTTCCGTTTATGGTAAAAACGGAGGGGGTAGGTACGAGATTATTTCCTATATTACCGAAGAAATCCCGCCGCCAAAACCCATTGTAAGAGAGGGAAAAGAGGATAAAATTCTCCGCCGCGAGAAGTCGGGTTTAAAAAGTGAATCATACCTTGAACGCTACGTCGGAGATGTGCTAATCGGGCGTAAGCGCCTACGCAAAGACAGCTATGCCGCACAACAGGGAATAATCATCAAAAAAATAGCGTAAGTAATAAAGAAAATGCCTTCAAACTCTTGTGTTTTTGTAAAAAAAATGATATAATAAGGAAGAAAAAATGCGAAAAAGCCGTCAAATGACAAAACGCAGGCTTTTTCTAAAAAAGGCAGGTTGACAGATGGAGAGAATTCAACTTAAAACACTTAACGAAAATATTCCCGCTTATGATGGCAAACAAGTAACGGTAGCGGGCTGGGCAAGAAGCATACGCGACTCTAAAGCCTTTGGCTTTATCGAGTTGAACGACGGCGGCTGTTTCAAAAACACGCAAATTGTATTTGAAAGAGAAACGCTTGCTAACTACGACGAAATTGCGCATCAAAACGTAGGCTGTGCGCTTATCGTAACGGGTATCGTAATCGCTACGCCCGAAAACAAGCAGCCTTACGAAATCAAGGCGACGGAAATCCAAATCGAAGGGGAATCCACGCCCGATTATCCCTTACAAAAGAAGCGCCACACGGTAGAATTTTTACGTGAAATCGCATATCTTCGTCCGAGAACCAACCTTTTCGGCGCGGCATTCCGTATCCGTTCGCAAGCGGCGTACGCAATTCACAAATTCTTCAATGACAGAGGGTTTGTATACGTGCACACCCCCATCATTACGGGCAGCGACTGCGAAGGCGCGGGCGCAATGTTCCAAGTAACCACCTTGGATATCGACGAAATTGCAAAAGGTAAAGAAAAAGTCGATTACAAGCAAGACTTCTTCAATAAAAAGGCTTCGCTTACCGTATCCGGCCAATTAAGCGCGGAAACGTACGCAATGGCGTTTGGCAACGTATACACCTTTGGCCCTACGTTTAGAGCGGAACACTCCAACACCGCCCGCCATGCTGCAGAATTTTGGATGATCGAGCCTGAAATGGCATTCTGCGACTTGCAAGGCGATATGGACGTAGCCGAAGCAATGGTAAAATACATTATCGACTACGTTTCCGAAACGTGCAAAGACGAGCTTAACTTCTTAAACCAATTTGTAGACAAGGGCTTGTTAGAGCGTTTAAAGAACGTTTCCGAAAACGCCTTCGTTCGTTTGACATACACGGAAGCGATTGAAATTTTAAAAGAAAATGCAGACAAATTCGACGATAAAAACATTTTCTGGGGTAAGGATTTACAAAGCGAACACGAACGTTTCATCACAGAAACGGTATTCAAAAAGCCCGTATTCTTAACGGACTATCCAAAGGAAATCAAAGCCTTCTACATGAAGCAAAACCCCGACGGGAAAACGGTTGCGGCAACCGACTTGCTCGTGCCTGGTATCGGCGAACTTATCGGCGGTTCTCAAAGAGAGGACGATTATCAAAAATTGCACGATCGCATTAAAGAACTCGGTATGAACCCCGAAGACTACTGGTGGTATCTCAACTTAAGAAAATACGGCGGCACGACGCACAGCGGCTTCGGTTTGGGCTTTGAACGTATGGTAATGTACTTAACGGGCATCAGCAACATTCGCGACGTAGTACCTTATCCCCGTACGGTTTCCAACTTAGAATACTAATTTCACGCAAGGAAAAAAATTATGATAAAAATCGCAGTAGACGCTATGGGCGGCGATTTTGCCCCCGCGGAACAAGTCAAAGGCAGCGTAGTCGCGCTTGAAAAAGATAAAGAACTGTCGCTCATTTTAGTCGGCGACGAACCGCAAATAAAAGCAGAACTTTCTAAGTACCAATACGACGCAAGCCGTATCGAAATCGTACACACAACGGAAGTTATCACCATGGAAGAAGAACCGGCAAAAGCGGTAAAACTCAAAAAGGATTCTTCCACCGTCGTTGCGTTCAATCTTCTTAAAGAAGATAAGGCAGACGGCTTGGTATCTTCGGGCTCAACGGGAGCAGTGCTCTCCGCGGGCGTTATCAAGCTTGGCAGAATTAAAGGCATTTCCCGTCCTGCGCTCTGTCCGCTTATCCCTAATGCAAGAGGGGGCGCAACCTTGCTTTGCGACTGCGGCGCAAATTTAGAATGTAAGCCCGTCAATTTCGTCCATTTCGCATTGATGGCAACGGCATACGCGCAAGCGACCTACGGCATTAAAACGCCCAAAGTCGGTTTGCTTAATAACGGCACAGAAGACCATAAAGGCGATTTGATTCACCAAGAAGCCAACGCATTGTTAAAGCAAGTACCTTGTATCGATTATATGGGCAACGTCGAAGGCAGAGATATTATGTACAGCGACGCCGACGTGGTTGTATCCGACGGTTTCACGGGTAATATCGCAATGAAAGCAATCGAAGGCTGCGGCAAAACGGTCAGCGCGGTGCTCAAACAACAATTTGGTAAAAACCTTTTCAACAAGCTCCGTTATTTGCTTGTAAAAGACCTCGTGGGCGGTATCCGTACCACGCTCGATTACGAGCGTGTTGGCGGCGCAATGTTCTTAGGTATGCCCAAAGCAGTGGTAAAAGGACACGGTAACTCCAAAGCCAAAGGCTTTGCGGCGTGTATTGCACAAGCGGCAGACGCTGTAAGAGGGGGTATGGTAGAGAAAATTAAAGCAATGCTTGCCCAGCTTGACGAACAGGCAAAACAAGCAGAAGCCGCATCCGCTACTCCCGCGCAAACGGAATAAGCAGAATGAAAAATTTCCCTTACGAGCAAATAGAAACGCTTATCGGCTATGTCTTCCAAGACAAAAGTCTATTATTAAAAGCGTTTACGCACTCTTCCTACGCCCAGCAGCACGGCGGCGAGGATAACGAACGGTTAGAATATTTAGGCGACGCCGTGCTGGGATTTTTAATTGCCAAATGGCAATACGCCTCTTCGCAAAAAAACGAAGGCGAAATGACGAAAGAGCGTATGCGCCTAGTCAATGAAGGAGCGCTGTATCAAACGGTACTGGGGCTTGGTTTAGACAAATATCTGCTCTATCAAGGCGGTCAAGCCAACGTCGGCGGAAAAACGGTATCAAGCTTATATGAAACGCTTATCGGCGCTATCTATTTAGACGGCGGGTTAGAGCAAGCCAACGCCTTTTTGCTTCGTCATTTTCCCAAAGCGGACGGACAGGCAAATTACAAAGGCAAGCTGCAAGAATATTTACAAGATAAGGGCTATCCCCTGCCTACGTATCAAACGAAAAAGACGGGGAAAGACAACGCGCCCACTTTTTTCACAACGGCAACGGCTGCGGGAAAAACGGGGGAAGGCGTAGGCAGCGACAAACGATCGTCCGAGCAGGCGGCGGCAAAATCGTTGTTGCAGCAATTACAAGGGTAATAACACGGTAGAGCATAATTAGAAGGAGTAGAGCAAGTGGATTTAAAAGAAATACAACTAATCGGCTTTAAATCGTTTGCCGATAAAACGGTCATTCGTTTTGACGAAGGCGTAACGTGTATCGTAGGTCCAAACGGTTGCGGAAAAAGTAACGTAGCAGACGCAGTGCGTTGGGTTTTGGGGGAACAGTCCGCCAAGTCCCTGCGCGGTTCGAATATGCAAGACGTTATTTTCGGCGGTACGGTAGCAAGAAAACCGCATACTTTTTGCGAAGTAACGTTGGTTTTTGATAATACCAATCATATTTTCGATATCGACACGCCAGAAGTGGCAATGACCCGCCGTTTATATCGCAACGGCGACAGTAAATACTTAATCAACGGCCAACAAAGCCGTCTTAAAAATCTCGTTACGCTGTTCCATGGCATTGGCTTAGGGAAAGAAGGGTATTCGATTATCGGTCAAGGCAAAGTCGAACAAATCATGAACGCCCGTCCCGAAGACAGACGTTTGATTTTTGAAGAAGCGACGGGGCTTATGGTGTATAAGTCCAAAAAAATCGAAACGGAACGTAAGATAGAAGACGCAAGAAGCAATCTTGCCATCTACCGTCAGCGTATCGACCAAGCGGAAAAGGATTTAATCCCCCTCGGCAAGCAAGCGGAAACGCAAAAAGAATACATAGAATACAGTTCCCAGCTTAAAGTGGTTGAAGCGAATACGTACGTATATCGCTACGAAAACGCAGAAAGCGAAAAGGATAAATATAAAAAGAGTATTTCCGAAATTTCGGATAAAATTATCGGCTTGAACACGCAAATCGAGCGTATCAATCGCAAAATGGAAGGCAACCGCGAAAAAATTTCGTCGGCGGATCTCCGTTTGGCGCAATTGCAAGACGAACGCTTGGTTCTCTCCGTCGGCAACGAAAGAAAGGACGGCGAATTAAAGCTGGTAAGAGAGCGTATTTCCACCTATCGCACGCAAATTCAGCAAGCGGAAGATTTAACGGAAGCGGGTAAAATCCGTATGGGCGAAATCAATGATGAAATCGCGCTTACCAACCAAAAAAGCGAAAAGGACGCAAAGCGTATCAACGAAATCGAAACGGAAACGGACGTATTGCGCTCGGCTATTTCGTCGTTGGATAGAAAAATCGAGGTATTCGAACGTCTTTCCGACGAAAACCGTTTAAATCAGCTTTCTACTGCGGATAACTTATCCGAACTCAAAAAGAACTTAGGTACGCTTGCTGCAAGAAAGGAAGCCGCAAAAGAAAAAATCGGTGAAGTAAAGCAAGCTATCGATAAGAGTACGCAAAGAAAAGACCGCTTAACCGAAGAGTTAACGGCAGTTAAAAAAGACGTAAGACGTTTACAAGGCATGACGGCGTCGGGAACAAGCGAATTAGAAGACTTGTTAGAAGAAGCCCGTGAAATGCAGTTGACGGTCAACAATTTCAACCAAGACCTTTTCAACACCAAGGGACAAATCGCTTCCTTGCAAGAAAAGTTAGAAATGTACGTCAGTATGAAAAACCGTTACGACGGCTATAAAGAATCGGTTAGACGTTTGCTTTCCGTAGCAAAAACAAATGCCGATATCGGCAGACGTATCCGCGGTGCGCTTGCAGATATCGTTAAAACGGAACAAAAATACGAAACGGCAATCGAAACGGCATTCGGCGGCGCAATGCAAAACGTAGTAACGCCGACGGCGGACGACGCAAGAGATTTAATCAACTACCTTCGTCGCACAAACGGCGGTATTGTAACCTTCTTGCCTGTGCAAAGCATGAAGCCTCGTCCCGACAACCGTGAAATTCAACGCGCTTTAAACGAACGCGGCGCGCTTGGTACAGCGGTAGAACTTGTCGAATACGACGATTATTATTACAATGTTATCTCCAATCTTTTGGGTAATACACTCATTTGCGATAATATCAACAACGCTACGGTCATTGCAAACAAATACGGCAATGCGTTTAAAATCGTAACGTTAGAAGGGGATATCGTTATGACGAGCGGTGCCATGACGGGCGGTAGCCGCGCAAAAGACGCAGGCTCGCTCCTTTCGAACGAACGTAAAATTCAAGAATGTAAAGACGAAATTTTGCGTAAGAGAAAGCATATCGAAAAATTACAAGCCGCAATTGCAGACAGCGAAGAAGCGAGAAAGGAAGCGGAAGAAGCAGTCGAGCAGTTACGTGCAAAATACCAAGACGCAAACAACGAACTCGCTGCGCTTGCACAACGCGAATCGGCGCTCAATCAACAAATCGCAGAAAGCGAAGCGGATATCGATTTTTACCAACAAACGCTTGTCGAATTAAAGGGCAAGTTAAAGTCGCTTGAAGACGAAGAAGCGTATTCGTCCATCAGCGAAGAAGAAATTCAATCCCGCAGAGCTTCCGCAGAAGAGGAACTCGCTTCGCAAAAGAGCCAAAGCGAGAAATTCAAAGAAGAAAGAGAGCTTAAAAATAAACAGCTTCTCGATTTGGAGGTTGAACTTGCTGCGCTTCGTTCGGCAATCGAACAACAAAAAGAAACAATCGAGCGTTTGGGCGTAGAAAAATCCGAGCTTGTGAAAAAGATTTTGGAAACGGAAAAAGAACGCGACTTTGCGGCAAGACGCTTGCAAGAATTGCAAGAAGAAGAAAAGGGTAAAGAGCTTACGGAAGAAGAAAAGCAAGCCGTTGCCGAACTTACGGAAAAAATCGAAGCGCTTTCCAAAGAAAAGGAAGCAATCAATGCCGAGCAACTTGCGCTTGAAGAAGAAAAAACGCAGTTGCAAGACAACCTTTCTAAAAATTCCGAAAAGCGTTATAAATGCGAAATCGAAATTAGTAAAATCGATACGAATTTGGAAAACCTTCGTTTGCGTATGGAAGAAGAATACGGTATGGACTACGAAAGCTGTCTTCCCCTTCGCCAAGAAAACTTCAATATTACCGAAGGCCTTTCGCTTGGCGCTGTGCTCAAGCGTAAAATCACGGGGCTTGGCAACGTCAACCATAACGCTATCGAAGACTACGACCGCTTAAAGACGGAATACGACGAAATGATTTCCCAACGCGACGACGTACAAATGGGTTTGGACGACTTAACGACCATTCTCAACGACGTCCGCAATGAAATGCTTCGTATCTTCAATGAAGGCTTCGAACAAATCAACGAAAACTTCAAAACGACGTTCAAAGAACTCTTCGGCGGCGGTAAAGCCGAGCTTCAGCTCGACTACGTAGAAGGAGAAGATCCCTTAAACGCAGGTGTTGAAATTATCGCATGCCCCCCTGGCAAAAAGCTTACGAAAATTTCGCTTTTGTCGGGCGGTGAACGCGCATTGACGGCAATTGCCATCCTGTTCGCTATCTTAAAATCGCATCCTATGCCCTTCTGTATCTTAGACGAAATCGAAGCGGCGCTCGACGATGCAAACGTAGATAGATTTGCTTCTTACTTAAAGAACTTTGCGCAAGATACGCAATTTATCGTCATCACGCACAGAAAACCGACCATGAACCAAGCAGACTCCTTATTCGGCGTAACCATGCAAGAAAAAGGTGTTTCTAAAATCGTATCCGTTAAACTTGCCGACGTGGAAAGTAAACTCGGTGCGGGTACTGTTGAGTAATAGCATTTATCTCAATGCTAAACGTCAATAAATCAATAAAAAAAAGGAAGTAGTCCACCCTGCGTCAAAAACAGGGTGGACGAAAAGGCATTATGGGAATTTTCGATAAGCTCTTCGGGGCTCTTAAAAAAACCAAAGACAATTTCTCCAGTAAACTCCGTATGCTGTTTGCAAAAAATAAGCTGGGCAACGAGTTTTATGAAGAATTAGAAGAAATTTTAATTTCTTCCGACGTGTCCGTCTCTACGGCGGAAGAAGTAGTCGAACGCGTTAAAGAACAAGCTATCGGCGAAAAGTTAAAAGACGAAGACTACGTTACCGAAATTTTACGTAAATCGCTTACGGATATTTTAGAGGAATCGGAAGTAGAAGACCTTTCCTATCCTTGCGTGATTATGCTTGTCGGGGTAAACGGCGTTGGTAAAACGACGACGGTAGGCAAGCTTGCCCACCACTTCTTAAAGCAGGGCAAAACAGTTACCGTTGCGGCGGCGGGTACCTTCCGCGCGGCAGCAAGCGAACAGCTTTCCATTTGGGCAGATAGGGCAAAAGTGCGTATTGTCAAGCACGAAGAAGGCAGCGATCCGTCCGCAGTTATTTTCGACGCGGTTGCGTCCGCAAAAGCAAAGAAAACGGACGTGCTTATTATCGATACCGCAGGCAGATTGCACGTAAAAGACAACTTAATGAACGAACTGCGTAAAATGGATAGAGTGGTTACCCGCGAATATCCCGAAGCGGATTTCGTAAAATTATTAGTACTTGATGCAACGACGGGACAAAACGCCGTTAGTCAAGCCCGTGTCTTTGACGAAGCAGTTGAACTCAACGGCATTGTCTTAACCAAACTGGACGGTACAGCAAAAGGCGGATTTGTCTTCTCGCTCTCGTCCGAGCTTGCGCTCCCTGTGTTGTTCGCAGGCGTAGGCGAAAAGATGGACGATTTAGAAAAATTCGATTCTCGCTCCTTTGTAGAAGCAATTTTATAAAACATCCCACCCAGGTACGAGATGAAATAAGGAGGGAAATATGGAACATATCGTACAATGCGTCAATTTAACCAAGCGTTACAAAGATGTTTTAGCATTAGATAACGTCAATTTTACTATTCCTGACAACGGCGGTATCGTTGGTTTGCTCGGTCCTAACGGCAGCGGAAAAACAACCTTAATCAAGCTGATTATGGGTTTACTTACGGCAAACAGCGGCTCGCTGTACGTAGCGGGCAGGGAAATCGGCGCGGAAACCAAAAGTGTGGTATCCTATCTTTCAGACACGCATTCGCTCAACGAAAGCTACACCGTAGAAGAGGAAGTAGCATACTATGCCGATTTCTTTTTAGACTTCGACAAAGACAAAGCCTGGAGAATGATTGAAGAGCTTTCCGTCAACAAAACGCAAAAAGTCAAAGCGCTTTCTAAAGGCACAAAGGAAAAGCTTTCGCTTATTTTAACCTTATCGCGAAACGCCAAGCTGTTTGTCCTTGACGAACCGATTGCGGGTGTTGATCCTGCTGCGCGTGAGTACATACTTCAAACGATTTTCGCGCACCGCAATCAAAACTCCACGATTATCATCAGTACGCATCTCATCTCCGAAATCGAGCAATATTTTGACTACGTGCTTTTCTTAAAGGAAGGCAAAATCGTACTCGAAGGCAAAGCGGACGACATTCGCGAGCGTGAGAAACAAAGTATCGACGCGTTGTTTAGGGAGGTATTCAAATGGATGTAAACGAAAACGAAACCAACTTACAACCCGAAAATTCTGTAGGAGAAAAAGCAAAAGCGTCATCTCTAGAAGTTGTCGCGCAAGAAACAGCGCAAGAAACAGCGCAAGCAACAACACAAGCGGAAGCACTCCAAGAAAAATCGCAAGAGCATTTTTTCCAAGATGCGCCCACGCAAGCTAAGCTTACGGAAGCACCTTTCAATTTCTCTGAAAGCGACGTAGATAAAAACGGCAATTTAAAAGCGGTTAGAGGCAGAGTTTTAAAGAAGCTTTTAAAATACGAATTCAAAGCGCTCTTTACGGGTATGCTTAGTTTGGTGCTTTCGGCTGTTGTTTGTTCTATCCTATTAGCGATACAAATTCCTATTCTCGAAAGCCAAGATGCGCCTACCATGTATGGAACGAATGAAACGCCTTGGTTCTTTTGGTTGACTGTAGTCCTTGCGATATTATTAAACGGCGGCGTTATGATCGGCTCTTTGATATTGCCCTCGCAACGCTATCGCAAAAACTTTTTTAAAGAGGAAGGCTATTTAACCTTCTCCATTCCAGCAACCGCACACGAGCAAATTTTAGCCAAGCACATCTCAGCGGTTCTTTGCTATGTAGCCGGCTGGCTTGCCAATATGTTTTCGCTTATCGTCATCATTATCGGTTTTGGCGGATTTGAAGCAGTGTTTGGCCCGATAAACCCTTCCACCGATCCCGTGCAAACGGCAGAAGTTATCGAAGGTATTATTTGTATCTTAGAATTGCTGATTATGGCGTTGATGTTGCCCGTATTTATCGCAACGTTTGACGGCGCTGCGGCATGGTGGGAAGAACGCTTACCCGAGAAAAACCGCCGTATCTATCAAATGCTGATTACGCTTGCGCTCATTTCTTTACTGGAAACGCTTTTTATCACCAGCGCAACAAGCGGTCTAATCACGGCGTTTTTTGAGCTTCCGATTACGCTAGTATTCTTTATCTTTATTTTTATCGGCGCGTTGCTGATTTATTTATTCTACACTAGCGAGATTAACAATTTCAAGAAAAACATCAACTTAAAATAAAACTAATTAAAAGGGAAAGGGCAACTGACAATAGCGTGTCCTTTTGCAAAAATATGAAAATAGACATTTTAACCTTATTCCCCGAAATGTTCTCGGCATTACAAGAAAGTATTTTAGGTAGAGCGCAAAAATCGGGAAAAATCCAAATCAATATCGTCAACATTCGTGATTATACAACTGATAAACATTTAAAATGCGACGACTATCCTTTCGGCGGTGGTGCAGGTATGGTCATGATGCCTCAGCCTATCGGCAGTGCAATCGAAGCGATTGACCCCGACCATAAAGCGCACCGCATTTATATGTCGCCAAAAGGCGAAACGCTCAAACAACAAAAAGTATTCGCTTTATTAGAATACGAGCATCTTATTCTGCTTTGCGGTCATTACGAAGGCGTAGATCAACGCGTGCTCGATTTGTTTATCGACGAAGAAATTTCAATCGGCGATTATGTTTTAACGGGGGGAGAACTGCCTGCAATGGTATTAACCGATTGCGTTTCCCGATACGTTGACGGGGTCATTAGTATCTCTTCGCTCGTAGACGAAAGCTTTTCGGATAACCTGCTCGAATACCCTCAGTACACCCGCCCGCAAGAATACAAGGGGCTTTGCGTGCCGGAGGTTTTGCGCAGTGGCGACCACGCCAAAGTGGATAAATGGCGCAAAGAACAATCGATTGCCATTACCAAAAAACTTCGTCCCGACTTGCTCAAAAAATAAAAATACCCCAACCATGTACGCGTTGAATTAAAAGATGTAATCAATTTGGCCATACGTGTACTTATTGAAAAAGGAAAAATTATGAAAAATATACAATGGTTTCCAGGACATATGACCAAAGCCATGCGCGCCATGGAAGAAAAGAAAGATTTATGCGACGGCGTTATTTGCGTGCTTGACGCGCGTGCGCCCGCAGCAACGTGGAACAAAAATTTAACAAAAAAAATTTTTGGCGAAAAACCTGTTTTATACGTGCTCAATAAAGCCGATTTAGCCGACCCTACCAAAGTGGACGGATTTATTAAGTTGCTTGAAAGTAAGGGCAAATACTGTATTAAATGTGATTCGACAAACATTTCCGCTAAGCGTTTATTCTTACAAAAGCTTAATGCCATCACGGAAGAAAAGCGCGCTCGCGCAGAAGCAAAAGGCTTAAACAGAACATTTCGTTTTATGGTTGCGGGTATTCCCAACACGGGTAAAAGTACCATTGTAAACCTGCTTAGCGGACAAAAGCGTGCAAAGACGGGCGATAAAGCAGGGGTTACGCGCGACGTGCGTTGGTTGCATTGCGGCGCGTTCGACTTGCTGGACACCCCCGGCACCATGCCCCCGTCCTTTGACGATCAGTACCACGCGCGCCACTTAGCCTTTATCGGTAGTATCAACGACGATATTTTAGATATGGACGACGTTGCGTTAGAGTTGCTTGGCGAACTTGCTGAAAAGTATCCGCAATATTTAACCGAGCGTTACAACATCACCGATTTTTCCGAAAAGCTTGGTATGTACGAAGCGCTTTGCAAACGCCGTGGCTTTATTTTACGCGGCGGTGAATTCGATTACGAACGCGGCGCAAAGGCTCTTATTGACGATTTTAGAAAGGGCAGAGTGGGGAAAATCTGTTTGGAAAACGCAAAAGATTACGAAAGTTGGGAATTTTAACGTATGAAAAAAGAAAAAGAACAAATTGATAAATTACAATACGAAAAAGCGTTGCTTGCAAAAGGCTATCGCTATATTGCAGGCGTGGACGAAGTGGGCAGAGGTCCGCTTGCCGGTCCTGTCGTATGCTGCGCGGTGATTATGCCTTTGGAAGAAAGTGAAATTATTCAAGGCGTAGACGACAGTAAAAAGTTGTCCGAAAAGAAACGCGTGGCGTTAAGCGAGCAAATTAAACAAAAAGCTTTGGCGTACGCCATTTTTGAAGTAAGCGAGAAACAAATCGACGAAATCAATATTTTAGAAGCAACTAAGCTGGGTATGCGCGAAGCGTTATTAAAATTAGAAATTCAGCCGGACGTCGTACTTACCGACGGCAATATGACGATTGATATTCCCTTCCCTCAGCAAAGCGTTATTCATGGGGATGCATTGTCTTATTCTATCGGCGCGGCAAGTATCGTCGCGAAGGTGTATCGTGATAATATGATGGATGAGTATGCTAAAATTTATCCCGAGTATCTTTTTGAAAAAAACAAGGGTTACGGCACAGCGGCTCACATTCAAGCGATTAAGGAGGTGGGCTTATGTCCCATTCACCGCAGGACATTCACAAAAAAGTTTTAGGTAAAAAAGGTGAAAAGCTCGTTGAAGAGTATTTAAAAAAACAAGGCTGTAAAATTCTCAAGCGCAATTATCGCACTCCTTTTGGCGAAGCGGACATTATTGCGCAAGACGGCGACGAAATTGCTTTTATAGAAGTCAAAACTCGCTCGTCTGATGCTTTTGGATCTCCGGCGGAAGCAGTAACCAAACAAAAACGCGCGAGATATTTGCAAATTGCAAAGTTCTACTGGCTTTCAATAGGGGAAGAACCTAACGCCCGTTTTGACGTTGCACAGGTATTCGCAAATGACGAAATCGATTATATAAAAAATGCTTTTTAATTTAGGTTTATAGGCTTAGAGAAAGGGTCATGTACGAGTTGAATATAAAAATAAACGCCCGGAAGGGCGTTTTTTTATGAAATATTTCGTCTGATATCGCTTAACGCATTCTTTTCTAATCGCGAAACTTGTGCTTGTGAAATTCCAACCTCTTCCGAAATTTCTGTTTGCGTTTTCCCTTCGTAATATCTTAAAAATAAAATTTTCTTTTCTCGTTCGCCTAACTTTTCTATGGCTTCGCCAAGGGCTACGTATTCGGCAAGGATCTCGTCGCTGTGTTTATCGTCGCAAAGCTGGTCCATCAATAGAAGGGTGTCTCCCGCTTTGTTGTATACGGGCTCATAAAGCGAAACGGGGTCGGAGATTGCGTCTAGCGCATAAACGACTTCCCGCTCGGCAACTTGCAAGGCTTCGGCAATTTTAGCAATCGTTGCTTCCTTGTCGTCGGCTTCCAGCTCTTCCCGCGTTTTTAATGCGCGATAGGCCATATCGCGAATGCTTCTAGAAATACGAAGCGAGTTTCCGTCCCGCAAATACCGTTTAATTTCACCGACAATCATAGGAACGGCATAGGTCGAAAACTTCACGCCGACGCTTAAATCGAAATTGTCAATGGCTTTAATTAGTCCCACACACCCCGCTTGAAATACGTCGTCAACGCCAAGGTGCTTGGCCTTAAAGCGTTTCATCAAAGATAAAACCAAACGCATATTTCCTACGATAAACTGTTCGCGCGCTTGTTTATCTCCTTGCTTTAAACGGAGCATCAATGCTTCGCTTTCTTTTGCTGTTAGCTTGGGTAACCCCGAAGTATCCACACCGCAAATTTCTACTTTATGCATTTTTATTTTCCCCCTTTGTTTATGTAAAATCATAAAAGATAGGGGGGCAGGTATGCGTTGAACGTTTATTTTATTGTGGGCAATCTAAAGAAAATTATTCCATTTTTGCAATTTCTTTTCTAAGCCGTAAAATAATTTTCTTTTCCAAGCGGGAAATATAGCTTTGCGAAATACCCAGTAAATCGGCAACGTCCTTTTGTGTCATTTCTTCGCCGCCGTTCAATCCAAACCGCAAAAACATAATTTTCCGCTCTCTTTCCGAAAGCTTGGTTAAAGCTTCTTTCAGCTGTTCTTTTTCCGCATTCGATTCAATGTCGCCGTATACGCTTTCTGCGGAAGAACCAAGCACGTCCGATAATAGAAGTTCATTTCCGTCAAAATCAGTGTTTAGCGGTTCATCAAAGGAAACTTCACTTTTTAAACGCGCCGCGCGCCGTAAATACATCAAAATTTCGTTTTCAATGCAGCGTGAGGCGTAGGTTGCAAGTTTGATGTTTTTATCGGATTTAAACGAGTTAATGGCTTTGATTAGCCCGATTGTGCCGATTGAAATTAAGTCGTCGTTTTCCACGCCCGTGTTTTCAAATTTTCGCGCGATATAGACGACAAGGCGCAAATTGTGTTGAATTAGCTCCGATTTAGCCAAATCGCATTCCGCCTGTTCTAGCTCGTCTAAGCTGCCTTCTAAGGCAAATTTTTCAAGCATTTTTTTCTCTTCTTCCGCAGAAAGCGGAAGCGGTAATGCGTCGCCGTTTCCGCAGATATAGTCGATAGTGTTTTTTTGGGGAATATGGAAAGTTTCTAAAAATGATTGTAAAACGTTTAAAAAATTCATAAGAACTCCTTATGTATGTTTTTTAGCTTTTTAACTTTTTTCATGTAATAAAAACGGTGATAACAGCAGTTGATAATTTTTATTTTTAAGTGAGGTGGAGGAAGAAAAGTAAGGCTCTTTTACTATATGCTCGCCGTTTTCAAAATATATCTTCAAAATCGGCCCTTTAAAAATTTTTATTTTTTTTACGCCGTTTATCGTCGTAATTTGCATTTCATCAAATACCTGCCCCGTATCTATCACTTCAAGCAGCAGTTTTGGAGTAAGAAAACAGACAGGGATTGAAGAAAAACAAGCCAAATTTCCGCTGTCTAAAAATCCGACGGTTTGTATTGTTTTAAGAGGCGTTATTAGTTCGCATTGATAATAAAAACAGCGAATTTTGCGCTCAAAATACAGTTTTTGGGTAATTTTTATGGTAAAAACACTTAAAATGATGCATCCACAAAGAACAAGTGAGAGCGGTTGGGTTTCTGCAATATAGCCGTTTTGAAACGAATAATCTAGTTGAAAAATTTGATAAAATGCTGTTAGTGCACCGCCGAAAAAAAAGGTGAGAGCGAAGAAAAAAACAAAACTCAACGCGTACATGCCCCCTTGATTTTTGGGTTTTGTGGCGAGAAACGGAAGAAACGCTCCGACGCTGAATTTTAATAAAAACGCAAAAAATTTGGGCAGGGATAGCAAGGGGAACAATAGGGCGAATCCCGCTCCGCATAAGGCGGAAACGCAAATTCGCGTGTACGAAATAGGCTGTTTAGAAATGTTAAGCGCTAAATAAAGCAAAAGGGCGTCTATGATGAAATTTTGAAAGAGCGCGTATTCGATATATATTTCCATAAAAATCTCGTTAGCCCTGATGGCAAAAGGCTTTGAGGGCAGTATAGCAGAAAAAAAGAAAAAACGCGTAAATTAAAACGTCGAAAAAGCGGTTTAATTGTCGAAAATCCCTTATGGCAAAAGGCGCGAGCCTGTGTTTTTTCAAAAATTAAAAAAAGACGAAAAACACGAAATTTTGACACAAAAATTTTTTCGTTGTCATATATTGAAATTGTGGGGGGAATTTTTCTCCCAAGGATTGAAAAAAGAGAAGGAGAGAGCGGTAATATGCAAATTAGTTTTTCGGAGCTTCGGGCAAAAGAGGTGGTGAATACGGCAGACGGCAGTAAATTGGGGAGAGTGTGCGATTTGACTTTTTCTTATCCTGAAAATAAAGTGCTTGGAATTTTAGTGCCGGACGGGAAGGGGTTATGTTCAAAAAAAATGTTTGTGGAGATGAAGTGCATTGTCAAAATTGGGGACGACGTAATTTTGGTGGACGTTGGCGAGCCGAAAAAGCGGGGCTGTGATAAACCCAAAGAAGAAAAGGAGAAAAAATGCCCGCAGCATTGCGCGGCGGGGTACAATCGGCTGGACGTCGGGGACAGCAGACGCAGTTTCGACGAATACGAATAAAAATAAAACGGCGGGTTTCGGTTGAAATCCGCCGTTTATTCATTTTTGCAATCAGAGATAAAAAGAATGATATCTTCCACCTTGCATTCTAAAATGTTGCAAAGGTCGTTTAAGGTTACGGTGCTAATAGGTTTATCGTGTTTCAAGCGGTCTAATAAGCTTCGACTTATATGATAAGTATTGACGAGCTTATAGGTTGAAATATTTTTCTCTTGCAGGGTTTTGTAAAAGGGTGCGTATGAAATCATTTTTTTCTCCTTGTTTATAGTATAAAACATACTCATTTACTTGACAATTGTCGATAAATAGAGTATATTCAATATAGAAAATTTTAAAAACGAGGAGAATCGGGGATTATGGTAGATGAAAATACTGTAAGTCAGGTAGAGCAATTTTTTGCGGGCATTGATTTGAAGGTTTGGATAGCGATTGCCGTTGGCGCGGTGCTTTTAATCGTTGCGATTGTACTTATTGCTTGCGCGGTAAAAAGAAGGGAGAGAGAACGAGAGGAATCGTTTATTGAGATTAAAACATATACGCCGAGCGAATTTTTTGCGTTGAGAAGGGGGACTTTGGCTTGTAAAATCAGTCCTGAAATGCCGGGCGTGTACATACTATATAATCAAACGAAAAATAAATATTACGTGGGGCAAGGTCAGCAACTATTGAATCGCGTGAATATGCATTTGACGGGAAGCGGTAACGGTAGGGTTTATGCAGATTACCGTAATGGTGATAGATTTACCATTCAGATGATCCCTTTGCAGGGGAGCGGTTTTCATTCGTTAAACGAATTGGAACGAGTGGCAATCAGCAGATACGAAGCGTACGGAAAAGGGTATAACCGTACGAGAGGGAATAAAGGCTAAAATAAAACGGTGGGTTTAAAAAATCCGCCGTTTTTTTGTGTATAAAACTATGTTTTATAATGGTTGGATATGGTTGACATTTTTTAAAAATGGTGGTACAATAAAAAATGAAGAAATTCAAGGAGTATGAAACTATGAAGAATCTTTGGAAAAAATTTGCTGCGATTGCACTTGGCGTATCCACTTTTGCTTCGCTTACGGCTTGTAATTTCACGAGCGGCTCCACTTCGGAAGAAGAAAACGAGGGGTTGTACGCGCTTCAAATAGAAACGGTGTATGCAATGGCACAGGAAGCTGGCTATGAAGGCACTTTGGAAGAGCTTATCGCTATGTTTAAAGGCGAAAAGGGCGCAGACGGTATTAGCGTTTCGGAAGCGACGGTACAAGACGGCAGATTGTATTTGACGCTTACGAACGGCAATCAAATTGATTGTGGTGAGCTTGGCGTGGAAAACGGCAAGGACGGTCAAACGCCTACGATTGGCGAAAACGGCAATTGGCATATTGACGGCAAGGATACCGGCAAACCCGCGCAAGTAAAAGGCGATAAGGGTGATAAGGGAGACAAAGGGAATAAAGGCGACGATGGCGTAGGTATTGAAAGCATTACGCTGATTGGTACGGTTGGCCTTATCGATACATACGAAATTAAATATACGGACGGAAACAAAACGTCGTTTACGGTTACGAATGCAAAGAGTATTTTACGTACGGAAATTGTGGACGGTTGTTTGATTGTGTATTATAACGACAACACTTGGGAAAACGTTGGCAAGGTTGTCGGCGAGGACGGCGAACAAGGGGAGCAGGGTGAACAAGGCCCTATTGGTCCTCAAGGGCCCCAAGGCGATAAAGGTGAACAAGGTATTCAAGGCGAACAAGGGGTTCAAGGCGTTGGCGTTGAAAAGGTTGAAATTAACGATAATGGCGAGCTTATCGTAACCTTGACGAACGGTTCGAGTTTTAACTGCGGTAAAGTGGTTGGCGAAGACGGCGAACAAGGCCCCGTTGGTCCTCAAGGCCCTCAGGGAGAACAAGGCGAACAAGGGGTTCAAGGCGTTGGCGTTGAAAAGGTTGAAATTAACGATAACGGCGAGCTTATCGTAACCTTGACGAACGGTTCGAACTTTAACTGCGGCGTGGTCGTAGGACAAGACGGCGAACAAGGGGAACAGGGTGAACAAGGCCCTATTGGTCCTCAAGGGCCCCAAGGCGATAAAGGTGAACAAGAGGTTCAAGGCGTTGGCGTTGAAAAAGTAGAAATTAACGATAACGGCGAGCTTATCGTAACGTTGACGAACGGTTCGAGCTTTAACTGCGGCGTGGTCGTAGGACAAGACGGCGAACAAGGACCTCAAGGCGAACAAGGCGTTGGCGTTGAAAAAGTAGAAATTAACGATAACGGCGAGCTTATCGTAACCTTGACGAATGGCGAAACGTTTAATTGCGGTAAAATTAGAGAAGAAATGCACACGCATACCTATACCGATTGGGTAGTTATGCAAGAGCCGACATGCCAAAACGCAGGCTTTAAGCTGAAAACGTGCGTGGAATGCGACGACGCAAAGGCGCAAATTTTGGCGGTTTTGGATTACCATAGCTATAAAGACGGCGAATGTGTTTGGTGTAAGCAAGAGTTGGGCTTGGAATATGAATTGAGCGCGGACGATAGCTATTACATTGTAACAGGAATTGGCAGTTGTACGGAAACGGAGCTTGTGATTCCTTCGAAATATAAGGGGTTGCCTGTGCGTGAAATCGCGGCGAATGCATTTCAATATCAAGAACAATTAACGAGCGTTGTTATTCCTGGAAGCGTGGAGATAATTGGGCGTTATGCATTTGATAATTGTTATTATTTGGAAAATATTACCCTTTCTAACGGCGTATTGGCGATAGGAGAACGTGCGTTTCATCAATCTAATGCATTGAATTTGTTTATCCCTGAAAGTGTGATGCTTATTGAAGAAACAGCGTTTGGCTATTGTACTGATTTAGAAAGTATTGAGGTAGATGAAAACAATGAACATTATCAATCGATAGACGGAAATTTGTATACGAAAGATATGAAAACGTTGATGCAATATGCGCTTAGGAAAACGGATGCTTCCTTTGTTATCCCTGACGGTGTGGAGCGTATTGCAAATGATGTATTTAGCGGTGCGCCCTATTTGACGAGCGTGGAAATTCCCTATGGGGTTATTTCGATTGGAATGTGTGCGTTTTTTGGGTGTGGTGGCTTGACGAGAGTGGAACTTCCTGATAGCGTTGAGTTAGTTGAGGGGGGAGCTTTTTCTAGTTGTTATAATTTAACGAGCGTCTCTCTTGGAGATGGGAAAATGAGTCTTACGGGTCAGACTTTCAGTAATTGTAAGAATTTGGAAAGCGTTTTCATTGGAGAAGGATTGATAAGCATTTCTGGCAGTGCGTTTAATGCTTGTAACAAGTTGCTGGAAATTGTCGTAAGTGAAAAGAACGAGGCGTATCAGTCGATTGACGGAGATTTGTATACTAAAGACGGAACGGTGTTGGTAAAATATGCGCTTGGAAAAGAGGCAACGGAATTTATTGTTGCGGATAGCGTAACAAGTATTGGTGCGTCTGCTTTTTCTTATAGCAAGAATTTGACGAGCGTAATTATTTCTAACGGCGTAACAAGTATTGGTGGTTCCGCGTTTAGCTTATGTTATGGGTTGACGAACGTGGTAATTCCTGACAGTGTAACGAGTATCGGAAGCGGTGCATTTTCTAGCTGTGAAAGCTTGACGAGTGTGATAATTCCTGATGGCGTAACAGATATTGGATATGCAACGTTCTCTCATTGTTATAGCTTGGAAAGTGTGGTACTTCCTAGCAGTGTAACAAGTATTGGGAGTCTAGCATTCTCTGATTGTTATCATTTGGCAAACGTATATTATAAAGGCACGGCGGAAGAATTTGGGACTATATCTATTTTTGGATACAACAATGATGCTTTTATAAATGCAACCGTTTATTATTACAGCGAAAACGAGCCGATGGAAGATGGCAATTTCTGGTATTATGATGCGGATGGAAAGCCGACGGTTTGGACGTACGAAGAGTTTGCAAGCAGAGGCTTAGAATATACGCGTTCGGAAGATGGTACGTATTATATTGTAACGGGAATCGGCAGATGTACGGATACGGAGATTGTTATTCCTGCAACGTATAAAAAATTGCCTGTGAAAGAGATTGGGTATCGTGCGTTTTATGTGTGTGATGGCTTGACGAGTATAGTGATTCCTGACAGCGTGACGAGTATTGGGGATTATGCGTTCGATAATTGCTATAGATTGACGAGTGTAGTAATACCTAACAGTGTTACAAGTATTGGGGAATGGGCGTTTTATTATTGCACTGGCTTAACGAGTGTGGTAATTGGCGACAGTGTAACGAGTATTGGAAGCCTTGCATTTGCTTATTGCAGTAGTTTGACGAGTATTGTAATTCCTGACAGCGTGGAAAGTATTGAAAGCCGTGCGTTTAATTCCTGTAAGGGTTTAACGAGCGTGGTAATTGGTAATGGCGTGAAGAGTATTGGAATTGAGGTATTTAGTCTTTGTAAAAAGTTGACTTCGATTTATTATAACGGTACGGAAAGCGATTGGGAGAATATTGCGATTGCTTCGGAGAACGATAATTTAACAAGCGCAACCGTTTATTATTACAGCGAGAACGAGCCGACTGTTGAAGGCTATTTTTGGCATTATGATGAAAACGATGTGCCGACCGTTTGGGAGTGTATTGTTGAGCCTGCAAGCGTAGGATTAGAATATACGCTTTCTGAGGATGAAACTTATTACATTGTAACGGGGATTGGCGATTGTACGGATACGGAGATTGTTATTCCTGCAACGTATGAAGGGTTGCCGGTGAAAGAGATTGGGGATGAGGCTTTTTATAACTGTACAAATATAACAAGTGTAGAAATCCCTGACGGCGTGATGAGTATTGGAAGCTATGCGTTTTATTATTGTATAAGCTTGGAAAATGTTGTAATGCCCGATAGTGTAACGAGTATTGGTATTTATGCATTTTACTATTGCAAGGCGTTGGAGAGTGTGAAAATTCCCGGTAACGTAACGAGAATTAAAGACTATACATTTTTCTGTTGCAGTAGCTTGACGAGTATTGTAATGCATAGCAATATAGAGACGATTGATGAGAAGGCGTTCTATGGTTGTAACGGATTGACTCGGGTTGAACTTTATGATAGGGTAACGAGTATTGGGAGCATGGCGTTCTATAATTGCGAAAACTTGACGACCATTTATTTTATAGGGTATCAAGTAGAGTGGGAAAATATCAGCATTGGGGAAAATGCGATTCCTGAAAACGTAACGGTTGATTTCGCTTATTTACCTGGTGAAGCGGGCGATGATAATTTGCCTGAATTTGATGAATGGGAAGACTAATTGATTTAGAATCGCCGGATTGCTTTTGTGAATGCAGTTTGCAAGGGCAAGCGGCGGTGGACTTTTCATTGAAATTTCACAATGATTTGGTTTACCTTTGACAATAGAGGGGTATCATAAAATGAGTTCCTTATTTATAAGGTAAGAAAATTTGAGCTGGAAAGACTGCAGGTTGGTTGGCAGTCGAAGGAAAAAACATGAAAATTTTAATTGGAGATGATGAAGAAATGATCCGCGGGGTTTTGCGCGAATACGTGGAGTTTGAGGGCGACGAGGCGTTTGAGGCCGCTGACGGTATGGAAGCCGTTAAAATGTGCAAAGAAAACGATTTCGATTTGGTGTTGATGGATATCATGATGCCCAAGCTGGACGGCTTTTCTGCGGTGAAAGAAATTCGGAAATTTAAAGACTTGCCCGTGATTATGCTTTCTGCAAGAGGTGAAGAATATGACAAGCTGTTTGCGTTTGAAATCGGCGCTGACGACTACGTTACTAAGCCTTTCTCGCCTAAGGAAGTGATGGCGCGGATTCACGCGGTTGCGAAGCGCAGAAAGGGCTCGGCGGGCGGAAACGAAGTGTTGAAGTTCGAGGGCTTGGAAGTGGATATGGCTGGGCGTAATGTGTACGTTGACGGCGAAAAGGCGGAGTTGACTCCGAAAGAATACGAGCTTTTATTCTACCTTGTGCGTAACAAGGGGATTGCGTTGACTCGCGAAAAGCTGTTGTATGACGTTTGGGGGTTTGATTTCTACGGCGACGACAGAACGGTGGATACGCACGTGAAAATGCTCCGCGGAAATTTGAAAGAATACCGCAAGTTTATCGTAACTTTGCGGGGGTTGGGATATAAGTTTGAAGTCTAATTATTAAAAACAAAGAATATGCGTCGTTATACTTTGTCGCGGTTGCGTTTTCCTCGCTCGCGTACAGGCGTACGTCTCCCGTCGGAAAGCCTCGCGCTTCGCGTATAACTTGCATCTTGCTTTGTTTTTATCCCTTCGAAGTTGCGTGGCGGTAAGTCTAGGGTGTTATACTTTGTCGCGCTTGCGTTTTCCTCGCTCGCGTACAGGCGTACGTCTCCCGTCGGAAAGCCTCGCGCTTCGCGTATAACTTGCATCTTGCTTTGTTTTTATCCCTTCG
>JAZRDM010000032.1:0-8336 GCA_045660265.1 Candidatus Scatosoma sp. | reverse complement strand
CAGAGAACTGCCGGGAGGATAGGTAATTGCCGCTTTTCAAACGAAAAGACTTTACAACTACGTAAAGTCTTTTTTCTTTTATTTGCTTTCTTATATTGATAATATAGTTATAACAATCGTTCAACGCGTACATGGGTGGGGGGTATTCCATTTCTTGTCAAAAATGACAGGACGGAGAAAATTTATTGAAATTAAAGAAAAAAGGCTTTTGGGGTATTGACAAATTCTTTTTGATATGATATCATACTTTCGTTGAAGGAAGAAATTCAACGAAACGTTTAAAAATCAAGGAGAAATGAATATGAAAAGATGTCTTATTTGTGGATGCGTCGTAGAAGACGGCGTAGAAAAATGCCCTCAATGTAATGCTACGAAATTCGAAGCGTTGCCCGCTGAAGCAATGGCTTGGGCGTGTGAACATCACGTAGGCGACGGCATGGTTGAGGATATGGAAGTCGTAAACGGCTTAAGAGAAAACTTTATGGGCGAATGCACGGAAGTAGGTATGTATTTAGCAATGGCGAGAGTGGCAGAAAGAGAAGGTTATCCTGAAATTGCAGAGGCGTATAAGAGATATGCATTCGAAGAAGCCGAACACGCAGCGAAATTTGCAGAACTTCTCGGCGAAGTAGTAACAAATTCTACGAAGAAGAATTTGGAACTTCGTTATATGGCGGAAGGCGGCGCTTGCAAAGGCAAGTTAGACCTTGCTGTGCGCGCAAAACAACTTGGTTATGACGCTATTCACGATACTGTACACGAAATGGCGAAGGACGAAGCGCGTCATGGCGCTGGATTTAAAGGTCTGTTGGATAGATATTTTAAATAAGCTTGTTTTAGGCTAAAAAAATAGGAAAATGCTGTATTAACCTAATCCTGTAATATTAAAAGAGAAGACCCTCGTTTCATAAAAGAAACGAGGGTTTATTATTCATTAAATAACAACAATATTCAATTTTTTAAAGGTTTCTTTTAACGATTCGGGGAAACTGTCGTCAGTAATTAAAACGTTGATGTCCTCAGGTCGCGCAAAGGTGTAAGGCATAATTTTTCCGATTTTAGACGAGTCCAACATCATGTACATAAACTTGGTTTTTTTTCGTACAAGCTTTAACAGGTCGGCTTCTATCTGCGATCCGCAAGAAAAGCCGTTTTCTAACGTAAAAGCGGAAGCAGAAATGATAGCAAGCTCGAAGTTGGTATCCGTAAAATAAATAGAGGAAAGGGAAGACGCGGTGGATAAGTTTTCTTTCATCAGTTGTCCGCCCAAGAGATTGATAACGATATTTTTTTTCTGAGCGAGTTCGCTAGCGACGGCGATACCGTTTGTGAAAACGTTACAAGGCATATCAGGCAACTCTTTTGCTAAATACAGCGCCGTCGTGCCACCGTCGATAAAAATAGAGGAGCCTTCGTCCACCAATTCTGCCGCTTTTTGCGCAATTTTTATTTTTTCATCTGTATGGATGGTTGTTTTTTTAGCGTAAGCTTCGCCGGAAACCTTTTGAACTTCCTTTACAGACATTGCACCGCCGCGAATGCGGATAATTTTTCCTTCTTCTTCCAGCTGAAATAAATCTCGGCGTAAAGTCATTTGCGACACGTTAGGAAAAAAGATTTCAAGCTGTTCTAACGATAGGCGCCCGCGTTTATTTAATAATTCGGCAATTTCTTCAATACGTTCGCGTTTCATAATATTCTCCTTTGTAATACCCCTAAAATTTATCATAAATATAAAAAAAACGCAAGTGTTTACGCGGGATTTTGAAAAAATTTTTCATTTTAACAAAAAAATAATGGAAAAAATTTACAAAAACCATCAAATTCGTGTAGACAGAAAATGTATAAAAATCAATCTCCTACGCCTTTGAACGCTTGCCTTTTTTTATACGGTGTGATATAATGAAAGAGAATAGGGGGTGTATGCCCCAAGGAGAAAAGTATGCAATTTGCATTTTTAGAAGATTTAAACGCGTACTTTTGCGAAAAATACGCGAATTACGATAAGCTTTGTATTTTAAAAGGCTATGAAATGCCTGTAATGCAAGCGAGCAAACTTGACGAATTTGGCCGCACCTACGCTTATACGTTGCCTGCGGACACTATGCGTCTTTCCTTGCAAAAAAACAAGCAAGAGCTTTTACAACAGCTCAAAGAGAAGATGACGGATATAAGCTTTTCGTTTTCTTTTCGCCCGCTTTCTTTTTGGGAACAAGTGGTTGGCTTGTTTTCAAAAATCACCTTTAAAAAGGAATTTAAAGCTCTTCTTAGCCGATACAATTTAACAGAAGAACAGGCAAAAGAAGGCTTAACCGTAGATGATGAGATTTGGAAAAAGTTTTTAAATGGCAGTGCACATCCAACGAAAAATTGCATTTTCTCGTTTGCGCTTGTGCATCATATCTCTTTAGACGACGTAAAACGTATGCTTACACTGTGCGAAAAGGAATTTGATTTTACGCAAGAAAAAGACGTGGTAGTCTTCTATTTATTGGCGAATAACATATTCAACGCGGACATGGTTGCCTCTGCACTGAAAGAATACAATATAAGCAATATGTTTATCAAGGCAAACGAATAAGGAAAAAGTTATGAAAATTTATAATTCGTACACCAAAAGAAAAGAAGAATTTATACCTTTAGAAGAAGGAAAAGTAAAAATGTATGCGTGCGGTATTACGGTATCGGGCGAGGCGCATATCGGACACGGTTATCAAGCGCTTATTTACGATATTATGCGTAAATATCTTGAAAAGCTTGGGTTTGACGTAACATATGCCAGAAACTATACGGACGTAGACGATAAAATTATTGCGCGCTCGCATGAAACGGGCATCCCTGCAGACGTGTATGCGAAAAATATGATTGAAAAAATCAACACCGTTATGGAAAAGCTTGCAGTAGACGATCCAAACGTTTGGCTGAAAGCAACGGAGAATATCGAAAACATCATTGAATTTGTTGCAACGCTTATTCAAAAAGGCCACGCATACGCGACGGAAAAAGGGGACGTATATTTCGACGTTGCGTCTTATGCGGGTTATGGAAAACTTTCTAATAGAAAGATTGACGACGCTTTAGACGGCGTTCGCGTAGATAACGACGAAGAAAAGAAATACGCTTACGACTTTGCGCTTTGGAAGAGCGCGAAAGCCGGTGAAATCAGCTGGGATTCGCCTTGGGGTAAGGGCAGACCGGGCTGGCATATCGAATGCTCGGCAATGAACCGCGCTGCGTTTGGCGACCAAATCGACATCCACGGGGGCGGCAGAGATTTAATCTTCCCCCATCACGAAAACGAAATTGCGCAAACGGAAGCCTTGACGGGTAAACAGTTTGTAAAATACTGGACGCACAACGGGTTGATTAAGGTCAACGGCCAAAAAATGAGCAAGTCGCTCGGCAACAGCTTATTGCTTGAAGACTTGCTTGCAAAGTACAGCGACGAGGCGATTAAGTTGGCGCTTTTGCAAACGAATTACCGAAACGACATCAATGTAACAGACGATTTGTTCCCTGAAGCAGAGAAACATCTCTACGATTTCTACAGTGTTTTATTAGCGGCAGAAAACAGTGGATTAACGGCAAACGAGGGGGGCATGTCCGCAGCGAAACGTATCGACGACGAGTTCAACGCGTGCATGAGCGACGATTTCAACACCGCGTTGGCGCTCTCGAACTTGTTTGCATACTGCAAGGAAATTAAAAAATATCTGGCGGAAAAGGACGGCGCGGCGGTTGCGTTTGCAAATCAAATCAAACAAACGTATTCGTTGCTCGGCTTATTTAAAAAGGACGCTGCGCAATATGTAGCGGAATACGAAGCCAAGCAAAAAGGAGATATCCCTGCAGAAGTAAAAGCAATTGCGGAAGAACGTTGGGCGGCAAGAACGGCTCGCGATTGGGCGAAGAGCGACGAGCTCCGTACAAAGCTTGCAGAGCTTGGGTATGCAGTGAAAGACAGCAAAGAAGGCTACGAATTAAGTAAGTTATAAACGGAGAAAATAAAAGATATTATGAAAACATACAGCAGTCAGCAATTGAGAGAAATGTATTTAAACTTTTTTAAAGACAAGGGGCATAAAGTAATTCCGTCCGCGTCTTTAATCCCTGAAAACGACCCGACGGTATTATTCACGACGGCGGGTATGCATCCGCTTGTGCCTTACCTTCTCGGTGAAAAACACCCCGCGGGTAATCGCTTAACCGACGTACAAAAATGTGTGCGCACGGGCGATATTGAAGACGTTGGCGACGAAAGACACTGTACTTTCTTCGAGATGCTCGGCAACTGGTCGCTTGGCGATTATTTCAAAAAGGAAATGATTCCTTGGAGCTACGAATTCTTAACGGGCGAAAAATATTTGGGAATTGCGAAAGATAAAATTGCGGTAACCGTATTTGGCGGCGACGATACGTTGCCTTGCGATACGGAAGCGGCAGAGCTTTGGGAAAAAGCGGGTATTGACAAAAATAACATTTATTTCATGCCTAGAGAAAACAACTGGTGGGGTCCCGCTGGTTTAACCGGCCCTTGCGGTACGGACACGGAAATGTTCGTTATCAGAAAACCCAAATGCTCTCCTACCTGTAACCCCGATTGCAACTGCGGTGCATTCCTTGAAATTTGGAACGACGTATTTATGCGTTTCAACAAGCAAGCAGACGGCAGCTACACCGAACTTTCGCAAAAGAACGTAGACACGGGTATGGGCTTGGAACGCGCACTTTGCGTGCTTAACGGCAAATCCAGCGTATACGAAACGGATCTTTTCGAAGACGCAATCAAAGAAATTTCCGCGCTCACGGGCAAGACGTATGGCGAAAGCGACGAAGTAACGCGCGCATTTAGAGTATTGCTCGACCACACGAGAACGGCAACCTTTATGATTGGCGACGAAAAGGGCATTGTGCCTTCCAACACCGATCAAGGCTACATTTTGCGCCGTATTATTCGCAGAGCGGTGCGTTTCGGCAGAAAAATCGATCTTCCTGAAGGCAGCCTTGCAAAAATCTCGGCAACCTTCGTTGAAAAATACAAGAGTGTATACCCCGAACTTGAACTCAACCGTGAAAAAATTGCGGAAGAACTTAACAAGGAAGAAGCAAAATTCACCAAGACCTTGCAACAAGGATTGAAAGAATTTGAAAAATGCATCAACGGCTTAGAAAGAAAGAACGCGTTTATGGCGCAAAAAGACCCTGCGTACGTACCTGAAAAGGTTATCAACGGAAAGCAGGCGTTCCACTTGTACGACACCTACGGTTTCCCCGTAGAAATCACGGACGAAATGGCGAAAGAACGCGGTTACGGTGTAGATTTAGACGGTTATAAAGCGGCGTTTGAAGAACACCAAAGCAAGAGTAAAGCGGGCAGCGAAAATAAATTCGCGTGCGGTCTTGCCGATCATAAGGAAGCGACGACGAGATTGCACACGGCAACCCACTTATTGCACGCTGCTCTTAAAAAGGTTTGCTCTCCCGACGTTAATCAAAAGGGTTCGAACATCACGGAAGAAAGACTTCGTTTCGACTCCAACCTTCCTCAACCCATGACGGCGGAACAAATTAAGGCGGTAGAAGACCTTGTAAACGAACAAATCCAAGCAAACGTTCCTGTTGTCATGAAGGAAATTTCGTTGGAAGAAGCGAAAGCGGAAGGGTTCACGGGCTTGTTTGAAAGTAAGTACGGCGAACGCGTAAAAACGTACACAATCGGCGAATTTTCCAAAGAAATTTGCGGCGGTCCTCACGTAGAAAACACGGGCGAGCTTGGCAAATTTAAAATTCAAAAAGAACAAAGCTGCGGCAGCGGCATTCGCCGTATCAAAGCGGTATTACAATAAAAACAAGGGGGCGTAAAGCCCCTTGTTTTATGGAGAAAAGGTATGGATGAATTACAAATCGAAAAAGAGATGAAACAAGCTTTTGCGCCCTTTTTAGAGCGGGGTTTTACCTATCGATATTTTTACGAAAAAGGGGGAGATTCTTCCTGTGTATACATTTATCGTTTTCAAAAAGGTAAAGAGTTTTTCGATTTGCGCGAGGTTTCCGGCGGTAACGAAATCAATTTTGTTGTCTATGCAGACGGCGCATATCAATTCCCGTCCCTGAAATTTTTATACAAAAAAGCCTTTCGCGATTTTTCGTTAAAGCATTTTTTCAAAAAGGCAACCAAGGAAGAAAAAAGACGCTTTTACGCCGAAATCCTTGTAAAACACCTGCAAGAAACCCAAGCGTTTTTTGGGATAAAAGTATAAAAAAATCCCTTCGATTGTGAAAATCGGAGGGATTTTTCTTAAAAACTATTGCCAAAACAAGAAAAATATGATAGAATACGCGTATTATGATGAGATTTGAAAAAATGACGAAAAAAGACTTCATGGTCTTTTGTGTTGCATCAGTATTTGGCGGGATTATGGTCGGAATGGGCGGTGCCGGCTTACTTATTTCCTTATCGGCGTTTGAGGGCGCGATGGGAAAATTGGTGGGGGCGATTCTGTTCTCGTTGGCAATGTTTGTGGTAACGACGTTTGGGTTGTATCTAATCACGGGTTTATCCACGCGCATCATCACAATGGGTATTAAAAATTGGTGGTCGTTGCCCGTCAGTTTATTTTTTAACGTGATAGGGATAGGTATTTGCGCGTTATTAGTCGAGTTTTCCCATACGGAACTTCTTTCCTCTTCCGTTCATTTAATGGCGGATAAGCTGTGTCAAGACGGTTGGGTTTTGCATGGATTCTTTTCAGGGATTTTGTGCGGTATGCTAATCGGCTTGTCGGTAATTCTTCCTAAATATACAGGCAAAAAGAATTTATCGGCTTCGGTGGGGGTTATCTTTCCCGTATTTGTCTTTGTGTTTTGCGGGTTTGATAATTCGCTGGCAAACGTATTTTATATGTTTGTAGCAAAGCAAGTAACGGGCGAAGCTATTTTATATTGTTTTATTACAATGACGGGTAATTTAATAGGCGGTGTTCTTGTATCCATTTTACCTTTAATTAAGAAAAAGGACGAACCAAAAAAATACAAATGCCCCTGTTGTAATCATTTCACGTTCGAGAAAAAAGAACGCGCGTACGACATTTGTCCCGTATGTTTTTGGGAAGACGATCCTTTCCAATACGAGAATCCCATGATGGAAAACGGCGCAAACCACGTTTCGTTGGCGGCGGCGCGTGTCAATTATAAACATTATTCGGCGTGCGACCCCGAAATGCGTAAATACGTCCGCGGGCCAAAGAAAGACGAATTGCACGGCTACGAACGTTAAAAGATAGAAAAAATTTTTACAAACATATAAAAAGAAAACCGCAAAGGAGAAAAAATCCGGCGCGGTTTTTGTTTTATTTGTTAATATTTATATATTAAATATATAAAAAAGTAAAAATTGCTCGAAAGATAAGGAAAATTTTTTGTAAAACTATTTACTTTTCTTTTTTAGTATGTTATAATTATAATCGGTAGAAAATGGATTTCTTCTGCACAAATTTATCTAAAAAACGCGCGTGTATGAAAGATTTCTAAATTCACCAAACTAACATTGTCAAAAATAATAAAATCATAATAAGGAGACCTTAAAAATGACTAACAACAAGAAAGTCCTTCAATTTGTTGAAGACTGTAAGGCATTTGCGCAACCCGACAACGTAGTATGGATTGACGGCAGCGACGCGCAAAGAGACGCGCTTCGTGAAGAAGCTTGTGCAACCGGCGAAATCATCAAGCTTAACCAAGAAAAATTGCCTGACTGTTATTATCACAGAACGGCTGAAAACGACGTTGCTCGTGTAGAAGACAGAACATTCATCTGCTGCGAAAACGAAGCAGACGCGCTTCCTCATTCTATCGTAAAATGGAAAGCACCCAAAGAAGCTTATGCAATGGTAAACGAAATTGCAAAGGGCGCATACAAGGGCAGAACAATGTACGTTATCCCTTATTCCATGGGCGTTGTAGGCTCGCCTTTCTCCAAAATCGGTATTGGAATCACCGACTCTATCTACGTTGTACTCAACATGATGATCATGACCAGAGTTGGCAAAATGTGCCTCGATCAACTTGGCGAAAACCGCGATTTCGTTAAAGGTTTCCACGCAAAATGCGACGTGAACCCTGAAAAGAGATATATCATGCACTTCCCCGAAGACAACACGATTATTTCCGTAAACTCGGCTTACGGCGGTAACGTATTGCTTGGTAAAAAGTGCTTCGCACTCCGTATCGCTACCAACCTTGGTAGAAAAGAAGGCTGGATGGCGGAACACATGCTTATCCTTGGCGTAAAACGTCCCCAAGATAAAGAAATTAAATACGTTGCAGCAGCGTTCCCT
>JAZRDM010000031.1:0-21216 GCA_045660265.1 Candidatus Scatosoma sp. | reverse complement strand
TCTACCTTTTTAGTCGACCAAGCGCCGTCTATAAGACCAGTATACGTCGTGCTAGTTGCCGACCATTGAAGGCTCTCGTTGACGGGCTTGCCGTTTACCGTAAATTTATCTACGGTTAAAGTGCGCGTTTTATTTTCGTTGGTAAGCACTATGTCGCCGCCACCAGAAATTTCAAGCACGATTTCGTCCTTTACCGTCACTTCGCATTGCGCTTGCTTTTCCTCACCGCTAACCATACATTTCACAGTAATCGTAGCCTTACCTTCTTTCAAAGCCGTCAATTTGCCGTTTTCTACGCTCACTACGTCTGCGTCAGAACTAACCCAAGTATATTCGGTAGGCTCGTACGCAATGCCACCTATCATTGCCGTAGCTTCAAGCGTGGCAGTTGTGTTATCGGAATTCAAATTTAACGTCTCTGCGCTTAAAGCAAGCGTTTTTTTCGTTTTTGCAGCAATGGTTTCAAGCAACTGGCTATTATCACCGTCTTCAAGGGCCAATACTGCAACGTAGCCAAGACTCCGCTCCGTAGTATTCGTGTAGTACACGGTATTCCCGTCGAGCATATAGCTACGCGCAACAAGAGCGGTATTATAATATGTCTCGGGAATTTTGGTAAGTACACTATAATAGGCAGTTTCCGTTTCGTCCGTCCACTTCTCCGTAACGATATTCTCTGCTTTGGTATTTTCAATCGTCAACTCGACGTCACCCAAAATCGCTTTGGGAATTACCAACGTACCGAACGTTGCGTCTGCCTTTTTATCCGTTTCATCAATACTCGTAGTAAAACGAATACCCGTGGGGTCGACCTTTCTAATCGAAGCCTTTTGGTTTAATTGAAACGACTTAATTTCTTCACCTACGGTATACGTAACGTTTTGAAGTGTGTCAGCGGTCGCATCTACGTCTGCGCTTATATATCCAGTATAAAACAAACCTGCAGCAAGGAATGCTACGCTCAGCGTTAATAAATTCTTTGTATTACGTTTCATGGTGTCACCTCCGAACTCCAATCATCTCTCCATCCCCCGAAATTGTCATGTTTTGCAAAGGCGTCGACTTCAGCCGAGGTTCGGATTAAATCCGTATCCACAATGCATAACACGTTCAATTCGGGCCTTGTGTAACTTTGTTTCATGATACATCCTCCTGTGATTTTTTATTTATATAACAGACTCATTGGCGATTTAACGGGTCTTTTATATTTTTATCTCCTAATTTTATCCTGCTTTTTAGCTCGTCAACCGCTTTACGATCCGACTTCAAGCGTTTCTGCTCCAAATTTTAGAATGCCGTTTTCTATCTTCCAGTATTGACTCCAACCATCGGCAGTCTTCAATTCTTGTACCGTTTCAATAAACGCAACGGCTGACTTGAACGTGTTTGTTTTCTCGCCCCATGTTTGCACACCTACAAGCGAAAGGTACGATACGTCACCTATCACGTAATTTGTACCAAGATATGCCGAACAATCGAAACTTGCTTGCCCTGCAATACCGCCAAGTGAACTACGCAACCCTTTACTTGTTTTCTCGTCGAGTTTTTCACTGTGGATCACGTGCATTTTTACAACATTATTTCTTGCACCGTCTTTCGTTTCAAGTATGGTTGTAATACCTCCAGCGGGATAATAATTCGTAGAATTACCGAGATCATACCGTTGCAACGTCCAATCAAGAAAAATATTGTTGATCGATCCGTTCAACCCGCCGATTCGATAAGAAAAACTTCTTCCACCGTTTCCAAACTGTCCACTCGTTTCGTCAACCCCCGTTTGATCTATGAGTTGCACGTACATATTTTTGATTTCGCCTTCCACATCCCCGAATACGCTCACAACAGTGTAATTTGATGATATATCCGTTGCTTTTATTTGCAGATTATAAAGCCCATACCCTCTACCATCAAACGTACCGGTAAAAGTATTATACACAGCGCAGTTATTCACCGAGGGCTTTTTACTTCTTCCTCCTCCTTGCGTACCAAATCCCGCTCCGCTTTTTTCAATGGGATACTCCAAGAAATCAATATTGCCTGCAAGCACGTAGTATCCGCTTGGAGTTTCGTTCAAGGAATCCCAAATCGTTGCTACGTCAGCTTGGGTAAACGCCTTATCTACAAATACAGCATCTACGCACTTTACACCGCTTTCCGTATAAAGATACAAACGCGTGTTGCCACGGAAAGTAAACTTGTTATCGAAACAGAAAGATTCGGAATAGGCTATTTTATCCTCCTCTTTTGAGGTAATTGCGATATGCGTCACTTTCTCGCCCACTAGAAGATCAAAATTATAATACGAGCCATTAACTTCAATAATCTCTTCGCCTGCGATTTTTTCGATTTTCTTTCTAATCGTTACGGTAATTTCGTCTTCAAGAGCTTCAAAGTAATCACCTTCTTGAACACGCGCAATCAAGGTATAAACCCCTTCTTTATCGGGCGCGCTTTCTAAAATTTCATCACCGTTTTTCCATTCGTATTTTACTTCGCCAAACTTCGCCTTTGCAAAATATTCCAACGTTTCACCTTCGGTGATGTTATTCGCCGAAAGTTTTTTGAGCCATACGTTTTCAAGCATAGCCAAGCTGTGATCGCCAAATTTCAGTGCACCATCCGACATACTCCAAAGGTTATTCCAGCCGTTACCCGCCGAAAAATCGGCGTTTTGCAACAATTCTTCTATCGTTTTGAAACAACCTGTCCGATCTGTCGTGCCGCCAATTCCTCTATTGAAGGTCAATGCGGAAACAGCATAATTATTTTTCACCGCGTCAGGCGCATTCGGCGTTTTTTGTCCTACGAATGCACCGAACGAGCAATTAACTTCCAACATTTCGGCATAGCGTTCAAGCTTCTTCTCATCCGCCACACTTACAATTACTACGTTATTTTTAATTTCACCACCAACAAAAATCGAAGTAATTCCGCCGCAAGGATACCAACCGGTTGAATTCCCAAGATTATATTTCAAAATGGTCCAATCAAGCAATACGTTATTCACGTTCCCGTCACCTGCTACGGCAAAAATCAAGGAACGAGCACCGTCGCATATATATTCGGTGACGTCGGAAAGTTGAACGTATACGTTTTGAATCGTTCCCGTCACTTCACCAAACACCGTCGCCGTGCTATATTTCCCCGTAGAAACAGATTCGATCTTTAAATTTTTAATCGCATGGCCACAGCCGTCGAACGTACCCGAAAAAGCAGGGACAATCGACGCACGATTGGTTGGTTTCACGCCTTTTTCATAATAATTATTGTACCCGTATGAAGAAACAGAAAGAGAAAATACCGTATTTGAGAAATCTATATCCCCGTCAAGAATATAATAACCGCTTGGATCGGCGTTAATGGCAGTAAACATGCGATCCGAATCGTTCTGCGAGAATCTATCCGTTAAAAATCTCACGTTTAACGCATATACCGTGTTTTCCTTTTCATTGTACAAAAATACAATATAAACCCCCGTTTTTGCGTTGTTTTTTGATAACGTAACGTTTGAGTTATAATCGAATTTTGTGCCGTCTGCTCCAATTTTTAACGTTCCAATTTTTTCTCCCACTACGGAGTCGAAATCAAAGTGTTTATTTTCTTTAAGAAGTACGTCAATCGTATCGCGATAGGTCAGATCCACTTGCTTTTGTTTGATTGCAAACGCTTTTCTTTCAGATTCAAGCGCAGAATAGCTTTCGGTTTCTTCTACGTACGCCTCGACGAAATATTCCCCGATTTCCGTGGGGGGAGCGGTAAGCTCTTCTCCGTCGTGATTATAATAACGATATTTCGCTTGCCCAGCTTTTGGCGTCGCAGATATCTTCAACGTTTCGCCCCATTCGGAATCTCCAACGGTAAAATCATCCGTCCATTCGTTTTGTGCTTTTACAAGTACGACGGAAATTTTTTCTGATTCGATTCCTGCATAATTCTCTGTACCCGTCACTTTTGCAACAACTTGATACGAGCCTTCCTTTTTAGGATTACCCGCAAGAGCTCCGCCCGCTTCGTCGTACCATACAAAGCTTACTTCTCCGAATTTTGCTTTGGCAAGATAAGAATAATCGTTAGAAAATTCCGTCTCGCCTCCATCAAACAAACTCAACCATTCATTCTGCACCTGTTTAATTTTCACTGTTTTCTTTTCGCTTTTCAGTCCAAAATAATCGTTTGTTTCTTCTACAATCGCAAACACAGAATACTCACCGACGTCCACGGGACTCGCCGGCAGTTTCGCATTCCCTTTATACCATTCGTATTGAACTTCTCCAAACTTCGCTTTTGCAGAAACGTTTACACTCTCGCCGTATACCGCATCCTCTGTTGTAAACGCCTCTATCCATGCGTTGTCTGCCGTTAAGATGCTGAAATTTTTAATAATAGGCGCAGTGGTTTTATCCTCCCACACATAGCCTTCATTCAGACGGTAAACCACAGGATATTCCCCTGCGCTCACGCCGCCTTCGTTGATGACCGTGTATCCCGTTTCTTCCGTCACATCGGCATACAATCTTTCTCCTGTATACGTCTTGGCAGAAAAATCACCCGGGAGCTTAACGGTTTTTACTTCATGAGATGGAATACGATCGTCTGTTTTTTTACAGGAAACAAACCCAATCGTTAGCACCGCCACGAATGCCATACTCAACAATAATAAAATTCTCTTTTTCATCTTTGTCCTCCGATCTCATCCGATTTGCTCTGTGCCTGTTTCGTTAAACTTGGTAATACCGAGAAGTACGCAATCCTGTACAAATTTTGCATATGCCGTTTCATAATCCCCGAAAGAACTCTTGTAATTTGACAATTTGATATAGCGGATATAAATTTCTAGCGCAAGCACCCTTTTATACATTTTTTCATATTCTTCCCCACTATATTTCGCCTTTAAAATTGCGTAAGCGGGGTTAAAATACTCTTTATACCATTTATCGAGCAATACTCTCGGCCAATACTTTGCTTCGCCCCAATTCAGTTGAGATGAATAAATATCGCTGTGTTCCCAACCACCGGCAAGTTGTTCATTGTAAACCCAACGGGTACGCATCGCATCTAAAAAGCCGTACATCTCTTTCCAAACTTCTTTATAATATTGTTTGAAAAATCTTAAAGTCAACTCTTCCATATCTTGATCTGGATCGTCCCAAAGCTTAGATTGGAGATAGAGTTTATATTCGTAAAACGGCGAATGCTTATTATGAGAGTTACCTTGCATGAAAAGATATTGCGTCTCCACAGCTTTATACGCTTCGGCATTTTCCTTATGCGAATTGTAATCGTCGAAAAACAAGAAATAATTCGAATAGTTTATACCATACGTATAGAACATCATCTTGTCGCCAACCAAATAATGCCAGGCGTAAACGTTTTTTCTTATATCTTGATTCATCTCACACTCGGTAGAAGTAAGAGGATGAGAAAAACATGCTCTAATAGGCGTATACATCACGCCCACCGTAGGGTTCGGTTTATCCTCCTCATTTAAAATGGTAAACGTACCGTCGGGATTTTCTACCACGGGCGCAGAGTCGTAAGCGTAATAAGCCAACCCGATTAAAACAACTTCGCGATTTCTTAACGCTTCGTCTTCTTCTTGAGCTAACTTACCGCGGATTATCTCGTCCACTTTATTTAAAAAGCGAATCATGAGACCTCCTCCCGTGGTCTCTTTTAATACCTCCAAACAACTTTCACATTGACAATACGACGTATTATCATGCCCAGCAAACATATAATATTTCCCCGTAGGATCCGATTTAATGATTGAATACATCTTGTTGGCATAATTTTCAATTGCCCCTTGACGACTCATACAATATTGAGAAGAATTAAACCACTGTTTGTTTTCCGGATCGGACTCTGGAACTATTGAGCTTAAACTCCCCACCCACGTCTTTCCGATCATCATATGATCCTCTAATGTTATACCACTCTCCGCACCTACTATTAGATACATTTTTGCCAAGTCTGATGCACACGCTGGTATGTTGGTACTTCTATCCGTAAAAATTGCCGAACCCGTTGCGAATTTATACGATATATCGGGAAAGTTTTTCAACGCTAAGCTTTCAACGGTATCGTAATAGATTTCATCAAGAGCGAATGCCTCAAATCCTACCTCGTAATACAGGAATTTATACACCGCATTCAACACCCCGTATCCCTCTACGCCATTCATCAACACCTGCTTGCCACGAGTCGACAAACAAAATCCGCGCATGCCGAGTTTTTCCTCGCTGATTTCTAAATTCGCAGCTTTAAACACTTCGGTATTTCCGACCGACAAATAACACTTTGATTCGTCGTAAACAATCCCCTTGTCGCTACACACGCGAAGTTCGCAACCCGTCGACTTATATAAAATCGAGCTCAGTTCATTCGTTGCCAGCTTTTCAAAAGAATTTGGTTTTTCAGGGCAAACAATCACATACTCGCTTTGCCCATTCTCTATAAGCTTTAAATCGTTTCCGTTCGCATCTTTCGCATTAGAAAAATATTCTCGATCTGCAATTTTCAATTGTTCTACTGTATTTGAATCAGGACTTTTATTAACGTCTTTTCTACAAGCAGTTAAACCAAAAGTTGTAATCGCTGCTAGTATAATACATAATATCTTTTTTTTGGAAATTTTCATATTTTTCGCTCCTTATTCCGTAACCACTACGACATATTCCAACCGCGCCGTGTTATAAAATCTGTCGTAAGCCTGTATGCGAATCGTGTAAACACCTGCTCTAGGAAACACGTATTTCCCGTCTTTAATTAAATAATAAGTATTATAATCGGGATCAATAGCCATCGCGACCACTTCAATTTTTTCCGTTTTCGTGCTGTCGTCCGTTACAACATAATTTGCTACTGTATATTCATTTCCGACCTTTGCCGTTTTAACACAACTTCCCGTCAAGCGAATTACGGGAGGGTTTGTCTCCGTTACCATTACGGTATAATTGTACGCAACCGAATTCGTTACGTTAGAATCGTGATAGGTATAACGCACCGTGTAGTTGCCGTACTCTTCCGCAACAAAAGAAATCCCTTCCTCATAAGCACCTTTTTTAACACTTGTTTTTCCATCAGGAGCTTTAATATCGATGATACATTCCGTAGTATTGGAAAGCACGTCGTAAATCATTTTGATTGTAGGAAGAGTCACGGATTCCCCTTTTTTCACCTCTTTATATGCGGGTATTTTTTCGTTAAAGTACAATATTGCCGGCGTAAGATCTCGTGATTGCGTCGTTTTAAAATATTGCCCGTGAATGGCTTCAATAGCAACCCCTCCGCTTCCCTGCACCTCATAGCGAATATATACACTTTCACTTGCAAATCCCGTGAATTTTTCGTGATTCAACGTATACTTTAAAGAGCCGATCTTCTTCCCTTTTTCGTTTCTTATAGAATAATCATTCGCCGAAATTACAAAAGTACAAGCATATGCCCCGCCGCCCATTTCCTCTTTCGTTGTTTCTATAAAATCACTTCCGTTCGTTCCCACAAAATACTTGCCGTTACGATTTTCAATTCTAATCTCTATTTCGATTTCCGCATTAAGGGAATCATACAAAAATAATGAAATACTTTCATATTCCCCTTTTGTAAAAAACGAAATCGAAAAATCACGAACGAATATCTTGTTTATAAACGATACCGTTCCTCCCAATTCTGAAGAAAATGCGAGTTTACCGTTATCGTCGGAATAATTTAAACCATCCGTAACGAAATATTTCGACATGAAACCTATGCCTTCTTTAATTTCGAGCGCCGTAACTTTCGACGAATACAAAACTTCATCTTCATAACGGTATTCTATCGTCTTTTCACCAATGCTCGTAGCGATATATTCGCCGTTTTTGATTTCTACGTTATCCACATAGATGGCGCCGTTTTCTTTTTTCGCCACCGTACCGTCTTCGTTATATTTTGTAATTGGAACGGTAGGAAAAACAACCTTTTCACCCGTTTTAATTCCCTTTGGCAACGACGGCGTAAAAGCAAGCTCGACATTCGGCAAACCACAAACAACTTTAAACGTTTGTTTCGTTTCTATACCCGTGTAATCACTTACGATATATTCGATTTCATACGCACCTATGGCTTCGCATATAAAATAATCATATTCACCCGAAGTGCATATCTCTACGGGGATATCTTCAAAGAAAACACTCGTGGACAACGCAATTTTCCCAGTCCCGCCAGTCACTTGGGGCTGATAAAGAAACACCTTCTCTCCAAGAATCGTTGAATTTTTTATTTGTTCGGAAACGACGATTTCAATTTCATCACCCGAAATATATTCTTCTTTTACTTCTACGATAACTTGACGCACGTTCTCGCCTTTCGCCCGTGCTTCAAATGTATATTCGATATAATAAACGCCTGCTTTCTGCGTAGGAAATCTACCGTCTTTCACCGGCACCTCTACTCCAAACACACCGTAATATACTTTCACCTGCGGTTCTGTAAGAAGTCCGTCAAGGAAACTGTACGCAATACAAGGAAACACCGGATAAGAGCTCTTTTCTCCCGCTATACCGTAAGGTATGGCATTTTCAGCATAGCCGTCGAAATCCACAGAAGTTTTCAAAAAATCATCTTCCGATTCCTCCACTTTCCCGTAAGCAGTACGCCCATCAACCTCCGATACGATCATTCTTCCTGTTGCCCCTTCCATGGCAAGCGCATCGCACTCAATAGAAATAATCACTTCGTTGGTAGTGAATCCACCAAATTCTCTATCGATATCTTCTGCCGAAGCCGCCATATTATATCTTTCGACCGTGTTAAAATTTGGATAGAAATAGAAATTTCCGCTCTCGTATACCAAAGAAGCAATGGAATGCGCAGTATTCCCCATTTTCCCTACAAACGGCGTTTGAATATGAGGATACTCGTTGGAATAAGTGGCCCAAGCAGAATAATTGACCATTTCGTCCGAATATTGCGTATTCACGGAAAACCAATGCCCGTATCCCACGTTTCCAGCGTCAGCAAGAACAAATTGTACGTACTTCGACTCGTCGTACAGGTCGGTCAGCCTAATTTTAATTCCTTTCATATCCGCAGTTCCCATCACTTCCGGAGTAAAATAAAACTGCAAAATATTTTTTGTCTTATCAAACTCATTTAAATCAATCGGTTTTTTAAAGGTAACCTTCGCTCCATCTTTTTTGAAAGTCAGCCCCACACCGTTAAAATCCCCGAGTTCTACCCCGTCAATCTTATCTCCGTAAACGCGCCACTGTCCATTAATCGGTTGCTTATAATCTTTCAACGCATCCGGCATTTGCGCATCCGCCTCTATATACGCTCCGTCATTCGCCTCAAATAAGGAAGCCATTCCATCGTAAACTCTAAATGAAAACGTTTTTTCATAATTTACGCCTTGCGCTTCTACGTAATATTTCAGCGTATAATCCCCCGATTGATTCAAATAAACGTCTTTCCCGTCACTCGTCGTACCGTCCGGATAAATAAGCTCAGATTTCATAGAATATTTTCCATTTTCAGTATGTACTGTACCCTGCGGAATCGAAATCGTTTGATTGCAACTATATTCGGTTGCAACAAAATCAATATCGTATTTTACTTTATCTTTCGAATTCCCTGTAGCCGCTGCACACCCCGCTATAAAAGCAACCGTTGCGCAAATAGTAGCAATTACACACAAGAAACGTCTTACATTTTTTTGAAAAATTTTCTTTATAAACATATTATTACTCCTACATATTTTCCTTTCGCTTTATTCCTTGATACCGCCGATGCTTAAATTCCCCATAATTTTATCACGGAATAAAACAAACAACACAATCGTGGGCACACACACAATATACGCCCCCGCAATGAGAATAGGTATCGTCATCTTCGTCGCAGTATTACCCTGCATATAAAATAATCCGAGGGTTACTACTGGATGACTCGGCAAATATATGAGTGATACCGAATAATTGTTCCAAGCATCAATAAACACAAGAATTGCCACGCCCACAAACACCGGTATAATAAGAGGAATTGCAATGCGAAAAAACACGGTAAAATCCCCTGCGCCGTCGATACGTGCGGCTTCGGCATATGTATTCGACTGTCCTTTAAACGCCTCATAGAATATTAAGAAATACATGTTCGTAAATCCGGCACGCATAAAAAATACGCCTAAAAAATTATCGTATAAACCAAGTAAGCGCGACATTTGCAATTCCGACGCCTGATTCCCCACAATAGGGATTACCAGTACGGTAAGCACGATCATATAAAGAACTTTTCCTAATTTAAAATCATATTTTGCGCAAGCGTAAGCCACAAGCATAGGCGAAACCGTAGAACAAAACGTACAGCCTATCGCATAAATCAAGGAATTCAACATCATCTCGCCAAACCGAACGGAGTATGACGAGACGGGCACAGCAATGAATTGAAACGCATCTTTATAATTCGACCACAACCATTTTTCAGGAAAAGCAAGAGGCGACGTATTATCGTATTTTCCTATTCCTGAAAATTCAGGTCTGCTTTTTAACGACGAAAAAAACCCCCAAATTATCAACGAAAACAAGAGTATCGTCCACGCAATCAAGATAACGAACGAAAAAATCGACGCAGGATCGTTATTCTTATGTAATTTTGTTTCTTTTATTTTCATCTCGTTATTCCTCCTTCGGTTGCAAACGATAGGTCAATTTTCGCATCCCAATTGTGAGAGGTAAGGCAATCAACGTAAACACTACCCCCGCAGCAGAAGCAGAGCAATATGCTGTTTCCTTCCCAATGTTCACAACTTCGACAAAGTAATAATACCCTAAAGTTTGAAATTCGTTTGGCGCTCCCCACGAGTAAAAAGAATATAATTGTCCATAGTTCGTGAAAAATCCCGCTATCCCGACTACGAGATAAGTGGAGAGAGTACCATACATTTTCGGAAACGCCACAAAAATCAACTCTTGAAAGAAATTCATCCCGTCTATTTTTGCATATTCAACCACCGATTCGTTTACACCGCTCAGCGACCCTAAATACATTACTATTTGTGCGCCGAATCCGATTAGTATACCGTAGATTAAGACAGTTTGAAATCCCGTCGTACGATTTTGTAATAGATCGTTCGGCGCGTTAAACACATAAGGAAGTACCCTATCAATATAGTTTTTTGCAATCACGACAAACACAATCGAAGAAATAATTGTAGGAAGAAAAAATACAACCTGAAAAAATTTATATCCCGGTAACTTCCGCCACAAAACGTAGCTAATCAATATTGCCATCGGGGTGCTAATCAATAGTCCAGAAAGGTAAAGAATAACGGAATTTTTTATACGCATTACATACGGTACCGTCGTTATATTTTGAAAAAATTCCTTAAAATTATTGAGTCCATTCCATACAAAATCAGGATTATCGTATCTTTTAAAGGCCAACAATATACTGTTGATATTCACACAACAATACATTAGAATAAACTGGGTGACGGGAATAATAAGAAGGAAACACAAAAACATCCATTCTCGCCATTTTTTCTGGATATTTCGCTTGGAAAAAGTTGATCTAATACTCATTTTATTCTTTCCTATATCTGTTTTTATCGCTCTGTTTAGAAATGCCGCTCATAAAAGGCAGAAATACCTGCTATGTATTCAGCCGCAGTTTTAGTTCTATTATTGTAGAAATATGCGATAGGCTCTTTTTCCTCCGCGGGCATTAACGCTTTGAAAGGCAAATCTCTCAGCATCTCCAAATTATTTTTTAAGCTATCCGACCAAAGTTCGGCTATTACCACTTCCGTCGTATCTTGTTTCATAAGATCAAGTACATTCCGTACCATCTTCGTACAAGTGTTATATTCATCCTCAGTAATATTTTCAAGGTATTCGAAAGGACGGAAACAGCTCGTATTCGCCGCATAGGAAACAAGTTCCGAGCGTTGCTGGTTAAACTGGAAAAACATTTTCGCTAAAAGCGGTTGTTTCGTATAGCTACTCACGACTACTGCGTTATAGGAATTTTCCGCATAAATCGTTTGCTTTTCCATCTTTTTGGCGGGCACGCCAAACGTTACCTCGTCGGTTTCGCTAAAATTCGGCATACACATCAAACGGAAATTCCGCTTGCCGTAGCCGTCAGCTTCATTGTAATCGCCCATATCGTTGAAACCTTGTCGAATCTCACTTTCCCACCAACTATATTCTAAGAACATTGCAATCGACGAAGCGGACTCTTTTGAATAAATAAATTCTTCCTGGGCTCCCGTATGCGTATTACTTGTAAACGCTTTTTCAGAAACGTATTTCGTCCCGTTTTTACCGAGGATTTCTGCAAACGCAATCGCCGCCTTCAATCCATCGCTTTGGATGATCGGCGAAATATCGTTTTCCGTCCATAATTTTTGAGTAGCATCCTTTCCCATATAATTCGCAAGCATCGCCGTTAACGCAGCCGTACGCTGATACGTATTAGCCGTAGACCACGTGAAAGGCGTTACACCTATTGCAACCATATGTTCAAGCAACTCCACAAATTGTCCCATCGTAGCAGGCTGTCCATCATCATAATTTCCAATTACACCGTCAGGTCCCGCCGAAAGCAAATGCCGATGCGTAGCCCACGACAATCCAAGTTGACCGTCTTTCCCAAAATATAATCCTTTGTTATCAAACAAGTCGCCGTCAAACCATACACCGCCTACACTATAAAAATAAGGAATTGCATAATACTCGTTTTCACCTTCCACCGTAGAAACGTTGTAGCTTTTCTGCCAACGGGAATCCATCGTATCCAAAATAGATTTTACAGCTACGTTTCCCGTAAGAGAAGCGAGTTCGCCGTCCGTATCGAATATTTTCTCTTCTATCCAATCGGTAATATCGAGAAATACTCCCGCTTTCACACCCGCTTCGTACGCTATATTCGTATAATAAATATCCAAGTTATCGTAAGGAATATTATTATTTAAAGTCGTCGTTTGAAAAGGACCTTTCTTATTTGTAATTTTTACCTTTACCCCCACCTTTTCGGGATTGTCGGGATTCACCCAATCCTTATACGCTTCTTCAAAATTTTTCGCCGTAGCTTCTAACCATGTATGTCCTATCCCTCCGTCGTAATTACCAATATTCAACACCGTTTTGTCAGCATAATCACCATCTCCTCTTGATTTATCTGAACACCCTCCGAACGTCATAATACCAGTAGCTACAGCTAATAAACATGCCAACGCTTGTTTTTTCATAATTTTACCTCTTTTTATTTTTTTATTTATTTTTTATTTAATTCATTTGAACAATGCTTTGTATGATTGTTTAATCTCTAAAAAACTCTTTGGAAAACTCTACTATTCTATTTTCTTTTCTTGAAATTTCCGCTGCATAGACGGACAGATGACCGTTCACGGAATCCTCAATTTTCGTCATTGATACCGAAGTCCCTTCACCGCGCAAATATGCAATTAAATCCCGCATGATGCCTGTATCTCCGCCGCCGTGTCCGTCGGAATTATCACCTTTTGCATCCACGATTTTTTCAGTCTTTTGAAACGTTTCGAAATTGTAGGTGCGCAGCAGATATTTTCCTTCGCTCATATTTCCGTACAATTCGCCGTTTTCACCAACGACGTGGATATATCTATTCCCAAACGGTGCCGCTCCAACCAGCTGAAACGAACCAATTGAACCGTTTGAAAATTCTATCGTCACGTGCTGCCGATCTACCTGATCTTTCATTTCATACGCGCACTTTCCGTAATCGCTGTTTTTTACCTGTTCGTTGATATCTTCGTCAGTAATCTCAGAAAGGCTCTTGTTTATATCGTTTACAATTCGTATTCTTTTTGAATACGGCAATGCGAAAAATCTTTTCAGCGAATACTTACAATCTTTCTCTCTCTCGCATTCGTAGCATCTCTTCGCATGTCCCTCGGGTGCGTTTTCTGGCAGAAAAATTTTCCGCTCTGCAAAGCTCACTACTTTTTTAGGCTCTACCTCTTCATTCAACCAACACATTACGTCAAGATCGTGACAAGACTTTGCTAATAAAAACGATGAACCGCATTCTTGCTCGCTTTTCCATTTCCCAACAACGTACGATTCAAGATAGTGTCCCACTTCTACGTGTTCCGCCATATTAATCGACGTAATTTTCCCTATCGAACCCTTTATCAGCTCTTCTTTTATCGTTCGATAAAAAGGCGAATATCTAAGTACGTGGCAAACAGCAAGCATTCTTCCTTGCTTTTTTGCCAATCGCTCCAAATCTAGAAGCTCTTCCTGGTTCGCAGTGATAGGCTTTTCCATTAGCACGTTATAATCGCTAAGTAAAAGCTTTTTTGTGGTTGAGTAATGCAACTGGTCAATCGTAGCATTGATTACCACGTCGCATTCTACTTTCTTTTGAATAAAGTCCTCTACGGAAGAGAAGAGCATTTCTGTTTTTACGCCGTGTAATTTTCCAAGCTCTGTTCGATGCAATACGTTTGGATCGACTACCGCACAAACTTGCATATCGTCTGGATGCGATAGTGCATAGGACGCATATATGCATCCGCGATTCCCCGCCCCCACAATCGAAACTTTTATCTTTTTCTTCATTCTTTTTTCCCCCCGTTAAAATTTCATCGGCAACGGATTTTCCGCATGTACCAATTCGATAATCCTTATCAAGTTTTTAATCGTTTCCGGCGGATAATCAAGAGCTTTATTTTCCGTAATTGCATAATACACGTCTTCGTACACCTTTCTTGTACCTACGTCAAACGCCGTGCCGCTGTATTCCCCTTTTTCTTCATGCATTATCAGATTTTCCGTACAATAAATAGGCAGTCCGTTTTCATCTTTTAATGATTCTTCTATCACAAGCTTTTCGGGGTTATCTCCCTCCACGATGTATTTGCGTTCAAATTTCGAAGGCGTACTCTTCATCGTACCCTTTGAACCCTGTAATTTGAGATTGTAATCGCTGTAAGCGTCAGTGGAATTGATCTCTATATCAATTACCGGTTTATTTGGTGCAGTTAAAACAATTTTTACATAATCTTCTGCGTCGCCACTCGTAATTGCCGTATCTAATTTTGAAAAGGCTACTTTTATCTCCGAAGAAAAACCTAAAAAACCCATCGCTATCCCTATCGGGTGCGGACCGGTATTATAGACGCTGCCGCCCATTTTCTTTTGCAAAGTTTGCCAGTCCCACCGCCGAGCAAACGCATTATAATGAATGCTTATCTGCTTAATTTCGCCGAGTAGTTTTTTCTCTTGGACTATTTGCAGTGCATCCAAATAAAACGGCGCATAAAACGTATTCTGAAATACCGCTAAAAGCACGCCGCAACGTTTTGCTGTTTTAATCAGCGTTTCACACTCGTAAACGTTACGCGCAAACGGCTTTTCCACCAACACGTTTTTTCCGTGTTCTAGTAAATCTTTCGTGATTTCATAGTGCATCTCCGAATAGGAAGCATTGACCACAAGATCCACGTTCTTATCGAACAACTCTTTATAATCTGCAAGTCCTATGCAACCCTCATATTCCTTTTCCGAACGGTCACGACGTTCTTTGTCCTTTTCCACCACGTATTTAACTTCATACTTATCATTAAATTCCGACTTAAAAAACACCCCGTGGATATCTCTACCACTTCTGCCTTGTCCTATAATCGCTACTTTTAGTTTCTTCATAATACTATCCATCCTTTTTATCTGCATTTTATTTCAGTCTATAATATTATATCACTATGTAAAGCATAATGTAAATAGCAAAATATTTCCAATTACACTGCAAAAACTACACTGTTTAAGTTCCTATTTCCTGTTAAGTTAAAGATAAATCTTCTTAATTTCAACTTCTCTACTACTATCAAGCGAGTATTTAATTGCATTCATTAAATACACGGGAGCCATGAAGTCGGTATAATCCGCCCCTTTCCCTCCATATAACAATGAATGAAATTCTTCCAGCTCGCAAATATACGGATCATCGGCAAACATATCAAACGCCGCTCCTTTCACTTGCGTTTCAGATACTCGAGCTGCGTAATAGCAAGTATGATTCGCTTCCACATACAAACCTTCTACATCGTAGTCGTCATAACGGAAAATCACAGTCACTAACCCGCCTTTTTCATACGCCTTTACGCTACGCGGATATTTCCCAAATATTTCCCCCGTAACCTCCACGAGATGTTGAGCATAAAAGAAAAAACCGCCGTTCGGGTTATTTCTGAGTATCGGAAAACGCAAATAACCGCCGAGCGTTTTTCCGTCAAATCCGTTTTCCGCATCTCTTTTTAATTCTTTTACAAAATCCGCATGCTTACACGCAGACCCACCGCAAATCGCAATATTATGCTCTTTACATTTGCGCATAAATTCAATCGCGTCTTCTTCTTTTATCGTAATGGGTTTATCAATAAACATTGGCACACCGCTTTCAATATACGGTTTTGCGAACTTATAATGATTATCACCGTGCCGTGCCGTTACAATCACTCCATCCACCTTACCAACAGCCTCGTCAAACGATTCCATTACGGGAACGCCATATTTTTCTTTCAAGCATTCTGCCGCCGATTTATCATCGCTATATACACCGATCACTTCCATATCTAAGAATTGCGTTTTATCTCGCATAAACCGTAAAAATTGATCGGCATGTGAATTTTCACAACCAAGAATAATTACTTTTTTCATTGTTTATCCTCCTTTCTTTTGATATTAAAAATAAATTTCTTTTCCATTTACAAATACATTTTGAACGTTTATGTTTTCGTCGAACACGATCAAATCCGCATCATAGTCAGGAAAAATCTTTCCTTTCTTCAAGCCGAGCAATTTCCCCGACACCTCAGTTAACATTTTTACCGCCGTCGGAATCTCGTAGCCGCAATCGTTTACAAGCGTTTTAATAAGCTTATCCGCCGTAGCTATGCTTCCAGCGAACGCACTTCTGTCTTTGAGTTTACAAACACCGTCTTCTACGATAAATTCCGTCCCGCTCATTACGCCTTCTTGAATATCCGTACCTGCAATTTCAAGGCTATCTGTTATCAGAGCCACCTTATCCGTCCCCTTAATCTTGATTATCATCTTGATAAGATCGGGCGGTAAATGCTTTCCGTCGGCTATGATTTCCACGTACAATTCATCACGCAAATACGCACTTTCGATTACTCCCAGCGAACGAAAACCGTGATCACGGGTTACCGTAGACGTGCAAGAATACAAATGCGTGATTAGCTTGCAACCGTTTTCGATTGCCACCTGCATATCTTCGTATTTCGCATCCGTATGCCCTGCCGACACAAGAATATGATGCTCTGTCAAATATTTACAAAACTCGCCGTTCTCGTCATTTTCCGGTGCGTAAGTCCAACGCGCAATGCTTTCGCCGTATTCTTCTATTAAACTTTGATAATCCGCTTGAATTGGTGGTGTAATAAAAACGGGGCATTGCGCACCAGCTTGCTTAGGTGAAAGATACGGACCTTCTAAATGCGCCCCTAAAATATTCCCTTTCGCTTTGCCTTTTGCTTTATGAATATTGATAACGGCTTGTTTCATCGTTTCAAATTCGCCTGCGGATATCGTAGGAACAATACTCGTCGTGCCGTGCGCCAAATGATAATCACAGCCGTTTACCACATCTTCTACGCTACTGTTCATAAACGCATAGCCGCCTGCGCCATGCGTATGCATATCGATAAAACCCGCGCTTACATATTTACCCGTACAATCATATTCTTTCTCTACGGGTCGTGCTTGTCCCGTCACTTCCGTGATTTTTCCGTCGTTCACGTACACGTAGCCGTCGAATAAGCTTTCGCCTATAATAATTTTATCACTTCTAATTCTAATCATAATAATTTCGAGCTTTGATCATCCAAATATAATTTTGCATTATCGTGCGTTCTCAATACACTAGCAGGACAATGCTCGTCAACGTTGCCGTTGAGTGTTTCATACACAGCTTTTGCTTTTGTCTGCGCAGGTACGATACAGAACAAATACGGTGCTTTTACTAAAGTGGGAACAGTCAAAGTCATGGCGTGCGTAGGCACTTTATCAATGCTAGCAAAACAACCGTCGTTGACTTGCTGTTGACGGCATACCTCGTCCAACTTCACAGGCTTTACTACTTTTTCATCGTTAAAGTCAGCCACAGGCGGATCGTTGAATGCGATATGCCCATTTTCGCCGATCCCCATAATAACGATATCCGTCGGGTTCTTTTCCAAAAGTTTGCCGTATCTTTCCGCTTCCGCCTCAGGATCGGTTGCCGTAATATCAATATAATTCACACTCTTAAACGGCACAAGACCGAAAATATGGTCTTTTAAGAAATTCCCAAAGCCTTGGGGAGCATTCTTATCTAACCCGATATATTCGTCCATGTGATACGCGTTCACTCTATTCCATTCAATAGAATGATCGTTTACCAGCGCATACAACACCTCATTTTGCGAAGGCGCAGCGGCAAATATCATATTTATTTCGCTTTTAATACTCAGCAATTCCTTAATTTTCGACGCTACGTCTTTCGCCGCTTGCTCACCCATAGCTATGCGATTTTCAAAAATTTCTACTACTAATTTATCTCGTTTAAAAGTTTTCATTGTTGTATAAGACCTCTTATAATATTTTTTAAATGTGCAATTGCGTCAATAAATGCAACTTTTTGATTTTCGTATTTATAAGGATTTTCAAAACTCTTGCCTACAAGTGCGTTTAGCCCAGCGAACGTTTGTAAATGTGGTTCAAGCGTAATGACCGTATCTTTTTTTGTACGCAATTTAAAATCCTCTAAAATCTGTTGAATCTGGGCTTCCCCCTTACCTGCCGGTACGACTGCCCCCGCATACAACGCGTCTTTAATATGAAAATATTCAATGTATGGCAACAACTTCAAATACGCATCAAACGGATTATAGCCGTCAAGAACAAAATTCCCCATATCGAATACGCATCGAATTTTTCCATCGAAATATTTTGCAATTTTTAAACAATTATCAGGGCTCTCCCCGTATATTTTTGCCTCGTTTTCATGGCACAACGTAATATTGTAATGCTCGGAAATTTTCACAATTTCTTCCAACGCGGCAAAAACCTCGTTTTTTTGCTCCTCAATCCTTTTCCCTTCCGAAGGGTAAAAACTAAATATCCGAACGTAATTAGCCCCTAAAAACTCCGCCGTTTCAAATAATTTTTTTATCTTCTCGTAATACGCCGACAAATCGCCTCCGATCTTTATTTTTCCTATAGGCGATCCGATCGCAGAAACACACAATCCGTTTTCATCTAAAACTTTTTTTATTTCCACAACATCTTTTTTCGTCAATTCAAATACGTTTTTCCCATTTACCTGCCGAAGCTCCACGTGGGAAAATCCGTTCGCTTGCAACATTCTCGCCTGCTCTACAAAAATATCTGAGTATTCGTCCGCAAATGCCGACAATATATAATTCATTTTTTATACCTTCCGCAAATTTAATATTGTTATAATGATTATAACACTATTTTTCTTAATGTAAATGGTTAAATATGCAATTTTATATTGACAAAACTATTTTTTTTTGATAAAATAATTGTTATTGAGATAGGTCAAACAAAAGAGGTAAAAAATGATCGATACAAAAATTAAAATTCAAAGGAACAATTTTATTTTCAATCACTATACGTTTAAAAGCCCGGCAAATACACAATTTCAAGTACATTCCCATAATGCGTATGAAATAGTTTTTTTTCTACGCGGCAACGTAAATTACATCATAGAAGACAAGCGATATCAATTAAAACCGAACGATATTGTTTTGATTCGCCCAAATCGTTATCATTATATAGAAATTCTTGATGATACGCCTTATGAACGTTATAATATTTTGTTTGACAAAGAAGAATTTTTGCGTCTTTTTACCGATTTACTCCCGTCCTCGCTCGAACATATTAGTCATTGCGATAATTTCATAGTTGAAATTTTCAAAAAAACAGACTTTTACTATTCAAAATTAACAGAAACGGAATTTATAGATTTATTTTTCTCGTTCATCAAAGAACTTGTTTATAATTTAAAAATACATTCCTCTGAAAACAAGTCTTATGATATTATTTCGCCTATTTTATCCAGTACTCTTAAATATATAAATGACAATCTTTTTACCGTAAAAGACGTATCGGAAATTTCAAAAAAATTATATATATCCGAATCCTATTTATTTAAAATTTTCAAAGAACAATTGAAAATTTCCCCAAAAAAATACATCAACAATAAAAGATTGCTTATCGCTCAAAAGTTATTATATTCTGGAAAACGCCCCACCGAAATATATCTGCAATGTGGATTTCAAACTTATACTTCCTTTTATAAGCAATATTTAAAATTATTCGGCTGTCCTCCATCTCAACTTACCACAACTTCCATTATACCCACCTATACAGGCAGTTGATTACATAGATTGTAAAAACATATTATTATACGATTGAAGGATATTGGAATTATCAAAATTCAAAGCCTTAATTTCTTTTCCATTCTATATAAAAAGAAAACCGAAGTTTCCACCTTTCGAAAATTTAAAACGTGGGCAACAAAGCACTATCAGAAAACGACTCAAATATCTTATTTTATATTAAAAAATATCAAGGTTGTTCACCCTGATATTATAAAAACAAACTTTCAAACAGCGAAATTTTATGCTATTTTTGATTAATTTTTTTGGCACACGATTTGGTTCAAGAAACGCTGAATCCCTTTATTTATAAGGATTTCAGACACTTCGCAAACGGCTTCGAGTCCCTACTCACTTTTTTTATCTTGTGTTATCTTATTCGTTTCTTCCTTTTGGGGAGTGAGAAATTTTGCATTGGGGAGTAAAAATTCAAAAGGTGGCAAAATGAGCTATTTTTAATAGTTTTTTGTGCTTTTTGCTTTGTTTTTTCGGTTTTCTAAAATCCAAGAACGGACTCCGACATCGTTACTCACCCCACAATTCATCTATTTTGGTTTTAATCTTTTCAGAAAATTTATTTGCGATATCAAAAGCAGGGGTAATCAGTGCTCTTTCTGAATCACATTGAGCAATAATACGCTGTTGTTCCTCAATACTTGGAACTGGAACATTAATCAATTTAATTGAGTTGGCGTTAAACTGCGGTTGCCCAGCTCCTGTTACCAAACTCCTTGCTTATTCCCAATAATTATCACTTTGTGCATAGTAGAAATAATACCTTGGAAGAATTTTAT
>JAZRDM010000030.1:0-18163 GCA_045660265.1 Candidatus Scatosoma sp. | reverse complement strand
AGACCGCTTGGCCTCCGACTTCCCGAAAGCAAGCTTGCGGAATACCTTGCGGAACTGTCCGACGAGCATTTGAAAGAGATTTTTGACGACGAGGAAATCCTCAACACGGCGGAAATTTTCTTGCAGAGTAGCTTGAACGTCAGCGAAACCTCGCGTACCCTGTATATGCATAGAAACACTTTGTAATACCGTTTGGATAAAATTGAAAAGGCGACGGGGTTGAATATCCGTCAGTTTTCAGATGCGGTGTCGTTTAGAGTTTTGACGATTTTATATAAACTTTTAGGAAAATAACAATTTACATAACCGATTGAAAATCCGGCTGCAAGCGCAGTCGGATTGTAAATTTAGTGATAAAAAGGAGAATGTATGGAAGAAAAAAAGGACGCTTCTACACAAGAGATTTTTTTTGAGGCGTTGCCTTGCTCTGACGGAGAAAAAACAGCGTCGAATGGGGGCATGGTTGCGTTGAATGTGCCAAATCAGCCAAAAAAGGAAGAAAAAATTAAGGTAGGGCATATTTTTTTAGCCGTTGGGATTGCGCTGGTAAGCTTTGTGGGCGGTTTTTTTACCCATAGAGGAATGTTAGATAAAGAGATGCTTTCACTAATCAACGTCAAACAAGCGATTGATGAAAATTATTATACCGAAATTGATAATGATACGTTTTACGGCGTTTTATTTGACGCTATCAACAATCAACTGCTTGACCCGTATTCGCGGTATATGACGGCGGACGAATATGCCGAGTTTAACGAAGCGGCAACGGGAACATGGAGCGGTTTGGGCTTGAGCTTTCTTATAAAAGATACGGAAGGGAAAGACCAGATGCTGATTGCCAAGGTTTCGGGAAATTCCCCTGCTGAAAAACAAGGGATTTTAGAGGGGGATAAAATTATCGGTTACGGCGCGACGGAAGAAAGTGTAACGGATAATCAATCGTTTGAGGAATTTTCGAAGTTTTTACAACCATATGAAGCGGGACGGACGTTTGTTTTAAAAATCGCTTCGGGCGAGCAGACGAGACTGGTAAACATTGCCAAAGAGGCGTTTGTGGAAAACTACGTTTTTTACCGATCGAAGACGACGGCGTATACGTTTACGGGTGAAAACGCAACGGATAAACAAGTTTTGCAAAACAGCTTATCTGCTTTAAGCGAAGATACGGCTTATATCCGTTTGACACAATTTAATGGATCGGCTTCACAGCAGTTTGCAAGCACCATGTCTTTGTTTAAAGAGGAAAACAAGAAAAATTTAATTTTAGATTTACGCGCAAATGGGGGCGGATATTTAAATATTTTATGCGATATCGCTTCGTATTTTTGTAAAGATTCTTCGGAAAGCGCGCCTTTAGTTGCGGTTGCAATCGATAAAAATGGCAACCAAGAAAATTATAAAGCAACGAAAAATTTATACAAGGAATATTTTTCGCAAGACAGCCGAATTTGCATTTTGGCGGATTCTTCATCTGCTTCTGCAAGCGAATGCTTGATTGGTGCGTTGCTCGATTATCAAACGATAAACTACGCGGATATTTGTTTATCCGAGCGCAACGGCGAGGCGAAGACGTACGGAAAAGGGATTATGCAGATGACTTATCCGTTTGGGTTAGGGAACGAAGATGCTATTAAATTGACCACGGCGAAGATTTATTGGCCGATTAGCAGAAATTGTATCCATGGCCGCGGGATTGTATCGTCAGATGGGACGAAGACAGTGGCGGAAAACTATCAAAAGGATGCGGAATTGATTGCGGCGATTTCCGCGTTAGGATTGTAACAGATTGTAAATAAAGCCCCCTGCCTATCGGTATTGATAGGCAGGGGGCGTTGTGTGAGTAGGAGGTACTCTTAAACAGCAAAGTTAGTTTTATGACTTTGCGAAAAGAGTATACCGCGCATTTGTCAAAAAACGATTAAGAAAAAATGAAAACTAGATAAAAACAGCCAAGCAAAAAGCTTGGCTGTTTGTTTTTATTTACGGAAATTATTCGGCGTCAGACGCTACGTTTCTAATTGATTGTAACGCTTTTTCTGCTACGTTTTCTGCAGTGAAACCGAAGTGAGCGAAAAGCTTCGCTGCGGGAGCGGATGCGCCGAACGTGCTCATGCAAACGAGTTCGCCGTAATCCCCTGCGTATTTATACCAGCTGTAAGGGGAACCGGCTTCAACGCATACTCTTGCTTTTACTGCCTTAGGCAATACGCTTTCTTTATATTCTGCCGTTTGTTTTTCGAATTCTTCTACGCAGGGCATAGAAATAACTCTTGCTTTTACGCCTTGTACTTCAAGCGAAGCTTTTGCCTTCATACAAAGTTCTACTTCCGAGCCCGTACCGATTAAGAGTACGTCAGGCGTGCCGTCGCAATCTTCTAAAACGTAACCGCCTTTCAGTGCTTGCTTGCCGCTGTTTGCGTATTGAGGCAAGTTTTGTCTGGTGAGGACGAGTGCGGTGGGTTGATTGCCGGTAATTGCCGAAACCCAAGCCGCTGCCGTTTCTTTGCCGTCTGCGGGGCGGAAGACTTTCATGCCAGGGGTAGAACGAAGCATAATCAATTGTTCTACGGGCTGATGGGTAGGGCCGTCTTCGCCGACGCCGATAGAGTCGTGCGTCATAATATACGTTACAGGTAAGCCCATAAGAGCAGCTAAACGCATTGCAGGCTTGCAGTAGTCTGCAAATACGAAGAAGGTTGCGCAGTATGCTTGCATACCGCCGTGGAGTTGCATACCATTAGCGATTGCCGCCATAGCGTGTTCTCTGATACCGAATTGAACGTTTCTGCCACCGTAAGATTTGGGCGAGAAATCGCCGTACGTTACGCTGTCTGTATCTTTCATTTTCGAAAGGTTGGAAGGCGTAAGGTCTGCGCTGCCGCCGACAAGCTGAGGAATGTGCGCTGCAAGCTTATTTAATACTTTTTCAGACGTTTGGCGGGTTGCCATAGGCTTATCAAAAGCGTACAAATCGTCCATGTCATCAAGGTTAGGCAATTTGCCTTCCATGATTTCTTGGTATGCTTTTGCAAGTTCGGGATACGTGTATTCGTATTCCGCAAACATCTTTTTCCATTGCATTTCTTTTTCTGCACCTGCGTTTGCGGCAAGTGCGCAATGGTCGAACACTTCTTGAGGACAATCGAACGCTTCCTTGCAGGGCCAGTTGAGCTTTGCTTTGGTCTTTTGGAGATTTTCTGCACCAAGAGGAGTGCCGTGCGATTTTTCAGAGCCTTCAAGAGGCGAACCGTAACCGATTCTCGTATGGCAGATAATAACGGAAGGTTTATCCGTTTTTGCTTTTGCCTTTTCGATTGCAGCGGAAAGCGCTTCCACGTCGTCGGGGCTGCTTACAAGGTCAACGTGCAGTACTTGCCAGTTTTGCGACGCAAAACGCGCGCCAACGTTTTCTTTAAATGCGCTATCTGTATCCCCTTCAATCGTGATATCGTTATCGTCGTAGAAGAGAATGAGTTTGCCAAGGCCTTGCGTGCCGGCAAACGAGCATGCTTCGTAAGAAATACCTTCTTCCAAACAACCGTCGCCGCAAATTGCGTAGGTGTAATGGTCAACAACGGGGAAGCCGGGTTTGTTGAATTTTGCAGCTAAGTGCGCTTCTGCCATTGCCATACCAACGGCGTTTGCGAGACCTTGACCTAAGGGGCCCGTCGTTGTTTCGATACCAACCGTGTGGCGATATTCGGGATGGCCAGGGGTCTTAGAGCCGAATTGACGGAAATTCATCAAATCTTCTTTTTGTAAGCCGTAATTATACAGATATAAAAGGGTATAATACATTGCGGAACCGTGGCCTGCGGAAAGAACAAATCTGTCGCGGTTGTTCCAGTTTGTGTTTCTGGGGTTGAATTTTAAGAAATGCTGGAAGAGAGTATAAGCAATAGGGGCGCAACCCAAAGGTAAGCCAGGGTGGCCGGACTTTGCTTTTTCAATCGCTTCGGCGGAGAGCACTCTTACAGCGTTGATGGTGGTTTGTTGAACGTCCATGTCCGTATCTCCTAATTGTTTTTCTTTATTTTCATATTCTGCTATGGGCTCAATCGGTTGGATGTCTGCGGGAATTTCGAGCTGGGTATCTTGAACAACTTCAAGAGATGCTGCGGGAGTTTCCTCTGTAACCGATTTGTTTGCTTTTTCTTCTACGGGGAGTTGAGTCGCTTGTACGATTTCTAACTGCTCTTCCGTGCTTTCTTGCTCTGAAGAAGAAGCGAGTTGTTCGTTTGCAAGCGAGAGGAGAAGCTTTGCAAGTTTACATGCGCTGTCGTTGGAAAAATAATCGTTTTCGAACGGTACGGAAGCAAGACATTCTTCGCAAAGCGTTTCGCCGTTTTTGTTGAGAATCAACGCATTGTCGGCGTCAGCGTCAAAGAGGATACCCGCATCTGCTTGGGCGTCTTTTACCGCTTGAGAAAGACTGTTGACAGCGTCTTGGTTTTGTGTATCGGGAGCGTGATTTACAAAGTTTCCGTCGGGGGTTAAGCCTTGGGAATTTGCTGTATCTGCGCCCAATTTTTGCAATACTTTATCCGCGAAGAAACCAGCCGTACCGTTGCTTGCGTCTACGACGATTGTTTTGTTGGATAAGGGTTGTTCTTGGTTGGTTGCTTCTTGTATTGTTTTGACAAATAAAGCCGCGTAATCGTTAAGATAAGGTCTAAATTCGATATGTCCGGGCTTGGTTGTAGCGAACTTGTAAGTTGCTGCGAGGGTTAAAAGCTCGGTGATATCTTCTGCAGACAAAGCGCCGTTTTTAGAGAAGAATTTCATACCGTTATAGTTTGAGGGAAGATGGCTTGCCGTAATCATAATCGATCCGTCGCAAGACGATTTTTCTGTGAAAGTCTTATCTTTTAAGAGGGTAAACATTGAAGGGGTTGTAGAAAGACCCGTAACGACAGCCGTATGTCCCGTCGTGGTGATGCCGTTGATCACAGCAGAGCAAAGCGGGGGGGCGGAAAGGCGAGGGTCGTAACCTACGGCAACGCTGACTTGTGTTTTTCCGGTGCGAGAAATAAGCCAAACACAAAAAGCTTTTGCGATATTTTCAGCTGCTTCTTTTGTAAGTTCGGCGGGTTGGTTTTCTATACCTTCAAGGGCAATGCCGCAGACGTTGGTATCGTTTTGGAGATTTAAATACTCTTGCAAATCCATCGTTTTGTTTCCTTTTCTCTTTATATTAATGTAAAAAAAGATTACACACGCCTATTATAGCGAGTTTTTGTGTAATTTTCAAGTCTTTTACAAAAAAAAGTTTTATTTTTTTAAGTTTTTTCAAAAATGCACGGTTTAGGGATAATTTTTCCGTATTATCACATAGTTTTATTGACAGAAAAAAGGAAAATATGATATAATGAGATTGTTTAGTGTATTGTTTAACAAAAAAACAGAAACGGAGAAAAAATTTTTTATGTATCATTTCGGTATTTCGTCCGATTCCACGTGCGACTTGAAAAAAGACTACGTGAAATCCCACGAAATTTTTATTGCGCCTTTACGTTTTGTTATGGAGCAAAACGGGGAATTGTTTGACGGGGTGGATGATTTTCAAACCTACGACGAATATGCGGTTTTTTACGAAAAGCTCCGCGCAGGCGCATTTTCAAGAACGTCTATGCTTAACGAGGCGGGAATTTACGCGCATTTTAAAACGCTGGTGAATACAGGCGTAAAGGAATGGGTGCATTTTTCCCTTTCGTCCGGGCTTTCGCCTACCGCAGTGGTGGCGCAAAAGGCGGCGGATATGATTCACAAAGAATATCCTGATGTAAACATTTACGTTGTAGACTCGCTGACGGCAACGGTTGGACAAGGGATTTTGGTGAAGTTGGCGGTGGATTGCCGTGAAAAAGGCATGTCTGCGGAAGAGACGTTTGAAAAGGCTTCGGCTTTAAAAAACCACGTACAGCATTGCATTATTCCCGACAGCTTAAATTATTTAAAACGCGGCGGCAGAATTTCCAGCGTTTCCGCGGCGGTAGGAACAATGCTTAATATTAAACCTATACTTGCTTTTGACGGAGACGGACGCTTGAAAGTGGTGGAAAAATGCAAGGGGATGAAAAAGGCGTTTTTCCGTATCGGCGAAAGTGTTTTGAAAGCGCCTGTGGATGAAATAGGGCTGATTGTTGTGGTGCATACGGGAAATCAAACGGGCGCGGAAGAATTAGCGAAACTTGTAGAAGAAAAAACAGGGATAAAGCCTGCTATCGAAATTATGGGGCCGGTTATTGGCTCGCACGTGGGGCCTGGGTCTGTTTCTTGCGCTTGGCTTTCTAAAAAGACGAGAGCAGAGCTGATCGGCGAATGATAAAAGAGAAAACAAAAACAGCGGAAAGCTGGATTTTATAAATTTTTTAGACAAGATAAAAGACTAACGAAAACCTTTCGTTAGTCTTTTTTATTGAAAATATGTGTCGTTTCTTTAAGAGTACAGCGCGCTATTCCTCTGTACTTTTAATTTAAACTTATGATTTTTTGTGCGGACGATTAGAGGATTAAAGGCGCGGGTGCGATTATGCAAAATCGTGCCTTTCTTTTTTTTAATATATTTATTTGATTAAATGATATGAGAGGAAGATAACAGTTGTTTTTTCTTGCCTTTTTATCAGCGGTGTGATATAATTTAATAAAAGTGAATACGAACGTGTCGGTACGCATTCTGCGGAATGTGTTTAATAGGGAAGAGGGAAAGCCGTTTTGGGCGTTGCTCCGCTGCCTCCGCAACCGTAAGAACGCTGGCCTTATTTCACTGTGAAATCGGGAAGGGATAGGGCAGATATTTGATGAAAGCAAATATCAAAGCGTTGTAAGCCGGGAGACCTGCCGCCGTTTTAGAAAAACTTATTTTTGCGGAGAGGCGAAAAAAGGGAAAGAAAACCGTTTATATACGGTTGTTTTTGCGTATCTTTTTTACCGCTTTGCCGCGAGTGAAAAAGATTTTTTTTATAACAGGGAGATATATTTATGAAACTGAAAAAACTTTTTGCTTTTTGCTTGGCATTGGCGGTTATAGGATCGGCGTGCGGTTGCGGCTTGCTTGCGGAAAATTTACCTGATTCCTCTTCCTCGCAAGTATCGGAAGAAGTTATCTGTGAAATAGAAAAGGCGGACGGAAAAGTGGTTATTACGGTTACGGAATGCGAGGGGGAAGTTGTATTGGCTGACGTTATGCAGCTTTTGCAAGAGGAAGGAAAACTCTCTTATATTATTGCCGATGGGATGGTAACGGAAATGGAAGGGATGGCAAACACGGGCAATTCGTACTGGATGCTTTATACGGACCATGAATTTTCAAACACGGAGTGGGGCACGGTAGAATATAACGGTAAAACGTATGCGTCCGCAATGTTTGGCGCGGAGAATATGCCTGCGGAGCAAGGGGCAGTGTACGTTTGGAGTTATGAAACGTTTTCTTGGTAAAAGGCGGGGGCAGGGTTGAGATGAACGAGGGCTTAGAGAAAGGGCAACCGCAGAAAAAAAGAATAAATACGGGGAAGGAAATTGCCTTTATTGCGGTATTTGTTGCGCTTGCAATAGGGGCGCAGTTTGCGCTTTCCGCTCTGCCTGGAGTAGAGATTGTAACCTTGTTGTTTGTGTCGTATTCTTTTACGTTTGGGGTAAAACGCGGAATGCTTGCGGCGACGGCGTTTTCTTTGATACGACAGTTAGTATTTGGATTTTATGCAAACGTACTTGTTTTGTATTTACTCTATTACAACGTGTTGGCTGCGGTGTTTGGGTTATTGGGGTATCACGGGAAGGCAGAACGGCGTTGGCTGGCGGCGTGTATTCTTTCGTGCGTTTGCACGGTTGGATTTTCGTTGTTGGATTTTTTTCTTACCGCTTTTATCGGCGGGTATAGCGAAAAGGCAAAGGAGATTTATTTTACGGCGTCTTTGCCTGTGATGATTACACAAGCAGTGTGCGCGCTAGTAACGGTTGGGGTTTTGTTTGTTCCGCTTTGTAAAATTTTTTCTTTTGCAAAAAAGAAAATTTAAGAAAAGGCTTGATTAAAACTGTTCATTTTGGTATAATGGATGAGAAAAAACAGATAAGGAGTATGATATGACATACGAACAAGCAAAGCAATTGCTGGAGCAAAAAGGGCAAGCGCATCTTTTACAATATTACGACGAATTGGATGAGCAAGGAAAAGCAAACTTGTTGCAAGGAATTGAAAATATCCGCTGGGATTTTGAAGAGGCATTGAAAAACCCCGTGGATATGAGCGGTAAAGATAGAGAGATTCATGCTATCAGCGGTTTGCGTATTGCGGATATTGAAAAAAGAAAAGAGGAATTTGAAAGGATTGGTGTAAAGGCGATTCAAGACGGAAAGGTTGCTGCGGTATTGCTTGCGGGTGGTATGGGTACTCGTTTAGGCGTTGACGGACCCAAAGGCGCGTACGATATCGGTGTTACCAAGCCTTTGTATATTTTCGAGCAGCAAATGAAAAATTTGCTTGAAGTTGTAAAACAATGCGGTGCGGTTGTTCCCTTGTATATCATGACGAGTGATAAAAATCACGAACAAACCGTAAGTTTTTGGGAAGAACATCATTATTTCGGCTATACGGAAGAAAACGTTAAATTCTTTAAACAAGATATGGCGCCCGCAGTCGATTTTAATGGAAAAATCTATTTAGAAAGCAAGGATACGCCTGCGCTTTCGCCCAATGGAAACGGTGGGTGGTACGGCTCGTTAAAGCGCGCAGGGTTATATGAGGACTTGAAAAAACGCGGGGTGGAATGGCTGAATATTTACGCGGTGGATAACGTATTGCAACGTATTGCCGACCCTGTATTTGTAGGGGCTACGATTGACAGCGGAGTCAATTGCGGGGCGAAAGCTGTGTGTAAAACCAATCCTTACGAAAAGGTTGGCGTATTGTGTTTAGACGGCGATAAGCCTGATATTATTGAATATTACGAATTGACGGACGAAATGGCAAATGCAAAGGATTCAGAAGGGAATTTGCTTTACCTGTACGGTGTGATTATGAATTACTTGTTTAAGCTGGAGAAGCTGGAAGAAATTGTAAACAAGAAAATCCCTGTACATATCGTTGAAAAGAAAATCGAATGTTTATGCGACGACGGTGTAACGAGAAAGCCTGAAAAGGAAAACGGTAAAAAGTTTGAAACACTGGCTGTCGATTTAATTAAGCCTATGGGTAGTGTATTGCCTTTTGAAGTGGTGCGCGAAAGAGAATTTGCACCCATCAAAAATAAGACGGGCGTGGACAGCGTGGAATCAGCACGGGAGCTTTTGAAGAAAAACGGAGTAGAACTCTAATGGCGACGGATTTAGTAGGAAATGAAAAATTGCAACGGTTTATCCAGTTGCTTAGCGATTTAAATCATCAATCGGCAGACGTATTGCGTACGGGAAACAGTGAAATTATTTACGCAATGAACGATACGGTGGAAGAAATGTACGCTATACAAAGCGCGGGAACGGAAGACGCGTATACTGCGATAGACGAGGATATGCAAATTATTTGCAAAAACTTTAATGCTGTAATCACTATGCTTAAAAGCAACGAAAGTATTTTTATGGACAAGGCAACGTCTGATTCGGTAAAGCTGTTTATGCGGAATATCTTTCAAGCAACGGTGAATATCGTGTATGCGTACGGCTTGGCGTAAAATGAAATAAACAATAAAACGGAGTACCCATGTATTTGGTGAACTCCGTTTTTTGTTTGCAAAAAAGCTTGTTTTTTAAAAAATATTTTCGGGATATAGCATGTGTGAATGGGAGACGGTGTACGTTAAATCGAGTAAAATTTCGATTTTCGGGAGCGCATCTTTGTATTCTTGATAGTATAAATAGCCCAGCGTTTCATTGATTTGGTAATCCATAGTTTCAATGGCGGTGTGCGTCAGCCAAAATTGCAGTTTTTCCCGCTCGCTGAACCAAAGCTGGCGCACGCCCTCTCCGTCTTCGTAGGTGGCGGTTTCGTCAATGCATTTATCGTAAAGGGATTGCAGTGCGGTATGGTATAATTCGAAGCTGGTTTTTATGCAGTGCACTTCGTAAAGCGAAACACCGAGCAATAACACAAACGAAATACAAATACTGATAAGTGTTTTTACCATAGCGTTTCCTCCCAGTTTAAAAAGAAGGTTTGATAGTGTTTGCCCTTTTCTTGCAGATACACTTTTCCGTTGCCGTCGATAGTCATAATTAGCACTTGCTTTAAATTATTACAGCCGTGCGCTTGTAAAAGGTCTAAATAATACGTTTGTTCGCGTTTGGTTTTTTCTACGTTCTTTTTGCAAAATTTTCCTTCGCTGACTATGATTATGGGAAGGGATTTTTGATAATTCTCATAATCCTTTTTGGGAAGCGCGGAGAAATTTCCGCTGGCTTCGTATAAAGCGTAATCGATAGCGTCGAGGGAGAAAAATCCTGCGTTTCGCAAGCTTTCCACTAGGTCGGCGACGTTTAAGTTGTTCTTTTTTAACTGCGTGTCGTCGATACCGTTTTTATTGACGACAATGCTGGGTTCACCGCTTAAAATTACTTTTGCGGGAAAACATTTTAAATCGATTAAACAAACGATCTGGTGTAAAAGATACACGGTAACAAGCGCGATAATTCCATAGAGCAAGGGAATGGTCGTGTCCCCCATCGGAATACACGCAAGGTCGGCAATGATGAGCGTGATGACCAGTTCGTACGGTTGCATTTCGCCGATTTGCCGTTTACCCATTAAACGCATCAAAGCAAGTAAAATAGCAAAGATAATTAAAGTGCGAAGAAAGACAAGTCCCATAGCGACAGTATTTAAAAAAATGGATAAAAATATGCGCGGAAATGTGCTTTTTTCCGTGAAACGCTTGCATTCTTTTTAGGAATGGAGTATAATAAAATTAAAGAGTAGCTTTGATGCGTAAAGTGCTGTCGAACGGGACGTTGTCGATAGACGAAAGAATAGATAAATTTTTCTGTCTGTTCTGCGGTGTCAAGGCGCGTCCGCTAATAAAACGAATGGGGCAGGGTTGCGTTGAAAGCGAAAACTTCGCCTTAAATAGTTATTTTTTGCGGTCTCTCTTATCGGGAGATTTTTTATGTGTAACGCAAAAAACAAAATAGAAAAATTGCTGTTTTCTAAGCTATTGCGTAAAAAAAACCGCAACCATAAAATTGCGTACGTTTCGCTGATTACGACCATTGTCGTGGTTGCGAATATGTTTTTTGAATTTAAATTTATGGACGTGCAGTTTTCTTTTACGATTGCTGTTTCCGCGCTTTCGGGGGTGGCGCTTGGCTCGCTTTTGGGGTTTACGGCTTGTTTTTTAGGAGATTTGGTCGGTTTTTTGTATAACTCAGGCGGGTTTGCGTATATGCCTTGGATTGGGCTCTCCATGGGGCTTACTTCAGCGTTTGCGGGTTTGCTGTATAATGCGCTGGAAAGTGATAATAAGGCGGTAAACGTTATCAAAGGGATTGTTGTTTGCGCGCTTTCGTTGCTCATTTGTACGATAGGAATTAACACTACGGCGTTTTGGCTGTTGTATTCGCCTACTACGCCTTATGGGGTGTATTTAGTCGCTCGTTTGATAGGCAAGGGACAGATTTTTAATTGTCTAGTCAATTACGTGTTGGTGATAATCGGGGCGCCGTTGCTAGAAAAATTGCTTTATAAAAGCAATCTTTCGCAAGAAAGCGGACAAAAAGATTGAAAATAAGGAAAAATCGTCGGGGAAACCTTGACGATTTTTTTATGTTGTGGTATAATGAAAAAGTATTTTAAAAGAAAGGAGAATGCCTATGCTTTCTTTACTTTTGGCGAAAAATCCCGGTATTGACATTTTCGGTACGACCATTTATGCTTACGCGCTGATTATTGTTGCGGGGATGCTGGTTGCATTTCTTGTAATTACCGCGTTGTTTAGACGCAGAAATATGTCGAAGGATTTATTTTTAACCTTCTTTTGTATCTGTTTGCCTATTTGTTTGGTAACGACGCGTTTGTTTTACTGTATTACGGACGGGTTGCCTATTGAAGATTGGTTTAATTTCGAGTCTATCCGTCAAGGCGGGCTGTCGATTATCGGCGGTATCTTGGGCGGTGTTTTAAGTATTGCAGGCGTTTGTTATTTTAAGAAAGTCAACTTTTTTAGAGTAGCTGACTGTGTAGTTGTCGGGTTGCTGTTTGCACAGGCTATCGGCAGATGGGGCAACTTTGCCAACCAAGAAGTGTACGGCGCGGTAGTGGAAAACGAAGCGTTGCAATGTTTTCCGTTTGCCGTATATATCAACAACACGGCTGACGGGAATTGTTTGCAAACGTTTACGCTTACCTTTCAAAAATGGTTTGGTATGGAACAGACGATAACGGGCGGGACGTGGCATTATGCCTTCTTCTTCTATGAAAGCCTTGCAAACACGATTGTCGGTGTTTTGCTCTTTATCAACGCTTGGAAAAACCCTAAAAAACCCAACGGGTTAAATGCAGGCGTATATTTAACAAGCTACGGCGTGGTGCGTTCAATTATGGAGCCCTTGCGCGATCCAAGCTATATTTTAGGGGACGGCGTGCAATGGTCGCTGGTATTCTCGATTGTTTTAATGCTCTTAGGGATTGCGTTTATTTTCACGGCTTTGTATATCAACAGAAAAAAAGAAGGCGCGTGGATAGGCTCGAAAACGGGTGATCCGTATGCAATTACGGAATTTTTAAAAGATGCGAAAGAGGAAGTAGCGTACTTTGACAAACTGAATATCATGTGCGAAATTTATCCCGAAAATTATCAAAAGAAAGCGGAAACGACGGAGAAAGGAGAAGAAAAATGAGAAATTTAACCTTACTCACAGACTTGTATCAAATTACCATGGGGTATGGCTTTTATAAGCATGGTAAGCATGAAGAAGAAGTTGTGTTCGACCTGTTTTTTAGAAGAAATAAGATGATTACTTATTCGATTGCAGCTGGGTTAGAGCAAGCAATGGAATACCTTTTAAATTGGAAATTTGACGACGAAGATATTGCGTATTTACGATCGTTACAATTATTTGACGAAGGCTTTTTGGAGTATTTGAAAAATATGAAATTTACGGGGGACGTTTATGCGGTGCGAGAAGGCGAACCCGTTTTCCCCGGCGAGCCGATTTTGACAGTAAAAGCGCCTTTAATTCAAGCGCAGTTTGCGGAAACGGCACTTTTAAATATCATCAATCACCAAACGCTGATTGCGACGAAATCGTCTAAAATTTATCGTGCGTCTGGCGGAAAAGGGCCGGTAATGGAATTTGGTTTGCGCCGTGCGCAAGGGCCGGACGCCGGAATTAACGGCGCGAGGGCGGCAATTATCGGCGGTTGTTCTTCCACGTCGAACGTAATAGCGGGGCAAAAGTTTAACGTGCCTGTAGCGGGGACAATGGCGCATAGCTGGGTTATGGATTTTGACAGCGAGTACGAAGCGTTTAAGGCGTATGCGGCAAGCTATCCTGATAACTGCTTATTGCTTGTAGATACGTACGATACCTTAAACAGCGGGGTGCCGAATGCGATTAAGGTGTTAAGCGAATTGAAAAAAGCGGGCCATAAACCCAAAGGGATTCGTTTAGACAGCGGGGACTTTGCTTATCTCTCCAAAAAAGCCAGAAAGATGTTGGACGAAGCGGGGTTGGAAGAAACTCTGATTTGTGTTTCGGGAGATTTAGATGAACACTCTATCTCTTCGCTTTTGCAACAAGGTGCAAAAATTGATATGTGGGGTGTTGGCACAAAGCTGATTACGTCCGAAGATTTGCCCGCGCTTGGCGGGGTGTATAAATTGTCTGCCGTCATTGAAAAAGACGGGACAATAACGCCGAAAATCAAGCTTTCGGACAACAGTGAAAAGGTAACGAATCCTGCGTTTAAAAGCTTGTATCGTCTGTACGACAATAGCAACGGTATGGCAATTGCCGATTTGATTACGTTAAAAGAAGAAGAGATAGATGACAGTAAGCCGTTGCGTATTTTCCACCCCATTGAAACGTGGAAAGAAATTGTATTGACGGATTACCGTGCGGAAAAATTACAGCACGAAATTGTTAAGCAAGGAAAATTGGTATATCAATTCCCTGCGTTGATGGACGTACAAGCCTTTTCAAAAGCAGAGCTTTCTAAATTCTGGGAAGAATATTTGCGTTTAGATATGCCTCATTTGTATAAAGTGGATTTGTCTGAAAAACTGCATACACTCAAGAGCGATATGATTTCGGAAATTAGAAAGAAGAAAAAGGACAAATAAGTTAGAATGGAAAAGAAAACAATGCAAAATTTAAAAAATGACGGGAGCATGGTCGAGTTAAACGAACAAAAAGGTTCGGTGAAAGGCTCGTGGCTGTGGGGCGTTTTGCTGTTTGCCGTGTTGATTTTAATCGACCAAGTAACCAAAATTGCAGCGGAGATATATTTTTGTGCAGAAGGCGCGCCCAGCCAAATTGTTATCATTCCCGGCTGGATAAATTTGTGTATCACTTTTAACCGCGGGATTTCCTATGGGATGGGAAGCGGCGCTTCGCCTGAGCTGAAGCTCGGCGTGATTGCGCTGACGGGCGTGATGATGTTGATACTTGCCGTGATGTATTTTAAGGTGGATAAACGCAGAACGTTGATAAGAATTGCTTTTGTCTTTATCGTAGCGGGCGGTATCGGGAACTTTATCGATAGAATATATTATCAGGTGTGGGATCCTGCCACTGCGTCTAATTTATGGAACGTTGCGGACGGGGTTCGCGATATGGTCGATTTGAATGCGTTTGGGTTTGCCGTATGTAATTTTGCCGATTTCTTTATTTGCGGGGGAGCAGTAATGCTTGTGCTTTCGTTATTGTTTTTCGACAGCACGGCGATTTGGCCCGTTGGAAAAAAATATAAACAGCTTGCGGAAGAAGAACGCTTAAAAGAAGAAGCAAAGGAAGCGGAAAAGCAAGCGAAAAAACAGGAGAAAAAATAATGGACAGACGGCTTTTCGTTGCAGAAACGGCTTGCAAACGGCTGGACGTCTTTTTAAGCGAACAGACGGATGAGTTTACTCGTTCGCGTATAAAAAAGCTGATTGAGGGGGGCATGGTCGCGTTGAACGGTGTTCCCATCAAAAAGGCAGGCGCAGAAATTAAGTCGGGCGATGAAGTAACGGTAGAGATCCCTGAACCTGTCGAATACAGCGTAAAAGCGGAGAATATTCCCATTGATATCGTGTACCAAGACGACGATTTAGCGGTGGTCAACAAGGCGCAAGGCATGACGGTACACGTGGGAAACGGAAACTCGGAAGGGACGCTGGTCAACGCATTATTGTATGCGCTTGGCAATTTGAGCGGTATCGGCGGGGTGCTTCGGCCTGGGATTGTACACCGTATTGATAAGGATACGTCGGGGCTGTTAGTAGTGGCGAAAAATGATAAGGCGCACGTTTCACTCGCCAAACAAATTGCGGAAAAATCCGCGCATAGAAGGTATTACGCTCTATTGGAAGGGGAGTTGAAAACGGACAGCGGACGGGTGGTAACGGACATAGGCAGGCACCCGACAGACCGTTTAAAAATGGCGGTTTTGGCGGACGGCGAAGGGAAGATAGCGATTACCGATTACGAAGTAGTGGCGCGGTTTGGTAAGGATTATACACTGTGTCGATTTATTTTGCAAACGGGCAGAACGCATCAAATCCGCGTGCATGCAAAGCATCTTTCTCATCCTGTTGTCGGCGATCCTGTCTATGGGTATAAAAAACAGAAATTTAACGTAGAAGGTCAGCTGTTGCATGCGTATGAATTGTCGTTTAAGCATCCGACAAGCGAGGAGCAGGTAACGTTCAACGCGCCCCTGCCTCCCGTATTTGAGGAAATTTTGCAAAAGCTTTGCCGTCAGTATAACGTAAAAAATCCATTAAATTAAGTACGTAAAAACGGGGAAGGCCCCGTTTTTTCTTTACAAAAGAAAAAAAATAGGGTATAATAAAGCCGTATGTTGAAAATTACCAAAATAAAACGGAATTCAATAGCCAAAGAATTGGGCCTGGAAGTCGGAGATGAAATTACCGCGTTTGACGGATATGCTTGCGAGGATGAGTTAGATTATTTGTACTACTGCACGCAAGAAAATTTCTCAATGACGGTAAAAGACAAGCGCGGCGGCGAGGAAATGACGGTGGAGATTGAAAAGGACGAAGACGAGGATTTAGGAATCGAATTCGAAAAACACACCGCCATCAAAACTTGCCATAATCGTTGCGTATTTTGTTTCGTAGACCAAATGCCCAAGGGAATGCGTGAAAGCTTGTACGTGAAAGACGACGATTACGGCATGAGCTTTACCTGCGGTAATTTCGTTACGCTTACAAATCTTTCGGACGAAGGGTTAGAGCGGATTATCCGCTTAAAGCTTTCTCCGCTGTATATTTCCGTGCATACAATGAACGGCGAATTACGGAAAAAACTGCTTCGTAACCGTTTTGCTGATAAAATTGTTAAGCAAATCGACGCGCTTGCAAAGGGCGGGATTACAATGCATTGTCAAGCGGTAATTGTGCCGAATGAAAACGACGGCGAAGAGCTGGTGTATACAGCAAGAGAATTGTTTAAGTATTATCCGCTTGTGCAAGACTTGGCTTGCGTGCCGACTGGAATCACAAAATACCGCGACGGATTGTATCCGATTGCGGACGTGGATAAAGCGTATTCAGAAAAATTACTCGACACGGTAGATGCGCTGAATAAAGAATTCGGCGTTAATTTCCTGCTTCCTGCGGACGAGTATTTTATCAAAGCCGAGCGCCCGTTTAAAGACGCGGAGTTTTATGGGGATTTCGAGCAAATTGAAAACGGTATCGGCCTTTCCACAAAATTTCAAGCAGAATTTATGGCTGCGCTTGAAAAATTGCCGACGGGAATTGAAGGGAAGTATGCGTTGAAAAAATCCAAAAGCAGTTTGTTGATCAGCGGGGTTTCGGCGGCGAACTTAAATAAGCAATTATGCGTAATGGCGGAAGAAAAGATAAGCGGTTTAACGGTAAACGTATTGCCTGTTGTAAACGAATTTTTTGGTCCGACTGTAACTTGTACAGGGCTTTTGACGGGCGTGGATATGTATCGCGCCATAGAAGAATATCGAAAAGACCCTACCCATGTATTTGATGAAATTATCATTGCAGGAAACACAATGAAAGAATTTGAAGACGTATTTCTTTGCGGAATGACGTTAGATGAACTGAAAGAAAAACTTTCGTTTTCAAACATACGCGTCAATAGAGAAAGCGGTTACGGTTTAGTGGAAACGCTTTCGACGCTAAAATAAATATAAAAGGAGGGAGAGATTATGGCAAATCCTCTGATTGCCCTTGTAGGGCGCCCGAATGTTGGGAAAAGTACCTTTTTCAACAAAGTAGCGGGCAGAAAAATATCTATTACCGAAGACAGACCTGGCGTTACGCGCGATAGACTGTATACGGACGCGACGTGGCGCGGAAAAAATTTCACAATGGTCGATACGGGCGGTATTGAACTCAAATCTGAAGACGTAATGTGGAAAGAAATTGCAAAACAAGCTGACGTGGCAATTGATACGGCAGACGTAATTTTGTTCTTCACGGACGGCAGAGAAGGGTTACATCCTTCCGATTATGACGTGGCGGATATTTTGCGCCGTTGTAAAAAGCCCGTTATTCTCGTCGTAAATAAAATCGACGACTATTCGCCTGATAAAGTTTTTGAGTTTTATTCGTTGGGACTTGGCGAGCCGTTTGCAGTTTCCGCAGAACACGGAAAAGGGATTGGCGACGTATTGGATGAAGCTGTGGAACATTTCCCCGAACATACGGAAGAAACCACTCCTTCGTTGAAAATTGCGGTGGTTGGTAAGCCGAATGCAGGCAAATCTAGCTTGGTAAATAAGATACTCGGCAGTGAAAGAAGTATCGTTACTCCCATGGCAGGTACGACCCGCGACGCGATCGATACCTTGTTTTTCCGCGGAGAAAAGGCTTATACCATCATCGATACGGCGGGGATTCGTAAGAAGAAAAACGTGGACGACGACGTAGAATATTACAGCAATATGCGTGCGTTTGACGCGGTAAGACGAAGCGACGTTTGTTTGCTTGTGGTTGACAGTCAAGAAGGGTTGACCGAACAAGACGTTAAAATT
>JAZRDM010000029.1:0-8759 GCA_045660265.1 Candidatus Scatosoma sp. | reverse complement strand
GGAAATGCAGGTGCTAACGCCTGCGGAAATCGAGCGGTTCTTAGCAAGAGCAAGGGAAGAAGGATATTACGAATTGTTTTTGCTGGAGCTTTCCACAGGCATGCGTCGGGGTGAAATCTTGGGGCTGAAATGGACGGACTTAAACCTTGCGGACGGAAGCTTGCGGATTTCTCGGCAGGTGGTTACGGCAGGCAACGAACTCATCGTGCAACAGCCGAAAACGAAAAGCTCTATCCGCACGATACTCTTACCGCCGTACATGGTGGAAGTCCTTGCGGAAATGAAGGAAAAGAAAACCTGCGACTGGATGTTCCCGTCTCCCGTCAAGGAAGGCGAACCGAGAAATCCTACTTCGCTTCTGCACCGTTTCAAACTGATTTTGCAAAGGTCGGGTTGCAAGGATATCCGCTTCCACGATTTACGGCATACTTTCGCAACGATGGCGATAGAAAACGGAATGGACGTGAAAACGCTGTCGGGAATTATCGGGCATATCAGCGCGGAAACGACTTTGAATATCTACTCGCATATTACGGACACGATGCGTGTGCAGGCTTCGGTGAAAATTGACCGCAAAATCGGCGGTACAAACGCGGAAATGCCTGAGCCGAAGAACGAGCCGTCCAAAACGGTATCGAGCGAAATTGACGGCTTTTTCGAGCCGTACAAGCCCAAGATAAGAAAATCGGGGACGGGGTGTATCTATCAAGTGAACGAGAACCTGTGGGAAGGGAGTTTTTATCCGAGACTGCCTGGCGGAAAGCGCAAGAAATTCAACGTCTACGCTAAGACGAGAGAGAAATGCGAGAAAAAACTCGCCAAGATGATAGCCGAAAAAAAGCAGAAATCACAAAGCTAAAACAAGCGCAAAAAAAGGGGTGACCGAGCTGGTCACCCCTCAAATTTTGATACGCAGTAAACAAAGAAAAGCAAAATTGTTGAACTATTTATAAAATTATGGTATAATCTTTGAAATGAGTGGCGGATACTTTCAAAAAATACGACAAAAAATGTCGTAGACTTATGAAAAAATACGATGTATAATGGCATTACAAAAATCAAAGGAGGGTTACATGAACAATGAACTTTCATTAAGTTTGATTGCCGGGATAAACTTAAAGCGGTTGATACGAAGTTCTAGATATAGGACGCAGGAAAATTTTGCTTATGAGTTTGGGGCGGAAATCAGAACAGTTAGTAGGTGGTTGAATGCAGGTGTCAAAAACATTGATACATTAGAGGAAATTGCAGATTTTCTAGAAGTTGATGTTTTTGAATTGTTGAAGAAAAAAGATGATAGAGAAAAAGGAGAATAACTATGTATTATTTTGTTAATTTCACTTATAAAGACGAAATTATGGAGGCGGATCCAGATGTGACGCTTTTGCCTTGTGAATGGGTGGTGAAGGCTGATAGTAAAGAAGAAGCAATAGAGCAAATCAAAAAAGATATTGAAGTAGATGAAATTCTTGAAATAAGAGAAATTTCTGCGGAGGAAAGAATAACGAGAGAGCAAAGCGATCTTCTTGAGATGATTAAATGGGATTATTTATATAGAAGATGCGCAAATATGTCTATCCGTGAATATAGCAAAGTTCAAAAAGAGGTTGAAAGCAATCTTGAAATAAAATATCTTGCGTTGCAAGAATTTAATAAAAAACAAAGGTTGATAAAAAGATTGTCTCGTCAAGAAGGATTTAAGGATATGACGATGGCTGAATTTAATGAAAAAATCAATCAGCTGATTGATGCTAAGGACGAAGAAGAATTTAATAAGATTTTAAGAAGCGTACAAAAGAAATAGTAAAGGATTTGCATATGAAATACTTGTTTTTTGATATCGAATGCGCTAGCCGTGACCAAGCAGGTAGGAACCAAATGTATAGTTTTGGTTATTTGCTTACAGACGAGAACTTAAACGTTCTCGAAAAGGAAAAAGACTTGCTGATAAATCCTGCTGTGGAACAGTGGGATTGGCACGTTGTAAAAAATATCTTAGCTTATCCAAAATTTGCGGTAGAGAAAAGCCCGAAGTTTTGTAAATTTTATAACAAATTGAAAGGATTGCTTGAAAATCCGAAAACGATTGTTTGTGGGTTCAGCGTAAAAGATGATGTTGGATATTTACTTGATGAGTGTGAGCGATACAAATGCGAACCATTTCAGTTTAAGTTTTACGATATTCAAAGACTTGCAGCTAACGTGAGTGGAACAAAAGTGAATGGGCTGGGAACTATTTATGTTGAGTGGTGCGGACGGTTAGCTGATGGCGCGCATCGTAGCGACGTGGATGCACGATATACTTATGAAGTTGCAAAAGCCATCTGCCATAAGACAAATAAGGAATTGATAGACTTGTTTCAAGAAAATGAAGTGTGTCAAGGTAAAACAGATGGATTTCGTTTTGGATATAGCGACGAGGAGCTGTTAACTCGTGATGAAAGACGAGCAAAACGAGAAGACAAAAGAATGCAGTATTTTTCAGGGCATAAGGAGAAGAGCGGAGAACGGATTTTAAAGGAGGAATATCAAGACTTTATCTTAAAGGGTAGTCGAAACAACTTATTATTTTTAAGATTACTAGATCATGTTCAGCCGAAAAATGCAAGGGAACAAATTTTTGTAGGAAAAAAGATTTCGATTAGCTTGAACTACGAATTATATCATTTTAGAAATATGTTGAAAATTGTGCAAATGATATGCGATTGCGGTGGCGAATACGTTAAAAAAGCATCGATTGCAGATATCTTTGTTTCTTATGAGGATGTTGAAAACGGGAGAACTTGCACGAAACAAAAGTTTGTAGAAGAAGCTATTGCGAACGGTGCGCAAATTCAAGTGATGGGTTTTGAAGAATTTTTGAAACAGCTCAATTTAACAGAAGAAGAATTAAACGCATTGCCCGATGAAGACGTGGATTATTTGCTGGACGAGAAATATAAGAAATAAGGTGGGGATATGTTTACAAAAGTTAAAAAATCGTTGAGTAAAATCAACTATAAACTGTTTTTAGCGTTGTTGGTGTTAGGCTTAGTGCCGACTATTTATACAACACTGAGAGTATTCTTTTTAGGGGAACTCCCTGGGGAATATTCTTTCTCGATAGCAGGGCAATTATCGTGGGTAAATCTTCTTTATGAAATTTTAAGCGAAGCAATCGTTTTGCCGTTGTTCTTCTTTATCGGAAAGGTTTTAACGGATAAAAAAGAGTTCGCAAACCGCATGCGGACAGGCTTGCTTGTATCCGTCGGTGCGTACATGGTACTGTCGTTTTTGATTATTGCCCTTGCAAAACCGTTGCTTTCGCTGATGGCAACCGATACAAGTATTATTAACGCTTCGGCAACCTACATCAGAATAGAAAGCGTGGCAAGTATATTCTCGCTTGCGTTCAACTTTGTAATGGTCGGTATGGTAACGCTTGGTAAAGATAAATACGTTTACGCGTTGACGGCAGTAAAACTTGTTTTGTGTTTGCTTGTCGATACGTTTATGGTTTCCACCTTGCCTATATCCTTAAATCTCGGTGTAAACGGTATTGCGTATTCAAACATTATCGTCAACCTTTTGTTGTTGGCGGTAGCTATCGTTCTTTTACATAAAGAAGGAATCGCGATTTTTAAGAAAGAAAAATTATCTTTCGGTTGGATGAAGGAGTTTGCGAAAGTCGGCGGTATTTCGGGTGTAGAATCCTTTGTGAGAAATATTGCTTATATGCTGATGATTTCCCGAATGGTCAATATGGTGGGAGAGCAAGGAACGTACTGGGTGGCAAATAATTTCATTTGGGGTTGGCTGTTGCTCCCGATTTTACAGCTTGGCGAACTCATCAAGCAAGAAACTGCAACGGACGAAAATGCCGTCAAAAACAATTCGCTTGGTTATTTTGCGATTACGGCTGTTGTCTGCGTGATTTGGTGTATTACGATTCCGCTTTGGAAGCCGTTTATGACGCACGTTTTGAATTTTAGTGACGTTAACAAGCTGTTTGAACTTGTGATGGTATTGCTTGGATTTTATATGCTGTATGCCGTCCAAAACGTTTTTGATTCCACCTTCTATGGGCTTGGTAAAACAAACTATATGCTGTTTGAATCGGTGGTGACGAATACGATATATTACGGTATAGCGTTTATTTTATATCTTTGCGGAGTATGGACTCCGTCGCTGATAGGCATCGCGTTATTGTTCGGTATCGGCAACGCGTTTGACGCGGTTGTTTCGCTTGTGGCGTATATGTTCTTCTTGAAAAAGAAAAAGATAAATATTTTAGATATTGAATAAGCAAAAGGGCTGACCATCACGGTCAACCCTCAAATTTTGCTACGCAGTAAACAAAGAAAAATAATGTTATTCTTGATTTTTCTTTTTATTAGACTTTATTTGAAAATGCTTCTTTATAAATGCCAAGAGAATAAGTCCTAAAATCGGGAAAATAGCAGCGATAAGCATACCCATCTTAAACCCAATGTCTTCTGGCGATAAGGATAAGGTGTTCGCTAAGTTTATCGCCCATTCGCTAACGGAAATATTGTCTACGATAATACCGAGCGTCTGCGGCGCAACCGAAGCACCGAGGTCGCCGCCTGCTGCCATCAAAGCGTATGCCGCAACACCGAGCATGGGGATTTTCTCTTCCATTAAGATAAGTGTTCCAGGCCACAGCATAGAGGTGCAAATCCCCAGTCCAACGCAAGCGATAAGAGAAAGAATATCGTTTGGAGAAAAGGCTACGAATACATACAGAACTGCCGCCCCTGCCATACTCCAACACAAAACCTTGAAAATATTTTTTCCGAATTTTGCATAAGCCGTTCTTGTAAGCGCAAGCAATACTGCAAAAAGGCACATACCAAAAATGTCGCCCCAAACCTTAGGCATATGCAATACGTTTTCGGTGTATACGGAAATCCAGTTTGACATCGTATTTTCAGCGCAAGCGCCCAAGAAAATACACATCATACACAAAATAAGCCCAATCGTTCTGTGTTTGGAACGAACCTTTTCCGTTTTTTCATGGCTAACGTCCATTTCAGGAAGTTTTGCCGTCATTAAAAGGATAGATGCAATAACGGGAAGAGATGCCCAAAAAAAGGTAAGGTACGTCCAGTATTGATTGCCAATAAATTGAAGAACGACCGTGCTGATGAGCACAACGCCGACCAACCCATAGCCGTAAAGAGAATGGAGCGTACTCATATCCTTGTCGGGAGTATCCGATGGCAATGCGGCAACGGTGGGGCTGATTAACACTTCACCAAGCCCTGCAGCAACAGAAAAAAGAATTGTGCCTATAACAAGTCCTATATAGGCGTAATTAGGCTGTATCATAGGAATTAAAGCGTATAGACATAATCCCGCTGCCGTCAACAAAGGCATTATGCGAAGTGTTTTGTGTATATTGAAATATTTGCTCAAAAAGCTGAAAATAAGGTCTATGCCAAGCTGTGTGCAAAAGTTGATTAGTACGAGCGTTCCGAGCAGCGTGTAAGAAATCCCGTATAATTCTCTAAATGTTGCAAACAACAGCGGCGGTAAACTAAACACCGACGACATAGCAAGATATGTAAAGTAGCAGGTGTACTTTGTTCGTTTATATTTTGCTTTTTCCATGGTTAAAACTCCTGATATACGTTTGAATTACCTTGACGAAAAAATGTCACTATGATATAATTATAACGCCAAAAAAAGTGAAAATATATAACGATTATATGTTTTTATGGTAAAATAGTGTCAATATGAGGGTTTATATGGATAATATTATTTTTTCATTTGACGAAACAAAACGAGAACGGTTTGAGTACCCCAATCGTTCCTTTCCATTTATTACGTGGATAGGGAGTTTTAATGCTTTTGCCGACCGCTGTTTGGTCTGTCACTGGCACGGCGAATTTGAATACGACGTGGTGCTGTCGGGATGTGTAGATTATTATATCGACGGAAAGCATATAAGGGCAAGCCAAGGGGACGTGGTTTTTATCAATTCAAACGCTATGCATACGGCAACGCAGGTTGGCAATGAATGTGCAAGTATATATACTGTCAGTTTTTTGCCGTCGTTATTTACCAGTGGGAATAATACTCCTTTTTATAAAAAATATTTTCAGTCCATATTGCAATCGACTATAAAAGGTTTTTTCGTGGATAATAAAACAAGTACGGGAAAACGGATAACGGAATTGTTGCAAAAAATATATGCTTTTGAATTAGAGGAACCTGAATATTACGAGCTTTTATGTATAAGTTTTATGAGTGATATTTGGCAAAATACGCTTGCATATATCAAAGAAGAAGAGCAACAACTTTCTTCGCTTGACACCAACGATGAAACGCAGAAAAGGGTAAAAGATATTCTTTTTTACATACACGAACATTACGCGGAAGATATCCGTATAGACGATCTTGCGCATTATGCGCATATCTGCCGAAGTGAGTGTTTCCGTTGTTTTAAGCGATATTTCAACAAAAGCCCTATGAGTTATTTGACGGAATATCGTTTATCTTACGCTGTAAAAGCATTGAAGGACATGGAAAAATCCGTTACTGAAATTGCAATCGAGTGCGGATTTTCAACTGCGAGTTATTTTGGAAAACAATTCAAAAAGGCATACGCCATTACGCCTTTACAATTTAGACAATCATTACAAGCACAGGATAAGAATGGATAAAACCTATAATTGTGGGAATAAAACAAGAATATTAAGAAAGATAAAGTAATCTTGAGGGCTGACGGAAAATAAACCGTCAGCCCTTGAATTTTGTCCCGATCAAACAAAGAAAGGCAAAATGATTGAATTATTTATATGAATATGATATAATAAACACACTGATAAGAATTTGACGAGACCATTCCTATGAAAAAATCATTTATGTGTAGTTTAATATGCCACAACGGAATAGTAGGCGGTGCTTTAAATCTTGACGAAAATTCGCTTACTTATAAGACGAATAAACTGACGGTAGATAGAGCGTATAGAAATCTCGTTTTGCCACTTAATCAAATCGCAGAGCTTACTTGGAAATGGATTGTTTTTCCCGTCGCAACGTTTCATATGGCGAGCGGTGAAAAATACAAAGTTATGATATTCAATAAAAGGCGTTTTCAAAAATACTACGCCGAAGTCAGACAACACTAAAACGGACAAAATTTTAATTTGTCGGTGAAAATATATAGGGTTTGATATGGAATTCAACGAAAAACTTCAAGAATTAAGAAAACAAAAGGGATTGACGCAAGAGGAGCTTGCTGAAAAGCTTTACGTATCCCGAACTGCCGTCTCGAAATGGGAGTCGGGCAGAGGATATCCAAATATAGACTCGTTAAAAGAAATTGCCAAATTCTTTTCGGTTACTGTTGACGAGTTGCTCTCCCCAAACGAGGCGCTGACGATAGCCGAGGAAGACGGCAAACGAAAAGAAAAGCATTTCCGCGATTTGATATACGGCTTACTTGATATTTGTATTGCAATGCTCTTTTTTCTGCCTTTCTTTGCTGAAAAAGCGGACGGCGCAATTCAAAGCGTTTCGCTTATCGCGCTTGACGGAGTTCAGTCGTACCTGAAAATAGCCTACTTTGCCGTTATTATTGCGAGTATCGTAATAGGCGTTTTGACGCTCGCATTGCAAAGCTGTCAATGGATGGCTTGGGTGAAAAGCAAAACAACGATTTCACTTGCGCTCGGGGCAATCGCTGTCTTGGTCTTTATGATAAGCGCACAGCCGTATGCCGCCGTTTTTGCGTTCGCACTCTTGGCAATGAAGGCTTTAATGCTTATAAAACGGCAATGACACGAAAGGTATCATGCTTGTGACGAGCCGTTTCTTGATTATTCTTATGCCTTCCGTTACAATGTATTTAGGCGAGAGCCAATACACAAAAGGAAGGTTAAAGGATAATGAAAAAGAAAAACAAAAGGTTGTTTTGGATAGGAGCGGGCTTGCTTGCGGTATTCGTGTTGTGGACGGTGTTGCTTTGTTTCGTTGACGTTCGGGCAATCGGCCCCGAAGGTTCGTCGGTTGGATTTTCGACAATGAATGGATTTATACACGAGCTTACGGGTGTGAATTGGTTTCTTTACACCGTAACCGATTGGCTTGGACTTGTGCCGATTGGCGTTGCATTCGGTTTTGCCGTTCTCGGTCTTGTGCAATGGATTAAAAGAAAGAGCCTATTAAAAGTTGACCGAAGCATTCTTACGCTCGGTGGATTTTACATCGTCGTAATGGCGGTATATATTCTCTTTGAAATAGTGGTTATCAATTACAGACCGACGCTGATTAACGGATATTTGGAAGCTTCGTATCCGTCGTCAACAACGATGCTTGTGATGTGCGTGATGCCTACGGCAATGATGCAGTTTAGCACCCGCATTAAAAACAACTTATCTAGACGATGTGTAATGCTTGTGATTGCCCTGTTTATTGCGTTTATGGTGATAGGCAGGCTTGTGTCGGGCGTGCATTGGATTAGCGATATTATCGGCGGAGCGTTGTTTAGCGCAGGGCTTGTGATGATGTATTATGCTATCGGTGATATAGCAACAAAGAATTGCTAAAAATCAATTTAGGATAGGGCAGGTATGCGATGAAAGATGAAAAACGAAACGGTCCTGAGCGATTAAAATCGCTGTGGCTGTTATTTATCAATATGCTGAAAATAGGTCTATTCACCTTCGGTGGCGGATATGCTATGATTCATCTTTTGGAGAACGAGTTCGAAGTCGGATCGTAGCCATGTCGTTCTGTGAGCCAAGGAGTTG
>JAZRDM010000028.1:0-13983 GCA_045660265.1 Candidatus Scatosoma sp. | reverse complement strand
AAAGCGCAAGCTTGACGAACTTTAACGCAGTATATGCACATTTAGCTTATTCGCAAGCGACCAACCCACCGTTAAAATGTGGAGATGCAAGCAAGACAAGAAGAGCGAGGAAAACCCGAGGGAGTTTACTTGGCGTAAACGACCGAGGGTTGCCACAGCTCGACGAAGTATTGCGTAGTATATACACGTTTAGTTTATTCGCAAGCGACCAACCCACCGTTAAAATGCCAAGTTAAACTTGGATTTAGCTTTATCCATCCTTCTTAGTGGGGATAAGCTGCTGTTCGTTACCCCGCGTCGTTTCTTCAAAGCAACCGACTACCGTTAAAACGCCAAGTTAAACTTGGATTTAGATTTTTCTATCCTTCTTAGTGGGGATAAGTTGCTGTTCGTTACCCCGCGTCGCCCTTCGAAGCAACCGACTACCGTTAAAATGTGGAGATACAAGTTAAAGCAGGAAAGCGAGCATTTTTGCAGGGAGTTTACTTTGTGTAAACGAGCAAAAAAAGCGCAAGCTTGACGAACTTTAACGCAGTATATACACATTTAGCACACCAAGGCAACTAACCTTATAACTTTCCTTTCATCTTAATAAACTCGATAAAAATTTTAGCCGTCGTCGAAGCGTCTTCATACGCTCTATGATGATTAAATTCCAAGCCAAAATACGCCGCTACGGTATTCAATTTATTGTTTACAACTTCCCCGCGCAACAACTCTTGCGAAAGTGCCACCGTATCAATTTGTTTTTGCTCGAAACTATACCCGCATTCTTCTGCATAATACTTGATAAACCGATAGTCAAACATAACGTTATGCCCTACCAGGTATGCGCCGTCTGCAAATTTATAAAAATCGGGAATCACTTTATCAATAGTGGGAGCCCCCACCAAATCCGCGTCGCAAATCCCCGTCAACTCAACGATATTTGCGGGTAATTTTTCATTGCAAGCCACAAAAGACGAAAACTTTTCCACAATCTCGCCCGCCACGATTTTCACTGCGCCGATTTCGATAATTTTGTCCATTTTGCCCATCGTCGGCTGATTGTTTAACCCCGTCGTTTCCAAGTCGAACACAACAAAGGTATTATGTGTCAAATCTTGAGGCAAGCACAGCTTATCAAACAAACCCGTCTGCGTGTAATCCACGTATTTTTCAGGGAAAACAGTATGATAGAACTTAGGCACAGGCTTACTCTTTTTCGCTACGGGAACAAACCCCTCAGGCTGATTCCCAAAATTGATTTTCGTCGCTTTAAACGACATATTCCCTCTAAATTCTTCATTCGAGCCAATCAACACCACGCTATCCCCAGCTTTCAGCTCGCGCACCTTTTCCACCGTCGCTTTTTTAGGGAAATAGGTAGTCCGAAGATTCCCGCTGCCGTCGCTAATCGAGATGGAAAATCTAGATTTTTGAATATCCTCGCCAGTCTCGTCGTTATGTTTTACGTATTCTTTTTCTTCAATAAAAATAATTGTGCCGCATACGGCGTACGTCCCTTCTTCCGCGTCCATATCCGCAATATACACAGCGGATTTCGGCAACGTATCCGCGCCGTCTATTTTCTTAAAATCACAAATGTCAAACCTGCGAATTTCTTGCACAAAGCTTTCTTCCTTCTCTTCGGGCAACTCGTCTAAAATAGACTCGTCCAACGCCCTTTCGACAATTTTTACGTCCCCGTAAAACGCCCCGCAAAACACACTAGACAAATACCTGCTTACCTCGTCGAGTATTTTTCCCGACGAAAACAAGGTCTGTTCGCCTGATGCAATACGGAAGGAAAAATGCGCGCCGCTACCCAGCATTTCTATCTCAATATCATCCGCTGTTATAAAAGCCGCCGCCGCAGGAAACGTCTTATAAAGGTATGCAAAAATTTTATTTTTCAGCATTTCTTCGTCGGGCACTCGCTTAGCAATTTTTATGGTAGCAAAAAAACCCTTCGGCACATACTGTGCGCAAATATTTTGCGCCGTTTCCTCTTCCTGTTCCGAATATGCCAAATCGGTTACAAGCGCAAACTCCGCTTTCTTCTCTCTTTTCGCAACGGTAATTCCGCACAAAATTGCATGCTTTAATCCCTTCAACTCTCGGATTTTACTTAAAAATTCTTCCGTCTTAGCCATTTTTTTCTCCCAACAACGCCTGCAATTCAGCAAAAAACGCTTCTTCCGCTTCTTCCGCATTTACCTTTTTATATGGTTCTCCCTTTTTAAAAAGCAAACAAGACCCCTTACCGCCGGCAATTCCTAAATCCGCGTCCTTTGCTTCTCCAGGGCCATTCACAATACACCCCATCACCGCAACCTTCGCTTTCACACGAAAATCTTTCACAAACTCGCTTGTTTTTGCCGCAAGCGCCATACTTTGCCATTCACAGCGTCCGCAAGTCGGGCAAGCAACCACTTCGACAAAATCCTCATCCAGCCCACACGATTGCAAAATCCGCCTTGCCGCATACACCTCTTTAACAGGATCATCCGTCAAGGATACGCGAATGGTATCCCCGATACCGTTCAACAATAAACTGCCAATCCCCACCGCGCTTTTGATAATCCCCGCTTCCGTCGTTCCGGCTTCCGTTACGCCCACGTGCAAAGGATATTCCCCGCGCGAAGCAAGCAGCGTATACGCCTTCACCGTCAACGGTACGTCAGACGCCTTTACGGAAATCACGATATCATTCACGCCGAATTTTTCCAAAATCCCAGCGTTATACAGTGCGCTTTCCACAAGCGCGTATTCATTCCGTCCATACTTTTCCAAAAAAGTTTTTTCAATCGAGCCCGTATTCGACCCAACGCGCACAGGAATATGATGAGTCTTAACACAATCGGCAACGTATTTAATTTCCTTTTCCCCGCCGATATTTCCAGGATTGATACGCACTTTATCCGCACCGCTTTCTATTGCCATCACGGCAAGCTTAGGCGAGAAATGAATATCCGCCACAATAGGCGCGTTTATCTTTTCCTTTACGGCTTTAATCGCCAAAGCGTCCGTCTCATCTGCAACCGCCACACGCACAATCTCACAGCCCGCTTTTTCTAAAGCAAGAATTTGCGCCACCGTCTTTTCCACGTCCGCGGTTTTCGTCGTCGTCATTGATTGAATTTTTACGCGCTCGCCGCCACCCAATGCCACGCCGCCAACGCTGACCTTTTTTGTTATTTTCATAACCGTTTCCCAAAAGCAGAGTCGCGTTCAACGCAACCCTGCCCCCACCTTTTTTATTTTACTCTGTTTCTTTATCTAATTTTTATTTTGCTTTTCGGCTTGTTTTTCCGCCTTCATCATCTGCTTCAATTCTGCCATAAACGAGGATAAATCCTTAAAAGAACGGTAAACGGAAGCATAGCGCACGTAAGAAACTTCGTCCGCTTTTTTTAAACGATCCATTACCATTTCTCCAATTTCCTTGGTGGTAATTTCGCTTTCCATACTGTTATATACTTGCTTGGAAATATCCGCCACAATTTCGTCAATCACAGAAATAGGCACAGGCCGTTTTTCACACGCCTTGATAATCCCATTACGAATTTTTTCCGCATTAAACGATTGACGCATCCCGTTATTTTTCACCACAAGCACGGGCGTTACTTCAATCGTTTCATACGTCGTAAATCTTCTTCCGCATCCAACGCATTCTCTACGACGGCGAATCGTTCTCCCGTCTTCCGCCGAACGCGAGTCAATAACTTTGCTATCCGTGCAATCGCAATACAAGCACTTCATATTCTTCTCCTTTTGATAAACAAAACCAAATTCAACGCGTACCTGGTATGCTTATTTCGTTTTTCCTTTGCGTTTTCTAATTTCCATTACTTCGTTTTCATACCCGTTGTTTCCAGGCTGATAATACACCTTATCTTTTAATGAGTCTGGCAAATACTGTTGCTCAACGTACCCACCGAAATCATGCGGATACTTATATAAAAGCTTATTTTCTTTATCTTGTTTACTGCCAAACGAATTATCCTTTAAATAAGGCGGAATATTGTCATCACACACCTCGCGCGCATCTGCTTTCGCCGCATACATAGCCTCTATAACCGAGTTACTTTTCTCCGCCTCACAAACGTAAATAATCGCTTCCGACAACGGAATCATTGCCTCGGGATAGCCGATTTTTTCAAGCGCGTACATTGCCGACGTCGCAATCTGCAACGCACGCGGGTCAGCCATTCCCACGTCTTCCGCAGAGTGCACCACCAACCGCCGCGCTACTACCATGGGGTCCCCGCCCCCTTCAATGATACGCATAGCATAATAGAGCGCAGCATTTGCGTCGCTTCCCCTAAGCGATTTGCAAAATGCCGACAAAAAGTCGTAAAACTCATCTTGTCCAAACGCAAGCGCCTTTCGTTGAATAGACTGCTCCGCATCCGCTAGCGTAATACAAATTTTTCCTTCCTCATTAGGCGAAGTGGTCAAAGCGGCAAGCTCTAACGCATTATACGCCGAGCGCAAATCCCCGCCCGCCATATTTGCGATATGGCTGATGGCGTCGTCAGAAACGCTGACGTTCATTTTTCCAAGCCCTTTATGACGGCTCTTTACAGCCGCGCGCAAAGCGTCTTCAATATCCGCTTGCTCCAAACGCTTAAACTCAAACACACGGCAGCGCGAAACGATAGCCGGCGTCATAGACGCGTACGGGTTTTCCGTCGTCGAGCCAATAAAGATGATCGTCCCTTGCTCGATTGCAGGCAATAACGAATCGCTTTGCGTCTTATTAAAACGGTGGCATTCATCCAACATCAAATAGGTACGCCTATTAAACATCTTCAAATTTTGTCTAGCCGTTTCCACAGCCTTTTTAACGTCCGCCACCCCTGCGTTTACAGCGTTAAGCTTAATAAACTCTCCGTCTGTACGCAGAGCAATAATATTCGCCAGAGTCGTTTTTCCGCACCCGGGCGGCCCCCAAAAAATGCAGCTGCCTAACTTATCCGCAGCAATCGCGCGGCGTAAAAGAGACCCTTCCGCCACAATATGCTTTTGCCCGATAAACTCATCTAAATGATTCGCGCGCATTCTTTCCGCAAGCGGTTTCGCCGTTTCTTCATTTTTGTTAAAATCAAACAAATCCATTATTTATCCTTTCAAGCCCTAGGCCTTCCTATCTTTTCGTCCCGTCAATCCTTCTAGGCGAATTCAACCGAATTAAATTACGAATCTCCGTCGCATACGCCGAGCCCAATTCATATCCCTTTTCATATGCAAAAGGCAAGCTTTTAAAGGAATATTGACTCATATCTTCCAAATCGGGTTCCAACCACAAATCAATGATATTTTGCGTATCCGTATGCGTCCGAGCTGTACGATAATTGTCCATCAATGCAATTACTTCCGAAAGCATCATAAGCGTATTAGGGCACTTTTCTTTCGTAGAAATTTTCCCTAGCACGTCTACGGCAACCACCTTTTCCGCACCCATATTTTTTACTTGCTGAACGGGCACACGCTGCAACACGCCGCCGTCCACCAACCGCATCCCATCCTTTTCCATCGGCTTAAAGACGCTGGGAATACTCGACGAGGCAATTACCGCGTCCAACACCTTTCCCGAGGAGAATTCCACAAGCTGCTGGGATACCATATCTACCGCCACACAGGTAAAAGGGATTTTTAAATCGTCAAAATATATATCCCCAATATATCTTTCTAAAATTTTCCTAACTTTTCTGGTATCCAGCAACCCGCCGGGCTTTGCCGTAACGTCCAACAAATCCATAAAGCGAAGACCGAACACCCCTTTTTTAATTTCTTCCAACGGCATTCCTGCAGCGTAAGCAGCGCCCACGACAGAGCCCATTGAACAACCGCTGATAAAGTCGGGTTTAATCCCCGCTTCTTCCATTGCCGTTAAAAATCCAATATGCGCAACGCCGCGCGCCCCGCCCGCACCCAAGGCAAAGCCGAGCTTTCTTTTTTTTATCAACATAATTCATTCCCCTAAAAACATGATTTTTTTTGATAAAAGCGCGTTTTCAGGCGCGAATGAGGGTAAAAAACTCTTTTTCCGCGTCAAAAAAGCCTATCAAACGGAAGTATTATACACGCCGAGCAATTTACACTCCAACGTAAATTCTTTAATTTCTTCAAACATTTTCTTTGTTTCGTCATTAGAAATATCGCACTCCGCTTCAATGAAGAAACGATATTCCCCAGGCGCATTTTTCACAGGACGGCTTTCAATCTTAGTCATATTGATACCGTGCTTTGCAATAATTTTCAACAGCTCTACCAAGCTCCCAGGCTTGTGCGCGCAAACCGTCGAGAAGAAAATCTTTTCGCTTTTACTAGGCAAAAGCTTTTCGCCCTTTTTAATTAACAGGAAATGCGTGAAATTATTTTTTTCGTCCGCAATACTTTCCGGGCTCATCACAAAACCCTTGCGCAAATGCTCGGTATGCGCGCCGCCAATCGCCGCGCTCTTCCCCGTTTCATCTTCCATTGCTCTCGTAACGCCAAACGCCGTCGATTCCGTATCTCTAAGTGCCGCAAACGGACATTCCTTTCTCAAAAATTCTGCGCATTGATCTAGCGCTTGTCTATGCGAATAAATACGCCCGATTTCAGAAAATTTCGTCCCTTCTTTATAAATCAATCTATGCTCTACGCGCACAACCAATTCCTTCACCGCATATAAATCCGTCGAGCTTTGCAATAAATCAAGCGCCTGCAATACGCCGCCTTGTAAGCTGTTTTCAATAGGAATTACGCCCGCCGCCACTTTTTCGGTGTATACGGCGTCCAACACTTCTGAAAAATTACGGAAAGGCATGCATTCATTCCAACCCGCGCCCGTATTTTCATCTTGAATAAACGTTTTTGCCGCTACGTGTGAATAGCTTCCTTCAGGTCCTAAATATGCAATTTTCATAACCAACTCCTTTCTTCTCTTGTTATACTTGTTCCGCCAAATCTAAAAGCAATCTTTCGGTATCTTCCCAGCCAATACAAGGATCGGTAATCGATTTCCCAAACACTTCGTCCTCTTTTTGATTTCCTTCCACCAAAAAGCTTTCAATCATAAACCCTTTTACCAACTTTTTAAAATCCGCATCAAAACGACGGTTTTGCATTACTTCTTGCGCAATACGAAGCTGCTGACGATGCTTTTTCCCCGAATTCGAGTGATTACAGTCAATCACAACGGCTGGGTTTTCCAAACCGCTACCTTGATACATTTTTTCAATTTGCATAACCGTTTCATAATGGAAATTAGGCACGTCCGCACCCGAGCCGTCCACGCCCCCGCGCAAAATCGCGTGTGCGTAAGGATTCCCATCCGAACGCACTTGATAATTGCGGTACTTAAACACCTGCGGGCTCTGCGCCGCATAAATTGAATTCATTAACGCCAACGTATTGCCACTCATAGGATTTTTCAAACCAACAGGCGCGTCGATGCCGCTTGCAACTTGTCTATGCAACTGGTCTTCCACGCTTCTTGCCCCTACCGCGTGATAAGAAAGCAAATCTTCTACGTACGCCGTATTTTCAGGATAGAGCATTTCATCCGCCGCCGTCAAACCCGATTCGTTAATTGCCGCCAAATGCAACGCACGGATACTGCGAATACCGCGGATAATATCTGCCGCCCCCGACGGATCGGGTTGCAAAAACATTCCTTTATAGCCAACGCCCTTAGTACGAGGCTTGTTGGTGTAAATTCTAGGCACAATCACCAACTTATCTTTTACTTTTTCATTCAATTTTCCCAAGCGGGAAATATATTCAAGCGTAGGCGCAGACTCATGCGCAGAGCAAGGTCCCACAACCACTAACATCTTATCGCTTCTACCCGCGATAACGTCTCGAATTTCCTCATCACGCGCCTTTTTAATTTCCTTTTGTTTTGCGCTTAAAGAACTTTCCTGAATAAACTCCTCAGGCTCTGGAATAAAATATTGTTTTTCTAACATATCCGTACAACTCCTTTCTTTTGTTAGATTTTATATTTTCCCATTCGGATACACCGAATAAATATATTCTTTCACGTCTTTGCTTACGTACTCGTCAATGGGAGTTTGAAACAACAAACTATTGCGTACCATAGACGAGCTAATATGCAAATATTCTTGTCTGCAAGGCAAATACACCGCCACCATGTCTTTATTGAGTTTTCTGCTGGCAAAAAAGTTTGCGTTTTCATACTCGAAATCCACAGTATTGCGAAGTCCCCTTACGTAAACGTTTGTCCCTTCTTTTTCAAGCAATTCCGCAATCGTACCCTCAAAGCAAATCACCTTAATTCTCTGTTCGTTCGGGAAAGCTAAAGCAATCATTTCCTTTCTTTGCTCTACATTGAAAAAGGGTTTCTTTTGCGGATTGATTAAAATCGCCACGACCACTTCGTCAAACATTTGCAAGCAATCTTGAATGGCTTGCTCATGTCCCAGAGTCAACGGGTCAAACGTTCCTGCAAACACACATTTTTTCATCTTTTCTCCTTTTATGGCTTTACCGTTCTTTTATAGAATTTTTACGCTTCTACCCTTCTAAAAAAGGTTAAATATGTCTTCCCATATTTTCTTTCGTCGTATTTTTCCAAGCCTGCAATTTCTCCTACAAACGCTCTATCACGCTCGTAAATTGCAATCCCGTTTTCACTCAAAAGCTTATTTTCGGCAATCTTCTTTAAGGCAATTTCGCCAAATTCCTGCGCGTAAGGGGGATCGATAAAAATCAAATCAAAAGGCTCTCTTTGCACGTCCAAACAAGTTGCGAAATGATAATTGCACAGCTTGTACTCTTGCTCTTCTACTTTCAGAGTTTTCAAATTCTTTTTTAAAATAGCCAAACTGTCTTTAGATAAATCGTTAAACGTTACCTTTTTCGCCCCGCGGGATAAACATTCCAACCCCAGCGCACCGCTTCCAGAAAACAAATCCAATACGTTTGCCCCGTATATTTTCAACGACAAGATATTAAACAACGACTCTTTTACTCTATCCGCCGTCGGACGAACGTCTTCCCCGTCAAATTTGGCAAGCACTCTGCTTCTAAATTTTCCGCCTATAATTCTCATAGCTTATTTACGTTTACGGGGTTTCGTCCCGGGCAATCCGCCGTAGTTGATTTTCTTAACTTTTGCTTCTTCTGCTTTCGACGCTCTATCCGCCAATTCCTGTTCTCTAATCGCCTTATTTCTGCGCGAATATGCGCCCACGATATACATAACGCCAGAAACCGCTATGGGAAGAATTAAAAACAAGAGAGACCAATAATAACTAACAGCCGCTACGCCCGTATAATTCGCAAAATAGAAAGGATATAACGACCAGCCCGTAATAAACAGGCCAATTGCTTTCGCAAAAAGAATCCCTCCATCCTCGCTAGTTACCATTGCCTCTTGATTTGCACCGAATATCAACCCAAACACCAACGGAAGCACAATCATCCACGCCCCCATGGCAAACCCTCTCCAATCTCTGTATTCCTCTTCTTCCTTATGCGAAGAAATTTTATACGCCGAGCCAAGCGCCTGGGCCGAACGCCGTTTCATATTCCCGGAAACAAGCATTTCATACCCTTTTCCGCCCATTGCGTACATTAAAAAACCGTTATACGCCGCCGCAAGCACAATCGCCACGACAAACAGCGTTACCGAACTTGACGTCCATTGCGGATTTTCTTCATTCAGCGAGAACATTACCATCATAACCCCCGCCATGCTATACATCAAAGATGCCATAAACGAGCCTTTAAATGTCGCCCAAATATTCTTAAAAATATCCTTCATTATTTGCTTAAAATTTTCCATACTATTCTTCCTATCTTGGCTTCCGCCAAGCCTATTTTCGATCGACAAACGTACGTAGCTTGTCCAAACCGCACGCCTTTCGGCGTGTTATTTATTTGTATAAATATACTATCTCCGCGCGTTTTGTAACGTTGCAAAGAATTTCATAGCAAATCGTCCCTGCGCGTTGCGCCGCTTGATATGCGTCCGACATAATTTCGATAAACTCACCTTTTTTAAGCCTTCCGCAGCATAGCTGCGCGTCCATACAAAGCGAACCAAGCTGTCCGCACCCGTGTAAAACACTTCGTGCAAACCCATCTGCATAGCCAAACCGCAAAACGCTTATCCCTTGCTCCTTCGCCTCTTGTTTTTCCGTCAGCGAGCCTTCCATATACCCAAGCCCGCCGTCCGAATACGCTTTTGAACAAACCGCCCTCGCCTTTACGCGCATTGCTTTTTGCAGTTTTAAAGCTTGTTCCAAGCGTATTTTATTTGGCGTATCGTCCGGCAAATATCCATACAAACCCAAACCGATTCTCACCATATCAAAGGCAAACTTCTCACCCAATATCCCGCCATAAGTAGCAGACAGGTGCGAAATAAACGACGAAAAATACCGTTTACAAACTGTTTGCGCCTTTACAAACGCAAACCTTTGTCTTTCCGCCGCCGTCCGTTCATGCAGATACAAATGAGAAAACAGTCCTTCCGCATGTACGCCTTCGCTTTTTAGATACTTGCAAATTTTTCCAAGAAGCTGTAAACTTGCGCCGTAACGGTTCATGCCCGTATTCACTTTTATATGTATCCGCGGCGATTTTACCAGTCCGACCTTTTGCGATAGACACAGCCTTTTCCAAACCCGAACCATACGCTTCGCCGTTACCAAATCCGCAACGCTTGCGATAAATCCGTTTTCTAAAATTCTTTCCGCATCCTCGTCGTCTATTGGCGGAGTCAACACCAAAATATCCTTTCCGCACGCCGCGCTTTTTATTTTCACGCCTTCGTCTATCAGTGCCACCGCGAAGCAGTCGGCAATATCAGCCAACGCCAGCGTTACTCTTTCTGCGCCATGCCCGTAAGCATCTGCTTTTACTACCGCACACAAGCGCGTATTCGTCCGCCGTTTAAACGCCGCGGCATTGTCAATAATTGCTTTTACGTTAATTTCCGCTATTGTTTTTTGCATACGCTATCTTATGCAACAACGATAAAAAACGTTCCAACTCCGTAAAAGCAGCAAGGCGTGTATGCGTTCATTGTTTTAAAACCTTAGTACAAATTATTTCGTATAAATAATTCTATGGCAGTTTTCACATTCTACCGTTTCCCCTGCCGTCAAACGATTACGCGTTGCAATCGCCACTTCCATACCGCAAATACACATACCGCCGACAACCTCGCCAACAACGGGGAATACCCTTTCCTTGCGCTTTGTCTTATACTTTTGCAAGAACTCCTCGTCAAGATTTTTCGCAATTTCAGCAAGCTCTTTTTCGATTTCCTTACGTTCAGGTTCTCTCGCCGCCTTTACCGCGTTGTATTTTTCTTGTGCTTCCTTGTATTGCTTTTGCATGCTGATAACTTGCTTTTTCAGCTTTTGATATTCGTCGCTCGTCGATTTAATATTCGCCGTCAACGCATTCAAATCTGCCTTAAGCTTCTTCAGACGCTCCATAATCGATTGCACTTTCTTTTTATAGAAAGTAATATCCGCACCGCCAGCAACCAACTCGTCGATATTTTCAAATTCCTTCAAAGTCGCTTCCGCTTCTTCGTATTTTTTACCAAGCTCTGCCGCTTCCGTTTTCAACGCCAACGCCTTATTTTCCAACGAATCTAATTTTTCCGGAGCCGCTTCCATAAATTTTTTTACTTTTACGTACTCTTTTCTCTCTTCACTTGCCGCAATATCTCTTTCGATTGCGTAAAGCTTTCTGTCCGCTGCTTGATACTTCAAAATTTCTTGTAAATTAGCCATTATATACTCCTTCGTCAAAGCAAGTTTTGTTCACAGAAACAGAAACATTCTATCCCCACTTGCCGACTCATTTTTTCAAAATATTTTTTAAATCCATAATACTCAGAGGCGTAATGCGTCATTTGCACAACCGCCACGCCTACTTCTTGACAAAGCGACAATACGTGATGCTTAAACTCCGACGAGATAATCACGTCCGCACCGTTTGCAATCGCAAACGCCGCTTCGCCTTCCCCGCCGCCTGCTCCGCAAAAGCTTGCCGCTTTATAAAGCTTTTTATTTTTATCGCCAAACGCCAAAATGCGCTCGCTTTCAAAAGTATTTTTCATACCGCCCAGCAAGGTTTCCAGCGTGCATTCCCCAAGCGAATACACACGCCCGTATCCCCCTTGCGAAACTTCCCAATACAAAGCAGGAGTTTTCGTTTCGTCCAACTCTGCTCGAACCGATTTTCCAGCCGAGCGCAAAACGCCTTCTTTCAAACTTTCGTCAATACCGCCTTCCGCAACGTCCAAATTCAAATGCATGGATACTACGGAAATCCCGTTTTGCAAGCAAAGCGCCAGCTTCTTTCCAAGCGGGTTCATATCCCCCACCCGAATCGAGCTGATTTTCGCATAAATAGCAGGATGATGCGTAATAATCAACTGCGCTCCCAATTCTATTGCTTTTTCAATGGCTGAAACGGTCAAATCTAAGGCAAATAAAATTTTATCAATTTCCTTCCCGCAATCGACCAAAATACCGCTATTATCATACGCGCCGTATTTTTGACACACCTCGTCGCTTAAACGTTTAGGTGCAAGCTCGTCCGCTATTTTGTAAATCTCACTTAATTTCACCGCAAAGCACTCCTTCCAACCGCTTTTGCCTATCCAGCAAAGCCAGCCTATTTTCTTCTTGTAATCCTTCTCTTTGCAAATATTTGCCTATGTCCTTTAAATGCCGTTGCAACCGCGCACAAAAGGCATCAGGCATACTTTCCAAATTTTCTTTCCCGAATTCAAACGCCGCTTCTGAATACGGCTCGTCGTTTAAAATTCTTTGTCCCTTTGCAAATTGCTCTACGCCCTTTCTCGTCCCACCGCAAATCACGTCGTAAAATTTACCGTCAAAAAAGGTATAATCCCGATAAATTATTGCACCCTGCTCTATCAAATAGCGACGGAGTTTTTCTGCGTCGTGCATGGGTTGAAATACGAAATATTCAGGCAAAAAACCGTACTTTTCGTCAGATAAAATAGATACGATTTCGCTACCGCCCATGCCCGCAATCAACACCTCTTGCGTATCCTTAGGCACACCCTTAAACCCGTCGCCGAGTACGGCAACCGCTTTGCCTTCATCAATAAAATCGGCAAGAAGCGTCTGCGCCTTTTGCAAACTTCCTTTGCTGATATCCGATAAAATCACACGATTGCACAGCCCGTTGTTTAATACGAATTCCGAGCAATACCCATGATCGCAGCCCACGTCGGCAAACGAATCCGCTTCTTGCAACAGCGAACAAAGGGTTTTTATACGTTTACTGTATCCCATTGATTATTCCAAAAAGTCCTTCAAACGCTTACTTCTGGAAGGGTGGCGCAATTTTCTAAGCGCCTTTGCTTCGATTTGACGGATACGTTCACGGGTAACGTTAAATTCCTTACCCACTTCTTCCAACGTTCTAGGCTTTCCGTCGTCGATACCGTAACGCAAGCGCAACACTTTTTCTTCTCTAGGAGTCAAGGTATCCAATACGTTTAAAAGCTGTTCTTTCAGCATAATGAATGCAACCGAGTCGCTAGGCGTCGTCGTCTTTTCGTCTTCGATAAAGTCGCCCAAGTGGCTGTCTTCTTCTTCGCCGATAGGCGTTTCCAACGAAACGGGATCTTGCGCAATTTTTTGAATTTCGCACACTCTTTCTTCCGTAACCCCCATCTTTTCCGCAATTTCAGCAGGCGTCGGTTCACGGCCAAGTTCTTGCAACAAAATACGTTGCACTCTCGTCAGCTTGTTAATCGTTTCTACCATATGCACGGGAATACGAATAGTTCTCGCTTGATCGGCAATCGCTCTTGTAATCGATTGACGAATCCACCACGTTGCGTACGTAGAGAACTTGAACCCCTTTTGATAATCGAATTTTTCAACCGCTTTCATAAGCCCTAAGTTGCCTTCTTGAATTAAATCCAAAAACAGCATACCGCGCCCAACGTAACGCTTTGCAATCGAAACGACCAAACGCAAG
>JAZRDM010000027.1:0-80393 GCA_045660265.1 Candidatus Scatosoma sp. | reverse complement strand
AATATCCTTACCAACTACTTCGGAGGGATGTTCTGCCGCAATCTTTCTCATTGCGTTGAAATGTACTTGCGCGCCTGCTTCGGACATATCCAACAAGAAGTCTTTTGCAAACGTACCGTCTTGAATATCCTTCAAAACCTTCTTCATCGCCTTCTTGGTTTCTTCGGTAACAATCTTAGGTCCGGTTACATAATCGCCGTATTCAGCCGTGTTCGAAATGGAATAACGCATACCTTCAAAACCGCTTTGGTAAATCAAGTCTACGATAAGCTTCATTTCGTGAATACATTCAAAATATGCATTACGAGGATCGTAACCTGCTTCTACAAGCGTTTCAAAGCCTGCTTGCATCAACGCGCAAACACCGCCGCAAAGCACGGCTTGTTCACCAAACAAGTCCGTTTCCGTTTCCGTACGGAAGGTCGTTTCCAAAACACCCGCTCTTGCGCCGCCGATACCAGCTGCGTATGCCAAACCGATCTCTAATGCGTCGCCCGTTGCGTCTTGTTCAATTGCTACCAAGCAAGGTACGCCTTTACCTACCAAATATTCGCTACGAACGGTATGTCCGGGGCCTTTAGGCGCAATCATGATAACGTTTACGTTCTTCGGGGGCTTAATGCAACCGAAATGAATGTTAAAGCCGTGCGCAAATGCAAGCGTCTTGCCTTCGGTAAGGTTAGGTTCGATACTTTCCTTGTAAAGCTTTGCTTGCTTTTCGTCGTTAATCAAAATCATAATAAGGTCAGCAGCTTTTGCAGCTTCGTAAGCAGTCATAACCTTTACGCCTTGCTTTTCTGCTTTTGCCCAGCTCTTCGAGCCTTCGTAAAGCCCTACCACTACGTTTACACCCGAATCCTTCAAGTTAAGTGCGTGCGCGTGTCCTTGCGAGCCGTAGCCGATAATCGCTACCGTTTTGCCGTTTAATTTGTTCAAATCGCAATCTGCTTGATAAAAAATTCTTGCCATAATCTTTTTCTCCTTAAAATTTCCTTATTTTTGATGTTTATTATTTTGTGAGTAACGTCAACGAACCGCGTTCCAAAGCGACGATACCCGTTCGGCACATTTCCAAAATCCCAAAAGGCTTCATAAGCGTAATAAACGCATCTATCTTGGAGGGATCTCCCGTAACTTCGATACACATTTCTTCAGGCGTATAGTCGATAACCTTTGCTCTAAAAACGTCTACCGCTGTCATAATTTCCGTTCTTGAGCCCGACGTATGTTTTACCTTGATAAGCATCAGCTCTCTCTTAATAGCGTCGTCTTCAAGCACTTCCACTTTTTTAACGTTCATTTGCTTTTTCATTTGGTTAATGAGCTGCTCTCTAGCATAGCCGTCGCCACTCATACAAATGGTTATTCTCGAATATTCAGGGTTTTCCGTTTCACCTACCGTCAACGCATCAATGTTAAAACCACGACGGGTGAACATACTGGTTACTCTTGTCAAAACACCGAATTTGTTTTCTACGTAAACCGCAATTACAAATTTACTCATCAGTCGTTCTCCTTCTTATCCACTTTTACGATAATATCGTCTATCGCGCCGCCAGGAGGCAACATAGGCAATACGAACTCATCTTGGTTAATCTTTGCATCAATAACAACCGGTCTGCCCAACGCATATGCCTTTTTAAACGCTTCTTCGAATTCTTCTTTATTCTCTGCGCGATACCCAACCGCACCAAACGCTTCAGCCAGCTTTACAAAATCTGTTTGACGGGAAAGCACCGTTTGCGAATATCTCTTACCAAAAAACAACGTTTGCCATTGTCTTACCATACCCAACACACCGTTATTCATCAATACAATGACGATAGGAATGTTATAGGACACCAAAGTGGCAAGCTCGTTCAAGTTCATACCAAAGCTGCCATCGCCCGTGATGAGTACGGTCTTATCTCCCGTCGCCACGTACGAACCCATTGCCGCGCCAACGCCAAAGCCCATTGTACCCAAGCCGCCGCTAGAAACAAAACGTCTGGGCTGCTCAAACTTTGAATACTGCGCCGCCCACATTTGATGTTGACCAACATCCGTTGCGATAATCGTTTCGGGAGTTTTCACTTCGTTGATGACGTCCATAATCATCTTAGGCGTCAATGCCGCTGTTTGCGCCGAAGCAATTTCCGCTTCCGTCTTCTTTTCTTCCGCTTTTAATTCATTTACGCGGTTTATCCATTCGCTATGCGTTTGCTTATCGCATTTCGCAGCGATACGCTTAAATGAATCTTCCACGTCGCCGACCAACCCCAGCGCAACCTTTACGTTTTTATTCACTTCCGCAAAGTCGGGGTCAAGCTGAATGATTTTGCTATTCTTTGCAAATTTTGCAACGTTCCCTGTTGCTCTATCGCTAAAACGAACGCCCACGCCTAAAATTAAATCCGCTTCGTTTTGCGCCATAGATGATGCGTAATGTCCGTGCATACCTTGCATACCCAAGAAACGCTCATTCGCGTCGGGAACTGCCGACAAGCCCATAAACGAACAGCCGATTACCGCGTCAATCTTTTTTGCAAATTCAATCACGTCTTCGCCCATACCAAGCCCAGCTGCGCCGCCGCCGATATAAATATACGGCTTTTTCGCTTCGTTGATAAGCTTCACCGCTTCGTCAATCTGTACGTCCGAAACTTTAGGTAAAGGAATTTTTTGCGTAACAGGCTGAGGTTCATACTCATAGGTAGCCACTTGCACGTCTTTGGGAATATCTACCAAAACAGGACCCGGTCTGCCCGATTTCGCCACGGTAAACGCTTCGCGAATGGTGTCTGCCAAATCTTCAATTTTATGTACGAAATAATTGTGCTTGGTAATAGGAATGGTAATGCCCGTAATATCAATTTCTTGGAAAGCGTCCTTACCGATTAACGAGCAGGGCACGTTTCCCGTAATTGCCACCATAGGAATAGAGTCGAGCATTGCCGTTGCAATCCCCGTAACCAAGTTGGTTGCACCAGGACCACTGGTAGCCAAGCAAACGCCCACTTTACCCGTCGCGCGCGAATAACCGTCCGCCGCGTGCGCCGCACCTTGTTCATGCGCGGTTAAAATATGATTGATTTCATCCTTGTATTTATATAATGCGTCGTAAATATTGATAACTTGGCCGCCGGGATACCCAAAAATATCCGTTACGCCTTGTTCAATCAACGTTTTTACGAGAATTTCAGAACCTTTTAATTGCATTATTTTTCTCCTTTTATTCTTCTAATAACTTATTCACGGCAGACACCAACGCATTGACGGACGAGCGCATAATATCGCTGTGAATACCAGCGCCCCAATACGTCTTCCCGTCTAACGAGATGCTGACGTACGACGCAGCTTTTGCCGTCGAATGTTCACTGGTTGCGTGTTCGGTATAGCTTTCCAATTTAAACGATTTTTTCAGCAGCTTACGAATGGCATTACATACACAGTCGAGCCGCCCGTTCCCTTCCGCATTGACAAGTTTGCTTTCGCCTTGGTAGGTGATGTTTATCTTACCCCAAGCGACGCCTTCCACTTTTCCATATTCCGTAACGAGATTTTCTTCAAATATCGTTTCCCCGACAGAAATCTTGTCTTCTAAATTGACAAAATCTCGCACGAAAATGTCGTGTACTTCTTGAGCGGAAAGCTCTTTATGCGCATGGTCGGAAATACTCTTGACGTGATAACCGAACATTTCCCGCATCTTCATAGGTAAAATTAAATTAAATTGCGTTTCCAGCACGTATCCAATACCGCCCTTACCAGACTGCGAGTTGATGCGGATAACGTCTGCTTCATACACTCTTCCCACGTCCGCAGGATCAAGCGGCAAATAAGGCACCGTCCACGTTTCCGTACCCGTTTCCGCGCGGTATTTCATACCTTTTGCAATCGCGTCTTGGTGCGACCCGCTAAACGCCGCAAATACAAGCTGTCCGCTGTACGGCTGACGCTCGCTTACGTGCATACGGGTTACACGCTCGTACACTTCAGTAATTTTCGGCAAATTAGAGAAATCAAGCTCTGGATTAACCCCTTGCGAATACATATTCAAAGCCAACGTGATAATGTCGACGTTACCCGTACGCTCGCCGTTGCCAAATAACGTACCTTCGATACGCTGACCGCCCGCCAACAAGCCCATTTCACTATCCGCCACCGCGCAACCGCGGTCATTATGCGGATGTAAAGAAATAACGACGTTTTCACGATACTTTAAGTGGTTGGACATATATTCCACTTGATTTGCATACACGTGCGGCATAGAGTGAGAAACCGTAACAGGCAAGTTGATAATTACCTTATCTTCCTGCGTTGGCTGCCATACGTCAAGCACCGCGTTGCAAATTTCGACAGCATACTCCGGCTCCGTGCCCGTAAAGCTTTCGGGAGAATATTCAAATAAGATTTTCCCCTCCGCTTTTTGTTTGTATTCTTGGCACAGCTTCGCACCCATAACGGCAATATCGATAATTTCTTGCTTGCCGCGTTTAAACACCTGCTCGCGCTGCGCTACCGACGTAGAATTGTATAAATGTACGATAGCACGCTTCGCGCCGCGTAACGCCTCAAACGTTTTTGCAATGATATGTTCCCGCGATTGCGTTAATACCTGAATGGTTACGTCATCAGGAATAAGATTTTGCTCGATAAGCGTGCGGCAAAACTCATATTCCGTTTCACTTGCAGCGGGAAAACCGACTTCTATTTCTTTAAATCCTACGTCGCAAAGAAGCTTGAAAAATTCTAATTTTTCTTCCAAGCTCATAGGAATAATCAACGCCTGATTTCCATCTCGCAAATCGACGCTACACCATGTTGGAGTTTTGTCGATATAATCTCGACTTGTCCAAGACATGGGCGCCTCCTTCGGCGTAAAATATTGTTTTACGTACTTTTTGATGTTTTTCATAATCGCATCCTTTTTAGGTAAAAAACTACTATTTATACATACCCGTTTTTGCCATTTATCAAACAAATTACGTAGTAAAAAAACAAAAGTCTCTTCAAATAAGCGCAGTTATACGCCTATCCAAAGAGACGAAGTTTTTTTCTCCGCGGTACCACTCTTTTTGACGCGCTAAACGCGTCCGCTTATGGCAAAAAGCCCACTCTATCACGGGAGTTCCCGTCCGATTCTACTAAGCAAAGCTGTTCTTTCGGAAGCTTGGGAACGAGCTATTATTTGCCTAACCTATCGGCTCGCACCTACCGCCGACTCTCTGTAAGCGTATCAGCAATTTTCCTTTCCCTTCATCGCTTTTTTAAGTTTATGATATTGTAACTTATTTTTGTATTTTTGTCAACGAATCGACGCTCTTTTTGCGCTTTTTCTTTGCCAATTTTTACAAGGAATACACCCAACCGAATTCATCTTTTATCTTTCCCCATTGAATACCCGTCAGTATATCGTAAAGCTGTTGGGTAACCTGCCCGATTTTTCCGCCCCCGACAAGATATTCCTTATCGTTGCAAGCAAGCTTCCCGATGGGCGAAACTACCGCCGCCGTCCCGCAGCCCCACGCTTCTTCTAACGAACCGTCTTCCAACGCCTTGGAAAGCTCGTCTACCGAAATCAAACGTTCGGTTACCGAATAGCCGAGTTTTTTCAAAACTTCAATACAGCTCTTTCTTGTAATACCAGGTAAAATAGAACCCGTAAGCGCCGGCGTAATAATTTCGCCGTTGATTTTAAACATAACGTTCATAGCGCCCACTTCTTCAATATATTTTCTTTCCACGCCGTCCAGCCAAAGCACTTGCGAATAGCCCTTCTTTGCAGCTTTTTCGCCAGCACGCGTACTCGCCGCGTAATTACCACCGCATTTTGCATAACCCGTACCGCCGCGCACCGTACGCACGTCTTCCGTTTCAATCATAATGGAAACGGGATTGATTCCCTCTTTATAATAACTGCCGCTAGGGGAAGCGATAAGCATAAAGGTTGCTCGCTTAACCGCATGCACACCAAGCGCTTCGTCGTTACCAAACATAAACGGACGAAGATACAAGGACGTACCAAACGAATGCGGCACCCAATCCTTTTCCATCTTTACAAACGTTTCCAAAATTTCCAACGCTTCATTTTCGTTTAAAAGAGGTAAGCTCATACGCTCTGCGGAAGTATTCATACGCTTGATGTTTTCCATCGGCCTAAACAGCTGTACGCCGCCGTCCGCTCTGCGATACGCTTTCAACCCCTCAAATATTTCAGCGCCGTAATGTAAAACGGTAGAAGCAGGGTGCAACGAAATGTTTCCAAACGGCACGATTCTTGCATCATACCAACCCTTCCCTTCTTCATAATCCATCACGAACATATGGTCTGTAAAAACTTTCCCAAACCCCAACTCGTTTTCAGGGGGCATCTGCTTGGGCGACGTCGTTTTTTGTATTTGAATTTGCATAATTTCTCTCTTTTCGCGTTCGATTTTTTGAATTAAAACGCCTGTTTTAATTTATTTATATAATAATACCACAACAAAATGGTTAAGTCAACGATTTATCAAGCGCTGACGAAACTTTTTCTATGAAAAAGCGAAAAAGTAGGCGTCTTTTTATTTTTTTTATAAAAATTTACAAGCGCAAGCCTTTTTCCCTAAGAAAAAACCCCGTTAAAAACGGGGTTTATTTTTATATATTTTTTTCTTTCATCCATTTCAGCGACGTTTTTACATACGGGTATTCGCCATCGTCATCCTTATGTGAAGAGCCATGACAATGCCCCCCTTCCAGCATTTGATATTGAATATCCGCATGCGGCTGAAATTCAAAAACAGACTTATAAAACAACAAATTCTGTTCGGGTCTGCAAGGCATATCCTTTTCGTAAAAAATGAGCAGCATTTTAGAAAAATTCATATTCGGTCCCACAAAATACTGCGGTGCATATTCGTTTATACGTTGCAAACACGGATGTTCGCCAAATTCGTATTTTAAAACGTTAAAGTGCGACGTCGTTTGCGCGCTGTCGATAATCCAACCGCAAATTTCCGTGTTTTCAATACCTACGTCGTGCAGGTATTTTTTGTCCATACAGAGCATTAAACTCAACCATGCCCCCGCCGATTGCCCTGAAATGAGCATTTCGCCGTTGCCGCCCCATTTAGAAATCTGACTCTTTACAAACGCCACCGCATCCGCCGCGTCGCGTATAAAATCGGGGGCTTTCGCGTGGGGATAAATACGGTAATCCGCCGAAACAAAAGCGTAACCTTGTTTTACAAAGCTTTCCGCAATCGAAATCGTATGCTCGCCATTACGGCTGTGCATTTCTAATCCGCCGCCATGAAAATAAATGACGGTGGTAAAATTTTCCTTTTCAGGCAAATATACGTCCAGCTTACATTCTTCATATTGATTATATGCGATATCTAAAATATGTTTCATATCTTTTCTTATTTATATATTGATTGCGTAATTTCAAAAGGCGAACGCAATGCGTTTTCAGCCGCTTCAATTGCTACCGCCTTCATCTTTTCATCTACGCCTTCAGGGGCAAAAGCAACGTTTAACAAGCTCTTTCCGGTTAAAGCTCCCGCCCAAGTTAGCGCGGCAATATATCTACCCAAGGGAATAGATAAATGTGTTTTATCTCTCGTGAGCGTATCCCCAACGTACGACGTACGCGCGTTTTGAATGGCTGTCCCCGACGGGATTACCCCATCATATACGCCGATAGGCAACACTTTTTGCTGCACCGCTTCTAAAATTCCGCGGTACATTACCAACTGGCTGCCCTCATAATTGTGATCGGTTAAACGCACCGAATCACCTTCGTAAGCCCAAGTCATATGCCATTTCATTTTAGGCGTTTTTTTGGCGTTTTTTTGAACAATAGCAAGCAAATCGGGCACTTTGTCATACGTACCGCTTTTCCCGCTTAACCAGCTTGCTTGCTGCGTTGTAACAACGTCCCATTTATCCGAGCAAAACTTGTCCATACCCGTTTGATTTTCACGCAAAACCCAAGCGCCGTTGATATATTCCCGATAATAATATACAGGCTTGTTTTCACTTAAAAATTCGATGTGCTGATCCACCGTACAACCAGGATACACCAAATTTTTTAACACGATATTTTCTTCGCCAAGCTCTTGCAAAATGGGATACAAGTATTCCATTCCATCTTCGGAAAAGCTGTTACCGATTGCAAAAATTTTCATTTTTTCTCCTTATAACAATTCAAGAATTTCGCTAAGTTTATCCACTTTTTTGCAGCAAAGACTATCCAACCCGCTCTTTGCGATATTGCCTGCATTTAATCCAACAACGGGGAATCCTGCAAAACGAAGCGCCATTACCCCAGCCGCTGAATCTTCAATGCCAAGCACTCTGTCAGGGTTTTTAATTTTTAAACCCATGTATGCCGTTTCGGTATATACCCAAGGGTGAGGTTTTGCCGCAATTTCACCCAAAGAGCCGTATTCGTGCGTATCCTTTCTGTGTCCGCCCGTGATAATCGCGTCGTAAAATTCTAACGGATCACCCATATCCAATGTTCTAAATACCGCAACGATTTCGGGAATTGCTTTATAGTCGAGCCCGCTCGTTACCAACCCGATTTTAATATTTCTACGCTTAATTTCGTATAAAAACTCTTTCAAATTTTCAGTAGGCTTAAACGCTTCACTATTGCCCCTGCCGTTTAAAATTTCATCCAACTCCGCTTTGGCAACCTTATGATAAATTTCATTTGCTTTGCTCAACGATTCGTTGGGGAAATATTTATTGATACAATATTGTAAATGGTCTGCCGTAGTAAAACCCGAAACGTAAGGCACGTCCGCTTCTTCTAATTTAAACGTTTTATCGCAAACCAGCTCTTGCATGGTGCGCTCGATAATATAAATCCAAAACTCTTCACTCGTTACCGTCGTGCCGTCTAAATCCATCAAAATCGCTTCAATGGGTGCTTTAGGCTGAACGGGTTTAATTTCGTAATCCGCCGTTACGCCGCTACCCGTAACACGTCCGTATATTTTACCGTCTTTTTCTAAAAATTCAACGTTATTTAATTTTTTGCCGATAAGTTCTTGCATGCAGCTTCTCCTTAAATTTATCTCTTCTTATCCTTTCACGAAAAACGGTTATTTGCCCGTTTCTCGTGAAAACATAAAAGCAAAGAACAAGGGCGGAGCGCAATGCTCCGCCCCTTTCTTTTACTGTTTAGTTTTTCAACGATTAGTCGTTACCATAGGTAATGTTACCAAAGTACAACTTCGAAGGGTCATTTGCGTCTGTATTGAAGGAGCTAACCGCAATCGAAGATGCGTCGCCGTTCAAGTATACGCGCAAGGTGTAAAGCGTGTTTTCCGTCAATGCGGTTACCGCATTACCGTCTGCGTCCAAGATTTTAATATTTCTTGCCGTAGCGCCGCCAGATACAGTACAACCCGTTGCCGTAACGCTGTAATTACCAGCGATAATCTTCGAATCCGTGCCGTAAATCCAAACGGTTAACGAAGCGATAGAAGCCGCGCCGTTCTTAAACGCAAATTGTACGTCCAAGTAATCGTAACCAATGTTACCATCCACTCTCACACGGCTAGCCCAACCGTCCGTAATACTTCTTTCGGAAACAAGTGCTCCTTCTGCAAAGCCAAGCGCCGTTACGTCGCCGTTGTATTTTGCAAGCAATTCGCCCGTAGCGCAATCATAAACGTCATTACGCGTACCAACGTTGCCAAACGTTACGTTTGCAACGTAATACGTTTGCGCCGTACCAGTACCAAAATGCATTTGATTTAAATCTTCGCCTTCAACAAAGTAAATACGTACGGTATATACTTGATTTGCCTTGAACCCGCCAACGTGTTGTTGATCCATTGTGTTACCGTTTGCATCAAACACTTGTACCGTTCTCTTGTTGCCATCGCTCGTCGTCATACCGCCGCCGTTTAAAGACATAGAACCATACGTGGCCTTATCCTTTGCAGGCCAAGCCGTCAAATGAGCATCCTTGGTGAGTACAACGTCAAATTCTACGTAATCGTAAGAAGAATCTGCAGGAATAATCACACGGTCATTCCAAACATGTCCCGTTGTTACTTCGAATACGTACGTACCTGCCGCAAAGCCAAGCGCCGTTTCGTTACCGCTGTATTGTGCCTTATTTACGTAATTCGTATCCGTTACGTAATGAGCGGGAAGGGTGTAACTCTTAATGATGATAAACGTTTTTTCTGCCGTTTGGTCGCCTGCTTCCGCTACAATCGTAAAGGTTGCGCCAACCGTTGCCGTTTCTGCTACGATTACCACGTCGCCGTTAAGCGATACGCCGTCAACAGCTTCTTTCATGCTAAGCGTAACATCAACACCCGTGGATGCCAACGTTGTAATCTTCAAGGAAGAGCCAGTCATCATCGTCGTTTCCATATTGGTGATAGCAAGGTCTGCTGCAACTTCAAACGTTACACCGTCAGGAAGCTGCGTCATTAAAGCAGCCTTGTTTTCTACATCGCCGGCCGCCCACGAGTCAGCCGTGTAACCAATTGCCGTATAGCCAGCCGCTTTAATTACTACGTTTTCATACACGTTATTATCGTTATGGGAAATACCCAAAAGCGACTTTAACGTCATACCTTCTGCATCAATCGTGATATCGCGGAAGGTCGTTGCACCCCACGAGCCCGTATTAACAAGCAAGCCGAATCTCTTCCAAGTCCATTCGCTAGGCGCAGATGCAATGCTAATATTGATGTTTTCAAACGTACCGGAAGGCGCTGCAAGCGCAAAGATAGAAATATATCCGCCGTTTTGGTTGGATACGCCTGCGGGAGGATTATCAATCATATACACGTCCGTCAAGTTAAGGTTCTTAACCGTACCGCGCATAATACCGAAGATACCGCCGTCCGAAACTCTCATATTGTGAAGAGTATGGCCTCTACCGTCAAACGTACCGTAGAACGAGTACGCATCCGAAAGCGGATAACCTGCAGCTACTAAGTCGGAATAATCGTCAGCGTGTTCAAACGTAATATCGTTTCCAAGGATATAGTAACCGTAAATACTTTCCGTGTTACCTCTGTTACCGCCTACGCCGAGTGCCTTCAAGTCGTCAGCCGTCTTAATTACTTTCGTGCAAACGCTAATATTCATAGCGTAGATTTTTTCAGCCGTTTCAACCTTCATTGAAACTTCTTCGCTAGTTTCTAAGCTTGCTACGTTTCCAAGCGTAATCGTGTTGCCGTTCAAAGATCCGATACCGTTTTCTGCATCGTATACTACAACGGAACCAATCATTACTTTAGAAACTTCACCTTCAATCGATTCGGGAAGCGTAATAGGTTGCGTATCGCTAAGGTCAACAATAAACGTGTCGTCAATTTCTACGATTTCTCTAGCAACTTTCAATACGATTTCAGCCGTATCGCCGTTAATCGTCGACGTTGCTACTACCGTAAAGCTTGCGCCAAGCTCTGCATCAGCAGAAACCGTAATAACGTTGCCTTCAATGCTAATACCTGCTACTGCTTCTTTTAACGAATATTGCATATAAGCGGGCAATTCATTCGTGCTAAGTACCATAGACGTATCTGCGGGAATGCTGGTCATTTCTACAACGATTTCAAAACCATTAGACGTCATACCAGCAACAGAAGCAGGAAGCAAGTAGCCTTCGCCTACGCTCCAGAAAGCGCCATTCCATGCTTTTACGATATCCCCGTGCGTTACGTCAGCAAGAAGATCAGCTGCCGTTGCAAAGCTTCCTACGAAGTCGTAATCGCCAACGCTAGCAGTGTTGCTATTCAATTCGTAGTATACGGAAGCGCTCTTATCCGTTGCACTGAAATTATTTGCATTAGCGCCATGAGGCGTTCTATTGTAAATAGCATCCCCTGCGCCAAGTACGTATACGTTTTCGGAAGAACCGGTAACTAAGTTAACAACGTATGCATATTCAATATTCTTCAAGTTGATTGCGGATACGTCTACAACAATATTCTTAAGGGTCTTATCCGAGCCTCTGCTGATGATGGAGGTAGGATTGTTTGCATCACTACCGCTTTCCATACCAACAACGGAAACGTAAACGTTTTCAATCGTGCTAGGACCGCGGTTTGCTACTACTGCGGACGTAGAACCAACTTTTGCATTGGTGAACGCTACGTTCTTAATCGTACCGCTGCCCATCGTAATTACGAAGCCAGAGTAGCCGTTGCCAACCCAAAGACCGTTAATGTAGTGGCCGTCGCCGTCAAACGTACCCCTGAAGCCCGCTTTTGCACCTTTGCCCCAGTCTTCGTTGATAATCTGCGACAACGCTTCTGCGTCATCTGCATATTGTGTCTTCAATTCGTTCGCTTTAGCGTCGCAAAGCAAGTTATAAATACTAGGATTTACACCAGCATAAGGAAGAATAGGCTTCCAATTATCGTTATATTCGATATCTGCGCCAAGAATGAAGTAACCGGAAAGTACCGCTTCCTTTTGTTCTTCTACGCAAAGACCAGCTTTTACAGAGTTGTCTGCAGCTACTGCTTGCCATTCGTTAAGCTCTGCCTTGTTATCGATAATCATGGTGTAAACGTTTACACTAAGCTTATACGTTGCTTTGTCGGTAGAAACGGTCATAATTACGCCCTTACCAAGATCTGCTTCTTTTACAGGCAAGCTTGCAGGAGTAATTACCTTACCATTGATACTGCCAAGAGCGTTGTCTTTGTCATAAACCACGCACGAGCCGATGGTTACTTTGGAAACCGTACCTTGTACGCTGCTAGGAAGCGCAATTGCCTTTGTTTCAACAAATTCGATATCTGCAATTTCGTCTTCAAGAACAACAACAGGATAATCGGTTAAGAAGTTCTTTTCAACCTTCGTACCGTCGATAAGCGAGGTTGCTACAACGGTAAATTGCACACCTGCTTTTACATTTTCAGCAACGGTAATTACGTTACCTTCTACTTTTACGCCTGTTACATTGCTCTTTAATGCGTACGTTACGTATGCGGGCGCTTTATCCGAAGTAATCGTCAAAGACGTACCGCCGGGGATCTTCGTCATATCTGCAACAATTTCGAAGTTACCGCTGTACATTTCTACAACCGACTTAGGAAGTACGTACTTACTGGTAACTTCCCACATACCCGTCCAGTTTTGAACAACTACGCTATGCGTAGAATCTTTCATCAATGCGTCTACGTTGCTAAATACAGCCGCTACGTCATTATCTACATTATAATGCCAGAAAGCTGCCGCTGCAGAGTTTACCCATTCCGTTTTGGTAGCTTCCAAACCGTTTGCGCCAAGAATGTATACGCCGTTTGCGTTTGCTGCAGAAACGTCTGCCAACTGACCGTATTTCCAGTTGGAAAGATTTACTTTCGAAACGTCGATAATAACGTTTTCAATTTCTCTTGTAGGCGAGTTACCAGACACACCCAAAATTGCCGTTACCTTATCAGCAGCAGTACCATTTTCGATAGCAGCAACGCTTACGAAAATGTTTTCCATTCTACCATTACCGCGGTTGATTACCAAGCTTGCAGCCGAATCAATTTTTGCGTTGGTAAACGATACGTTCTTAATGACACCGCCGTTACCAAGCGTAACAACAAAGCCGCTATATGTACCGCTCGTGTGTAAGCCGTTAATGTAGTAGCCGTTACCATCAAACGTACCCTTGAAGCCTGCCTTATTACCAGAGCCCCAATCTTCTTGAATTGCGCCGTCAAGAAGTTGACCTGCATCTCCAGTCTTTCCGTTTTCAAAATCTTCGGCATTCTTCCAAATCGAAGGGTTGTTATAGCAAAGGCCCCAAAGACCGTGATCTTCACCGCCCGAGTACGTTCTATACGTCGTCCATACGTCGTTATATTCGATATTGCCGCCAAGGATGAAGTAACCGCTGTAAACAAGGCCTTTTTGTTCAGGAATACACATACCTGCGTCAATTGCGTTTTGCGCAGCGATTGCTTGCCATTCGTTAAGCTCTGCCTTATTGTTAATAATCATGGTGTAAACGTTTACACTCATGGTATAAATAACGAAATCCGTTTCAATCGTCAACGTTTTGCCTTTACCAAGTTCTTTGTCCTTAACAGGTAAATCTGCTTTGGCAACCGTCAATTCCTTGCCGTTGATCGAGCCGTATTCGCCAGCTCTATAAAGCACCGTTTCGCCAAGTTTTACAACTTGAACTTCACCGTTGCTTACGCTGTCAGGAAGGGTAATCGACGTCGTTTTTACCGATTCGATATCCATCGTATCGTTAAGCGCAATTTCAGCCTTCTTCACGTTTACGGTAATAACAACCTTTGCTTCTTTGCCATTATACATTGCCGTACCCGTCAATGCTGTCGAGCCAAACTTCTGCGCCGTAATCGTACCGTCTGCAAACGTAATGTTATCGTTGTCCGTCGTCCAAGTAACGTCTACCGTTTCGTTGGGTTTCGCTTCGCCATTGATAGCAAGGTAAGCAGAAATACCAGAAATACTGTCTTTCCCTTCGCTACCAAGCACTAAATCTACCGTGTAGCCACCTGCTACGGGTTGAACTTTTTCATGATCCACACCAAGCGAATAAGAAGTTTCTTTTACCGTAATTTCAATTTCTGCGCTTGCTTCATAACCGCGCACATCCGTATATACTACGTATTTAACCGTACCGGGTTTTAAACCGACAAACGTAATTGTATCACCATCTTGCGTAATAGAAATTACACCGTCTTCTCCGCTGATAAGTTCCCAATCGTATTTGAAATCGCCTTCGATTGCTTCGCCCTTAAACGTTACGCCTGCGGTGATGCTTTGCGATTTTTCAACGTACATAGAAACTGTATCTAACGACAATGCAATTTCGTGAAGATAAATTGTTTCCGTTACCGTAACAACACAGCTTGCGCTTACGTCGCCAACGCTTACCGTAATCGTTGCCGTACCTTGCGTCAACGCATTTACCAAACCGTTTTCAACGGTTGCCACTTCGGGATTAGAAGACGTCCAAGTAATAACGTCATCTTCTTCTGTGCCCGAAATAAGCGCCGTCAGCTGTTTGCTTTCAAACTGCATAATCGTTTCAGCCGAAGGAAGCGTAATAGAAATATCCGATTCTGTATCGCCGCTATTTCCGCCGCTAGTATCGGAAGAATCGCCGCTGTTATCACTGCTATTATCGTTACCGCTATCGTCTACGTCACCGCTGTTGCTTACGCTACCGCTTCCCGAACCCGTATCAGACGAATTACTGCCGCCCGTATTACAGGACGCAAACGCGCTGGTAAAAGCAAGCGAAGCGATTAAAGACAAAATGAGTAATTTTACATTTTTCTTCATACATTTTCTCCTAAAAATTTTATCATTTCGCATTGCAAAGCAATCGGTAAATGATGTCGATTGCTTTGCAACAAGCTCCATTTTTTTATTTTCCCCTCTTAAGCCACATAATCAGGCTTGTAATTAGAGGTAAGGGAAATTCCCCATTCGTTGTAACGGGCAACCATCGTCTTATTAGCCCCTTCTGCATACTGCTTAACTTTCAAATAATTGCAATCATCTGCAAAAGATTGACGCATTTGTTGCATTTCAGCGGTACCGTAGTTACCATTGTAGTAGTAACAAATTACCCAACGAGGGAAAATCGTTTCAATGTTGATATGATTCATCAACATTTCATAAAGCTCAGGATCACTTGCTTTATGGTGCGCTACTGCCGCTTTTGCCTTTTCGCAAAGATCTAACCAATCCAACAAAAGACCCAAATCCCAATATTTTTTATCATCACTGAAATCTTCTCTCTTTTGCGTGTAGAAAATGTTAGGGTATTCCTCTTGCAATTGTTCCATATGCGCTACGAGCAATTCGTAATATTCTCTCATAGGACCAGCAGCTTCACGGAAGTAGTTCTTAAAGAATCTATCCATCATTTCGCCGGTATCTTGGTTTACGTCGCGAGGAAGCTCGTAATTGAGATACGTCTTAATTGCGCCGAAGCCCGTGCATACGTAGTTTTCGTATTGCGCTTGGTTGAAAATGAATTGACCGCCCGCATCCTTTAAGAAACGAATGGTTTCAGGGATTGCGTCGTGCGAGTTGTAAGGCGTAAGATAGTTACAGAAGTTGGTATCGTAAATCCAGCAGTACAAACGATCGGTCAAAAGCCCCCATTTTTCAAAGGTTTGCTTATGCTTTTCATTTTCCTTATGATAGAAGGATTCTTCAAACGTTGCGTCGATAGGAGCAAAGAAGCAACCTACGTTTTCATTACACTTCAAACCATCTTCATACGTTTGGTTGTAAGGAAGTTCAAATGGAACGCCTTTTTCGTTGGTAACAACGTTTACCATTCTATCTTGCGATTCGCTGTATTCTACCTTTGCTTTAGGAACGTCGTAGTTTTCATGGCTCGTACCAGAAACGGGCGCTGCCGCCGTTGCGCTGTACGCGAAGAACAAAACGGTTACGTCGCGTTTTTGCGTTCCGTTCTCCATTGCTTTTTCTTCTAACCATTCTTGAATAAGTGTATCCAAGTCGTTTACAAAGAACATATACAATGCTGCGTGAGAACCGTTGTATTCATCTGAAACTGCCTTGCAGGTATCACATTGACAATGTCCTTCACCGTCTTGACGGGTAAAGGTTAAAGCCGCTGCATCAGGTTGAGCTTCCAACGTTTTCTTAACACCTTCAAATGCCGTTTTAAGCATTAAATCGTATTCTGCTTTATTACCACGCGCCGAATAGCAAAGTTGGTTTTTACCAGTATCATACGATTGTTCCGCTTGATTATAACGGTAGCTGTCTACGTTTGAATACCAATCAGGATGCGTTTCTCCATAATAATCGTAGGGCAAATAGTCGAAAGAGTTATGACAGAAGTTGCTGCCCGACTCCAAATTAAAGCCTTCAGCCCCTTTCTTTTTATCATAGGGACCCGTATAGGTAAACGTTCTACTGCTCGTTACACCGCTACCGATTTGGCCTTGCCCGGAAATATAACCAGAACGCCATACCAAATCGAAATCGGGTTTTTCCACAAGGTTAAAGGTAGGCATTTGCGAACCATCTTTCGTATAAACGATACAGTCTTCTGCGTACCATTCGTAGCCAAGCACTTCACGAAGGAAAGCAAGCATTGCCGTTTGATAACCATACAAAGAATTGATTTTAATGAATACGGTATCACCCACCGTTTGAATCATATAACCGCTATAATCGAGGTCAATGTCCGTTCTCCATTGTACGTTTGCTTGTTTTTCCAATTCAGGATGAGAAAATACAATGTACTTCGAAGATTCATTCCACGTAAGATTTTTGATATCGCTGTTTACGTCGTCGTTTACGCCGTTATGATCACGATCGTTAACCACCTTAGGCTTATACCCCGTACAAACGGCAATTTGCTTGCTCATATAATCGGTAGCTTCCGTCGACTGAGCCGTATGATCTTTTTCGCCGTCGATAATAATATAGCTTGATTCGCCGTTCGTAACGAAAGGCTTCATTGCACTATAATTATTATTATTGATGTGCGTGCGCTTGGATTCGTCAACCAAATGTTGTTCTTTGTCGGTTACGTTTATCGTACCGCTATAATCCTCTTCCGTATTGCCAGAATCCCCAGAGTTACCAGAATCGCTAGAATCGCCTCCCGACGTATCGCTCGACGTATCGCTCGACGTATCACTTGAAGAATTCGAGCTGTTGTTTGCGTTTCCAGAATCACTGGAAGAGTTATCTTGGCATCCTGCAAAACAAGAACAAAGCATCAAAGCCGCTAAAAATATTGCTGAAATTTTCTTTTTCATCTTTATTCTCCTTTCGTAACCGTTACTACATAATCTAATACTGTTTGATTGCCTGCTGCGTCATAAACGATAATAATAAACTTATAGTCGCCTTCATTTTTGAAGGTAAACGAGTATCTCGCGCTGCTAACGTCATAACCGATAACCGTCAATACGTCGAACGGATTACGAACCATTCTGTATACCTTCATTTCGCTGATAGGAGACGAATCATCACTAATTTCAACTTCGGGTAAAATAACCGTATCCTCTACATTCACCGAAGTCTTTAATTCGCCTAAAATCTTTGCTTGAGGCGCTTTACGGTCAAGTACGTTTACAGCATATTTTTCCGTACCTGTGATACCGGACCAATCTTTCGAACTATACGTTACTTGATATTGACCGTATTCGGAAAGCTTAATTGTATAATATGCATCAGCAGGAACGTTTTGCAATTTCTTACCTTCTATGTCGTATGCAATCGTGCCGTTAGGCATTTTTACCGTAACCGTACAAGATACGTTAGGATCGATAACGTCAGAAGCGATAGCAGGCGTAATTACGTAATTAGAATTGTAATTTTTCATACCGCCGTAATTGCCGGTAATTGAAATTTTAGGTGCCGTCGTATCAAAGATGTTTTTAACGATAACATGGTTATCAATACCTTTCACAAGATATTTTTGCCCTGCTTTTACGCCAACCGCTTTTGCGCTAACGTACACTTTTCCAGAAGGGAAGCCTTCAAATGCTTCGCCATTGTCTGTTACACTTACTTTTACCGCAATACTGTCTACGTAGAATGCACCAAACTTATAAGAGAAGGTAAATTCGTCCAACGGCTTACCTTTATCGTCGTTACCCTTATTGAAGCCTTTGTTAATCGTTCTATTGACGTTGCCAAAGTCAACAACTGCCCAACCGCTTTCATCATGTCTAAGCTTCATGGTTACGGAAATATTGCTGTTTGCATAATCGGTAAAGGTTACTTCATATCCGCTGAATGCGCTATATCCCTTTACGCCTTTTACAATAATGCTTGAGCCTTCTGCCGCAAGAGCATTTGCAAACGTCCAGGTAAAGTCTTTGTTTGAAGTTGCCGTCAATGCAAGACCGTTTTCGTTGTTATTTCTACTAAAGCCTTCGCCGACAAACATATCTTCAAGGTTAATAATGTCAACCCCTTCTAATTTTGCCAAAGGCGTTACCGCCGTTACTTGTACGGGGATAATAACGTTATCGCACTTAAAGAAAATCTTTAATCCACTTGTCGCGTTTACTACGGGTGTATATTTTTGCCCAGCAGCATATGTATTCGTGCCATTTGCATCTTCTACAACAAGGCTTGCCGTTTTTTGTACCTTCACGCCCGTCGAATAGTCATACGCATAAAAAGTGGGTACTACGTATGTCATACCAGAAATAAAGTATTTAGGAAGTACGGGAGTTCCTAAGAATACAGGTTCGCTACCCCATTCGATATCCATTTCATACGAAGCAGTTTTCGTGATACCAGCATAGTCTTTTGCAACGTAGGTAATCGTCCAAGTACCAGCTTTTTCCGCAAGAAGTTCGCCATTCGAAACATCAAGCGTCGTATCACCGCAGCTTGCCGTGATCGTTACGGTTACGTCGCCGCTGCCGCCTGTCGTTGCATAAGGAGCAAGGGGAACAGCCACACCGCAAACACCGTCTTTAACAGCCCCTGCTTCATTGACAGTAAGCGCAAGGGGATTTTCAAAATTGGTTACCGTCGTTATCCAATACGTACATGTTGCCGTATTTCCCATATTGTCTTTCGCTGTATAAACAATTGCGTACTTGGTTTCTTTATCTACTTTAAAAGTACCGTCTTTCGAAATAGATACAGGATCGGGATTGCTCGACGTATAGTTTGCATATACTTTCGTTTCAACCTTTACGTTGCCCGAATAAGCGTCGTACGCCGTTGCTGTGGGAACGGGATAATTCCCGCCTACGATTGCCAAAGGTTTAAAGTGTCCTTCGCCATTGCTATCATATTCTACGTATTTATCGTCAACGTTTACCGTAATTTCAGGCGCAACGTCTTCTTCAAACTGATTGTCTGCGGAAAAATCGTAACCAAGCAATTTAGAAACCGCAAAATTTGCTGTTTCAGCCGCATAGCTTTCCGCCATTACACTAACAAAAACTTCACTGCTTGTAAAGCCGCTCCAAAGCGGTTCGCTCGTATAATATACGGGATCATCCAAATCGGCAATTTTCTTAACGTTCGATCTATCTTCTACACTGACAGTCGTCGTCTCTTGATCGAAAATAATCGTGAAGGATTCAGTATCAGCCGTAACAGTCGTTAATTCATAAGGCAAAGACGACGCTATCCACGTACCCTTTTGCGAACAGAAAGAAACGTTACGGGGCGTCCCGCAAATACCATCATCTCTCGAACCAACAACTCTCCAATTGTCTCCTTCAAAACCAGCAAGCGTTTGACCCGTACCTGCCGCCGTCCAATAACTAAGGCAGTTTGCGTTTACCGAACCCGTCGATTTATGAGCGCGTACCGTCAACACTTGCGTAGGATCATATACGTCCGTAAACTTGATAATCAAAGACGAGAAATCGTTCGACCCTACCGAATCAGGATTGATAAACCCTTGGAAGAGAGGATTTGTAACCGAATCCTTATCATAATTTTTAAGGTCAATAATTTGATTAAACGTCAACGTATCGCCAGGTGCAAGACGAACCAATAATGCGTCTTTTTGACCTACTTTACCATAGCTATACGAACTTTTGCTGCTATTTACACTCCAAAGCTGGTCGGCTACAAAAAAGCTTTCCGTTTCCGAAAGTCTACCCGCGTCCTTCCCCGTTGCGTACTTAACTTCGTAGTTGCCCGCCATAGAAAGCTTTAAATCACCGCTTTGAATAGACGTCGTCGTACCGTCAGGATAGGTCAACGTGATGGATGTTGAATACGTTTCGCCACCTTTATCCAGCGTACGTTCGGGAATATTTACCGTATCACCGACAACGTATTTCTCTTCGAAATTTACTTCGCTCCACTCAAGCGTGTTCGACGCTTTTACAATAGCGTCCGTTACCGGAACAGCCACCGCGCCAACAAGCGCAACGCAAAGTGAGGCAACAAGTAATTTTTTCAATTTACTCATTCTATCTTTCTCCTTATTTTTTTTAAGTTATTACCGCAACCGCTAAAAAATCGCGGTAATAACCATTCTTTCCTTTTTAACCTTTTACACCGCCAACCGTCAAGTTTCCAAGCAAACGTTGTTGGAAAATTGCAAACAAGATACATACAGGGGTAGCTGTCATAACAACCGCCGACATTCTTGCCGGGATCATAGTATGATTGTATCTTAACGAGTCTGCGTTGGTGTTCATAACTGTATTCAAACCGATAGCAATCGTCGGATAGCTAGGCATAAATACCATTGCTGCTTGGTAATCGTTCCAGAATGCAATAAACTTAATTAAGAGGACCGTAAAGAAGGTATTTCTAATTAAGGGCATTGCGATTTGGAAGAAGATTTGAAAGTTGTTTGCCCCGTCAATTTTCGCCGCTTCGGAGAAGGACATGGGCAACGCTTTGCAAATATCATAGAATACCAAGAAATACATGCCGAGGAAGTTTGCTCTCATAATCCACAAACCCCAAATTTGATTCATTACACCCGTTGCTTGCGCCATTCTGATTTCCGAAGGCAAGCTACCAACGATAGGGATCATCATAACGACGATAACGAGTGTGTGGATAAACCGCGAAAATTTATAATTGAAACGCGCGCACGCATATGCGGTGATACAAGGCACAAACGTTGCAGCCAAAGCACAACCGCCTGCATACAAGAAGCTGTACAAGTACATTTCCGCCATACCTACTTCTCTAGAAGGCATGTTGGGCATTGCGCTGGTATCTTGTACGAAACGCGTAAACATACTCTTATACGTATGGAAAGGCAACAATGCATCGTTGTTGTTCATTTCCGCCAACGCCGCATTCAAGTTTGTCGCGTAGTCGTTATATTTTTTACCGTATCTAGGACCTAATTCCTGCGCTTTTGCAATCCAATCTAAATAATATTGCTTATAATTCACAAAGAAGCTTGCAGTATCTTGATAGTAAACGTCGTCATTTACCTTAAACGACGTGGTTACCCCCCAAATTAACAAAAAGAACAAGGATAAACAATACAAAATCAAAAATACCAACAAAACAACGGTAAGAGGGGTAAAGGCGTCTCTTTTTTCTTTTACAATGTTTTTACTCATAAAATCCCCCCTCCTTATTCTTCCGAAGGCCCTAAATGTTCAAGAGCCCATCTAACACCCAACGCTACGGGTACGGTAATAAGCGTTAACACAACGCCGATTGCGGAATAATAAGGTAACTCCGTTGACGAAATTACATTCTTAAATTTACCTGCAACTTCTTTAAAGAACCAGTAACCGATACTCTTAATGCTGCTGACTGCATTTCCAGCAAACATATCGTATGCGCCGTATTGGTTAATACAAATACCCGCAACACCCGTAATCATAAATACGGAGATAGTCGAATACGTCAAAGGTAATACGATATACCAAAATTCTTGAATACCCGTTGCACCGTCCAAATGCGCCGATTCGATAATTTCGTCTGGAATCCCCGACATTTTATTCGAATACATCAAAACAGACGTACCAAAACCCACCCATATGTTATAGAACATAAGCACAGGGAAATGTAATTCACGCGTTGCATCCAAAAGATTGCCTACGCTGGGGAAAAGGTTGGGCACGCTCGTTACCAAGAAATAACGGAACATTGCCGCTACAACAACACCCGACAAAATAGAGGGCAAGAATAAAATTACGCGGAAACCGCTCCAGAAAGGAAGCTTTTTAAAGATATAAAAAGCAAACAAAAGACCAAGAGGCGTACCGATAAGCGTCGTTACCAAAAACGACGATACGGACACTGATATTAAGTTATTAAATTCAGGCTTAGCCAACCATTCAAATGCCCTTCTATACTGTTCCAAGGAGAAGGGATCCGTATGTATCGTTGCAGAAGCCCCCTCGCCGATAATCGTACTATACTGGAAAGACATAATAATCGAGTTTATATTAACGCCCAAGTAGTACACGCAAAACTGCAACACGGGCCAAGCCATGAAAACACAATAGAAGAATAAATCTCCCTTGTCAATTTTCGGCTTTTTTATTTTCGTTTTTATTTCGTCCATAAAGTTTTCCTTTTACTTACATATCTCCGCAACTTTCGATTGCGGAGATATGCCTTATTGTATCGTTAAGTTTGTTTCAATAGTGAATTTTCCGTATCAAACGGGCTTATTTGGTAAGATTCGTCCACTTGTCTTGTTGATAAAGATGCAAACCACCAAAGTACTTTTCTGCGGACATGCCTTTCTTAAATTCGTTAACTGCCGTTTCCATCTTGTTTCCTTCTACGATAGAAGCAAAGTTCGTCTTATATTCACTAAACGAAGCTTCGTTTGCGCGATAGAACGCATTTTGCGAGAAGGTGTAAACGATATCCGATTTTTCCTTAACCGCAACAAGCGATTGACCGTAACTAGACATTTGAGCCTTTTGTTCAGGTTTCATTGTATAGTTGAGAGCCTTCGTCGTATCCGTAATGATGGAGAATTCTGCAAGCGATTCGTCCGTGTTTGCAAATTGAATGAAGTCTTTTGCAAGTTCGTAAACTTCATCAGAAACTTGCTTACCAATGAACGCAAGCGAGTTGTGTGTATCCGTCAACGTGTAGCCATTCTTACCAGCAGCCAAGTTTGCAGCTCTTTGAGCAGCCAATTCTTTCGTAGGCATAGGCAAAGGCATCCAAGCGAAGTCGTCTCTTGCGTCATAACCTTCGCTAGCCATAATGGTATCGAACGTTTGCTTAGATTCCATTTCCCACCATACACCTTCTACGATCATTGCAGAGTCGGTAAGTTCTGCGCCGGTACTAAGAATGAAATCTTTTTGAGCCTTGGTTTGCGTACAAACGTCGTTATCTGCGTTTGCATCTTGATACCCTCTGTCAACGATATTTTCCAAGAACTTCAACGCATAATATTTACCTGCTTGTTGTGCAAGGATATGGCCGTTGTCTTTCGTGATTTTTTCATCAGCCAATTCAGTAATCGTGCCGTCGTCAGCAACAGAAATCAAGTTGGTAGCCTTACCGTCGAAGGAGTAGTTCAAGGACATTTGATCCAATCCTTCTGCATTTGCGGCAAGCGAAGTCATAAACCAGTTCAAATAGTCTAAGTGTCCGCCCGGCCAAGTAATTGCCTTGCAGTTATACGAAATAATTTTGCAAAGTGCGAAATATTCGTCGTACGTGGTAGGCAAACCGTCGTCAGACGTTCCTTCTACACCGTCGGGACCAGCCGCTTTATCTGCGCCCGTATTACCTACGATACACATTTGAGGATTTGACGTAAGATATTGTTCGTTATACCCTTTCTTGAAGTACCAACCTCTTTCGTCGAACATCCACTTGTTATAGGTAAGCCCAACATAGCCTGCATAGTGAGGAATACCATAGTACGTATCCTTTTCGCCATCGCCGTCCGTATCTCTCTTATAGTATTCTTTTTGATAATCGGACAACTTGCTTTCAAGCTTTACGCCAGGTTCGTAGGGGTTATCGCTCGTTAAAACGTCCGTCATATCGTGGAATACGTTTGCATTGATAAGCTGATTATAGAAAACTTGTTCTTGGAACCATACGTCGTATTCCAAGTTTTTATTCATCAAGTTGGTCATGGTTTCTTTTTCTTTCGCCAAGTCGAAATCAACACCGTCGTATTTTACGCCGTTAATGTAGAATTCCTTACCAGCACGCGCTTTCTTATAACGAACAACCAACGAGTTAAGCCATTCTTCACCGTAACCGCCCGTGAAGCTGTAAACCTTAAGCTTATAAGGGTTGGTTACGCCTTCAATAGGTTCGTCAACGTTTGTGTCACCGCTACCGCTGTTATCGCTTTGATTGGTGTTGCCACCCGTCGAAGCATTACCCCAGCCATCACCGCCATTATCACCACTACCGCCACAAGCAGCCGTGCTGAATACCATCATGCCTGCAAGCAAGCACATCAACATTTTTTGTACTGTTTTTTTCATAGCATTTTCCTTCTTTTTAATGTATTTTATTTTTAAAATAGTTTCGTGAAATAGTTACCTTTGCGCATTTAAAAAACAAAGTTTTATCGACTACAAACTCATTTAGGGCACATTATGCCCTTAATTCTTATATACGCATATACATTATATCATAGATTTTTTATTTTGTCATTACCTATAAATTGCAAAAAAGTGCTGAAAAATTGCATTTCTTTGTTTTTTGAAACGGATATTGCCAAAATTTACAATATCGGTTACATTGTATGTAACTTTCTAAAATCCAAGAAAGCGAAATTCACAAAAATAACCCCCGCACAATCCCCCCTCTTAACAGAAAAGGAATTCGGCAACGCTATGCACCGAATCCCTTGTTGATACGATTATTCTATTATTTCAAAAAGCTCCGTTTGGTTGGTTTGGAAATCGAAAGTAAATTCTTTTCCCTCATACACCTTTCCGTCGGTAAACGCCTGTATTTTACAAACATAAGGCATCAGCAACTTTAATGCCCCATCCTTCGTTGCCGTAACGCAGACAAAACGGGAATTCGCGTAAATAATATTGCCTTCACTAAAGACATGGGTGCCCGCTTTGCGTAAAGCTACTGCAATTTCACCCGCCGAAATTTTACCCTTTTCACCTATTTCCGTCTCTTGATTTTGCAATAAATTTATTCTTTGCAAGATATCTACCGGCAAAATCCGCAAAGTCGTTTTATACTTCTTTTTATCAATTTTATCGAGGTCGGAAGACAAGTATAAATCGTACGGCGCGCCGACAAAGCCAAGCTCGACAAGCTGTTGCCTGGTCATCAAATCGTAATAACTCTCTGATACCGTATAACTTGCGTTTTCATCTAAAAAAACGGCAAGCTCGCTTGTTTTCTTCGTCGGTTTATTAAAATCATCCTCATACAGCGCTTTCGCTTTTTGCATAAAGGAAAGCATTTTCGGCGAATTATACCAACCGCCCCACATATCAAACCACCAAAACGCATGTTTTGAAATTAATACCTTCGCAAAGGAACGAAGCATCACCCACAGAGATTCTTGTTCCGTTTTCGGACCCGTAAATACGACGTTTTTATAATGCTCTACCGTGCGTTCCGTTTCCATACATTCACGCTTGATTTCGTGCAAATATTTGGTTTTATACGTTCGAACGTCCGCCTCTAAAAACCAAAGCTTACCCGCCAGCGAGCAACTATCCATTGCGCCATGGTAAATCCAATCTTTCGCCGTTTGACGCGCGTCGATATACGCAAACGGAGAAGCGAAAAAGTCGATATTAGAGTCATACAGCAACGCCGATACGGCATTATGCCCAAATTCGCAAGGCAACTGCCCTATATACCCGTAAAAGACGCCAACCAGCATTTCACCGCCTGTTATTTTTTTTGTGTAAGCACACAAATCGGCTATCGTATCGCTAAACGCTTGGTTAAAGCACGCCAAATAATCGTTTACCCACGCGCATTGTTTCATATCCACCGCGTCGTTTTGAGTGCGCAACGCCAGTTCTTCCCGCGTCGGAAAACGCGCTTTTTTACTACCCTTCGAATACGTTTTATCCAGCCAAGCCTGAAAGGCTTTTTTTGCCGGCGCAGAATAATCTAAACAGCCTGTCGCCGTACGGACCGCAAACCATTCTTCCGTTTGCATCCCCGCCAACTGTACGGCAATAATATTTTGAGAAAATTCAAAAGAGCGCAAATATCCGCAAAGTTTTTCTAAAAAAATCTTGGCATCCGCCCGCCATTTTTTTGAAAAAATAGACTGCAAACACGTTGTACCATCACTTAAACGCGTAAGTTCGCCCAGGTTCTCCTCGCGCCACCAAAAAGGCGTGTTGAGATTGACGCGCAGCATTACGTATACTTTTTCTTCGGCTGCTTCTATAATTTTTTTTACACTGTTGTATACAGGAGAGAAATCGTAAACCTCGCGAGATTTCCAAACACAATCATTAAACACGCGAAGGCGAGACGTCTCGTTGATATAGCCATCCCCCATATAAACGCACGCGCAAAATAAACGATAACCCGCCTTATAAAACTGCTGATAATCTGCGTTATCGTCGATATAGGACATATACGCTGCGGGCAATATTTTTTCGCCATCTGCGTCAATATACAAATTTTCGCCGTCTTTGATAATATTCGTTTTCATCCGTCCCCCGTTGCCCATATTTCATCCTAAAAAATATAGCTACATCCATTACAATATAGCACATTTTTTTGTATTTATCAATCCCTAAAAATTGCAAATATACGCTGAAAAATTTCATTTGCAACTTTTTACAATTTTTTCGCATATACACAAAAACTTAAAGAATAAACCTTATTAAAGCCTTCTTGCTACTATTCTATAGTAATTTCTGTAATTTTGAGCATTTTTCAAGAAATATTTTTTATTTTTTTGTTTATTCGACCTCTTAACTTTTTCTATTTTTATATCGAAAAATATCATTTGGGTATTGACATTTGTTTTTTTCAATGTTATAATACGTCTATGAACGAAACGATTAAGAAAAAAATATATCCTTACGTTGGCCAACTGTCCGAACAGCATTCTAACGACTTACCAAAAACTTCTTTTGCGCATGCTTCCCCTTGGAAGAACGCAAACGTATCGTTTTACTGGGTAAATTTCGAATATCCTTTATATCACGGACATAAGGATTGGGAACTGTTTATCGTGCTTAACGACCAAATTGTACACCGCGTCAATGGCCAAGAGAAAATACTCACCGTCGGCACGGCTTGTTTGCTTGGTCCAAAAGATAGACACGCTATGCTGTACCCAAATCGCACCAAAAATCAATTCCAAGGCGTTTGTTTCCCCGTTAAAGACGGGTATATGAAAAAGCTGTTGTCCCTGTACTCGCCTACTCTTTACGACGAGCTTTGCGTTACGCCCGAACCGCTGTATTTTACTCTTTCGCCCACCGCGTTAGAGCACTATTCAAATACGCTTTTGGAAATACAGACGTTTGAAAACCAAAGCACGCCTTATACCGAACTGCAATGCAGTCTTATCTTTTCAGAGCTTTTATTAAAATTCCTTGGGCAAAGATTATCCGAATCGAGCATTCCGCCCGTATTAAAACCCTTAATTGTGCAGTTGAATAATCCGCTGATTACAAATGAACAAATTAAAACCGCGCAACAAGAATTGCCGTACAGTTACCCGCAATTAACGCGTATTTTTAAAAAGCATATGCATTGTACCATCACGCAATATGTCAACCGCGCAAAATTGCAGTACGCCAAAGAATTGCTGTCGTATACCGATATGTCGTTGATGGAAATTACCAACGAATTAAATTTCGAATCGACCAGCCACTTCCACAACTTGTTTAAACGGCATTTTAATATAACCCCTGCCGAGTATAGAAAGCTGGATAAATCCTCGGCCAATACCATCTCTACCACCGAATAATTTACTCTTAAATTATACACATAAATTTCAAAAGGAGGCACCCATGGTCGAGAAGAAACTGGGAAATGCAGCACAACTCTGCTTCGCGCAAGACGTCCTTATCGGAGGAAAACACTGCGTTCTTGTCATGCACGGCGCGTTAGAGTTGCTCTTTAATAAAGACAACGCTTTAGATATCGTTTGGGCAAGATTTAAAGGCGTTAATCTTTCCTTTTTAAGCAAAAACGGCTTAAACGACGGGCAAAGAGATTTTACAGGAAACTTCGAAGGCGGATTTTTATACACCTGCGGTATGGATAACGTTTCCGGTTGCGTAGCCAATAAACCCATTCACGGCAGCTTACACTACAAACAAGCAGAAAACGTATACTCCTATCAAGAAAACGGCGTCGTATACGTCTGCGGAGAAGTAAAAGAAACCGCTTTATTTGGAAAAAATTTAATTTTAAAGCGCCAATACGCGATTACAGATAACTCGCTTACTATTTCCGATACTGTTGAAAATGCAGATTTCACGGACACTGAATACGTATTGCTTTACCATATCAATTACGGATATCCTTTCTTAGACGAAGGCTTAAAATTGGATATTCCGGCTGTAAAAAGCGAACCGCTGACGGAGATTGCAAAGACCAGACAAAACGAAATGTTGCGCATCACCGCCCCTATCGATAAAAACGACGAAGACGTGTATTATCACACGTTAGCACAGGGGCATGTACGGCTTGAAAACCCCGAAAAACAAATTACCGTTGAAATGAACTACGACGTTTCCGACTTCCCTGTTACACTTCAATGGAAGAGTATGATCAGCGGAGACTATGCCCTGGGGATAGAACCCGCCCTCACCCGTTTCGACAATTTTAAAATGAAAACAATAAAGGCGAAAGAGCAAAAAACTTACAATATAAAAATCAATTTTCAATAAGGAGAAAATGAAATGAAATTAAGCGAAAAATTATTTAAAGAAGGCAATGGCATTTTACGTTTAAAACCTACGTGGGTTCCCAGAAGTTTCTGCCGTCCCGGTAAGCGTATCAAATTACATCCAGACGATTACTATGTTTTAGGACTTGAAAAGGGCGGTATCGACGAAAGATGGTTCGCTTCTACCACTTGGGCAGAAAACGGCCCCGGCACTCCCGCTGACGAAGGTTTGTCCTACGTTGTTTCTAAAGACGGCAGCGAACAAATTTTGCTCCGCGACGTTGTAGACGAATTGCAAGATAAACTCATTGGCGACCTTTGGGATAAATACCATAAGTGGCCTATGTTCTCAAAATTCTTCGACAACGCAGGTCCTTTGCCCCACCATATCCACCACCGCGACGAACACGCGGCAAGAGTTGGCGCGGCTGGTAAACCCGAAATGTATTTCTTCCCTTCGCAAGTGAACAACCACGGCGGCGAATTCCCCTTCACCTTCTTCGGTTTAAACCCCGAATGCACCAAGGAAGAAATTAAAAAATGCCTTGAAAACTTCCACAAAGGCGACAATCATTTGCTCGACTATTCGCAAGCTTATAAAATTGAACTCGACACTGGTTGGGACGTTCCCCCCGGAGTTCTCCACGCACCCGCAAGCCTTTGCACATACGAACCGCAATTCGCTTCCGACGTTTACGCAATGTATCAATCGGTGCTTTACGGCGGTCAATGCGTTTCGGAAGACTTGCTTTGGAAAAACTGTCCCGAAGAAGAAAAGGGCAATTTCGATTACTTGATGGAAGTTATCGATTGGGAACTTAACGTTGACCCTAACTTTAAGAAAAATCGTTTCATGCGTCCTATCGTTGACCACGAAGACGAAGCGCATAAAGAAGAATGGATTTGCTATAAATCTAAGCTCGCTTGCGCAAAGCGTTTGACGGTATACCCCGGCCAAAAAGTTGTTATCAAAGATGCAGCCGCTTACGGTATGATTATGTTACAAGGCCACGGTACGTTTGGCGGACACACCATTGAAACGCCTGCACTTATCCGTTATGGTCAATTGACACACGACGAATATTTCGTCAGCGCGGAAGCAGCGAAAAACGGCGTCGTTATCGAAAACTTAAGCGAAAGCGACCCTATCGTTATGTTGAAACACTTTGCTGAAAATCCCGACTTGGAGAAATTATACAAATGAAAAAATGGTATGAAGGCGTGTATCGCCGTCAATTGACGGATATGCACATCCATGATACAGACGATAAATTTTTATCCGAATTTAACGCGGAAGAATATTATCAAAATCTTTTAACGGCAAAAATTCAAAGCCCTATGATTTATTTACACTCACACGTAGGGCTTAGCAATTACCCCACCGAAACGGGCCGCACGCATAAGTTTTTTACAGAGGGCGAAAATCAAATTAAAAAACTTATCGGGCTTTGCAAAGACGGGGGGATGAAAGTCGTTGGCTATTACAGCTTAATCTTCAATAACTGGGCAACGGAAAATCATCCTGAATGGGAACAAATTGACGAAAACGGCAAAACGTGGCGCGAAAGAGGGCAACGTTACGGGCTGTGTTGTCCGAACAATCAAGCCTACCGAGAATTCGTTAAAGTACAAATTGACGAATTAGCAAGAGAGTTTAAAAATCTCGACGGATTATTCTTTGATATGCCGTATTGGGAAATTACTTGCCACTGTGATGCATGCAAAAAGCGTTTCCAAGAAGAAACGGGCAAAGAATTGCCTATCGAACAAGATTTTTCCAATCCGCTTTGGCTGCGTTATGTCAAAGCAAGACAAGACTGGATGGTGGATTTCGTTCGTTTCGTAAAGGCTTACACCAACCAAGTTATGCCCGAAGTTACCGTTGAATTTAACTATGCGGCGGTTATCGGCTGCGATTGGTTAGGCGGATCCACCGAAGGTATCAACGCGGAATGCGAATTTACGGGCGGCGATTTGTACGGCGATTTGTACTCGCATTCGTTTGCAGCAAAATACTATTACGGCGTAACCAACAACCAGCCGTTTGAGTATATGACCTGCCGTTGCGATAAAACGTTGCGCGAACATACTATCACGAAACCACAAAAGACGTTAAACGAAGAAATTTTACTTACGGCGGCGCATCACGGTGCCTCATTGATTATCGACGCCGTTGACCCTATCGGCTCGTTAGACTCTCGTTCGTACGAGCGCGTCGGCAACGCTTTTGCCCGTCAAATCCCTTTCGAGCCGTACATGGATAGGGGGAAAATGTATTCGGACGTAGCCGTTTACTTTGACAGCAAGACTATGTACACCACCGACGGAAGCGATAGATACAACCGTACATGCGCCATTAACGCCGTACGCAAGCTTATCGAAAACCACGTACCCGTTTCCGTTATTTCCAACGGCGGTTTAGGTGATTTAGCAAATAAGCAAATGGTCATTGCACCCGCACTGCAAGATTTTGATAACGACGTTCCTTTACAATTTATCGATTACGTGAAAAACGGCGGAACGCTGTACTTATCGGGAAAATCTGATTCGAGATTGATGAAAGAATTTTTCGGCGCAGAATACGTCGGCGAAACGTACGGAGATTGTAAAACAACGGGGGTACAGCTCGGCGCAAGAACGTATATCGCACCTTGCGAATGCTACGAGGAAGAATTTATCGAATTTAATCAAAAATATCCCCTCCCGTTAACGTACTATTTGCCTTTGTATAAAAATATGCAAGGCACAATTAAGGCGACGGTAACCCTTCCTTACGCGGCTCCAGATAACAACTATACGTTTGCGTCCATTCACTCTTGCCCGCCTTGGCAAAACACCGAATACCCTGCGTTTGTCGAACGCGAATACGGCAAGGGTAAAGTAATTTGGTGTGCGGCTATGCTGGAATATGACCACAGACAAGCATTTAAGGACATCTTTAAAGGCATTGTAGACCGTAACGTTACGAAAAAGTACGAATGTAAAGCGGGTGGGTCTATCGAATGTGTTATCTTTGAAGAAGAAAATGCAACCTTATTCTCCCTTTGCGATTTACAATACGACGAAACGAAATCGAGCAATAATATCGTGTTTAAAATGAAGACGGATAAAAAGCCCGTATCCTTTAAAAATATCGAAAAAAATTGCGACGTACCGTTTACTTTTAACGGACAAATGGTTGTAGCAAGTATTCCTTCTATGAAGGATTTCGCAATGTTCGAAATTACCTTTTAATTAGTTTTCGCTTTAAAATAAACAGAGGCACAACAAACAATTTGTTACGCCTCTGTTTTTCATTTAAAGGGGGCAGGTTTGCGTTCAACGCAACCCTGCCCCCTTGGTTTTTTAAAAACACGCCTTTAAAACGGATAAGATATCCTCTTCTTGCATAATTTTATATCCGCCACTTTTCTTTGCAGTTTTAGCAATCAACGACAACATTTCCTCCGTTGCGCCAAGTTCGCGAAGGGTGGTTGGAATCCCCAACTCCTTGATAAATAACGTCAAGGAATCAATTCCCGCCAATGCAATTTCGTCCTTGCTTTTACCTGCCGTATCCACTTTCCATACCTTTTTTGCAAAGCGGACAAACTTATCCAAACCGTATTTGTAAATATACTTATAATACGGAATAGAAATGACGGCAAGGCCTAATCCATGCGGACAATCGGTATATGCGCCAAGCTGATGTTCGATACCGTGCACTTCCCAGTCCCCTGTTTTAGATACGCGCGTAACGCCGTTTAAACCAAGCGTTGCACACCACATAATATTACTGCGAGCTTCGTAATTTGTAGGATCATTTATAGCTACTCTTGCGCTTGTAATCAACGAATCCAACACCCCTTCAATAACGCAATCAGTCGTATTGTCGTCATTACCCGAAAAATACTGCTCTAATAAATGCGAAAAAATATCAAAAATTCCACTGACCATTTGTATTTTGGGTACGGTGTAGGTATATTCGGGATTTAAAATGGAGAACTTAGGATTCGCCTCAGGGGGAAACACTCTGCCCGTTTTTATCATTTTTTCTTCGTTTGTAATTACCGAGCCCCCATTCATCTCGCTTGCCGTGCCCGTCATTGTCAACACCGCACCAACAGGTACGGGCGTATGCGTAAGCGGTTGAAAATCTATCCAATATTTTTGCCACGCATCACCCTCCGCATACGCCGCAACGGAAATGGCTTTTGCACAATCGATAACCGACCCGCCGCCTACTGCTAAAATTAAATGGACGTTATGCTCTTTTACCAGCTTCGCCCCTTGCAATACTTGACTGTAACGCGGATTCGGATTAACACCAGCCAACTCGACCACATTTTTGTTGCACGTTTTTAAAATAGAGAGAATTTCATCATATAAGCCGATTTTTTTAATCGAATTTTTTCCATACAACAGCATCACGTTTTCGCCGTAGTTGCTTAATTCACCCGCTAAATTTGAAAGAGCCGTTTTTCCAAAGTATACCTTTGTCGGATTATAAAAAGTAAAATCGTAAAGCATTCTTTTCTCCTTATCATAACAATGATGGCTACGCTTTCCGCGTAGCCATATCATTATATCATACTTTCTTTTATTTTGCAAGAGTGAATTTATTTTGCCTTTTTACTTGTTGGTTTAAAGGGTAAATTTTTCATTCATCTCAATCCTGCCCCCATCATTTGACGAAAAAACAGCTTTTCAAAACGTCCGCTTCGCTTCCATTTATCGAATATCATATACAGACTTTACTTGTAAATTTTTCGCTTTGCCGGAAATAATTTTTACTCGTTTTTCGCCTTTATCCATATCGAAGAAGTTGTCCGACAAAATCAAATCGTCATTTTCATTGGAAATAAATACGTATTTCGCATACGCATCTGCTTTAACGACAATTTCATCCCCTTCTACGCGCACCGTAAGGTTGGGGTTGACAAATCCGAAATGTTTGGGCCTTGTAAACAATACACTACCACTCGAAATTACCTCGCCGTTTACCGCAAAGCTGTAAGTAAGATAATTATTTCTAACGTCCGTTTTATTAAAATCTATCTCGTCAATGCTTGCATACGATAACGCTTTGACCGCCAACGGCGATTCGCCCGTTTGCAATACCGTGCCATCCGCTTTGCAAAGCTTCCAAGAAACTACGCCTTCTACGTCTTTGAGCGTATCGTTATTCACAAACAAATGCGCCTTGGTTTGATAAGCATAATATCTTTCGTCTGTAATTTCTCTTCGGTTGGTATATTCTCCCGTGTCCAAACAGGATATATGTATAGGTTCAAAGAAACGCTTTGCTTCATAATGCAACGCTTTATATCTTCCATAACCGTCAATACTCGACCAGCTTGCCACAGGCCAGCAATCGTTTAATTGCCAATAAAGCGCGCCCATACATCTGCCGCGGTTTCTGCGCAAATGCTCAACGCAGTACTTGATAGCCTCTGCTTGCAAAAGCTGCGACGCATATACCAGCATTTCCATCGTTGCCGGATACAAATACGTCTGCGATAAATAATTGATAATTTTACCGTTTGCATAAGGAGAACGTTGATGCAATTCCATTACGGCGCTAAACGGATTTCTATCTTCAGGCAGCGTGATTTGCTCTATCGTCTTCATAGACGGAAAGGATTGAAAACCAAATTCGCTTAAAAATCTAAAATAGTGTTTTCTATATTCGCTAAACGGCAAATGACCGTGCCATACCTGCCAATAATGGCTATCCCCCACGTTTTCATCCGTCGGATTAACCAACCCACCGTGCGAAGAAGGCGAAGAGGGAACAAAAGAAATTTCAGGACATTCCTTTTGCATAATCGGCGGAATAACGCCCTCAAACAATTTTAAATAATTCTCTTGTTCGTCCTTCGGCCACCAGTTGGGAATCGCTGCTTGCTCTTCAATTTCGTTGTTTCCAGAAATAACCCCGATACATGCGTGATGGCGGAAACGTCTTATGTTTTGTTCGATTTCCACCTTTACGTTATCGTAAAATTCTTGCGAGGAAGGCACAGACGTACAAGCAAACATCAAATCGATAAAGACGATAATACCCATCTCGTCGCACAGCTCGAAGAAATAGTCATGCGGATAAAACCCGCCGCCCCATACACGAATAGAGTTAAAGTTCGCAAACAGACAATCCTTAAGCAATTTTTCCGTTCTTTCTTTGCTTAATCTGCTTAAAATATTATCTTCGGGGATATAGTCTGCGCCCATCGAGAAAATTTTAATTCCGTTTACTTTAAAGCAGAATTCTTCTCCCCATTCATCCAATTCTCTGCTGACAAACAACGTACGCAAGCCGATTTTCTTTTGGTTGGTATCCACCACCTTACCATCTAAAACGCTTTCCGTTACCACACTATAAAGCGGTTGCTTGCCATAGCCATTCGGCCACCAAAGCTGCGGGTTTTCCACTTTAAATTCTACGCCGTTTTGTAGCAAAATCTTCTTTCCTTCGGGCGAGATGAACGCGATATTGATATCCGCAGGTTTACTCGTTTCCGCACTGACGGTTACATAAACGTCGCCGTCTTCATGTCTTTGCAAAATTCGAACGTCGGTAACACGAGGCTGATTCCCGTCAATTAAATAAATATCCTTCCAAATGGCTACGTCGGGAAGTCTAGGACCCCAATCCCAACCGCTCATATAGCTTGCTTTACGCACGTACGCAAATCCCACCATGGTTGCAAAAGAACCGCTGGTAAGATCTTTTTCCTTGGTTTTTTCCTTAATGTACGCGTCGTAATGCGGAAATACCGCTTTAATAACGTTTTTACCGTCTACAAGATAAGACGTAACGTCAAACTCGTACGTTCTATGCATATTTTCGGTATGCGCAACAAACTGCCCGTTGATGTATAAATCGCAAAGCGTATCAATCCCTTCGCAAACAAGCAAAATGTTGTTTGAAGTCTTTTTATATTCGAATTCCTTGCTAAAAACGAACTCCTCATCCATAATCGCAAGAGCCTTTTCCTCGTTATCTCTATAAAACGGATCGTCCATCAACCCATTTTTTAAAAGAGCCGAATATACCGATCCGGGCACTTCGCCTACTGTATCGTAGGTATTACTTTTAATGCTCCATTGTCCATTGAGCATAAATTTTTCCATAAAAACTCTCCTTGATTATCATTAGATAATTATATTTTTCAATTTGCGAATATTGTAGCATATTTCCAAATATTCGTCAAGACTTTGAATAAATCCCAAAAAAATATTTTTTACATACTTTTCATTAAAATCACACGCAAAAAACTTTTTGCTTTATTACTTCAACGCAACCCTGCTTTCCTCAAACGTAAAGAAAACAGGTTATAAACTTGCGGCTTTATTTCACATTCCGTTCCCTTAACGGAAGTATTCGTGAATTTCTTTTCGTAATTGCATTAACCACTCGGCATTTTTGGGATAATCGGTAAAGTTAGGAGAAACCCCCTTATCTGCCAACATTTGCATCACCTTTTCACGCCCAATTTTCTGTTCTAATTTTTTAAGCGCGGCATAGTCTTGGAATGCGTCAAACATTACCTCATGGCGAAGGGAATCTAACGGTTCGCCGTTTTTCCCGGGATATACCATAAAGCTGTCGCCGCTGGGAAAACTCCCCCACGCGTCCGTAATTTCGTACGGATTGATATACTCTTCGGATAAAGCAGTGTTGTAATAGTTATAACCCCAATGCAAAAAACCTACGGCATCCACGGCATACAATTGCACTCCAAATACCCGAGTACGCCACGAAGGCATTGCCATAAATCGATTAGACAGACCGCCATAGCCTGCTCCTAAACAATAATACACCCACAAATCTTTTACTTTATTTTCTAAAAACGGCGTAGCATGTTGTGTTTCCACAACAGGCATATCCACGGCGCCGCTGCGTGAAAACTCGTAATTAGACAGCGCGTCGAAAATTTTATATTCTTTCAACAACGGCTTCATTAACTCACGGATTTTTAAATACGCAGGCAACGCGCCGATAGACGGCTCGTCGGAGATATGGAAAAAGCATCTATCCTCACCGTATCCCTCTTGTTTTAAAAATTGAACAAGTTTAGGTAAAAAGGCTCGCATAAACGCCGAGTAGCCTTCCCCTAATGCCTTTTCATCCCAGCCAAACATCCGCGTGAGTTTTCCATCTACCTTCACCATGACATTTGCGGCATTTTCTGCACCCCATTGCGTATACAAATGGCACATTTCGAAATATTCCACGCCCAAGCTTTCCGCGTTACGCATAAACCATTTCAAGCGGCTAAAATCAAACTCGTACGTGCCGTTTTTTAAGGTTACGTCTACCAACTGCGCTGTGGTGCGAGAGCCGCCAATCCATGTGTTTGTCGGAGGTGTAAACAAGGGTACAAGCAAAGTGTTTCCACCGTGTTCGACCAATTTTTTTATAAATTTATTCATGACGTCATTGTATTCGTCGCTCCAGACGGGCAATTTGTAATATTCAGCAATACTGTCGTAATGAAACCAATGCGCATATTTTAATTGTCGTTTGGGTAATTCGTCCGCCAAAACAGTGAGCTTGTATGCTATATTTCCCAGTTCTACGTGGTCTTTATCAAATAACCGCAAGAGAATGGTATGCTCGCCTGCAGGCAAGTCTCCCTTTACGGTAATCCAGAGGGAATGCCATTGTTGGTAACGCACAAAAAACTCTTTATCGTCTGAAAGCAAATCGGGAATTAAAGCGGCGGAGTGCGTAAGATAATATTCGTCAAAGGTATCGTTTATTGCCGTTGTACAAGGAATTAAACGCACAGGACGGACAGTTATATAATCTTTTAAAGAACCTTCCACTTCCCAGGTACAGCGGTGGAGCAACAAATAGCTTGTATGATGACAATACGCAGCTTGAAAGGAAAAAACTTCGTTTTTAAAACAAGTATTTTCGTTTTCTAAAAGCGTTGGTCTTATAGACGGCAGTACCTTTTCTAAACTGCTTACGCTTACCACTTCAAAATCTTTCATAATTTCCTCTTAAAAACGGATAGGCGGTTTCCCGCCTATATCCATTATGCCTCCGTATTTTTTCCTTCCATTAAATCTTTCATAATTTGGAATACGTCGGTATTCTTTACACGATCTTTATATCCAAAAGAATATTTTGCAAAATCCACATCCGCGCCGTTAATGTAAAGGTATACGTCCGTGCTGGTATGTCCCGTCGTATTCCATTCGAAATACTCTTCTTGACCATACCAACTGCGGTTGGTTTCATAAATTTTCAAAATATTATCATGCGTTGTTTCGTCGTATACTTCCAACCCGCCCGTTTCGTGATCGGCTGTAACAATAACAACGGTATCATCACGGTCTTTTGCCCATTTTAATACGGCATTTACCGCGTCGTCAAAGGCAATCAATTCTCTTAACATATACGGGAAATCGTTGTTATGCCCGCCGTGGTCAATATGCGAACCTTCCGCCATTAAGAAGAACCCATCCTCGTCTTTCGATAAATATTCTAAGGCTTCCGTTACAATACGGTCAAAGGCCGCCTCGCCGCCGTCTGCATGCATAGAATCTAATGTCGCTCTAATTTCATAGCTGCCGAACACTTTATCAGCCGTAGAATCTGAAATTTGTTCCACCATGGTGATTTTTTCATAACCGGCATCCGTGAAAAGAGTATGATATTTTAAATCCATCATATAACTTACAAACAAATCGACGTTACTGCTTGCCGACGCAGATTGCAACAAGTTTTCCTTTAAATTTCTATCGTCAGCATGGCCGGAAAATCCCATAGGCGTTGCACCGAATAATTCTTCCGTAGCCAAAATACCCGTGCGTTTGCCCATATTATGCGCGATATCCACAATCGTTTCTAATTCTTGATAAGACGAATCTTTCCCTACTACGCCTTTTAAGGTGCGTACACCCGTTGCAAGCGCAGTTGCCGCCGCTGCGGAGTCCGTAACAAGATTATCTTCGCAACGCGTTTCCACCTTTGTCATATACGGGAATTTTTGCATCGTCAATTTTTCGTCTTTATACAATTCGCCCGCTTTAATTTGTTCGGGCCCCATCCCGTCGCCAATCATTAAAATAACGTTTTTTGCCTGTGTTACGTTTTTTAAGATAATCTTTTCTTCCTCACAACCGCTTGCTAAAGAAAGCATAGAAAGCGTCATTACTCCAGCCATTGCGAAAGTAAGACATCTTTTCAACGTTTTTCTCATAATATACCATCCCGTTTTTTTATTTTACTATTGTATTGTAACATAATTTTTAAAAAAAGGCAACCCCCTTTTTCTAAATTTCTTCTATAAGAAGAAATTTAGAAAACGCCGCCCGTTTTTCGAGCGGCGTTTTCACCTAACGCTAAATCGTTTCTTTTTTATTTCATTTTTTGCGTTCAACGCAACCCTGCTCCCTATGCTTTTATCAATCGAGACAAATCATATCTGCTTTTTCAATTAAATTATCACCGTCGAAATACAACGTTTTTACTTCGTATACGCCAAAGGTTAACGAAATATTTTTACCAAACGCTTGACAATCACACACGGCGGGGGAATCCGTATTATTGATAAGACGGATCGCATAAATGTTTTCTTTAATCATACGCAAAGAGGTAACAACGATATTTTCATTGGACAACGAAAGCACGCTGTTTCTTTCTTTTTTACCTTCACCATGAGGATAACCGTTTAACAGATAAGGCGTTTGTGTAAATTCTACCGCTTGTTTTTCTAAGCAATTACGGTTTTCTACGTTCAAACGAAGCTTAAACGAATGTCTGCCTTTTTCCAAACAATCGTTGCAACGCTTATCGTCGACGATAGGCAAATTCCCGATAGGATGCGCGCAGTAAACAGAGCCATTAAACAACGTTACGTACAGCACGTCCTTTTCAATCGAACAACCGCCTAAATAGTTTGCATATACGGACAACACGTTTTCACCATCGTCGATACCACAGAATTTTTGCGCACATTGTTCGAAGTCCTTTTCATACGTCTGCGTGCCAAACGACGTTTGACCGATAAACTGTCCTTCTTTTGCGAAAGGAATTGCCAACTTTAAGCCCTTTACGTCGTCATTCCAAGTTACGCGTACGTCCACGTCGATATACGAATGATTTTTATAAATTTTATACCAAACGCAAACTTCCGATTTTCCTAATTCATACACGTTTTCAAGCTTGGTGTAAAGCGAGCCGCGTTCTACAACTCTGCCGACAATTTTTGCCTTCATTTCTTGGTAATTCGATCCTACCGTTTGCATATACCAACCCCAAGGGTCTTCGTTATCATCAAACATAACGGGCGTAAATGCGTTTCCTTTAAGATATTCTTTTCCGTTTACGCAATAGCTCTTTAACGCACCGTTTTCCGTATCAAATTCCGCCTTCACATTCTCGCCATCAAAAGCAAATTGAGGAGTTCTATCCAACACGATTTTTTTATCTACTTTATAAGCAATATCAAACTTTGTTACAGACATGGGTGCCAGCTTTGCTTGAATTGCAAGACGTTTACGTCTATCGAAATTGATGTTAGAATCTTCTTTTACGATTTGGAATTCTACCGGTTCGCCGTTTTGCGTTACGATAAAATTATATCCTTCCGTATCCGAACAAATTGCGTCTAACATAAAGATTTCGCCTTCTACTACCCCGTCGTAAACGTAAGGGTGAGGATTAAACGCAAACAAAGGATAGGTGTTGGGTTCCACCTTTTCGTATTCGTTCATCAACGCCATAAAGGACTTTGTAAACGCTTTATCCAATAATTCTAAAGCATAATCTGCACGGCGCAAACTGCTTTCTTCGCCGACACGAACACTCGTTCCCGATAAAATATCGTGGAATTGAATTGCCGCCATACACTTTTGCGCTTCGTCCAACAATTGCAAAGGATAGCTAAGCCCCAACTCTTGTTTTGCAATTACGCAAATTTTTTCGGTGATTAAAAGCTTGTTTTCAAGCTCTGCATATTTTTGCTTAATACGGCTGTCCGACGCATAACACTTGATTAAAACGGGTTGTAACGCCTTGTCATAGTTTTCCGTCGGCTGAATCGCATCAATAAACGCTTCGGGCGTGCTGTGTAAAATTTCCACGCCTTCTTTTGCCATTTCAGCTTGGAATTCTTTAATATCCGCCAAATCCTTTCTGGACGCGCCGCCGCCGTGGTTACCTACCCCCCAAAGCGCAACGCCTACCTCTTCATCAGTCCAAGGCTGCATTTTACGCTTGATATCAGAAACTGCTTTTCCAAGCGCCGAGCAATAAATGGTTTCATCTTCGCAACGCACGCCTTTTATCGAGCTGCCGTCAAGCCCTATCCAGTTAAAATGCATAGCAGGCAAGGGCATAAATTCTTTCATAGGACGGCAGAATAAATAGCCGTTAAAGCCGCATTTCTTTAAAATTTGAACCAACCCTTGCGTGTGGCCAAAAGAGTCGAAATTTAAGGCAACCGTGGGGCGATAATCGAATTTTTCTTTAAAGTACTTTAAGCCCGTTTCGATTTGACGGACAAAGCCTTCGCCGCTGGGTACGTTACAATCGGGCTGTACATACCAACCGCCCATAATATGCCATTTCCCTTGCTTTACCAACTTTTGAATGCGTGCAAATAAAGCAGGATCGAATTCTTCGATAAATTCATACAACAACGCTTCGTTATGGCAGAAAATATAATCGTATTCGTCTGCAAGTTCCGCTGCAGAATAAAAGGTAGCGAGCGCCGCCGTTGCCCCTTCATTCCAATCCCATTGCCATACAGGGTCTAAATGTGCGTTACAAATTAAATGTAATTGTTTCATATTGTACCTTCTCTATTTTGTTATCTATGCAAAATGCGCGCATTTTACACAACTTCGATAATATAGTATTCGTGTTTAAAAAACCCCGACTATTCTAAAAAATGAATAATCGGAGCTTTTTTATTACTTTCTAAAAAGGTCGACAACCTTTCTATCTTTACGGCTTTCTTCCGCCGCAAATACGAGCAAATGGCTTTCAACCGAGTCATCCAACAATGTAATCGATTCGGAAACCTTATCGCCGTTTAAATAGCGCACGATATCGCTCATAATACCGTAATCGCCGCCGCTGTGCCCGCCATACAAGGCGTTATTAACCACCTTTTGAGAAACGTCAACCAACTTTTCTTCGTAAGACACACTTTCTTTTTTATACGTGCGATAAATGAATTTATCTTCTTCTAATTTTCCTTCAAGTTCGCCGTTTGTACCAATAATATGTACGTATCTTGCAGGGCGTACAGTTGCACAGGAAAGCGTGAACGTTGCTACGCTACCATCCACAAAATCGACAATAACGTTTTGTCTATCCATTACGTCGCCGCCGCAATCGTATACGCATTTACCGTACAGGTGTTTACGTAAAAATGCTTCCTTTTCTTCTAACGTAATTTCATCATAGGGTTTATCCAACTCATCCCATACCAAGAAAGGCATAGTATCATTGTGATAATACAAATCAAGCGCGTTATAACGGCAAGTTTGCTTATGAGGACAATCAAAACAATATTCCGTTGCATCATTAGGTTTATTTTCCGCAACAAAATAACTACGGTGCCCAAAACAAGAAACAGACGCCGCTTTCGAACCGTTCAACCAAGCAACTAAATCCATATCATGACAGCATTTTGCAAGCAAAATCGGGCTGCCGCATTCCGATTCCTTCCCCCATTTCCCTCTAACATAGCTGGTAAGATAGTGAGGAACCCATACGTGCTCGTTCATTTCCATCGAAATGATTTTACCTAATTGCCCAGAGCTGAGAATTTCCTTAATCGATTTATAGAACGGGCTATAACGCAATACGTGGCAAACAAATACCGTACAACCGTTTTGTTTTGCAAGGCGTTGAATATCCATCAATTCATCACGATTTGCTACAATAGGCTTTTCAATAATCATATCTTTCTTCGACTCTAAAATTTCCATTGCCGTTTGATAATGAACTTGGTCCATTGTCGCGTTAATGACAATATCCGTCTCAATTCCAGAAGCCAAGAAATCTTGATAATTCAAAAATACTTGTTTTTCAGACAACCCGTATCTGCTTTTTGCAACATCTAACTTATAGGGATTAGGGTCGATTACCGCCGCAACCTCTACTTGTTCCGGTTCATCCAAAGAATAATCTGCATAAACTTGTCCGCGGTTGCCATATCCAACAACTGCTATTTTAATTTTTTTCATATTAGCTTACTCTCTTTTTCCGGCAAGCGCCGGGGAACCGAATACTCGGTTTCCCCGCGTGTCGCCTTTCTACTACTTAGTTTTCTTTTTTCTTGAAAAGTGCCACAACTGCTACGCCAAGCATAAGCATACCGCTTGCCAATCCGCTTACAGAGCCACAACCAAATACCATAGGCGCGCTGCTATCCGAACCGGATTGCGTTGCATCAGAACTGCTGTCTGCACCTGCATCCTTTTGAGGAACGTTTGCAAGAGCTGCTTCAAAGTCTGCAACCGCTGCGTCTACGTCAGCTTCCGTTTCAGCGCTTGCGATAGCCGCTTTCACCGTCGAATACAAGCCGTTGATCGTTTCTACTGCATCTTCACTGTAAAGGTCGTAATCTACGCCGCCCTTCAAAATGTCTACTGCTGTATTAGCTGCTGCTTTCTTTGCTGCCAAAGATTCTGCTGCAAGTTGATCTTTCGTCTTGATTTCATCAATTGCTGCCTTTGCACCTGCAATCGTTTCATTGATAACCGCTTGTGACGTTGCGCTGTCAATAGCTGCCTTAGCCGTTTCAATTACAGCCAATCTAGCCGCTGCTTGTTCGTCCGCGTATACAACGTCTGCCTTATAAGCTTCTACTTCAGCTTTTGCTGCACTGATGATGGTAGCCTTATCGGACAATGCGTCGATAGCTGCCTTTGCATTAGCAATTGCTTCTTCAATTGCTTCTTCGCTAGCTGCATTTGCAATTGCCGCCTTACCAGCATCAACTGCAGACGCTCTATCTGCTACTTGTTCAGCTAAGTACACTACGTCAGCCTTATAAGCTTCAATCGTAACAACCGCCGCTGCTTTTACGTCAGCCAATTCTTCATCTGCGTATTGCGCTGCCGTCTTCAATGCATCAATCGCTGCCTTAGCCGCGTCGATTACAGCATCCACTGCTGCGTTGCCTTGCGCCGCTTGCAATTCGATAATCGCTTGTGCAACGATTTCCGTTCTTTGTGCTTCTTCTTCAGCACGGAACGCACCTGCTTTATAAGAACCTAATTCAGCCGCTGCACATTCACCATACGTCATAAAGCCGTCTTCCGTGTTATAGAACGTAATGTCTGCTTCTACTTCATACATGATGTAAACAGGGTTACCGTTTAATTCAAACAACGGCGTCATTGCTCTCGTGGGGAATAACGTACCTGCGGGAATGGTAATCGTTTCAATTTCTTCTTCGGGAACAAGGATTTGGAATGCATAGTAGCCTACCCCTGCTTCGCCCAAATTGAACAAACCATAATATTTTACTAAATCAAGCTCGCCGTTTACCAAAACCGTACCTACGAAGCTATCGAAATAGTAGTCTTGGTTCACTTCTAATTGCGTGCCGTCGCCCAAATAGTCATCGCCGACAAGGGAAACACCAAAGTAACCAACGCCATCTTCTTCGTTATAGCTTTGTACGTACTTCACGCCGTCTACCGTCGTCTTCCCTACAGATTGAATACCGTATGCATAAGTCGACTTGCTGCTTACGTAATCAGCACCTGCATGATATACCGTGTTACCCGTGCCCTTCAAATAAGCATAGCTGGGAACAAGCGCGCCTTCCAACATGGTTACAGGCACGTCTGCACCAACGCCTTCAGCCGTTGCTACATCCATATTTTCTTGGCCCATCGACAAATGAAGCATGATGATATTATCAGGTTCGCCTGCATTTAATTCGTAACCGTTGTCATAGCAAGCTACGCAGCCCCATTCTGCTAACGTCTTACCGCCTACCATGATATGATCGAACAAACCAAGCTTATTCAAAAGCGTTGCAAGGTCGCCATCATATTCTTTCGCGCCTGCGTCGTCGTTCGTCCAGTCTGCTTCGCCAAGCGTAATCTTCAACGTGAAGTTACCGTTGCCGTACCAGCCGCCGATTCTAGCGAGCATTGCTACGTCTTTCGTTACGTAAATTTCCGCTGCCGTAACCAACTTATCGATTGCTGCTTTCGCATTTGCTACTGCTGCATTGATAGCCGCTTGCGACGTTGCGTTGTCAATAATTTCTTGTGCTTCCGCAATGATTGCGTCCTTTTGTGCTGCTTGTTCTGCTGCGTATTCAACCCCTGCCTTGTAGCCTGCTACTTCTGCTTTTGCTGCGCTGATAATAGCCGTCTTTTCAACGATTTGGTCAATCGCTGCCTTCGCGTCTGCTACAATTGCTGCAATGCTATCCGTGTCAATTACGCCTCTGATTTCCGTCGTTGCATTTTCGATTACTGCAAGACGTTCTGCTGCTTGTTCGTCTAAATACAAGCCATTTGCTTTATATGCTGTAAGTTCTGCAATTGCTGCATTCTTTGCTTCTACCAATGCTGCATTTTCTTCGTCTGCGTATTGCGCTGCCGTCTTCAATGCATCAATCGCTGCTTTCGCATTTGCTACTGCCGTATCTATCGTTGCGTTATCCAATGCAGAGTTAATCGTTTCTACTGCTTGTGCAACGATTGCCACTCTTTGCGCTTCTTCTTCTGCGCGGAACAAACCTACTTTATAATTTTCTACTTCGCTCAATGCTGCTTCAATATAAGATACGTAACCGTTTGCCGATTTGTAAAGGATTACCGTTTCTTCTACTTCGTACATGATGTAAACAGGGTTACCGTTTAATTCACGCAACGTCGTCATTGCTCTCGTGGGGAATAACGTACCTGCAGGAATGGTGATATATTCAATATCTTCTTCTGCTACAAGGATTTGGAATGCATAGTAACCTTGACCTTTTTCACCCAAGTTGAACAAACCGTAATATTTTACCTTACCTGCTTCGCCGTTTACCAAAATGCTGTTTACGAAGCTATTGAAGTTGTAGTTGGGGTTTACTTCTAATTGCGTGCCGTCGCCCAAATAGTCGTCGCCAACAAGGGAAACACCAAAGTAACCAACGCCATCTTTTTCGTTATAGCTTTGTACGTACTTCACGCTTTCTACCGTCGTCTTTCCTACAGATTCGATACCATAGGGAACCGTAGAGAGAGTGCTTACGTAATCTGCACCTGCATGATATACCGTGTTGCCCGTGCCCTTCAAATAAGCATAGCTGGGAACAAGTGCGCCTTCCAACATGGTTACAGCTGCATCCGCACCAACACCTGCTGCCGCTGCTACATCCATATTTTCTTTGCCCATCGCCAAATGAAGCAGGATAATGTTATCAGGTTCACCTGCATTTAATTCGTAACCGTTGTCATAGCAAGCTACGCAGCCCCATTCTGCTAACGTCTTACCGCCTACCATGATATGATCGAACAAACCAAGCTTATTCAAAAGCGTTGCAAGGTCGCCATCATATGCTTTCGTGCCTGCGTCGTCGTTCGTCCAGTCTGCTTCGCCAAGCGTAATCTTCAACGTGAAGTTACCGTTGCCGTACCAGCCGCCAATTCTAGCGAGCATTGCTACGTCTTTCGTTACGTAAATTTCCGCTGCCGTAACCAACTTATCGATTGCCGCTTTCGCATTTGCTACTGCTGCGTTTACTGCAGCTTGCGACGTTGCATTGTCAATTTCTGTCTTCGCTTGTGCTACGTATTGCGCACGCTTTTCAGCTTCTTCCGCTTGGAAATAGCCTTCTGCTGCTTTATAGTTTTCAATTTCTGCCTTTGCGTTTGCAACTACTTGCGCTTTGGTTAATACGCTATCAAGATTTGCTTTAACCGCTTCAACCGTTGCTGCAATTTCTACTTCGCTTGCATCTGCTGCAAGTTCATTTTGCGCAGCTGCGAGGTAGTTGTTAAGTTCAGCTTTTTGTTCGTCGAAATAGTTATCTAAAACTACGTATGCATTAAGCTGTGCAAGTGCAGCTTCTCTTAATGCGTTAAGTTCTTCTTCAAGACCAGATGCTTCTACCCATTCGCCGTTTGCATTCTTAACAAACGTAATGTTTTCCGTCGTTACGTATTTAATTCTTTCGCCAGACAACAATTCTGCATACGAAGGAATTTCGCAACCCGCCAAAACGGTAATTTTCGTTGCATTTACGCCTTGGCTTGTACGGAATGCAATCGAGCCCTTGTTGCCCCATACATTCACGTATGCTTCGCCCGTATCGCCAAGTGCTACGTCGTCGATAAGCACATGCGTATAGAAATTGCTTCTTGCAAGGAATTCTTTTACCTTAACAGCCGTACCGCCGTAGTTATCTAACTCGGTTGCATAGTCGTGGTTGGAAAGGAAAAGTACCGTGAAGCTAGAGCCGTCATCCGCCGAATCTACGTAAGCCGAAGAAACGCTCGTTTCTTTTTCCACGTAAGGCTTTGCCCACGTGCCGTCCGATTGCTTGTAGAAGGTTACGTCCGTTTGCGTTTCGTACATAATCGTAACTTTGTTGTTGCTGTTTATCGAAGGCAAATCCGTCATAGCTCTTGCAGGGAACTTCGTACCAGCGGGAATGGTAATCGTTTGCATTTCTTCTGCCGTTGCATACATTGCAAACGAGAAATAACCTTTACCTTTTTCACCAAGGTTAAACAAACCGTAACTCCCCGTCTTACCGCTTTCGCCGTTTACCAAAATAGTCGTATAATACTTGTTGTCATAGGAATAGTTTTGGTTTACTTCTAATTGCGTGCCGTCCGCCAAATAGTCGTCCCCTTTCAAAGAGAAACCGAAGTAACCGCAATTACCGTCGTGACCTTGTACGTATTCTACGCTTTCAACTTCCGTTTTACCCACAGACATAACGCCGTATGCTACGTCAGCAGCAGAGCTTACGAAATCACAGCCTGCGCGGTATACGGTTGCCGTATGGTCGCCCGTCAAATAGTTATAGCCAGGAACAAGCGCGCCTTCGCTAATCGTTACGTTGCTGCCTACCCCAAATACAACCTTACCGTCGTCAATAGCGTTGGTCCAAGTCGTAGGGTCTGCGTGCATGTGGAAGCGAAGCTTGTATAAAGGCGCACCGCCGCCGCTGTTTACGTCAAACGCGTTTTCCCATACGCCCGTACAACCTAATTCCGCTAACGTATAGCCGTTGATTTTTACTTTGTTATAAAAATCAAAATTTCTTAAGATGGTCGGCATATCGCCATTCGACGTATCCACCGCCACGCTTTCCGCCTGCGTCGTCGTATCCAACTCAGACATGGTAATATATAAATAAAAATTACCATTGGGAGCATATACGTTTTCAATATACGCCATCATCCCCACGTCTTTGGTCGTGTACGTCGTTGCCGCTTGCGCCGTCGTATTATCTATCGACGTCGGGAACGTGCATACCGCTACGCCAGCCGTTACAATACCGACAAGCGCACACAAACCTGTTAAAAGTCTTTTAAAGATTTTTTTCATGCTTTTTACCCCTATATTTATTTTTTTGGCCAAACGCTTTCGTCTGTTTTCGTAAGAGCAGCGTTGGTTAAAATACCATCTTTTTGCAAGCCCGTAAATACTTGCTTCATTTCATCTGTTTCACCAATGTATAACGCGTACGAATATTCGAGAGGTACGAAGTCGATCATCTTACGGTGAATACCAGGATTGATGTAACTATAGTTGATTGTCGAATAGCTAGGAACAAGCTGAGAATCGTCAAATTGGAAGTATTTATCGAAATACTTACGGTTGTCTTCTTCTTGGAAGTAACTGTTCGATTTACGTCCGCGCGAAGCGATATATTTGTCTGCATTAGGCAAGCAAATACCTACGCCCCATTTATTTTCGTTAACGAACGCGCACCAACCGCCGTTTACCATTTTACCGTTGATTGCATAATAATAATTACTCCCAACCGTGTGCGTCTTGCTCATCTTAACTTCTGCCGTACCGTTTTGTTCTGCAAGTTCTTTATCAAAGATTACGCCTTGCTTGGTTTCGCAATAGAAATAGTTTAACGGATACGAGAAATAGGTTGCAGGCGTTTCTTGTAAGGAAATAGACACCTCGTCCACACCGTAGAATTGCGAGAAATCGGTATAAACGTTATCCACCATCAACGCGCCGCTTTCATCAAAATAATAGGTTACTTCGATATAGCCGTTTGCTTGAATGTTCGTGTAGAAGAACCATTCTTGCCCTTTCATCTTTACGTACAACTTATCGCTGGAATACTCATAATCGATAATTTGAGGCGTAGATCCGCCGTAGTCGCCGCATTGAATAGGGTTATAAATGGGTTTCCCTGTTTCCGTATGACCTTGATAATACGAATCTTTATCAGCAGGATCGTAATCAGGCGTGTAACCGTTTTCTTCCGTAACGTTCAAATAGTAAGAAGGCTGAATTTCTCGACCAAGGTCGTAGATGTTTACCAAGTTTACCTTCGAGCTGCTTACTTGTTGTACGAAATCAGGGTCAACGTCTTTATCGATACAAATGTTACCGTCGTCGTCCATATATTCGTAAACGTCGTCTTCCAACTTTTCAAGATAGGTAATACAACCGCCGTAGTACGGGGACGTACCTAACACCGTCGAGCCGTCGCTTACGTACCATTCGTCCACGGTATTTAACGTTCTATCAGAAATACCAGCGGAAATAAACTTAAACTTACCAGCCTTGGTTGCGTCAACGTTTTGGAAAGAGATAGATACAATCGTCTTTTTAAACGCGCCGCGCGCACCGACGCGGAAAGCGTCTAAGAAGGTATTAAACTCTGTGCTGTTTGCTTCAATAAAGAATTTTTCAGAGTGGGTAACGGAAGGATCGTCGTTGTTTCTATAATGAATATACCCTACCAAATTAACGTCCGTTTGTACCTTCAATTTTAAGTAATTTTTGTCTTTAATGTTCGTATTTATCGGATATTCGATAAATTCGTTATCCTGCGGGTTCGCTGCGTCATACTGCGAAAGCGTCTTTTCTGTACCATCCGTGAAAATGGTTGTAAACGAATAAACGTCTTCCGAGAAGGGAGCGGAACTTACACCGTCAAATAACGGGTTGCCCGAAGGAGAAAGCTCGTCTTTGGGTTTTTCGGAGGAAGGTTTATTTACCGTAACGTTCCCCGTAGAATTTCCCGCAGAGTCATTTCCCGTTTCCCCGCCGCAAGCAGCTGTTGTAAACAACAGCATGCCCGCAGTAAGAAAACAAATCAATTTTTTTGCGTCAATTTTTCTCATAATTATCTCCCCGTTTCAATGGAAATTGCACGGATGGCAATCTCGTTACCTTCAAATATCAAGTGCGTTTTGCCTAAGTATTTACCTACTTGTTCTAAAGGCACATCTATTGTAAGCGTAGACCATTCGTACTCTTCCATCAAACAATCGATTGGAATATTGCTTATAACGTGTTGCAAGCTAGGCGTATCGTCTGGATTACCGATTTCCGATCTGGTAAAGCCCATCGTAAATTGGCTAAGCTTATCAACGTCCGTTTTGTTTTGATATACGATTTTTACCTTCGTCGTTGTCGTTACCAATACGTTATACGTCGAATGAGGAATTGACATGTGTTCCTTCATACCCGTTGTAAGACCGATATACATCGAGAAGCTTAACGAAGGCTGCGCGGAATCTTTTATGAATACGGACGATTTCAACGTACTGTCATATAAGTAGGTTCCGTTTAACCACATTTTCCAGCCGCCGTTGTAAACCGCATCATACGATTGATAGTAAGGTAAACTGGTTTCACCCGTTTCGTAATCAATACTCTTAATCGATACGGTACCTGTACCTGTAAATGTTAAACGAATTGCTTTTACAAAACCGCGTTCATTCGATTTTAAAGGCAAGGTTGCCTTTTGTACTTTACCCTTATTTGTCGAATCTAACACATAGACATACTTCGACGTGAATTCGTCGTTAATCTTGTATTCAACTGCAATTTCGGAAACAGAAGATTCGCTATTTTTATCAAAATAATATTGTAACGTTGCATATGCATAACCGTCCGACGTTGCGTCATAAGGTTTATCAAGAGAGACTACGGTTGCACCGCTTTCTAATACGTTAAACTTGGTTACTTCACGTGCGGCGTCGAAGCTTACTTCTACTTGTTCCGTGGAAGCAATACCGAAGCAGTTTTTATCGTTGAAATTCAACCCAGGAATATCATAAGGCTTGAATGCAGACATTTCAATGTTTTCAATCAACAATGCGTTATCCACACCTACCGAGTTGTAACGGAGCTCAATTTTGGACAGTCTCCCGCTCATACCGAATTTCCCATACAAGTTCGCCGTATACGTTTTACTTTCGGCTAAGTTCTTGGTTATCTTTAATTCCGCTTTAACGGGAACATCAAGATCATTATATACGCGCACGGTAATGTTTTCCGCATAACCATAGTTCTTTAAGGTGATGCTGAGCGTTGTCAACTCGCTTAAATCGATATTTTTTCCTGTAGAATCGGTAGGAACTTCTACAACAAAACCATACGTGGCATTCGTCTTGTTTCTGCTAATAATTTCGTTATCAGCATAGAAGAGCAAACCGTCTACTGTGTTGTATACCTTAGAACCTTCTTCCACCGAAGAAACCATTTCGAAATCTTTAGGAAATACTACGCCGTTTTGGTTATCCAACTGTGCCGACGAAGCCGCATCCAACGCTTCTTGCGTCGTTGCTTCCGCATCTTGCAACAACGTTTTCACCTCGTCTCTGTCTTCTACGATTACGTCGTGCGCAATACCCTCGATAGATTTAATTAAAAATACGTTAGACAAATCATCTTCGCTAGTATTTTTATAGTTAGCTTGCAAACGCAATCTGCCAAGGAAAGAAGAAGTACCCCAAATTGAATAGCCGTTTTTGTAAATTTCGTACAAATTAAACTGAACCGTCGTCCAATCTGCCGTTTCCTTCATTTGCATTTGATCTTTGTCTAAAACAATACCACCCTCTTTTCCGCTTCCCGTATAGTTAGGATAACAGAAATCTTGCGTGTATACCGAACCCGTTTCCGAATAAGTATTGCCTTCTTCGTCTAACAACGCCGTGAAGTACATATTCAACGTGTCCGCTTTACCAAGGTTTTTAAACGTGATTTGAATAATTTGCGATTGCGTAATATCCAATGCCAAGCAAAGCTCTACGTAACCGTCGCCGTACTTGGGTTGATAACCAAAGTTAACGTACGTACATTGTTCTTCTTTCAGGCCTTCCTTAGTTTTGGTTAATACTGTGTAAGGTTCTACCCAACCGTCTTGTTCGACAATGTTACCGCTTTCATCCGTCGACGTAGACCCTACGTACGCTACGAGATAGTCGCTAAGAGAACCAGAGGATAATTCACCCTCTTCCGCGTGGTCGCTCATGTAAATACCGCCCGAACGTTTCACGTACAAGTTCAAATCGCTAGATACTGCTTCGCTGTAATTATATTTCGTTTCATGCGTTTCATCTACGTACGTACCGAGATACTTAAAGCCAGCCACCAAGCTTGCGTCTTCCGTAAGCATATCCCCTTTAAACGCCAAGTCCGTTTTTTCATATTCCCCGTTGATGTAATAGTTGATAGAATATTGCTCTACCCACTTTGCATACAGCGTCATATCATCTTCAACGAGGTCAGATTTAAAGTCCCATTCATTCGTACATTCTTTGTCCGTGTACCAGCCATACAGCTGTAAATTATCGGGGTTATCCCCCGTAACGTACGCCTTAGCGATAGGCACACGCTTCCCAATGGAAACCGTTTTGTCTTTCACCACGTTCGTTGTGTAACCGTCAAGATTGATATCAAACTTGATGGTTGCCGTCGTCTTCGACTGTGCAACAGAACTGCTTTGGCTGTCTGCGCCCGTTTCACCACAAGCCGCAGCCACACCCGCAACGCCAAGCATTGTCGTTAGACACAAAAGAATTGTTAATAATTTCTTTTTCATTTTCATTACCCTTTATAATTTTAATCCGGCAGCAAATTCACCGCTCTTGAAATACTTCATAGAAATAATCGTTGTGATAATGAGAGGTATAGACGAAATTAAATACATTGCGTATGCTGCACCATATTTAATTTCACCAGACGCTACAACAGAGTGCATAATCGTCGTAACCGTTTGGTTCGTGTCCATAATCAAACTCGCCCACAAATATTCGTTATAGATACCCGAGAAGCATCCAACGAAATAATATAATACGATAGGAAGTGCCAAGGGAAGCGTGATACGCGTAAACAATACGAAGTCGTTTGCGCCGTCTAATTTCGCACTTTCGTACAACGATTTAGGTTGCTGGCTAAAGAAGGTTCTAAACAAGAACATACCCGTTACCTGCGCACCACCAATCATTGGCAACAGATACCCAAAATACGTGTCCCCTATTTGAAAAGTATCGCGAATAAGCGGAATCAAGATGGGATACCCGATAATCGAAGGAACCAACAATACCGAAATGAACATCATAAAGATAAGTTCTTTAAAGTAGAAGTTCTTTACCACCAAGATATACGCCAACAGCGAGCCGACAATCGTTTCGATCACCGCGCCGATCAATGCGATTAACATTGTTTTAAAATAATAGGGAGAAAGTACCGTCCAAGCCTTTCCGAAGTTTTCTTCCGTCGCTTGAGAGATGGTAGAAAGCAAAGGCAAGCTGAATGCGTCAATTTTTACTTGATCGTCCGGCTTAAATGCGTTCACCACCGTCAAGAATAACGGCAAGAACGAGAAAACCAAACAGAAGATAACGACAAAAAGGATAATTGCTTGCGCCCAAGGTTTTTCGTAGGGCATAAGCAAGCCTTTCGTTTTTCTAGGCGCGGGAGCTGTATTATTTAAGTTTTCATTTACGTTTGTAGTTACGTTTTCCATACTATAAATCCTCCCCCATTGTTTCCTTTTTCTGCATCTTAAAGTTGGTTGCTACTGCGGCGAACAAGAACAAGAAGATAAGCGTTGCATACGCACTCGATTTCCCGTAATCGCCGTGTATCATCATAGTCGTGTACATTGTTTCTACCGGCGTCGTCGTACCTGTCGAAGCGAGTATGTACGTTCTTGCGTAGTTTTGTACAGACGAGATAAACGTCATAATAAAGATATATTTGATTTGAGGCATAATCAACGGAATATCAATCATAAAGAACCGTTTAACGATACCCAAGCCTTCCAATCGTCCCGCTTCGTGATATTCGCCGGGGATGTTCATCATCCCGCCGTAGAAAATCAAATACCCGCCGACGAAGGGGAAGCCCATAAAGATTAACGCCCAACGCGCGTAATCGGTATTCGTCAAGAATTCGATAGGCACTTCCGCGCCGATTAACTGATTCAAAATACCGCTGTTGCCATAAATACCCGTACGCCAAATCAACATAGTTGCCATACTGGGAATAATGCTCGGGATAAACATCAATGCCCGAATCCAGTTAGATGCCGTTTTGTTTCTTATCAAAATTAACAAGAACGCAAACACCAACGGCGGAGCAAGACAAAGAATCAAATCGAATACCAAGAAGAAAAGCATATTGCCTATCGACAGCCAGAAGCTCGATTCGTTCAATACCTTGATGTAGTTACCAAAGTCGTTCCATATCCAAGCCGGTTTTTCCTGTGTATAATCGAAGAAGGACATTGAAATTGCGCCCACTGCTTCGTAATAACAGAACATAAACAGCAAGATAATGAAGAAGGACAATACCAAATATACAAACTTGTTCTTTTTTAAATCTTTTTGGATTTCTTTGAGTTTATACAGCGCACGTTCGTCTTTCATGGCAACGATAAACCAAATATCCAACCCCAACGCAATCACGGCGAGCACCAAGAAGATGATAAACAGCAAGCGCATCAACGCTTTGTTTGCAAATTGTTCGGGTTGGTACAAATCCGAGTGCAGACAGTTGGTGGTTTTTGCTTGAAGGTCAACGCTGGTTACTTGTCTTAAAGCGTGGGTAACCTTGTTGTCCTTATCCCCCGTCAAAACGGTGATATCGAAATTCGCTTCGAACGAAGACAAAATTTTATAATCGTTTTTATCGTTTAAATCAACGATAGAAACCGTTTGATCATTTTTATAACGCAAGTACAGCGTGTTGGCGAATTTGTTAAGCGCAAGCCCGTTACCAAACGTGCTAAACGATTTATCTCCAATATCCACCGACGAAATCTTCACCGCATAATCGCTTAAGAACGCGTCGTTTGCCGCTTGGTCAAGCGCAGACTGTTCTACTGCGTATAAATATCCGTCTAACACATTCGAATAATATATCGTGCGATTCTTTTTGGAATATACGATACCCGCAATATTGGCATCCCCCGCATATAAAACGGAATAGCACTCCGGCGTAACGTACTGCATATCAATTTTCAGCGTTCTCGTTGCCGTATCGTACGATTCACACCAAGGATTTTCAGCCACAAACGTTTCATTGACAGCTGCTTTCGCTTGGTCATTAGCTTTTTTATTGCCTTTGGTATATTCCGACGTTGAAGCAATACCCTTATAAATTGCCGACAATTCTTCTCTTGTCTTACCGTTTAAGTCTTCCGCCAAGTACGTGTTTTTCTTATGGGAAAGAATTAACTCTTTCATACAAGCAATAAATGCTTGTTCTTCCACAATCTTGTCTTTGCCTTGTTCATAATACGAGGAGACTACGTTCATGTAATCGAACTCTTCGCCATTTTCGTCTATGTAATCAGCCAAGCGCAAACCAAGACGGACAACACCGCCGCTGTTTTTAAACAAGTAAATACCTTGATCGGTTACGGTGAAATTCAACACGCCCGTTTTTGCGGTGGTAAGCGGAACAATTTTTCTCGTCGTTGCCGTTGCGCCGTCTAAATCCCAGTCCCAAAGCCGTTTTTGCTTGCTTGCGCCTGCGCTTAAATTTTCAATATCAAAGCGATAGATATAATAACTGCTATCCGTTTGCAAAAGCAACACATACAGCGTAGAGCCAAGCTCTTCATAAGCCTTTACTTCCAATTTACCCGTCGTTGCATCCGCCAAGAAATAATCGTTCGTTACGCTTAAGGAAACGCCGTCGTCGATACATTTAAAAATGTTACCGTTACTGTCGATTAACAAGTAATAGTCTTCCCCGTTTTTCCCAGCTACGTACTTTGCGCTCCAATGGTTAAAGCTATTCGCCAAAACCTTATCTAAATCGTCATTTTTCTCTAATACGTTTTTAATTTCCGAAGTTTGAAAAACAGATAATTGTTCGTTGGTAAAAGAATCGAAACGATACATTGCCGTATCGGACAATAAAAAGTAATCGTCCCCCGTTTTACTTTCTACTAATTCTTTAATTTCTTCGTTGTTCCCTAACGTTTGAATTTCTTTCGAAACGGGAATCAACACCCCGAAAATAATGGTTAGAAGTGTAAAAAAGGTAAGAAGCACAGACATTACAATTACTGTGTTTCTCGCCTTTTTCTTATCTTGATTTGTTACGCCTATTGCCATGGGTATCCCCCTGTAAAATTGATTTCATACGCCGCAACATCTCACCATTGCGGCGTATGAATATTCATTTAATAATGATTATAACGGATAAGTAGGATCTTCCCAGAAGTTTGCAGGCCACTTATTGTAAGCTACAAACGCATGCATATCCGTTTCAGCAGCTTCAGCCCAATCCGCCGCAAACTTTGCAGGCTTCAATGCTTGGCCGGCTGCAAGACTTCCTTCTTCGATTAAAAGGTTACGCCAAAGTTCCGTAATACATCCTCTCGTTGCAGGCAAACCGTTTACGTAACGAACACCCCACGTTAAGAAGCTACAAGCGTCTACGTCGCCGCTGAAGGTAATCGTTTCGTTGCTCTTATCGAAATACGTTTTCCATTCGCTAGGAATTACAACAAGGTCGTTATTAACGGAAGACAATCCCTTAGGTACGTCGCCGTTTTCATACAAGCCTTTGTAGTAAATCGTTTGACCGTAAGGGGACATAACGAACTTAATAAAGTCTTTATTCAACGTATTTTGCGTAGAGTCGCCTACGTGGTTGATGATGGAAAGGAACCCGCCGTTACCGCCGATATCACGAGTAATCGTTTCTTCAGGAACAATCTTTTCACCCGTCGTATAGTTACCGGAAACCATGGTAGGATAATCGAAATAACCTACTTCGAAGTTGCTTGCCTTCGAGTTTTCGTATTTAAGACCAAACCCTTGATAGTCTAAGATGATTTGAGGAGAACCCTTTTCGTCGCCTTGCGTTTCAAACTTATCGCGCAATTCGCCGAATTCCGTATTCGTAACGTCCTTCATTAAATAGCCGTTCATCTTCCAAAGTTGGTTTACGAAATCGAGATATACTTCACTGGTATAGCCAATGTAGCCGGGGCCGAAATCGGTGTCTTCTTCAAAAAGAATATTTAACATCTTAGCGTAACGTATGCCGTAACCATCATTCACTTCGACAACTTCTGCCGTCGGATCATAACCAGCCCAAATCTCATTACCCATGATGTATTGATAGAATTGACGATAGTAATAGTCGCCGTATACGCGGAGCAACCAGCTAAATTGCAAGGATTCTACGCTTGCTTGCGTCAAGGAAATACCCAAAGGATTGGAGTAACCAGCTTGCTTCATGTACTTGCAAAGGTTGATTAAGTCGTCCCACGTTTCAGGGTAACCTACTTCATCAGAATCGTTTACGTAACCAAGCTCCCCTGCTTCTCTTAAAGCAACTTCATTTACAAACCAGCACGTTTGCATGATTTCCGAGTTCAAAATAATACTCTTACCGCTGGTATCTGCTTCCTTGGTTGTGTAAGCAGCTTTGTCAAGTACGCTCGACCATTGTACGTCCTTACCGCAGTAAGGGTTGTAGGATGCGATAGCCGAATACATATCGATACAATGTTCATAGGTAGACGTATAACCCAAGTTACCTTCTACGATATCCCAGTCGGTATTGAGGTTGTTTAATTGCGTATTTAAGTTTTGCGAGTAGGACGAACCTACGAAGTTGGTGTTAATGTTTACTTCTACAGCACCGCCTTGCAATCTCTTATATTCTGCAGCTAAAGCTCTCCAACCGCTTTGCGTACCTTCAAAGTCTAAGCAGACGTCAATTTTACCAGAGAATTGCGTAATTTTAGACGTATCAGGCAAATAGTTTGCATTGAAACCCTCGCCAAGTTCAGCCAAGCTTAAAGCTTGCGTACTGATGAAATTACTGTTGCCGCCGCCGTTGTTACCCGTAGAGTCGCTTGTGCCGGCTTGATCGCCGCCACCGCCGCACGAGGACAAAACAGATGTACATGCCACCGTCAGCGCTAATAAAGCCATTAGATTTTTCTTCATGAAATCCTCCTTATTCGTTCACTTTTTTTTAATTTCTACGCGCCCGCGGGCATCATGTAAACGCGCGCGTGTACATTATAATAGAACTTATTTTTTCCTACAATGATTATACATTTTCGGCAAGATTTTGTCAATAGAAAATATTACTTTTTTTGTTGCATTTTTTGTCATAACCGTTTGTTTTTTAGTCTTTTTCGCAATTTTTGCTATGATTTGGAAAAATATATCAATTTTTGCCCTTTCTCTTTTTTCCCCTTGACAATTTATTTTTTTATGATACACTTTAACCATGAAACAAGCTAAACTGTATTCAATGGAAAATCCTTTATACGAGCACCCCGCCGACAACCCCTTTTACATGTTTTTGAAAAAGGAAAATTTTTTCTTTGATATTCCACACTATCACAAGAGTTTAGAATTTATTTATCTTATCAAAGGAAAAACTACCATACATTGCGGCGACAGCGTTTACGAGCTGACGAAAGGCGACGCCTTTCTTTGCAATAACGAGCAGGTGCATTATTACGAAAACGACGATAATAACACACTTGGTTTTATCGTACTTTTAAGTGGCGGTTATTTACACGAGTTTAATTTGTTTTATAAAAACTCAAAATTCCCTTGCTTATTACAAAACAAAAAAGCCAACGCGGAAATTTATTCTCTTTTGCAAAAATGGCTGGATTATAAGGATAGAAACTATTTAGTGGACAGCGCTTTCGCCAATTTGTTTTTAGACAAAATTGTCAAGCTGTACGGGCTTATCGGTACCAATGAATATGAATCTATGAATACCACCGCAATTGCCTTTGTCAATTACGTAAAAGAAAATTATTTCGAAAATCTTTCCCTCGATTCGATGGCATACCGCTTTGGGTATTCTAAAGAATATTTTTCTAAAAAGTTTAAACAAGTGGTTGGAAAAAATTTCCTTTCTTTCTTAAACGACGTTCGTTTACAAAAAGCCATCGAGCTGTTAAACGACCCTGACAGAAAACTCACTTTCCAAGAAATATGTACCAAATGCGGATTTAACAACTCCGCTACGCTGTATCGGCACTTAAAGAAAATTAAAGAAGCCAACCCGCGCTTACAAGACAATCATTAAAAAAAAGAGCAAGTATCCAAGGCAACCCCTTCTACTTGCTCTTTTTTGATGTAAAAATTACGGCTTGCGTAAAACTACGCAAGCCGTTTTTTGTTAATTAACCGAAAATTTCAGGGAATTCCGGCATATCCGTCGTGTTGTCGGTAGGCGACGTACGTACAATATCTTCCGAAAGAAGAATTACTTCGATTTTAATGCTTTCATATATCTTTTTCATACTTCTTTCCTCCTTTATGCGATACAAACAATCGCTTGACCAGGTAACACCGTGGTTCTGCCGCTTACCATTTGATAATAGCCGTCTATGCCATGTCCGAAGAGATAACACTTACTGCCCTTTGCATTCGCCGTCGGCTTTGCAGACAAGCTTTGCGTATCTGCGTTTACGTAAACGGTAATCGTGTTCGTACCCTTCGTAAGCGTCGTTGTCAACAGGTTCGACTGAACTTTTCTCGACGTTAATTGATAGCCATTCAATAATCCTTGAATAATTTCGAATTGATAGCCAGCCTTCGCAGCCGCATCATAATAACTATATTTGTCCTCTGCTTTATTACCGATACCGTTACCGTAGCCCATACCGTCAAAGCCCACCATCGAGCCTGCCAATTCTTCTACGATAGGGAAGTAACAGAACCAAGAATAGCCCGCTACGTTGTGTGCCGCTGCGTACAGCATAGACATGTACATGTCTTCTTCAGTCAATACGCCTTCAGAATCCTTATTTTGCGTGTGCGCGGTAATAACTTGATGGAATTTCACATCCCCGCTCATAACGCCAAGACTATCCGAATATACAGCGCTATACGTCGACGAATATCTATTCGTGCTATCCCCCATTGCGTGTCCTGTATAAAGGTCAATGTAGAGATAATCTAACCCCGTTTCGCTTACCCAGTTAGACAAATAGTTGTTGTAATTTCCGCTGAGACCCGAAGTAAAGCCTACGTTCTTTTGATATAAGCAAGCCAAGAAGAAGGGTTCGTTACCGTTTGCTTTTGAATAACCAAATTCTGCGCAAACCGTTTTCAAGGCTTTAACCATCCAGCTTACGTTGTCTATTTCATCCATTTCAGGTTCGTCTTCCAACGAGAAGCCATAGAAGGCAGGGTGCGTTACGTATTTTTCAATCATATCCTTACGATTGTTTACCGTAGTTTTCGTCGCCGATTCGTTTTCCGAATCTTTCGAGGCTTTATAAAGCACGTCGTCGCAAACGATTACCTTCATGCCAAGCGACCAAGCCGTATCCATAACGTACTTCGTTCTGCTCGTTTCCCAAACGGAATCAGCCTTCAAGGATGCGCTGGTGTTTTCCGAAAGCAACAAGATATTGTTCCCCATTGCCTTCAAATTCGCCGCATGATCGGGAAGCTCGGCAGGAGAAGTCCAGTCGGTTGCATTTGCTTCTTTCGTAGACCAACCATGATCTTTGTTGTAATAAGCAAAGTAATACGTTACTTTTTCCATAATACCGATTCCCAAGCCGTTATCTCTTGTCGTTTCGTGCTTATAGTAATCATCACTCGTCGAAAGGCCCAACTTTCCCATTTGTTCTGCGTCAAACTTATACAACCCGTTTGCCATCGCTTTATAGCTGAATACAGGTTTTACTTCCACCGTTTCAAAAGGCGCGCTCGTTGCCGAAGCGTTGTATTCTTCATAATAAGAATACGCCGTAACCGTTACGTTGTGCTTACCTACAACTTCGGGTTTGTATACCAAATCGTCCGTTGCTAAAACGTATACGCCGTTGCGATAGTCGTTATCGTCCGTTACGTAGTAGTAGTCTGCATTTGCAACCGCCGTCCACGTTACCGCGTAACCCAAGGCTTCGCCGTAGCTGATTACAGGCGTTGTCAAAGCAATCGTACCAACGTCATTGCGTTGCTCTGTCTTCGTTTTAATGCGTTCTAATTGCGCTACATACGCTGCGTTTTGAGCCGCGTCAGAATAGTTACCGCCCCATGCTTGAAGGATACCGTCCACCGCTTTTTGATGTTCTTCGGTGTAATCGCCGCTCTTCGCGTAATAGTTGACAAGCGATTGATAGTACGCCGTCATATCCCCCGTTTCAAGCGTGAAGGTAAGCGTTAAGCCGTTTGTAGAAAGCTTATAGCCGTCTACGTTGTATACCGATCCGTCGATAACGATTTCAGCCGAGTAGCCGGCAAGAATACGTTCGCCGTTGATAACAACCGCTTTTACTGCCTTATCAAAGGTAACGGTGAATGCCAAATCCGTCTTTTCGTAGCTAACTGCGTAGTTACCAACGCCGTTTTTATCCACTGCAAAACCATTATTCAAGGTAATATCGGCTACGCTGTTTACGTAGTTGATTACCATGTCAGGTCTTTCGTTTTTGTTATACGCCATTGTTGCAACTTGATAGACGCTTCTTGCGTGCAAATCTTTGCTGTACGCCGTGTAAACATACCCTTCCGTACCGTCGCTGTAAGCAATCTTCAAATAACCTCTTGCGGACATAGAACGGGTGTATTGTGCGGGGCTAATGTTGGTAAGCGCCGCAACGTACGTCCATACGTCCCCCGTTTGATTATTCCATTGTTCCGTAGGAATATCTACGTAATAGCCTTCGGGGAAGCTTTCGTGTACGAACGCCAAGCCATTGTCGAGATAGTTGCTAGGAACAAGCAACGTACCTGCGCCCTTAATTAAGCTATTGTTTACACCAAATTGATAAGCCGCACCGTCAACGTCTACCAAGAAACGAAGCCCGCCCGTACCGCTTACGCGAACAGCAGCACCGTCTCTCATATTTAAGTACATCCATACGGGATAATACGTTTCGTCTTTCGTCAATTCAACAGTAGAACCAGCAGGATACAGCTTTTCAATCGTCGAAGTATTGTTCGTCCAGCCGATAAATACTTGACCTTCTTTACCGTATTTGTACGCGTCTAATTCGGGAAGGGTATAATTCCATGCCTTTTCTTGCGCCAATACCGTATCGCCGTCTTGTAAAGTAATGGTATATCTGCCGTCTGCATTCGGGTTAAAACCAGGGTCGGTAATCAAAACGCCGTTGGTGATTGCCGAATTCGTCATAAACGAAATGCTATCTACCATGTACTCATATTGCATATAGCTTGTGCCTAACACAAAGGTTTGAAGCGTTTCTTGGCCATTGATGTTTACGTACGTTTCTACCGTACCGGTTGCCTCGTCAATCAATCTATAACCAAGAGTAACGCGATAAATTACGCCTTTTTCAAAATTGCCTACCCAATCATATGCACCGAGACTACCTGCCTCACCTGCATTTTCACTGGGAGAACAATGGAACTCTACGCATTTATTCGCATTTCCAGGACGATACAAATACAAGCTCCAGCCAAAGCCGTGCGAAGAATTCCACCCACGCGTTGCCATGGAAATATCAAATACCGTATAATTGCCTTGCGCAGACACATCATTGCTGCCCAAATTCATCGAGAAATCGAAGGTAATGGAGAAGGACGAAGAGGTATTGTAGCCATATACCTTACCATCCGTCGTTTTATCTACGTAAAGATAGCCTTTTTCAAGCTCTGCAGATGCTTCGTGTCCCGTTTGATACAAATCGGATAAAATGTAATTATTTTTATACTTGGGCATAAGAGCCGATCCAGAGTTTCCAGCGTCTCCACCGTCAGATTGTCTTACCCAAGCGCCGTTTTCATACAAGAAGGTTACGTCTTCTTCCAATACGTAGCAAGTTAAGTTGTTTGCATCCAAGCGATATGCGTTGGAAGGAATTTGACAACCCTTCTTCAAAACAACCTTTTGCGCAGGCGCAGCAACGCCATCAGGAAGATAGATTGCAAACGAGCCTTCCCTATTCCAAATGTTTAAGAAAGCTGCCTTTCTAACCGAACTAGGATTTTTAGAAGCAATTTTTCCGTCTACTTCTACGTAATCAAAGAAATGCAGGTTGGGCACTTTATCTTCAACAGACTGCGTATGCTCTATACCAACGTAGTCGTGATTCGTCAAGTATACGATTAAGAAGTATTCTTCATATTCCATCTTGAAAAGATTGGTAGGATTTTCCGTAAAGCTATGCGCCGTATAGACTGCGTTGACAACGATATCGTTACCGTCTAACGTATAGCTTTCCCATTGACCCTTATACCCTGCTTTTTCAGGAACTGCGGGAATTTCTCCTTCAATCCCAAACGTCTTGGTGTAAGGAATTTCCGAAATCGTTTCGCCGTCTGCTTTAAAGGTGAGTTTCGCTTGTCTTTCCCACGAAGTTTCTACGTCATTGCTAACGCGTAAGTAGGTTACTTCTTCCGTCGTTACGTAGAAAAGCTCCGTACCGTTATCAATATATGCTTTAGAGGGGAATTGCGTACCTGCGCGGATAATCACCTTATTAGGCGTAAGCGCTGCGCCGCCCTCATTTGCTACGCGGATTGCAAAGTTATGACCTACGAAACGGTTAATCCAAAGCCAAGGATTCGCAAGAGCGTTGCTGTAGTTGTTATATCTTGCGCGCAAAGTGTACCCGTCAATGATGATATTGTCAAGCAAGTTGAGAGACAAAATCTTTGCAGGGTCTACGCCGATATTGTAAGTAGCAGGGTTGTTTCCATCAGGAGCGGGATAATCGTTATCGCTCAAATTGATGTTGATAACGTTAGTCGATCTGCCAAATTGTACTTGCGTAACACTAACGTCCATATCGCCCGCAGGAATATATTTTTCCCATTCGCCGTTTGCATTCTTAACAAACGTAATGTCTTCCGTCGTTACGTATTTAATTCTTTCGCCAGATAACAATTCTGCATACGAAGGAATTTCGCAACCCGCCAAAACGGTAATTTTCTTCGCGTTTACGCCTTGACTTGTACGGAATGCAATCGAGCCCTTGTTTCCCCATACGTTCACGTATGCTTCGCCCGTATCGCCAAGCGCTACGTCGTCGATAAGCACGTGCGTATAGAAATTGCTTCTTGCAAGGAATTCTTTTACCTTAACAGCCGTACCGCCGTAGTTATCCAACTCGGTTGCATAGTCGTGGTTGGAAAGGAAAAGTACCGTGAAGCTAGAGCCTCCATCCGAATCTACGTAAGCCGAAGAAACGCTCGTTTCTTTTTCCACGTAAGGCTTTGCCCACGTGCCGTCCGCTTGCTTGTAGAAGGTTACGTCCGTTTGCGTTTCGTAGAAAATATAAACGGGGTTTCCATTGGGTTCAAACAAGTTTCTCATTGCGTACGAAGGGAACAACGTACCTGCGGGAATGGTAATGCTTTCGCTGTCTGCTTCATTCGCACGGAATACGAAGGATAAATACCCTTTGCCCTTCTCATTATGATTGAATAAACCATAACTTTCTGCTTTGCCCGTTTGACCGTCCACCGTAATCATATTGGTGAAGTGGTTGGTTGTAAAAACACTCGAATAGTAGTCGGGATGTCTTTCTTGTGGCGTTCCATTGCCTGCATAGTCGTCGCCCTTTAAGGATACGCCAAGGTATGCGTTGTTATAGTTAGAATCCCAACCGGTTATGTATTGTAAAGATTCCACTTCCGTTTTACCTACGGACATAATACTATATGCTACGCCAGAAGCAGAGCTTACGAAATCACAGCCTGCGCGGTATACGGTTGCCGTATGGTCGCCCGTTAAATAATTGTAACCGGGAACAAGCGCGCCTTCGCTAATCGTTACGTTGCTGCCTACCCCAAATACAACCTTACCGTCGTTAATAGCGTTGGTCCAAGTCGTAGGGTCTGCGTGCATGTGGAAGCGAAGCTTGTATAAAGGCGCACCGCCGCCGCTGTTTACGTCAAACGCGTTTTCCCATACGCCCGTACAACCTAATTCTGCTAACGTATAGCCGTTGATTTTTACTTTGTTATAAAAATCAAAATTTCTTAAGATTGTCGGCATATCGCCCTTCGACGTATCTACCTGTACGGCTTTTTCCTGCACCGTCGTATCCAATTCAGACATGGTAATATATAAATAGAAATTACCATTTGCCTGACTGACGTCGTCAATATACGCCATCATCGCCACATCTTTGGTCGTGTACGTCGTTGCCGCTTGCGCCGTCGTATCACTTGCCATTTTAGGTGTGGAAAGCGCTACGCCTAAGCAAAGGGAGATGCACATTACAAATCCAAGCAAAATGGTTGTAAGCATCTTTTTCATTTTTGCCATATTGTTCTCCTTTTCCTTATCTCATTTTATTTTTTGCTTTTAGGAAATATCCGTTTTGCAGCATATTTTTTGCTCTGCAATACGGCATACTATCATTATATATGCTTTCACTTTTTTTGTCAATGCAAAATGCTTGCCATTCTATTGCATTTCTTGTCAGAAATACAAAAAAATGCTACAATTTTTGTACCCTTTCTTGTTTTATATAAAATTTAGAAATTTTAAAGCCTACCTCACCGCCCAAACAATCACCTTTCTAGGCGCTAATATTTGTAGCATTGTTTGCCGGCTTTCAAATCAGCTTTTCTTCGATTGAACGTGGATATATCCTTTCCGACAACACCACACACCTCTTGCTATTCATAAACAAAAAGCGGCTTTTCCTTGGATGGAAAAACCGCTAATTTTTTATTTCAACGCAACCATGCCTACTGCATTTTCGCCGCGTTATCCATTATTTGTTATATGCACTCCAATCAATTTGACCATTTTCAAAACCGCAATAGTAAATGTATGCATCCTTAATCGAAGCATCCGTTTGCGACAAGACAACAACGCTGCCGCCCATCAAAGGCGTTGTCCCTGCAGGATTTTGACCGAATACATTGGAAATATTGCCGTTTGCGTCAATATAGTTGTATCTATCGTATTGGCTGGATTTTTGGCCGAATTGGAAACGAATTCCTTCATATACAACACTCGCACTGTTTTCATGTTCGTGTCCAACGAAGACGGAGTCTACCCCAAGTTCCTTCATGCCATTATAGATTTTCTTGTCTTCATCCCAAGCGCCTTTCAGCTGATTGCCGATAAACCCAAAATCGCCCGCCGTTTTGTTTGCATACGTATCGATATTGATGTTGATATTTTCGTCGCTTTGATTAAATCCATATTTCTTATACGCATCTGCGAAAACAGCCGTTTGAATATGGTAAGCAAAGGAGAATTTCGTTTCGGGAGACAATTCTTTGATAAAGTTAATTTGCTTGGTGTACCATTCAATTTGATCTTTCCCAAAGCCCGTCTCACGTCTAAAATGCGTATTGTCCAAGCTCGCTTTGCTGGCGTTACCGCAACCGTTACTATCGAGCATATAGAATACACGCGTCAACTTGCCGCCTTGCTTAATACCAACGGAATAGTTACCGTTACCCGTCAATTCTTTTTGCTCGAATAAGCAGTGTTCTGCGTTTTCAAGCTGTTCGCATTGCCAATCTACACCCTTTGCGCTTTCGTTGTCGTGGTTGCCGAAAATAGGCGCCCAAGGAATTTCAAAGCTTTCCATAAATTCGATAAGCTTCAGCCAAACACTGCCGTTGTCGTCAAATTCACCGTAAACGTTATCGCCCGTCATAATAATCAAGTCGGGATTGGTTGCCTCAATCGTTTCTCTTAAATAATCAAAACAAAGCTCGTCCATTTTGCTCGTTGCATAGAAGGTTTTAGAAACACCATCACGGCCAGGACGAATTTGCGCACCGTCGATAAACTGCGTATCCGTGAGCTGTAACACAACGGGATCACGGCCTTCGGGTACTTCTACCAAGAAATCGGTTACGTTCATCAACGAATACAAAATCGTATCTTCTTTTTCGATTTCTTCCCAGCCCTTTTCGTCTGCGAAATAGCCGTTACACGAAAGACAAGTCCAATGTTCTTTCACACCATCCGTAAGCCCTTGTACAGGCACTTCATCAACGTGTTGTAAATTGTGCGCCGTCATTGGAATGGTCAGCTCTGATGATTCCACTTTTTCCGTACAATCTTGATCTAAGAAAATTCGACAGCATTCCGTACATGTCCACGAATCCTTTATCCCTAACTCTACACAAGTCTCAAGCGTTCCTTCCGTTTTTATCGGCTTATGAGGCACTTTGGGAAGAATTGTTTGCTCTAACGTAGTTTCTTTCGTTGCCGCTGCGTCTAAGAAATATTTCCCGCAATCTTCGCAATACCAAGAGGCAAGGCGGCCTTCTTTGATACAAGTCGCTTCTCTAGACGATAATTTTTGCGTCCATACGTGCTTATGCGGTTCTTGGCTGGATGACTCGTTCGTTTCCCCATTCGTTCCGCACGCCGAAAATAAGAGCATTGCCGATAAAGCGGTTGTTAAAATACTTTTCCATGCTTTCTTGTTTGTCATTGTTTCACCTTTTTTGCGAGTATTCTTGCAGAATAACCGCAATTTTATTATTCATAATTATTATATCGTAAGAAATGATTTTTGTCAATGATATATTTTATTTTTTTTATAACAATCTTTGTCTTTTCAAAAATTTTATTGTGCATTTTTACGCAAATCGCTTCGCCCGTTATTGCTTTAATTGTAAGCCGTCCAAAAACGCATTTCCTACCCGTTCGCCCAATTTGTAGTACCCATGTCCGCAAGTATCGTAGCAAATAGGATGAAATTTCGTTAAATCAATTTTCCCTTTTTCGTTTAAAATTCTCTCGTCAACGGATACGTTTACCACTTCCCCGATACATATTTCCGTTTCCGTATCGTAGCTGACAAGCTTGCATTCTAACACCAACGGAAGCTCTTGGATAACAGGAGCGTTGACAAACTCGCTCTTCTGAATATGCCAGCCCGTTTTCGTAAGCTTATCGGGAACGTCGTTTGCCGAAACCAAGCCCACGTAATCGGCGGGAACAACGTTTTCGCTGTCTGCAATTGCCACCGTAAACGACTTCATTTTTAATAAATTTTTTACCGTTTTATGCCCCGCGCTTAACACGATTGCCACTTGCGCGGTATCACAAACCGTCCCCCACGCCGCGTTCATAGCGTCGGGAACGCCGTTTTCGTCGTACGTGCCCACAATCAACACAGGCAACGGATAAATATACGCTTTTGGTTTTAAATTTTTTCTCATAACAACTCTCCATGTGCGTCAATTGACTTTTCTATATTGTACCACAACCGTCTACTAATGTAAACATCTTTTGGCTCTTTCTTAAAATCAAAAATCCATAATTTTGTGTTTGAATAAAAACACAACGAGGCTACGCGTTTTACTCACGTAAAACGGCTCCTACCCTCGAACCCCTTTCTTTGTTCGGTAAATAAAAAAACAAGGAATGAAAAATCTCATTCCTTGTTTTATGGCGCGGAGAAAGGGATTCGAACCCCTGGAAGCTCTCACTTCAACAGTTTTCAAGACTGCCGTAATCGACCACTCTACCATCTCCGCATTATTATTTTATTGTAAATTCTTCAACAGTTTTCAAGACTGCCGTTATACTCGCATACGCTCGTGGCGTTCGCCCTGCAGGCTCGGCAGCGACCATCTCTACCATCTCCGCGTCTTATTTAATGCAAACCTTTCAACAGTTTTCAATACTGCCGTTATACTCGCATTCGCTTGTGGCTCTTATAAAAAACGAACTATAACTTCTTCCTGAGAACATTTACTCTCATATTATATACAATTTTGCGAGCATTGTCAATAATTTTTGCCCACTATCCTTTTAAAGATAATGGGCAAATTTTATTTTCTTGTCATTATAATAAGCTTGCGGCGTCCTTATCGCAAATTACCGTTACAAACGGGTGCAATTGCAATACCGACGCAGGCAATTCGGGCGTAATCTCACCCTTTACCATACCGCGTACAGCTTCCGCTTTGTTTTTACCCGATACAACCACCAAAATGCTCTTCGCGTTCATAATATTTTTAATACCCATAGAAAGCGCTTGTCTAGGCACTTCGTCGATAGAAGCAAACAATCTTGAATTGTCTTTAATGGTATTTTCCGTCAAGTCAACCAAATGGGTTACGGAGTCGAACGGCGTGCCCGGTTCGTTAAACCCAATATGACCGTTAGAACCAAGCCCCAACACCTGTACGTCTTGCTTATAGTTTTCAAGGAGTGCGTTGTATCTGTCGCATTCCGCCGCCAAATCCGCCGCCACGCCGCTAGGCAAGTTGGTATTTGCTAAATCAATATCGATATGGTTGAATAAATTATCTCTCATAAAGTATGCATAGCTTTGGTCGTGGTCAGCCGTCAAGCCTACGTATTCGTCCAAGTTCACCGTCGAAACTTGGCTGTACGACGTGCCGTTTTCTTTATAATCTTTCGCAAGGAGCTGATACGTCCCAATCGGGCTGGAACCCGTTGCAAGACCCAACACTGCTTTAGGATTATTTTTTACAATCCCCATAATTATTTCCGCGGCTTTTTGGCTCATTTCCGCGTAATTTTCCGTAATGATAACTTTCATAATACACCTCTTTGGTTTTATTCCCCTTTTATTATACCTTTTTATTTTCGGTAGGTCAAGTGTTTTAGAAAAAATTATCTATGTTTTCCCACGTGAAATAAAGCAATTGTTCCCGCGCCCGAATGCGAACCGATTACCGCACCGATATAATTGAGCCAAATCTCGTTTTCGGGATATTTTTCTTGTAGAATTTTTTTCAACGCCAACGCTTCTTCTTCACAGTCGCCGTGGCTGATGAAAATGGGGTCGCCTTTTTGCAAGACCGCCTGCTCTTGCATGCCTTCCGCCAAAGCGGAAATTGCCTTTTTTCTCCCCATTACTTTATGCCGCAGTATAAGCTTCCCTTCGTCATTTACGTACATAACGGGTTTAATTTTCAGCAAACTGCCTACTACGGCGCTCACTCCCGAAACTCTGCCCCCGCGCATCAAATGAAATAGACTATCCACCGTAAAATGATGGCAAATATGCAATTTTAAGTCTTCTAGATAATCACTCGTTTGTTCGATAGTTGCACCCTCGTCGGCTTTTTTAACGGCATAATACACCAGCAAGCCCTGCCCCATAGACGCACACAAGGTATCAATTACAATAATTTTCCTCTCGGGATATTTGCTTTGCAATTCCCTTGCCGCCACTATGTAGCTGCCATACGTCCCCGAAAGGCCCGAAGAAAACGAGAGAGCCAAAACGTCCCTTCCCTTTGCAAGATGCGTTTCTAAATGCGATTTAACTCCTTCGCTGGTGGCTTGATACGTCGTCGGCATTTCGCCCCCGCGGAGCTTTTCATAAAATTCCTTTTCGCTGATTTTTTCCCCGTCTTCCCCACCGTAATTGACGTTATTCATAGTAAAACCAAGCTTTACGCAATCAACGCCGTTTGTTTTAAGATAGTCTTCCGACATATCGCAAGACGTGTCCGTAATAATGTCAAATTTTCTGTTTTCCATTGATAATTCTCCTTTGTTGTTTTTAATGAATATAGTTTTTCCCTTCAAAAGTACCTACTTTAATACGTTAAATTTCTTTATTCTCACCGCTAAAAAGTGAATATCCACTTGATATACCCCATCCTCTACCGTAATCTCCATTTTAGGCAGACCGTCCACTTCAAAATACTCAAAAAACTTTTCGGTGAAATCTTGCAAAACCAACGCCTTGCAAGCGTCGCTCATTACCGATTTATCCGCTTGCACAATGGTATGCGCGCGTTCGTATTCTTCGCTTAATATGCGTTTGACTTTTCGACCCATCCTCTCTCCTTTACAAACTCCGTTTCAACATCCGCTTTACCGCACCGAAAAATCCCGTGTATTTTTTAGTTATATCGGGAATCCGCCGTTTTCCCGTCTTTACGTTTTGCGCTAATATCCGATAGTTTTTATCTTCTAAAAAATCTTTAACCGATTTTTGCTCGCTCTTTTCTTCCAGGACGTACAGCAACGGAAGTTTTAAAATCTTTCCTATTTCCGCAGGAGATAAAATCTCCCCGTCTAAAAGCAAATCTCCGCGCGCCTTATTGACGATTAAATGCATACTTTTCGGCTCGTAACTTTTCAGCAAATTGACCACCTTGTCCGCATCCCGCACAGAAGATACGTCGGGCGTCGCCACAACGATTGCCTCATCCGCATTAGACACCGCACGGTGAAACCCGTCGTCTATTCCCGAAGGACAGTCGATAATAATATAATCAAAGAGTGGGGACAGCGACTCTAACACCACCTTCACGGCTTGCGGGGACACGTACCGCTCGGCAGACGCCCGCGCACTAGAAAGCACGTACAAATTGCTTGTATGCGGCGGACAAACAAGCGCTTGTTTTGCCCGACACTTCCCCTCAATTACGTCTACAATATCATACGCAACAAGATTTTCCACCCCCGTTACCAAATCGACGTTATTCAATCCAAAATCCCCGTCGAAAATTACAACTCTTTCTCCTAGCGCACCCAGCTGCGCGGCAAGCGCAACGGCAACCGTCGTTTTTCCTACGCCGCCCTTTCCGCTTGTTACGACTATCTTTCTCGCCATACTCGCGCCCCCTTTACGATTTTCGCAAGGGGTATTATAACAAACAAAAAGCTAAAAAGGCTGTCTTTTTTTGAAAGATTATCTCCCTTTATGTATTATTTCACTTTTTATTTTCACCACTATTATAACCCGCTGTAAAATAAAAAGCAACCCACTGTTTGTGCGCATTTCTCTATCCTTGTTAAAGCAATTCTACCAACAAAAACAACCTCTCTACTGTGCGTAGAGAGACTTATTTTACCAACAAAAAATATTTTTCAAAAAGAAAGCCACGGCACTTCCGCCGTGGCTGATTGATTGTAATGTACTGTACCGCTTAACAATTTCTCTTGCAAAGCTCGGCAGCGACCGCCGTAATATCTACGTCCGTCGCATGCAAAAGCACCATCATATGATACAAGAAATCTGCCGCTTCGTCCACCACTTCTTCCTTGCTGCCGTTTTTCGCCGCAATGACAAGCTCCACGGCTTCTTCGCCTACCTTTTTGCCGATTTTATCCACACCGCGAATCAACAAATAATTTGCATACGAGCCTTCTTCAGGGTCTTTTCTGCAATCGTCGATAATGCGTTGCAATTTACCAATCATTTCACTGCCGATATCACGTTTCGTACCGACAATCTGATCGTTAAAACAAGTAAATTGATTATTTTGCATATCCGCTAAATTGCTTTGACGCACTTTTAAAAGCAAAGAGTCTTTGTCGTTATCTAAGAACGCAGCAATCACCTTTTGCGTATTCTTCATGGCGTCGCCGAATTTAAACACCGATTTTTTGGACCGACTGTAATAGTGCGCATAGCCGGTAGAAATGGTTTTTTCTACAGCCTCAGCGTTCATATAAATTTGCATCAATACTTCGCCGCTGGTAATTTCTTGCACAACAACGGGAATCAATCCGTCTTGATCAAACTTAATTTCCTTTAATTTTACTATGTTATTTTTTACAGTTGCCATATCTTCTCCTCCTCGATATAGGCTTTTGGGTCCCTATCAGTTATATTATACTACAAAAAATACCCCCCGTCAATACCCAAAAGAAAATTTTTACAATTTTTTTTACAAGTTTAATTGAGTACAACGTCTTTTAAACTATGATATTTTTGCATTGCCGCCTCACGCAACTCTTCGCTGTCCAAACGCCGTTCGAACACCTCGTCCGAAAACTTTTTCGCCGTGAAAATAACCTGTGGCGAATATCGCAAATTCTTGATATCCGTCAACATTTTTCCCGACTGACGAGTCCCCATAAAATCGCCGCCGCCGCGCATTTCTAAATCCTTTTCCGCAATTTTAAACCCATCCGTATTATTCTTTAAGGTCAGCAATCTTTCCTTTGCCGTTTCGCTTTCAGCACCCATCAACAAGAAACAGTAGCTTTTCTCGCTGCCGCGCCCTACGCGCCCTCGTAACTGATGTAACTGCGAAAGCCCAAATCGTTCCGCATTATAAATAATCATAATCGTTGCGTTGGGAACGTCTACACCAACCTCAATAACCGTCGTGGAAACCAAACAATCGAACTGTTTGTTTTTAAACGCGGACATTATCTCCGCCTTTTCCTTATCCTTCATCTTGCCGTGCAAGAGTCCAAACGTAACGCCAGGCAAGCGTTTTGTCAACTCTTCATGCAATTCTTTTACGCTGATAAGCTCCCCTTCGTCGTCTTCTATCTTCGAGCATACGAAATACGCTTGCTTGCCCGACTTGGTTTCCTGCTCAACGTAATCGAGCATTGCCTCGTATCTAGACTGCGGAATAATAGACGTCGCAATTTCTTGCCGAGCCTTTGGTTTGTCCGTAATGCTCGTAACGTCTAAATCCCCATAAAAAATCAAAGAGAGCGTTCTAGGAATAGGCGTTGCGCTCATTACCAGCATATCGACGCCATCACCCTTTTCCACCAGCGCGTTGCGTTGTGCTACGCCGAAACGATGCTGCTCATCACATACGATAAAATTAAGTTGGGGAATTTCTACGTCCGCTTGAAAAATAGCATGCGTACCGCATAAAATATCTATCTTCCCCGCTTTTAAATCGGCTTTCAATTCTCGTTTTTCCTTAGCTGTCATACCGCCCGCCAAATATCCCACTTTATAATCGGGGAAATATTTACAAAGCAGTGCATAGTTTTGTGCCGCAAGCACTTCCGTCGGAGAAAGATACGCCGCCGCATAACCGCTCTTTACCGCCATATAAATCCCGCAGAGCGCCACCGCCGTTTTACCGCTGCCTACGTCCCCTTGAATCAGACGATTCATACGCGTAGGCGCATGAACGTTTTGGAATATCTCATTCACAGCCGTCTTTTGTCCATCCGTAAACTCAAAGGAAAACCGACTTGCAAACTCTTTTACGTCCGCCGCTGAAACTGTATATTTATGCACACGGGCTTCTTCTTTACCGCCCTTGATTAGTTTAAACGCAGAGATAAGCACAAAGTATTCTTCCAACGCAATGCGCTCCGCCGCCTCGTCCTTGTTTTTTATCGAGGTAGGGTTATGCACTTCATAGTAGGCTTTAATAAGAGAACTCAGCGCATACCGCTCGCGCAAGGGATAAGGAATGACGCTGTTTAAATCCACTTTTTGCAACGCCTCGTGAATGGCAGAACGCACCACCTTTTGCGAAAGCGAGCCTTTCAACGAATAAATAGGCACAATCCCTTTCAAGCGATAATTTTTATCCAACGGTTCAAAAGTGGGGTTAACAAGGGTGATTTGCCCGTATTGATTTTGCACGCGCCCATACATCAAATACTCCCCTTGCTTCAGCTTTTGCGCAACGTACGGCTGGTTAAACCACACCGCCGTGAACGGCAAACCGTCTTGCGTACAATACGCCTTTACAATCTTTAATCTGCTCGAATAATTAACAGGCGCAAGCCTAGTAAGCGAACAAGCAACAAGCGCCATATCGTTATGATAACTCTCCCGAAGAGAAATTCGTTCCGTTAAATCCAAATAAGCGCGCGGGAAAAAGCGTACCAGATCTTCCACCGTCCGTACACCCAGCTTTTCAAAATCTTTTTTACGTTTTTCCCCAATGCTTTTCAGCGAAGATAACTCCACTTTTCTCTCCTTATGCCCCACATTAAAATGGGCAAAAAAAGCGGGAAAACCACCGTTCCACCCGCTTTTGTTTGTTTATAAAATTTAATTTTATGAATAAATATACATTATTCTAACGAAATCATATAGAAGTAAACGGGTTGGCCGCCGCTATGATAGTCGACGTCGCAATCGGGATACAGCTCGGAAAGTTGATCGCAAAGCGCGCTTGCGTCTTCTTCTTTTACGTCTTCGCCGTAGTACAGCGTAATTACTTGATGGAAATCTTCCTTCATTCTACCAACAAGCTTCACTACCGTTTCTTCGATAGATTGCGATTTCGCCAAAATCTTTTTATCGTCTAACCCGATAATATCCCCTTCCTTAATGGAGAATCCGTTAAGCGAAGTCGTACGTACTGCGTGCGTTACTTGCCCTGCTTTTACGTTATCGAGCGCGTGAATCATATTCGTTTTGTTTTCTTCTGCGCTAGCTTCGGGGTTGAATTCAAGCGCTGCCGCAAAGCCTTGCGGTACGTTTTTGGTAGGAATAACGTGGATAACTCTGTTTTCCACCAAATTCTTTGCTTGTTCAGCCGCCAAAATGATGTTTTTGTTGTTGGGGAACACAAAAATGTGTTCCGCATTGATTTTTTGCGCCGCGCTTGCAATATCGCTTGCGGAAGGGTTCATGGTTTGACCACCTTCAATGATACGATCTACCGATAAATCCTTAAAGATGTCCGCCAAGCCTTGTCCTGCGCAAACGGCAAGCATACCCATTTCTTTCTTTTCTGCTTCCATCTTCGCTTTAAGCTGACGGTTTTGCTCTAACATGTTTTCAATCTTCGGTCTATCCAATTCGCCAAGTTCAAGCGCGTACGTAAGCGCTTTACCGGGTGCGTTGGTATGCACGTGTACTTTTACAAGCTCTAAATCGCCGATACAGATAACGCTGTCGCCTAAACGCATCAAACGTTCTCTCAATCTATCAATATCCGAAAGCGTCGTGCTCTTCTTCATATTGATAATAAAGAATTCGGTACAATAAGCGAATTCAATTTCGCCCAAGTCCATATTCACAATATCGCTGTTATCGCCGAAATCGTTTGCAGGCGCGCTATCTACTGCGATAGGTTCTGCAATTTCTTCTCCCGTAAGCGCGGAAAGGAAACCTTTAATAATGGTCATAAGCCCCATACCGCCCGAGTCAACCACCCCTGCCTTTTTCAAAACGGGAAGCAATTCGGGAGTCATATCGAGGGCCTTATCACCCGCCGCGATAACGTCCGTTAAAAATTCTTCAATCGTCTTCTTTTTAGGTGCAATTTTCACCGCGTTTTCGCTCATCATACGAACGACGGTTAAAATCGTACCTTCTTTGGGGACGGAAACGGCGCCGTACGCAATTTTCGTACCCGATTCAAAAGCCTTTGCAAGCGTCTTAACGTCTACGTCTTTTTGCGTTTCTCTAAGAACAGTACACATCCCCTTTAAAATTTGGGAAAGGATAACGCCCGAGTTCCCTCTTGCCCCTTTCAGTGCGCCCTTGGAAATGCTATCGCAAACGTCCGTGAATGCGTTGGAAGAACAAGCGGTTAACTCTCTCACCGCCGACTGCATTGTCAGCGACATATTCGTACCCGTATCTCCATCGGGAACGGGGAATACGTTAAGCGCATCCACCTTTGCTCTGTTATTTTCAAGCGCTTTCGCGCCGACCAGAATCATCTTTTTAAACTCTGAACTATTTATTGTTTTATGCATTCTTCATGCTCCTTGTTTTTATAGTAAAGTAAGGGCAACCGACGCCATTTTGTATAAGCTTACAAACCAGGTGCTTTTAAGCATGGCAAATTTGCCCAGACGAATCCATCTGCGCAAATTCAATGGCTCTGATTACAGTTTTACCCCTATGACGTTTACATTTACGGTATTGACAATCATCCCCGTAAACTTTTCTACTTTATATTTTACCTGTTCCTTTAAGGATTCGGCAACGGCATTGATAGAAACGCCGTATTTAATAATAACGTAGACGTCAATGTAAATTCTGTTCCCGGAGGTAGTGATTTTTACACCCTTCCCACCGCTTTCTTTTTTAAGCAGTTGAGCAAGGCTGTCTGTAAAACGGCGAGAAACCATCTCAACAATCCCGTACGATTCCATAGCGGTATGAGATGCTACTTTTGCAATCGCAAGGTCGGATATTGAAATGTTACCGTATGAATTGTTTGTATTAACTGACATAATCTTTCTCCAAGTTCTTTCCCATTTTACACTATTTCAACGCGTTTGGCAAGTATTTTTCCGATTTTTGTAAATATTTTTTTATTTTTTGGATTTTTAGACGCATTTTTGATTGCTTTTTCTTCAAAATAATGCTATATTATTAATGCTATTTCTGCGCCCTGTAAAAAATGCGCAGTATTTCAAATCGAAAACAAAACGAAAAATTTAGTAAATTTATCTCAATTGGAGGTGTCAATATGTCGAGAGTATGCAATATTTGTGGGAAAGGTCAAACTACTGGTAACAACGTAAGCCACTCCAACCGTAAGACGAGAAGAACGTTCAAAGCAAACGTACAAAAGGTTTCTTACGTTGAAAACGGCAAGGAAGTAAACGGCTACGTTTGTACGAGATGCTTAAAGAAAGCTGACAGAGCGTAAGTTTTAATTCCTTTTTTGCGATAGAAAAATCTATCGCGCTTTTTTCGAACACTCGCAACTCGCTATCCATGCATAGCGAGTTGTTTGCTTTTACTCGCTTTTTTGCGGGTCCACTCTTTTTTTGGAGTATCGTTATGAATACCTTTCAACCCAAACTTTTTTCTTCGTTAAAAGGCTATACGCCTAAACAAATTTTATCCGACGTTATCGCCGGCGTTATTGTTGCAATAATCGCTCTGCCTCTTTCTATCGCGCTTGCCATCGCCTCGGGCGCAAATCCGGAAACAGGGCTTTATACTGCCATTATTGCAGGCTTTGTCATTTCCTTCTTCGGCGGAAGCAAAGTAAATATTTCCGGCCCCACCGCCGCGTTCGCCACGATTGTTGCAGGCATTATCGCCACGCAAGGTATGGACGGGCTTGTAATCGCCACCGTTATGGCAGGGCTTATGTTGATTATTATGGGGGTTTGCAAAGTCGGTACGCTTATTAAGTACATTCCCCATACCATCACCGTCGGTTTCACCGCAGGGATTGCCGTTACCCTTGTAATCGGGCAAATTAAAGACTTTTTAGGCTTAACATACCCCGCAGGCATCACCGCAATCGAAACACCCGAAAAGCTCTCGCTGATTTTCGAGTATTTCTCCACCATCAATCCGTGGGCGTTGTTTGTCGGTATTATCGGGCTTGCCATCTTAATTGTATGGCCTAAAGTTTCGAAAAAAATCCCCGGCTCGTTAATCGCCGTGCTCGTGGGCGCGCTCATTGTCGGACTGTCAGGCATGGCGGTAAACACAATCGGCTCGTTATACACCATATCGTCTAACCTTCCTACTTTTGCATTCCCGCAAATCACGGGCGAAAAAATTATCGCATTACTCCCCAGCGCGTTTACTATCGCGCTTTTGGCTGGTATCGAATCCCTGCTCTCCTGTGTAGTTTCCGATGGCATGATCGACGATAAACACAACTCGAATACCGAGCTTATCGCCCAAGGCTTAGGCAATATTTGCGCAAGCCTTTTCGGCGGAATTCCCGCAACGGGCGCAATTGCGCGTACTGCGGCAAACGTAAGAAACGGCGGCAGATCCCCCATTTCTGGTATGACGCACGCGGTTGTATTGTTGCTTATTCTCGTCGTCCTTATGCCCTACGCAGCCATGATTCCCATGCCTATTATCGCAGCAATTTTGTTTATCGTTGCGTATAATATGTCCGAATGGCGCGAATTTGTACATATTTGTAAAACGAAGAAATGGACAGATATTTTAATCCTTGTTCTCACGTTCCTTTTAACCGTCATTTTCGACCTTGTAAAAGCGATTGCCGTCGGCATGGTGTTACATTATCTTATTGTATTCATCAAAGCGCAAATCGAGAAGAGAACGGGCAAAAAAGAACAAATAGAAATGGTCGAGGTTGGCGAAACACAACTACCGCTCGGCGACGATGACCCCACCAACGACTTACCGCAAATCTCCGAAGAAGAAAAAGATAAATTACAATGATGCCCTATTGCTTAACGTATTTTCTTGTAGAGTACGACCAAACCACCTTTGATATGCAAGATTTTTGCACCCAGCTTTCTTTGGATTTCGCAACCGTTCAACGCTTTAGCGCAGATGGATTTATAGAGCTTGGAAGAAACGAATTGTTTGATAAAGACGTCAACGTTATGATTCGCCAAACGCTGAAAGATTTACTTGGAAAGGAAGAAATTTTACTCGCTTTAAAGGACAAGTACGCCTTATCCTTTACCCTCGAACGCGTACCCCTTTTACAAACGGACGAAAGCGCGCCCTATCAAAAGCTTTCTTTAGATGAAGATGTTATCCGTTTTATGTACCTTTGCAAAGTAAAGGACGATTTAGATTATCATATCATATAAAAAAGAGCCGATTTTCATCGGCTCTTTTCTTTACTTGTTTTTGAGAGTTTCTAAAATTTCTTGCAAAAGCTTGGTGTTTGCGTTTGCCTTTTCTTCGGCAAGTTTTGCCGCTTCCGCCGCGGCTTTGTCAGCCGCTTCTTTTGCTTCCGCATTTTCCGCCAACTTCTTAGCCAAATCTTCTTCGTAAACCAGCTTTGCTTGTTCATACGAAATTTTTTGTTCTTTTTTAAGCTTTTTAATTGCTTTTATTTTTTTACGCGTGTTTTCCGCTTCCAGCTCGGCATTTTCTCGTGCTTCGTTGATACGGTTGATAATTTTTACAATCGAAAACAACACGATAGCAATCAATAAAAAGTTGATAATCGAGCTGATAAACGCGCCCCAATCGATATAGATACTGTTTGCAAGGTCAATAATCTTCTTCCCTGTCTCATCCAACAAAAACGCGCCCGTCGTCGCATCTACTTGATACGCAGGGGAAAGCATCGTAATTGCACCGCTTAAACCTGCACCACCGAAAATCAAGGTGAGAAGCCAGTTAATAATCGGACGCAAGATACTGTTGCTAAGCCCGTTGACGATTGCCGTAAACGCACCGCCAACAATAACGCCGACAGCCATATCCAA
>JAZRDM010000026.1:0-2057 GCA_045660265.1 Candidatus Scatosoma sp. | reverse complement strand
TAATACAGCTTGCTCTTTTGTTGTAGCTTTCCAATCAAGGAAAAGCTTATCGTAATGAGAAGCCATATTGTCGTAAAATCTTTGTGTTATACTCATTTCGCCATCTCCGTCAACTTCTTATTTATCGGTATTATATCACATCCCTATCAATAATTCAATCATTTTTCTTTTCTTTGTTTACATCGAGGCAAAATTGAAGGGCTGACGAAAAATAAACGTCAGCCCTTCAATTTTTCTATAACAACTTAAAAGCATTTTTATTAAATTCTAAAAGTCCTTCATCTCGCATTTTACAAAGCTCGTTTGACATCGCGCTTCTGTCTACCGATAAAAAATCCGCAAGCTGTTGACGGTTAAACGGAATAATAAACGAAGAACTGTTATTCCGCTTTGCTTCTTCGGAAAGATAGGACATCAATTTTTCTCTTGTGGAACGCTTGGATATATATCCGAGCTTTTGTACCAATTTTCGGTTTTTCTCGGAGATTGCGAAAAATAAATTTTGTACGACCATAGAATGAAATCTACAAGCGGAAGAACAGACGGTAATAATTCGCTTTACGTCAAAAAACATAACGGTGCTATCCTCAACGGCGATTACGTCGTTCAAAAGCGCACCGCTTTCAGGCGCGATATACGCTTCCCCGAACATTTCTCCAACGGCAATACGGTCAACGATAGCGCGGTTGCCCCAATAATCATCTCGCTGAATATGAAGTTCTCCATCTACGAGTACCGTGATATCATCTAAATGCTCGCCTTGGCGAAGTACATATTCCCCTTTTTTATAAGTGCGTAGCCGTGCGTTAAGGCAAGACAGCATCGAGGAAATTTCTTCTTCGGAAACAGCGGCGAATAATTGGGTTCTTTTCAATATCGGAATAAATTTTTTCATAAATCCCTCTTTTCGTTGTAAAAACAACCGACTTGTTTTAATTATTGTACTATAATATCATTACTATGTCAAGAAAGGAGACAAATTATGATTAGAAAAATAATTAAAATTGATGAAGAAAAATGCAACGGTTGCGGAGCTTGTGCCGCTGCTTGCCACGAAGGTGCGATTGAAATGATAAACGGCAAGGCTCGTCTTACCAGAGAAGATTACTGCGACGGGCTTGGGGATTGTCTGCCTGCTTGTCCTGTTGATGCAATCTCGTTTGAAGAGCGTGAAGCACCTGCTTATGACGAAGCGGCTGTTCTCGCCGCCAAAGCAAAAAAGAAAAGCCCTTTACCTTGCGGTTGTCCAGGTACGCAATCGAGAGCCATTCAACGCGAAGAACACTCCTGCCCCACAGTTAGCTCGCCTATTGTCAGCAGGCTTTCGCAATGGCCCGTACAGATAAAGCTCGTGCCTGTAAACGCACCGTATTTTAACAGCGCAAATTTGCTTATTGCGGCAGATTGCACGGCTTATGCCTACGGCAATTTTCATAACGAATTTATTCGCAATCGAATCACGCTCGTTGGTTGTCCTAAACTCGATGACGTAGATTATGCCGACAAACTTACGGCAATTCTTGCAGGCAACGATATTAAAAGCGTGACAGTCGTTCGCATGGAAGTGCCTTGTTGCGGGGGAATTGAAAATGCCGTGAAACGCGCTTTGATTGCAAGCGGAAAAATGATTCCGTGGAGCGTCGTTACAATCTCCACGGACGGAAAAATATTGGAATAACAAAGTATAGGTTGAAAAATTTCGTGAAACGTGCTATAATGACCATACAAACGCAACAAAGGAAAAACAGTATATGGAATACACCTTACAAGAAAAATACGATTTGATTAAACAGCACTTGCTGAATACGCAATCCAAGAACCCTATTAAAATCGCAAAAGAATTGATGAATAAAGGCTTTATCAATATGCACGGTCCTGAACATCATTTTCTTGACGGTGCGGCGTTTTTGACCGCATATAAAAATGCAGGCGGTGATATTGATTTACCGACTTGTATGGAAACGCTCGCAAAAAGAACGATTATGATGCCAGGCGCAATGTGCGGATATTGGGGTGTTTGCGGTTCGGTAACTGCGGTTGGCGCTGCCCTTTCCGTT